>JAJZNA010000013.1 GCA_021848065.1 Microcaldota archaeon
CTGTATGACCAGAAAATTGAACACCAGCCCGAACATCGGTATTGGCACGGAATCGCCCTTCACAAGCGGCCTGTTCTCAAGCCTTCTCTTTGCATATTCAGAGAAGTCTGGAGAGAGCGGCGGCTTCTGGCTTGGGGGCGGTGCAAGGACTATCCTTTCAGCATCCTTTACGGTGGCCTTGGATATGAATACCTTGTCACCTATGCCTGCGCCAACATTCTGCCTGAGATAACCGTCAATCCTTATGAATCCGAGCCCTTCGTCGCTAGGGTGCGCCTGCCACACGGTAGCGGCAGTGGTCTTCAGTTTTCCCTTTATCTCTATTATGTCCCCAGACACGACATCAAGGATCTTTCTCGACCTGGCGTCTATCCTGGCTATGCTCCTGCCAGAATCTGTCACCAATGCATCTGCTACAGTCAATTCCACTCCGTTTGCCATGTTAAGTGCCTTTTTTCACAATTTTGAGGAAAATAGTTACTATATATATCCCGGCAAGCCATTATAAACTTTGCCCCATCGTATGCATTTATCCGGGCGAAGGCCAATTTAACGTTGGCATAGGCTGCAATGCAATTCTGCGCAATGCATAATAATGCTGAACAAGGTTTACGGTAATTTATTAAAGCAGGAATCCAAATGGTATTGATTCTTCTATGCCCAGGGAAAATATTGTGGCAGTGATAGACAAAGGAGGCAGGGGAGCAGTGCTTGCTAGCAAGTATCTCCAGAGCCCGGATGTTGACAGGATCATTGCCATACCTGGAAACGACATGATGGCGCAGGGCAAGGAGAAACCCGTTGAGACATATCCTATGCTCAGGACAACCGATGTCAATGAGATAGCGGACCTGTGTAGAAGCCGCAATGTCGCGCTAGCCGATGTATCCAGTTCAAAGGCGGTTAGGGCAGGACTGGCGGATGCACTACGGGCCAATGGGGTAGCTACCGTAGGGCCAGGCATGCGCGCGGGGGAAATAGAATGGAGCAAGGCCTTTGCAAGGGAATTTGGCAAGAGGCACATGATACCCCAGCCAGAGTTTTACATAGCCGTGGGCATACCGCCAGCTATGAGGTATGTGGACACCAGGGCATTCAGGCCCCTGTTCATAAAAGCCGATGGATTGATGGGAGGAAGCGGCTCGATAGGAGCCCTAACCATAGAAGAGGCCAGGATTGCAATAAAAAAGCTTGGTTGGACCAAGTCCCCTTTACACAAGAAAGTAGTTATAGAGGAATGGCTCACAGGCGATGGCATGATCACAGGGGAGGAATTCTCAGCGTTCGCTATGAGTGATGGGCGTGATGTGCAATTGCTAGGATTTGCGCAGGATTACAACAAAGCTGAGAGTGGGGAGAGAGGCAGCAATACAGGCGGCATGGGAGCCAGCACCCCGCATTCGGCAATCACGCCTGCAATCGAGGAATACACCACGATACTCTTTGACCGCGCGATAAGATGCCTCAAGAAAGAAGGCAGGAAGTACAATGGAGTGCTTTACATGGGAGGCATGCTTGTACATAAGGACGGAGAACTAAGGCTCTACGTACTTGAATGGAATGCAAGATGGGGAGAACCAGAAGCGCAGGTGGTGGTTCCGGGAATAATTGATGATTATTTCAGACTCAACATGGGTGTTGCGCGCGGGGAGATAACATCCCACAGGATAGCCAATGATGGAAAGGCAAGGGTCGCAGTCACGGCTGCAGCCAGGGGCTACCCTGAAGACTACAGCAAGGCAATTGGCAAGGAGATCGTAGGGCTTGACAGGGCAGCCAAGGTTGATGGCGTCACTATATTCGGGGCAGGAGTGAAGATCGAGAATGGCAGATATTATGCCAATGGCGGAAGGCTCTTCTATGTGGTTGCAGAGGACTGGAACACGAATGGCGCAAGGGAGAGGGCATACGCTGCCATGTCTGAAATACAGGTAGAGGACAACAACCTTCATTTCAGGGATGATATCGGCATGCCGCACATGGACAGGATACTGAGGCATTGAAACGCAGTGGGATTGGGCACAAACCATGAACAGCAGAAAACCAGTAGTTTACATCGCAAACCCGTCAGGTTTCTCTGATGCTGGGAGGCTCTGGCTTGCCGAGGTTGTTGTGCCTAAACTTGCATCTGCAGGTTTCGAGGTCATAAACCCATTCGATCAAGTGATGGGCAAGACTAACACAGAATTGCGCAATTCGATGGAAGCAATGTCGCACAACGAAGCGATAGGCATAGGCACGGACAATTTCGCCAAGATTGATGGCTCTGGATTCATCTTCGCGATACTTGATGGCACAGATGTGGATAGTGGCACGTCTATTGAGATAGGTTACGGGTATGCGAGCGGAAAGAAGGTGGTTGGGTATAGGGGCGACTTCAGGGCTACAGCAGATGCCGGGGCATGCAAGGCAAACCTGCAGGTGGAAACTGCTATAGAGCTTTCCGGAGGCCATATCCATTATGACATAGGCGACGCAGTGGCCGAGCTGGAAAGGCTGGCTCTCGGGCAGTAAGGAGCCTTATGCCGCATAAGCAAATTCTTATAAATATTGCCAGCCAATAGAGATAGGCAATTCTTAACGGTTATTCTGAAAAAGTATGGTGCTTATTCATGGGAAAATTCTCATTGGCCGATGAAAATCTGGCGAACGTAATGATCTGCAGAAGATGCAAGTCAAGGAACATAATGTCGGCGCAGAAGTGCAGGAAGTGCGGCTACAAGTACCTCAGGCCGAAGAGGAAGGAGAAGCGCGTCAAGAAGTGATCTTAAAGTTTGAATTGAGTGAATCGAATGGAAGAGTTATCACCTATAGAGAAGCTGGTCGTCCAGGCAATGCAGGAGCTTGGAGCCACTAAGGAGGACAAGAAGAAAACTGCCGACGACATAGCCAAGAAATGCAACAGGCCGAAGAGCATGGTAACCAATGCGCTCGTCGCTCTTGGAAACAAGGGAATGGTCAAGCGCGTGGTGCGCGAGAAGGCCTCCGGCTATTACGTTGAAGCAACTGCAACGGCATAACCGGGTCTTGCGATGGCGGAGACCGGGGATTCCCTAGACTTCATGGCCAGGTACAATGGCTGGGTAGTTTCAAGGAGCCTTGTGGTAACACCATCGACAAACCCGAAGGACATAGCCTTGTTCCTCATTTCCATAAGGGAAGACGTGGACAAGAGGGCATTTCAGATCCTTGGAATCGATATAAAAGCTATAGACGCTTATTCTGAGAAGATTACTAGCAAGCTGCCAAAAGGCAGCTACAAGGAACTTGTTGGGATATACAAAGCTCTGGGTTCGCCAGAGGTTGAGGAGATTGTCAACAGAGCCTCTGGTGCCAGGGAAGAGCTCAAGCCCTTCGCAAAGGCATACATACTGAGGAGCGCCCTGGAAAAGATGGGCCTTGACCATTACATAAGGAGCAGCAGCAAACCGTTTTCAGGAAAAGCCGTGTGGAAGCAGGGCTCCGGGCTGCAATCCGACGGGATTGTATTCATGGCGAAGTATGGGGACTGGGTCTCGGTAAAGAAGATGTCGATAACCAAGGATACTAAGCCGGAGGAGGTCGCTGCGCACCTTTCATCGATACGCATGGCAACGGACAGGAAGGCTGCGCAGATACTGGGAATTGATACGGATGTGCTGGAAGCCTATGCAACAAACTTCATGGGGACCATGAGGAAAAGCGCCGCAAACCTGGAGAAGATAACAAACGCTCTTGGCGAAGCTGAGGCTATGAAGGAAATCGAGTCCTCATGCAAAGGCGACAAGGAATTGGGAAACGCGGCAAAGACATACCTATTCAGCGTAATGCTTAGCAACCTTAAGCTTGACCTGGAAGTGAGCCCTGAGACACTTATGAGTATGTTCCCGGGGTTGAAGATACCAAAGCCCAAGGGCAATTTCGGTGGAAAGAAGAAAAAGAAGGCGCAGTAGACTATCCCATGGTCATGAATTCCGTCTTGACCTGGTGCATTGAATTCAGGGTATGGGTTTTTTCTATTCCATGCAGCGATAGGACCTTTTTTGCGAATTCGTAATATTCCGCTATGTCCTTTGTCCTTACCTTGATTATTATCTCCCATTGCCCGGTCACGATGTCTACGCTCTCTATGTTGCCATATTTTGCCAGCTCTCCGGCCACTACCTCGGGGCTCTTGTATTCCTGTTTGCCAAGGCTTATCAGCACATAAGTACAGAACCCTTCGCCGATCTTGTTGTAGTCGAATACGGCCTTGTAGGACTTTATTGTACCGTCGTGCTCCATCTGTTTCACATTATAGTGCACGGTTGTCGACTTGGAGTGCAGTTTTGACGCAAGATCCGATATCCTTGGGGTGCAGCTGCCTTTCTTTAACAGCTCTATTATGCCTGGCCTAAGGTTTTTCATGATTTGAATATTATTCTAATATATTAATAAATATTGCTTATTTGTTGACTTTTATTCAATAACGTATATATACGTGGTGAACCATAAACATATTTATCAATCTTGTAGGTTTAGCTTATGGTAACTAGGACAAGGGTGCGCAGGCTGGTGGATAGCAACATTGCAGAGTACAATGGCCTGATAAGCCCGTTCGAGATGAAGAGGGAGGATGGGCTTAGAATCACTGCAGGAGCTCGCAGGACAGTCGAGGATGGAAGGGGTGCTGTGAGGCGGATACTTTCAGGTAGGGATCGGAGGGTGCTCATGATAGTGGGACCTTGCTCGAGCAGGGATTTAGAAGAACACAAGGACTTTGCTGCCAGGCTCAAAACACTGAGCAGGGAACTAGATGACATATTCTTTTTTGTTCAGCGTGTTTATTTCGAGAAGCCCAGGACCAGTGTTGGGTGGAAGGGACTTATAAACGAGCCTTACCTGGACGGAATGCAGCATACGGATGAGGGTTTAAGGCTGGCAAGGAGGATCCTTATGCACAATGCCAATATAGGGTTGCCCTCAGCCACGGAGTTTCTGGAGCCTTTTGTACCGCAGTACATAGGCGACCTGGTATCTTGGGCCGCAATAGGAGCGAGGACAGTGGAATCGCCAACACACAGGCAGATGGCATCCGGGCTTTCCATGCCGGTAGGGTTCAAGAACAACACTTATGGGGACGTGAAAACGGCTGTAAATGCAGTAATAGCAGCACGGCAGCCGCAATGGTTCTTTGGAATTGATGAAAAAGGAAAGGCGGCAATGGTTAACACATTTGGAAACAGTAACGCGCATATAGTGTTGAGGGGCGGGGACTCTGGCCCGAACTATGGCAGGAAGAGCGTTGCAAAGGCCCTGGGGCTCCTGAAACATGCAGGCTTGCCAATGCGCCTGGTTGTGGATTGCAGCCATGGCAACTCAAACAAGGATTATAGGAGGCAACCGGAGATACTGGATAACCTGGTAAGGCAGATAGCCGGGGGAAACCGAGGCATCGTGGGACTGATGCTCGAATCGAACATATACGAAGGGAGGCAGGACTTTTCCGGGAACCCAAAGAGCCTTAGGTATGGCGTCTCGATAACCGACGGCTGCATCTCGTGGGATACCACTGAAAGAGCCATTAGGGATGCTTACAAGGTGCTTGCAAGGGAATAGGCTATTTCTCGCTTACTATGGAATAGGTAACGGTATTGATGTCCTTGCAGCTTTTCACCGCGCCGAAGAAATTCCTTGTTACCTGCGCCGTTGTCTCCAGGTTAAGTATGTCAATGCAGGTTCCAGCATGGTGGTGATGCATCTCCGATTTAATGTTGTCCTCGAACCTGTGCAATACGTCTGAAACGTTGTCCTTCTTTGTATCTGCGTATGTCAGCACGAAAACGCTCTCTACGTTCCCCTTAAGCGAATTCACGCTGTCATACTCCTTTGCGAGGCTCTCGAGCGCGCTCCTAAGCATCTTAGACCTGCTCTTGAAGCCAAGCTTCTTCTGTACCTCCTCAAGGCGCTTTAGCTCAGTCCTGTCCA
>JAJZNA010000010.1 GCA_021848065.1 Microcaldota archaeon
AATGATAGAAAAGGAACTTCTACTTAAGGCAGTTGTGTACAACACATTCATCGTGTAACGACTTATCTGGCCTTAGTATGGGATTGCGGTATTTACACCTGTTTATTGGACAACGCCATGTAAAGCCAAACAATATATATGAGGCAATTCACAAATCCGTTGGCGTATAGATGAAGAGAGTAGGAGTTCTTGGACCCACATATTCAGGAAAGAGTGAAACACTTAGAGCATGCATTAGACTGGGGATTTTAACAGCGGACCAAGCTGCAGATGCAGATGTCACGTTCCTGAAGTGGGGGAAAAAAGGGGATTCCAAGTTAGAGAGGGGTGCTTCGCTTTACTGGTTGTTGCGGCACAGCCCAAGATGGGATGCTAAAGAGTTGAGGCGAATGGAAAAGGATTGTGAAGGTATGGGACAGGATATGTACGTCTTTGGCATCCTTCCAAACCGCCCGGCAGGTATGGCAAAGATGATGGCAACATACTTTGATGAGGTTGTGTATCTGCACGTAGGGTGGGGAACCTTGATGGAAAGGATGAATGTAGAGAGATCGGATAATGCTTGGGGTACCAGTAACATGCAGAGATTCCTAGCCCTGCTTACCAAGCCTGTCCTTGATTCCATTGCGCGAGTTGCACATCTGGTGAGTAATAAGATCAGGATAATAAAAGTGGATACGCATACTCCCGAGGAACTTGCACGTTTGGTTGTTGGCCGGAAGTAGCTATCCTATTGCTCAGGCGCTGTGGTATCCTGAATTAATGTCCTCTCGGTAATTTGATTTCATCATATCACCTCTTAATCGTTATGGACGCTGATGCCTTCTTCGGCATCTTCAGTATATACGCAATATTTGGAGTCGTATCCAGACTCAGATGAGGCATGTTGTTGTAACACTCCACCAATCTATCGAGATTATATTCGAAACGCCTGTAAAGCCTGTCCATGGATCCGAACCATCTCTCTATCTTGCCATTTGTCTGCGGTTTCTTCACCGGAGACATGATGTGTTCTATGCCTCTCTTCTTCAGGGCCTCTCTAAATCGATAAACTTTCTCTTCATCTGCACAGAATTGCGCTCCGTGATCGGTCATCACCTGCTTTGGCACCCCAAACCTCTGGATTGCCACGTCAAGTACTGCAAGTGCGTTGTCAGTAGTTGCGTTGTTGAATTTACCATAACTCACCACTTTTCTCGAAGCGTCATCTATATACGCAATTACTTGTTTGTGATCTTCAGGCACCGAAAAATCAGTATGCCATAGGCTGTTACTGTGCCTTCTCTGCCATCTGACCCATTTTTTCCGTTTTATCTTCTTCCTGACGGGCTTTGCGATGCCTTCTTCTGTCATTATTCGGTGTATTCTATTGTGAGGCATTCTTGGTATCCCCAATAGGCGATAGTATTTCTCCATCTTTGTCGCACAGATTGGCATTTTTTCATGCATTTTTACCACAATATGCCTTTCATAGTCATCTATCGGCCGCGGTTTTCTCCCAGGTCTTTGCAGACATATGCCTCCTATAAGGTGAGTCTGGAGGTTTCTGTACTTTTGATATATTCTCCTGGCATGTCGTGGGGTTATTCCTTGTTGTCTCGCAATACAGTATGTGGACAGTTCCCCTTTCCGCATTTCTCGTATTATCCATCGTATCCCACGATTGGTCAATGTCCTCATGACCTGATTGTCACGGTAAAAGACATATTCCCTTGTCGAGAGGACATTATTTCGGGATAATACACTATTGCTCAGGCGCAAAAAGGTTTAATAACCAAGGCCAATATTTATATAGTCACCAAATTCCTATGGCCTTGGTAGTGTAACGGCTCGCATAGGAGACTGTGGATCTCTTGGACCGGGTTCAACTCCCGGCCGAGGCCTTTCATATCGCATATCTGGCCTGTTCCTACTGCGGCAGGAGGGTCGGAATGGTTAGGTTTTAAAAATAGGTATTCCTGTTTCTATAGAATTGCATACCAGACGTTCGTAGAAGCGTATTTATATAGTTAATGCACACTACACTTGGTATTGGGCAATGGGGCTTTATACTATATGTTGTGTGAGTGGTTTTTGTGGACGATACTAAAAAGGATGTGAAAACTGTTGAGAAGGAGGGGTCTGTTTCTGGAGTGCAGCAGGTTACTTTGCCTGCTGAAACGCTTGACTTTTTCAGGGGGGATGAGATACGTGCACGGGTTTTCTTTGAGAAATATGCACTGAAGGACGGCAGCGGAAAGGTTATAGAAACGCTTCCGGCGCAGATGTGGACGAGAGTGGCAAACGCGATAGCGCAGACAGAGCCTACGGAGCAGAAAAGGATGGAATGGGAGGAGAAGTTTAGATGGCTTCTGGCCGATTTTAGGTTCCTGCCTGGGGGAAGGATACTTTACGGTGCAGGGCAGCCGAGAAGGGCCACGCTGCTCAATTGCTATGTGATACCGGTAAAGGACGATACGATAGAGGCCATATTCGACTGGTGCAAGGAGGCTGCAAGGACGTACAGCTATGGAGGCGGAGTAGGGACTGACATAAGCATACTCAGGCCCAAGGGAGCCCCCGTGAACAATTCGGCCACAGAGTCTACTGGAGCAGTATCATTCATGAACATATTCAGTGAAACCACGCACACGATAGGGCAGCATGGCAGGAGGGGTGCCCTTATGATAACGCTTAGCGTCGACCACCCTGACATAATGAGCTTCATAAAGGTGAAGAGGAACCTGGCGAACGTGAGATATGCGAACATAAGCGTAAGGATAACGGACGAGTTCATGCAGGCTGTGAAGGACGATAAGGAGTTCGCGCTAAGGTTCGAGAACAAGACTGTTGGGAGGATCGAGAGCAAGATAAGGGCGAGGGATGTATGGAGGGAACTGGTTACTTCTGCCAGGGACTGGGCAGAGCCGGGACTCATATTCTGGGACACGGTTAAGAGATACTCCCCAAGCGAATACAATGGCATGGAAGTGATAAGCACAAACCCGTGCTCTGAGCAGCCGCTGCAGCCGTATGGTGCGTGCGACCTGGGGAGCCTGAACCTGTCATCCTTCGTAGTTAACGCATTCAGCGACAAGGCATCATTCGACTGGCAGAGCCTGGAGAAGGCAGTGAGAGTGTCCGTAAGGTTCCTTGACGACGTCCTAGATTACAACTCTGACAGGCATCCGCTAAAGCTGCAGTCAGAGGCGGCCAGGGACAGCAGGAGGATAGGGCTTGGAATCACCGGGCTGGCAGACATGCTCATTAAGCTGAAGGTTAAGTACGATAGCGAGCAGGCTGTGGCGATAGTAGACGACCTTTTCGATAAGATAAAGTGCGCGGCTTATGATGAGAGCATAGAGATAGCAAGGGAGAAGGGCTCCTTCCCTATGTTCGACGCGGAAAAGCACCTATCAATGGCTTTCGTGAAGACGCTGCCCAAGGAGATACAGGAGAAGATGCGCAAATACGGGCTTAGGAACGTATGCATACTGACTATACCTCCAACGGGAAGCATCTCTGTACTCGCCGGCACTTCGAGCGGCATAGAGCCGATATTCGCATTCAGCTACACAAGGAGGTCAGAGTCGCTTAGCAAGGAATTCTTCAAGGTGTACCACCCGCTGGTGCTCGAATACATGAAGCTGTTCAACGTAGCGGAGGATAGCGAACTGCCTGAATTCTTCGTGCCTGCGCACAAGATAAAGGCGGATTTCAGGGTGAGGCTGCAGGGTACGATACAGAACCACATAGACAGCGCCATATCGTCTACAGTTAACCTCCCGAGGGAGGCTACTGTTGAAGACGTGGAGAAGATATACTTCCAGGCCTGGCAGGCTGGATGCAAGGGCATAACTGTTTACAGGGAAGGATCAAGGGAAGGAATACTCATAACAGAAGAGGAGAAGGGCAAGAAGGAGGTGCCTGCAGCTGCAGAGATTAAGGAGATGGAATGGAACAGGGACAGGCTCCTCACCGGGCAGACCATGAAGGTCAAGTTCCAGGGAGACTCCCTCTACGTCACAGCGAACTTCGATGCGACCTCCATGAAAGAGGTGTTCATAAACCTTGGAATGTCCGGAAGTGAAGAGAAGAGTTATACAGAGGCAATAGGCAAGCTGATAAGCAAGTACCTGCAGCTAGGCGGCAGCGTAGAGGAGGTGGTGCACTGCCTCAAGGGCATAAAGTCAAACACATCAGTGGCATGGGACAGGGGAATGAGATTCTACAGCGTGCCAGATGCAATAGGTAAGTCGCTTGAGGTGATGGCAGGCATAGTTGCGCCTGCCACAGCGGCTGCGCTGCTAAAGGATGACGAGACGCCAAAAGCAGTTACCGGGAGGCAGGAGACGATGGTATCAAAAGGAGTTATAGAAGGCCATGAGATAAAGCCTGACAAGTGCCCTGCATGCCATGAGGACACTCTTGTAAATGAAGGCGGATGCTTCACCTGCATGTCGTGCAGCTACACCAAGTGTGAATGATTGTCACCTTTTCCTTTTTGGTGACTTCTTAAGCATAAGCACGTACTTCCTGAACTCCTCAGGAGAATCGAAGTTGTAGTATACGCTGGCAAAGCGGATATAGGCAACAGGATCCACATTGAAAAGCTCCTTTACGACCATATCGCCGATCTTGCGGGAGTTTATTTCCTTGATGCCACTGTGGCGAAGCTTCATCTCTATCTTGTCCACTATAGCGTCCATGGCCTCCCTGCTTATGTTCCTCTTCTCGCTGGCCTTCATTATGCCCCCCAGTATCTTGGACTTATCGAAAGGCTGGCGTGTGCCGTCACGCTTTATCACGGTGATTCCCTCGAGATCCACCTTTTCGTAGGTGGTGAACCTCTTGCCGCAGGATTCGCACTCCCTCCTGCGCCTTATGCCGCTTCCTTCCATGACCTCCCTTGAGTCAACGACTTCGGTATTGCTGTTCGCGCAGAATGGGCACTTCATAAAGACCAGATCATTGGGTTACCTTTACAACCAGCTTCCCGTATATTGTATTTGGAAACTCCGTATACGCGTTAGTATAGTTTATTATCACATACCCCGAGTATATGCCCCCTATATTTCCGAAATAAGCTGAGGAGTTTGAATAGCATTGTATGTAGAACGTGCTGTTGGAGCCTATTGGCATGTTGACTGGAACAGAGAAATAAGGCTGGCTGGATGGATAGGCCATGTATGATACAGATTCGGGATTGTTGCATCCCACGGCCGTGACCTGCACTGGATCCTGGGTGGACTGCAGCAGGTTGAGCACAAGCATCCCGTTCTGGGACATGTAATAGTTGATGCATGAGAAACCGGCAGGGAGTATGCACTGCTGTGCAGGGCCCTGGGCGCTCTGGCTTACCAAGCCAAAAAGTACGGCCAGGACTAGACCTATTATCAGTATAGCCCAACCATACGTAGTTAGGTACTCCATGGCGCTTTGTAGCTTCATGTCCAACGGTAATTATAGCTTATGAAATGTTAATATGTTTACCTATTTTGCGTGGCCTGTTTGCACATTGCCACGATTTCATGTGACAATGGCACATGAATCCTTTTCAACTATCAGGGACTTCTCATGCTGGGAGACCATGCCCCCGGATCGCTCCACGAGCACAGGGAAAGGTTCGAGCATTCCTGCGTTCATCATCTCGGCAATGGCCTTTCTGGCCTTGAATTCCCCAAGGCCCAGGCCATTTACCAGCCATCTCGTTGCAAATGGGAACGTGAGATAATTCTTATCTATGAAGGCTGACGCGTCCCTGGCTTCCTGCGACCTTAGCTGGCCCTCTGACACCTTCTGGAATATCTGCAGGTGCTCTCCGCTGACCACGTGGCCTTCCCCAGTAGTCATGAAGGGCTCTATGGCGATTACCTGGCCTTCTTCCAAAGGAGTGGCATCGCCATTGTCGTAGTTCGGTATGAATACGCTTGCGTGAAGCTCGTCCTGCTCTATGCCGTGCCCGCCAAGGTTCCTTATTGGGTTGACGCCGTGCTTCTTTGCTACGTTGCCTATTTCACGCCCAATCTCATTTACTGGCCTTCCTGCACGCACAAGGCTTATGGCGCTCTCCAGCGCCTCCTCGCTTGCGCGGACAAGGTCGGAGTACTTATCCGAAAATGATAGGGTTATTGCACAGTCCGTCAGGTATACGCCCTTCCTGGCTCCCAGGTCCACCTTGAGCACCGACTCGTCAGGCAGTATGGATGCATCACTATATTCGGGAGTATAGTGTGCGGCGCTCTCATTGATCGATAGGTTAACAGGGAATGAGAGTTCACAGCCCTTTCCTTTGATGAATGCTTCGAGATCTTCGGCAATGTCTAAGAGCTTCCTCCCAGGCCTTATAGTCTCCCTTGCGCGCTGCAGCGCCTGGCTGGATACCTTGCCGGCCTCTTTTAGCATATTGTAGTCATATTCCATGGTCAAAGCCTCTTTTGCGAGCCTCTGCCCTTAAGCTCTTCCTCGCTTAGGCCGAGCTCCTTTAGTATCTTCAGGGTCGCTGGAAGTACCTGGCGGTTTATGTAGTATTCGGGATCGTAGCTGCTTGCAGTATCCTCAATCTCCGCCTTGTCAGAAATGGAATTGCCGTTCATTGTTATTATGTAGCCTATTGTAGCCCCTTCGAGTTCGTCGCGCCTCTTGACGTTGTTGGCGAGCGCCTTCTTGGCTGCCGAGAGCTCTGGCGAATTGTTGTCGTACTTGTCTATGCCTTTCCTTAGCTGCGTGTATATTACCAGGTCCTTAAGCTTGACATTGCCTGACTGAAGGTCTTTCACTACGCCCTTGACTATGGCAGACGCCTTCTCCTTGCTGCCCTCTTTGAGTATTGCCTCGAGGACCCTCTTCTGGGTCTCCCTTGCCACATTTGACCAGTCCCTTCGCACAAGCTCAAAACCCTTTATCTTTATCCTGCCGGATTCGGATAGGAGGGCGTACTTCTTCTTGGCTCCCGAGCCTGCCTTGTCTTTCTTACCTACGAATACGCCGCTTGTGTAGAAGTCCTCAAGCTCGAGCTCCATTGATCCTGGAAGCTTGGTGTTTATCTTCTGCAGGAAGGCCATTGCGTCTTCCTTTGTCTTGGACTGCATCAGCAGGAATACCGAATCGGTGTCGCCGTAGACTACCTTGAAGCCCTCCTGCTCCGCGTCGTTCATGGTATTCATTATTACCTCCCTGCCAAATGCCGTGACGCTTCCCGCGCAGTCGCGCGAGTACCACCTTGATCTTGCGTATCCAAGATACCCATAGAAGGAGTTTGCGAGTATCTTGAGGGCCTGGGAACGCGCACCCAGATAGATGTTGTCTGGATCCTTCTTGTACTTCTTCTTGACATCAGTCCTCTCTGATATAAGCAGCTGCAAAACCTTTGGTATTATGCCAGTAGGGGACTTCCTGAATCTTGCGCCTGTAGGCGATTCATAATAGTCGGCGCAGCCCCTGCACACTGTTGCAGGGTCTATATTGTTTGCGATTATTATTGAGGGATACAGACCTCTGAAATCGAATACGGATATGTTCTTGTATATGCCTGCCTCTGGGGTCTTTACGTATGCGCCTTCGATGGGATTCGAATTGCGCTCCATTATCTCTGACTCGGTAGGCTTGTTGGGTATAAGCTCGTTGTTCCAGGTGGCGTATGCCATTAGGAGGTATTCGACAAGCTGGCCGGTGGTTGATACTGCAGTCTCTGAAAGAGTGAGCCCCGATACTTTTGACATTTCTATCTCAAGAGGTACGAAGAAGTCATACAGCTTCTCCAGGGAGATGGAATCGCTGAGCGAATACTCTGCGAGATTCTCGAGCTCCTCCTTTGGGCCATCCCATTGCTGCCATATGTTCGTCTTGTCCACCGTCTTCTTTGTGTCTCCGGTTATTGCCTGATACACCTCGAACAAGGTGAGGCGGTTTATCTTTAGCAGCTTCTCAGATGCGCCCACTATGGATATGAACTTGGTTACATTGTACATATCGAGGTTTATTCGCCCCGGTATCTTTATCATCTGCACAAGCCCGTGGTTCTCCTCGCGGGCTTCTTCCGAATATCTTGTTATGTCGAAGGCGACGCCGAGCTTCTTTGCCCTTTTCATAAGGTATGGCACGTCGAAATTGGAAGAGTTGTATCCAGATATTATGTCCGGGTCTATTTCCTTTATGAGTTCTACAAATTTACTTATCATGTCCTTTTCGTCCATGCATACAGTAACGAATGGCTTGTTGATCTGCTTTGTGGTGAGGACGCCGCTCCTGTCCCTGGACTTGTAGCTTATCATTATCGCAGGGTCCTTGTCAGGCCTTGGCGCAACGGCAGGGTTGTAAGTCTCTATATCGAAGCACAGATAGCTTAGCGCACCCGATGGCTCTACGCCGGCTGCTATAGAGTCTATCACGAGATATTTCCCGTCTGGATGTGCCTTGAAGTGCACTCCGGAGAGCGGAGAGAGGTGCTTGTCTATCAGATACCTTTTCCAGAACAGTATGTCATACTCGTACCTCGATCCGAATTCCCTTAGGTATTCGCTGAGCTTTGGCACAGAGCGCGTGTTCTTTGCATCTATGCGCAACACTTCAGTATCTATCCCTTTTATGTTGCGCAGCTGCCTGGTAACCGAATTGACCTCATGCTTCTCGCCGTTCACCACGATGTTCATTGACATTATGGTTTCTGGCTGGAGTCCCTTGTTGAAAGGGACTAGATAGAAATAGGGGTAGAAACCAGGGTCTAGAAGCTTGTATATCTTGCCGTCGGCCTTGGCAGTGATGCGTATTGTGCTCCTGTTTTCAAGCGTTATGTAATCTATGTCTATTATTACGCCATCTAGCTCTACGTATTCCATGTGTCTCAACTGAAGCGTCAAGCCGCGTCAAGCGGTGGGGCGCGGGCTTACTGCTTTTCGTTTTCCTGAAGCTTTGCCTTTGAAAGAGGCAGAGGAGCTACGAAGCCCATGGAGTATGCCACCAAGGTTCCCCTTGCAGCGCATTCGAAATTCAGCATGTTTATGACGTTCTCGGCGAATTCTAGTGGCAGGGTCTTTGCAGAGCTCCACTTCTTTTCTATCGCCTCGGCATCCTTCTTGGTCTCCTTTGCGAGTATGTTTCCTGCTATTGTAAGCTTGCCAATCTCCTTGGCAGCCTGTGCGCCATCATAGATGGCAGTGAACGTGAAAGCAACTTCTACGTTTTCGTTGTTTACCTTTACGTCATCGAAGTTTATGTTAAACTTCATGTTTGAAATGAGCTCCTTGTTCGTTCTGTTTGCTTCTATTCTTGTTACATCTACTGCAGTTATCATATTATCACTTGCTTGTTTTTCCTATTTGAAATACAAGATTTATAAGTGTTTGGTTTGTCGTTAATAAAGGTGTGTATTGCTAATACTTATGTGGGCATGTGGCGTAATTTGGATAGCGCACCTGGCTTCGGACCAGGGGGTTGCGGGTTCAAATCCCGTCATGCCCGCTACTTGGAGTAGCATGCACAAATGATAGGATGACTATGGACATTGATATGAAATGGCATATAGTTGTACTTGTGATTGCAGTCGTCATAATTGGCGCCGGGCTGTATTTAGTTGCAGGCATTGGGGCTTCGCCCAACCATAATGCAGTAACCACAGCCAAGGTGCGCAATGGCAGCACCCCAGCCACATCCATAGTGCCATTGACTACAATCCCAGTGCAGACTACTGTGCCGGTCAACGTGGTGCATTCCTTTTATTATGTAATAATGCCCACCACCGTGCCGGGGATGCAGAATGAGAATTATACAATTTCGGCAAATTATACGATAGGCATAAGTCCCCAGGGAGGGAGTGTTGGCAGTTATACTTCTGGGGAGGCAAGGCTCTCAACAAACCCCGGAGCCAGGAACCAGACGCTTGGCAGGCTTGAGGCAGGGCAGGGAAACGTGGTAATTATGCTGGATTTCAGCCCGTTCACCATTTACACAAATGGTGTGCCGCATGAAGTCTTTACCGAGACATCAGACCAGAAGACATCTGTCCAGAACCTCTACATTTATTCTAGCAACAAGGGCTACAACGTTACCGTGCGCCTGAATTATACAGGGATGGAGATGGCGGGATACAGCGTCAACGGAAGTGAAGGCATATTCGTGTGCATGAGGCCGCAGCTTACCACAATAGCAGGCTCTTACTTTGTCATACTTACGGGCTTCAATGTGTATACGCAAAGCAATGTGAGCAGATGCGTGTAAGTATGGAAGCTGCTTGCAGGGAAGGGGACAGGGTGGACATGGATGCAGTGTGTATTTATCGCTTTAAGCACATAGGTACATGATAACATGACATGCGAACATATGGACAAGGCGGTTAAAGGGATTGTTCCCAAGACGCCGGAAGGGTGCGAGGAATGCCTTAAGGAGGGTACGCACTGGGTGCAGCTTAGGATGTGCCTGGTGTGCGGGCATGTGGGATGCTGCGATTCGTCGATAGGAAGGCACGCTACGAAGCACTTTGAAGAGACCGGACACCCAGTAATGACTGCGTTTCCAGGCAAGGAGTGGAGCTGGTGCTATATACACAAGGATTATGTCTGAACAGTACTGCTATTTTGAGCATATGAATTCTGCGACACTCTTGTAAAATGCAGAAGGGTTGTCGGTCATCATGAAGTGCCCTGAAGAGGGGATGCTTAAGGCTTCGACCCCATCAAGCTTGCCTAGCACAGCCATGCCAGAATTTGAGTCGCCATAGAAATATGCCTTCTTCTCCTTCAATCCCATGAACTTCTCCAGGAGCTTCCCGGTCTCTGACCATGACAGAAGGGATTTGGCTGATAGGTAAAGAGCGAGCGGGTCTGATTTCTCCATCATCCTTGCCCATGAGGCCATGCCCTTATCACGCGAAGATAGCAGTTCGCGCTTAAGCCTTACAAGAAGGCGATCGCTGAACGCCTTGAAGGAGACAGAAGACATCCTTCTTGACATTGTTGAATCCGAACGGATGAGGTTCCCTTCGGCGTTTGACAGCGACTTTATCTTCCCGCCCATTTCCTCGGCAAGAAGTATCGCTATGGCACCGCCCATGCTGTGCGCCACCAGGTGGGGATATGATATGTCCAGGTCTGCGAGGAGCTGCATGCATACCTGGGCCTGCTCTTCGAGCCTGTACGAAAATCCCTGGGGCCTTGACGATGCCCCGAAGCCAGGAAGATCGAATGACAGCAAGGGTGATTTTCCAAGGGGCTGTGAACGGAATGCCGCGTCAAAGCACTCCTTCGTGCACCCTAGGCCGTGTATGAATACTACGCAATTCCCTTTGCCTGCACGGTATTTCGCAGAGATTTCTATAGGAAAGCCGCCATGGCTCACAATGAAACGAGATTGCCTTATTGGAATCAGTCCTCGTACTTTCAGGAAGACAGGAATTCGTTGAGCTTGCCGTAGCCCTCAAGCATGTTGTCCCTCTCCAGCTGCTGATATATCATGTACATTATCCCTACAGTAAGGAGTATGCCCATTCCGCTTCCTACAGCTCCCGTAAGGGTTGCGAGTATTGCCAGTGCCGCTACGGCTATGCTTCCCAGTATTGTTATTGTGGGGATGTACTTGTTTAGGACGTTTTCTATTATCCTCGGATCCCTCCTGAAGCCAGGTATCTGCCATCCAATATCCTGCAGCTGGTCGGCAACGTTCTTAGGGCTCTGGCCAGTCATCTCTATCCAGAACCTGCCGAATATGACACAAAGTATTATCAGAGTCAGGCTGTAGACTAGGACATGTATCCATTCAGGGACCAGGACTATGCCACCCCATGGAAGCGTAAGATTGCTCGTGCCGGTTATCAGTTGGTTGAAATATGCCGAATAACCGATGCCGTACGGTTCGGGATACGGAGCTGGGAAATTAGGCGACATCAGATAGAATAAGCCACCAGTTATGACTGTGGACGAGACGGTCTTGCCTGTTGAGGATGCCGAGGATTGAATGGAGTATGTTGCCAGGAAGTGGGCGAAGTTCGCGAAAGGCCCAGTATGCACCCCGGATAGGAAAGAGAACCATACAGTCAGTGAGATTATTAGGGACGTGGCCAATATCACCGGCAGGACGCTTACGTAAAGGAATGGTATTGGAAGCCGTCCGCCTACGCCCCTAAACTGGCTGAATGCCAGAGGAAGCTCCACCTTCATGTCGTACGCATATATGCTTATGAGCATCACGACAAGCGCGAATATGAGGGGCCCGAATGCCAGAGCGGCGTTTGCAAGGGCAGAAGCACCTCCCGCGGATATGGCGGCTGCAGCTGACGGCAGTATTATCTGCGCAGTGCTGGCTATGACAGAATAGGAGACACCTCCAGCTATGAACAGGTTTATTCCGGAAGTTATTCCGTACTTGACCATTATTTCGTCTAGGAATATGACCACTATTGCGCTTATTGCAAGCTGCAGTATGACTATTGCTGCAACTGATACCTGCAGCGCGCCTATGGCGATAGTTGCTGCCGGGTTTATCGGGACGTATCCATACAGGGTGAATATGACAGACTCAACCAGGGCTATGACTATAGCCGCAAGCTTCTGTATTGATTGGAACTTGCCCTTGCTCTGTGGGTCGTTTAGGTCCATACTTATAAGCCCTGCGCCCTGAAGCAGCTGGAGCACTATGCTTGACAGTACTATAGGCCCTATACCGACGGTTATCAGGGTCCCCACCCTGGCGGCGAATATTATGTTTAGCACCTGGAGCTGCGTCTGTGAAATGCTTGACGTGTTTACCCCGAATGCAGGAGTGCTGAACATCGCGAAGTAGACCACCATAACTATCAGGGTCCACTTCAGCTTCTCCCTGAATGATGGAGGCCTCTCTGGCTTCTTTATGTACGGCACTGCGGCCAGTATAGTATCAAGTATTGACATTTTCATGCACGGTTTTTCTTAATGGTTATTGTGGCGGTATATGCGTTGCGGTTATTAGCAGAAAGATTTATTTCTGCGCTCCCATCCAATACCGCCGATAAAAACCCGGCTATCAGGGCATTTGGCATGGATACGTACGGATATATCGAATTATAGCTTTCATATTTTAGCTTTATAATGCTTTTCCCACTTTCCGAAATTGATGCGCTAGATACATATGCACCGAAGTAGTTCGCTATGCTGCCTATTATCCGCTTGGCATCAGACTTGCCGGAGTATCTGGCAATCCTCGATCCAGACATCGTGAGAAGCCGGACAATCTGCTTGTTCATGGGATTTTTTAATAAAGGGACGAATGCCAGTATCCTGCGATACTCGCTTGGATGGGGTCTTATTTCCGTGCTTGACAGGTAGCGCGCTATGCCGTCCATAATCTCCTCCAACGGAACTTTGTCCTGGTGCATAGACGCGGTCTTTGAAGGGGCTGCAACGAAACGGCAGGAGACTGCGCCGCCATAATAGCACTCCGTCTCCCTTGCAGCCATCCTTATGCCCTTGCGTGCAGACAGGAAGCCTGCTATCACCCCCGATTCGTATAGATGTATGCTGCCAAGGCTGTGCCCTGAAGGGCCATATGGCCGTGAGGTGACGGTGGTGTTCCTGTGCTTTGAAGACTCCGTGCACTGCATCCCGACAAGCCCCATTGCCTTGGGCAGCCCGGAATTGCCTCCCAGCCTGCCTGACATCTCACGACCTACTACAAAGCCGAAAGAATATCCTATTGAGGAAACTTTTGGAGTGGAGCTGTATAGAAGGTTCTCAACAGTGGTGCCGTTGGATGGCGCGGACCTTACCGATACCATCTTGTCAACGAGGAAACGTTCGAGGTCTGACGAAGGCACGTATGCCTGCGGACCGTTTGCTTGGGGCAGCCTGCGGGCCGCTTTGCCTGAAGTTCTCGCAGTCCTTGCTGGTCCGGATTTCTTCCTCGGCGCCATGTCGTAACATACCTCTACTACAAATTTTGCACAAAGACTTATATTATCCACACAGCCTCTTATAAATATGGATTTGCTAGGTATCCTGGCGCAGTTGGTTCTGGATGCCTCGGCGTCGTGGCTAAGGATGTTCATAGCATTGGGCATATCGGTTGCCCTTGGCTTTGGGATAGGTGTCCTTGCCGCGACATCAAGGAATGCGGAGCGGGTCCTGCTGCCCGTAGTTGACGTGCTGCAAACCATACCGATACTCGCCTTCTTCCCTTTTGCAATATTCGTGTTTGTCGTTATCCTGCCAGGATACATAGGGATAAACGCGGCAGTGATATTCCTGATAATAACGAGCATGATATGGAACATAATATTCGGAGTGTACGAATCCGTAAAGACCCTGCCTAATGAATTCCTTGAAGTTGCACGCCTCTACCATTTCGACCTATGGACGAAGCTTAGGGGGATATACATGCCCGCAAGCTTCCCCAGGATGGTGGAACAGTCCATGCTTTCGTGGTCAATAGGCCTCTTCTACCTGGTAACCAGCGAGATATTTTCCATAGGCAACCTGAGGTACAGCGTTACGTACGGGATAGGGAGCGGGCTCGTAGGCCTGGCAGCTCAAGGTATAGGAAACTACCTGCTTGGGCTGGCGGTTTTCATAGTGTTTGTCATAGGCACAAGACTCTTGTTCTTCAAGCCTCTTGAAGATTATTCGACTAGATACACAAGACTTCACGCAAAGCCGGGAATGAGATCCTACGAGAAGGCGCTTATGGACATAATAGGCATGGGAATGAAGACCAGATATGCCAAGAGGATTGGAGTGGTGGCAAAGGACATAAGGGTTCTTAGAAAGGGCACCACAGGAACGGCCATTAGGACCGTGCCAGTGGCACCGAAGCCTTCCCAGGATATGGGAAGGATAGCATACTCGGCAATCGGGCTCGTGGCACTGGCAGCAGCGGCGTACATAATAGTGACCAACCCAACACTGCTAGGGTACGAGAAGCTTGTGATACCAGCACTGGGAGCATCCTTCATAAGGGTGTGGGGGGCATTTGCAGTTATAAGCGCCATATCCGTGCCTGTCTGCGTTTACTTCATATTTATATCGAAGAGGAGCCAGCATTATCTCCTCCTTTTCCAGATACTTGCATCAATTCCTGCAACGGTCCTGCTCCCGCTCATAGCGCAGAGCCTTCATGGCAATGGAGAACTTGTAGCATTCGCGGTGTTCATGCTTAGCGGGATATGGTACATGATATTCGGGATGGCGGCCAGCACCAGGACAATACCCCAGAGCGTATTCGAAGTCAAGAGGCTTTTCGGAGTGAAGGGGATATATGCATGGAGGAAGGTGTACCTGAAAGCACTTCTCCCTGGATTCATAACCGGCGCCATAACAGGAATAGCTGCAGAATGGAATGCAAGCATAGTTGCAGAGTACTTCACTACCAGCGGCATATCCGCAAGCGCGAGCGGAAGCGCAGTGATAAGTAGCGTGGGAACGGGGATTGGGAAGCTTTTAGACACGTCGATACTGCCAGGAGGGCTGGGATTGGGGCTTATGATAATCGCACTTTTAAATATTGTAGTAATGATATTGTTACTTAACACATTTGTGTGGAGAAAGGCGTACAGGAACGTAGCGAAGGCATATGGGTGAGGCGTATGAATATGATCTCTGTTGAAGACGTAACATTCGCTATGGAAGGAAGCGATACCAACATAATAGACGGAGTCTCATTCAAGATAAACAAGGGGGAGTTTGTATCCATAGTGGGGCCCTCGGGCTGCGGAAAGTCCACCATACTCAGGATAATAGCAGGCCTAATACCGCCAAGCAGCGGAAGGGTACGGGTAATGGGAAGGGGAATAGAGGGACCAAGCAAGAAGCTCTCTTTCGTCTTCCAGGACTTTGCACTATTGCCTTGGCTCACCAACATAGAGAATGTTAAGATCGGGCTTAACCTGTCAGAGCTCAGTGAGGATGAGAAGGACAAGAAGGCGTCAGAGCTGCTCGACAGGTTCGGGCTTTCAGGGTTCGAGACATATTACCCCAATGTGCTCAGCGGGGGGATGAAGCAGCGTGTTGGTATTGCCAGGGCCGTTGCATCCGATCCGCAGATACTCCTTATGGACGAGCCTTTCAGCTCCCTCGATGAGCTAACTGCCGAGACCCTCAGGTCGGATATAGTGTACATGCTGGAGAACAAGAACATATCGGTAAATTCTGTAATAATGGTAACGCACAACGTTGAGGAGGCGGTGCAGCTTTCCGACAAGATAATAGTGCTGTCCAACAAGCCCACCAAGGTCAAGAAGATACTGTCCATAAAGACAGGCAGGCCCAGGGACAAACGTGCGGCATCATTCATGGAGACCATGGATCTGGTGTACGCAGAGCTTGCAAAGTGACCTGGCTTTGCTATTACTGAACTCTTTTTATAAAGCTTGTTAGTTAGCTTTTAATATGAGGCAGGGCCATTGGCAATATCGCTTATGGTTGGTTTGATGGAGCTTCGTGTAGTAGCAGGAATTGCGCTGGTCGCATTAGTGATTGCGATATTGGCTTTTGTTGTCTTTGGGAGTGGTAACAAGGATCAGCATGCAACAGCCTACGTTCCGGCCGCCGGCCCTTCTGCTGGGAGCGAGGCCACGACCACTGTCACGCCTGCGAGCGTTGAGTTCTATGCCATCAATTACCAGTACGTTTACAACGGCCCTGCGAGCGTGGGCGGATCCAGCTGTTCATACAGTTCATATACAACAGTAGACTCACAGACAGAGATACTCAACGGGAGCCAGGCTTTCGACCTTGTGCTTACGCCTTCCAGCAGCCAGTGCCCTATGAAGATAGAAAGCGTAAACAGTTCAACAGCAGGGTTCAGGTTTGCAACTTCCGATCCTGGGCTGCCTTTCTACCTTCCGCCTTATTCAAACGCGGATCTGCAGGTAACAATGATAGCGCCCAACACCAACTTCTATGGACCGCTAACAGTGACAATATACTATGGCTAAATAGGCAGTAGGGGGTTTTAGTTTAGGCGCCTTGACCACAGGTCTGACTCCTGATTGTAATTCAGAAGCTTGGACCGTACTCCCCAGCGTATTAGCAGCTTCTTGAGGATTACATCATTGGTCACAGGGTCGTCATGCAGCACTACTCCGCTGGATTTGAGCGCATTGAACAGGTCTTCCGTGTTCATCTCGCCCGATCCCAGTATCTCCAGAGTGGACCTGAATGGGTCTACTTTCTCTAGCCCCTCCCGGATAGACTTGGAGACGTTTGAGAAAGTAAGCTTTGAGCCCTTCTCAGTGAGTATAACTTCAGACTCATCAACTGTGGCAAAGCCAAGGAGGCGGCAAGCCTTGATAAGGGGGAGAAGGTCGTCTATATCCTCTTCGGATTCTTCAGCAAGCTCTGAGAGCTCCATGCGCCCTTTATGCTGCTTAAGAATGCTCACTATGCCCCGAACTCTGCTTATTCCGCAGCCTTCGGGGAATATTTCTCCCATATCCTTAAGTTATGTCAATAAGGCTTTTAAGCATATCACCATGCGACGGCAAAAGGCGCATGATTCTAGTGAATTATTCCATGTTTTTGGAATTACTTCAACTTTCTGAAGAAGCCCTTAAGCTTCCCGGTATAGTAGTAGATCATGGCAGCGTCCATGGCTATCAGGAAGACCATTAGAGGTAGCTGGTAGGCGCTTATCGCAGACACAAGGCCCACGGCATCGAAAGTGTTTATGCCAAGGAAGATGAGTATGGATGCAAGTACCGAGAATGAGCAACCGCAGCTTGCTATCAGGCCCCCTACGGATGGGAGTAGCACGCCAGCAACGCCTCCTTGGAGCCTTGACGAGCGGGTAAGCAACGACCTTGCCATGATGTAGAGGCTTATGGAGAACATCATGCCAGACATGGCCATAAGGAGGTATACCAGGAATGTGGGTATCAGCAGCAGGTACGCCCCTTCGTTGCTCATTGTGATGAGTGTATAGAAGATATAATAGAACACGGCAGAGCTAATGGCTGTTGATATCAGGTATGTAGGATGCCTGAATATTATGTATAGAACCCTTAACCTGCTTATAGGCTTGCTCATTTACACATCACAGTCATGCGAACTTTGAAGCCATTATCATCTTTATTGCAGGGAGGGAGCATGCTGATACAGATGCCCTGGTTGCATTTGATAAGGACTCACATGTGGCGGCCACATAGATATCGGCTGCGGCATACTCTGACCATGAGAACTGGTCGTTAGGGGTGAACAGCTGGCTAAATACCTGCGCGTGGGTCTCAAGGCTCAGTTGTGGAGTCCCTACGGGTGTCGTATTGCCAAAAACTATAGCGTCTGCGCCATTGAACTGGTAGTTGCCCCAGATGGTGTATGGTGTTCCCTGGAAGGCTGTGGTCTTGTTGCTGCTGAGGTTGAGGATGCGGGCGAACGCGTCAACGTACGTCTGGTTGCCGGTGCCAGCTATATTGGCCCCTATCTGGGAAGGTGTATTGAGATTGAAGCCTCCGGCTATAGGATGCAGGTCCTCTATCGAGACGAAATTTATATAGGGGCTCGAATAGTAGTTGCCTATGGCGTCCCCTGAGGAGTTGTAGTTGACTTGGGTCCAGTAGAGCGTTGGGATGTCGCCATCGCCAAGTGATGAATAACCTTGGTATAAGCTCGAGAAGTTACCGAACCTTGATAGGGCAAGTGCCATCGCCCACCTGTTCTCTCCGCAGAATATGCAGGTTATGGATCCAAGGTAGACTATGGATGTCTTGTTGCCTACATAAAATGCATGTACCTTGTTTGCCGGAGCAGGGTATATGGGATTTGCCAGGGATCCGTTCAGGTACATCATACCTGCAGTCTCGAAGTACTGGTCAGGTGCATTGTTTATTACTGCTAGCTGCGATGCGTTTAGAGGCTGGTCTATGCCTGCAAGGGTCTTTCCAGGAAGAGGAGCACCTGGAGTCGTATTGAGTGTGGCGTTGCCTACGTAATGCACATTGTTTGCAGCGTTGGTTGCTATGAATATGGATGCTATGGAGAGGATTATGGCCATTACTCCAATTATGACAGACACATAAGTTACAAGCCTTAGGCTCCTTGTAGCCGTCTCATACTTTCTAACCGCACTATCCGTTTTTGTCGTTTTATTGCTGGGCATCAGTAACCACCGTATAAAGCTTAAACTGGCAGGATTATATTGCGCAGGCAAGATATTAAATAGTGCAGGTTTAGGGGTAAATGGGCCCATAAACAGGCACTCGTTAAAGCCATAAATTCTTTGCGCTCGAACTAATCTTGGTCTTGCCATGTCATATGATACTATAAGGAAAGAGGATCCCGAGCTTTACGGATACATGAAGTCCGAGTTGGAGAGGCAGCAGAATGGGCTGGAGATGATACCGTCAGAGAACTTCACAAGCTATGCGGTCATGGAGGCATCGGGCTCAATACTTACAAACAAATATTCTGAGGGTTATCCTGGAAGGAGGTATTACGGCGGCAATGAGTTCATAGACAAGATAGAGACGCTTGCAATAGAAAGGGCGAAGAAGCTTTTTGGGGTACCGTACGCAAACGTACAGCCATATTCAGGATCACCGGCAAACCTTGCAGTGTACCTTGCACTGTGCAGCGTAGGCGATACGATAATGGGTCTAAGCCTTACTGATGGGGGACACCTTACGCACGGGTTCAAGGAGAGCGTTACAGGGCAGCTGTTCAACAGCGTGCCTTACCATGTGAAGGAAGACGGCAGCATAGATTTTGATGAGCTTAGGAGGAACGTGAAGGAACATAAGCCCAAGCTTATGTGGGTAGGATACACAGCTTATCCGCGCGAGTTCCCTTTCGAGAAGTTTGCGGAGATCGCGGATGAGTGCGGTGCATATCTGGTAGCTGACATATCGCACATATCCGGACTTGTTGCTGGGGGAGCGCATAAGAGCCCCGTGGAATACGCACACATAGTTACCACCACCACGCACAAAACACTTAGGGGGCCTAGGGGAGCTATGATAATGGTTACTGACAAGGGGCTTAGGAAGGATCCGGACCTTGACAAGAAGATCAGCAAGACAATAATACCGGGCATGCAGGGAGGTCCCCACAACCACACCACTGCGGGCATTGCCGTGGCTCTTCTGGAGGCCTCAAGGCCAGAGTTCAGGCAGTATGCAGAACAGATAGTCAAGAATGCCAAGGCCCTGTCTGATGAATTCTCAAGGAAAGGCATAAAGATGGTGTCAGGAGGCACAGATACCCACCTCATTCTCGTAGACCTTACCAATTTCGGGGTGGGCCTTGGGATATTCGCCCAGGAGGGTCTGGATATTGCAGGCATAACGGTCAACAAGAATACAATACCTAGGGAACCGAATTCGCCGTTCTATCCCAGTGGCATAAGGCTCGGAACCCCGGCATTGACAACGCGCGGAATGAAGGAAGGGGAGATGCGAGAAATAGGGGGGCTCATAGCCGAAGTGATAAACGAGGTCAAAGAGTATAGGCTGCCACAGGGCAAGGAGGGCAGGCAGGAGTACCTTGACAAGTTCAGGGCGGAGATCCGTGCAAATGCAAAGCTTGCCGACATAAGGAGGAGGGTAGTTGCGATAAGCAGCAGGTTCCCCCTCTATGATGGCATGAAGATGTGGTGAGTCACTTTGCCCCAGGCAGCTTGTTCTTTTTCTGGGCTATCCTTATCTCTGAAGATAATCTGCCTAGGGACTTCTGGCTCATGTCAGTGTAGCTCATGTACCTGGATATGGATGGATGCACTTTGGATACCTCAAGATACATCTTCTGCACCAGGTCCCTATAGTCAGGATGGCCGCCTGGTCCGGTTCTGAGCTCTGCAAAGTGGAACATCTGCCTTGCATTGAAAGCGTAATACCAGCGTATGTTGAATCCGAAAGTTACTGCATACTGGGCCTGGTAAGGCATAGTCTCTGCTAGGGAATCGTAAAGCCGGATTACGCGCCCCATCTTTTCAGCATAGTCGTCAGAAATGCCTATGTCACGGTACTGATCTCTCATGTTGTACCCGTGCTTCACAGTGAACCTCTGCCTCTCCTGCGTGCCTATCCTGTGCCTGTGGAGGTCGCGGTAGATGCCTATACGGCAGCATGAGTCGAAGGTGTAGTTTACACTCTCAAAGGCACGCCCAGGTTTGTGTCTCCTGTTGTGCCTTTCGCCAACATAATTCGAGATTATCATATCCCTTTCTTTATCGGTCATGGACTCGGCAATCTTCTTAGACTGGGATAGCGAGAATCCCCTGCTTGACTTGTATATGATGAATGCTGCTACTCTTGACTGGGCAGATGCATTTGGATCCTGGTCCCCCATACCGGTGAAGTCGCAGAGGCTTATCAGGCTGCTATCATCTTCGGGCTTTACTGTCTCGGTAAGGCCTGCGACTGCACGCTCGGAATTATCCCGGCATGATGATAGGAATTCCTTCTGGCTTAGCCCGTGCTTGTCATCCACGCGTTTTAGAAGGGAAGGGATCATCTTCCTCAGCTCGCCAAGAAGACGTTGGCCTATCAAATTGCACTCGTAGAGCGGTGAGGACAGCAACCGTATTATAGTGTTCTCGTATGCACGGGCGTTCATGTTTATTCCGACATTTGTCAGGATGGACATTGGAAGGTAGTCACGCATGAAATCCAGGGCGTTGGCCTTGACTGAATTCTCATACGCCTTCTGCAGATCCTTTTCAGAGACCCCAAGGCTCTCCTCCATAGCGGAGTTAAGCTCTGAAAGCTTTACAGAAGAGGCACCTATGACGAAGCGTTGGTTCTCTATGGGGTTTGCGTCGCGTATGTATTTGGACATGGACTCGGTGTGCTTTGAATAGGAGTCGAATAGGTCGCGCATCAGGCTGAGATATTCATCCGCAAACCTTGACCCCATTATTTTTGGGTCCTTATAGAACATGTAGTCCCCATTGCCCAGCTTCTTGTCGAAGGAGACATATCTGGTAGATTTCTCTATGTAAGAGCCCATTCTTGAGTCCTCGAGCTCCTTTACCGCCAAGTTGGATATGAATTCGCATGATGAAGGTATGCCCCCGGACATCTCCTGTATAGAATCGTCGCCGTAGTCCACGAGCCATGCTTCGAAGAAATCCCTGCCCCTGTCGCGGTTTGGAAGGAATTCCTTCAGATAGAGCCTCCTCCCGCTTAGGGATGTGCGGCTGTACCTGGATAGCAGTGCGCCTGCCTGCTCGGATGACAAATCGTTGCCAACCTTCCACGCGTACACATTGCCTTCGATGTTGGTGACCACCTTTGAGAGCGAAGACGCCTCTTCATCGCTGAACTCCTCGGCTTCTACTTCTTTGTTCTCATAAAAAGTGATCATGCTCTTGGGGATTTAACCACCCAATAGCTTTGGCTGCAAAATGATTTATAGTGATATATGCGCCTTGCGGAAGTGCAGTCCGGCACTGGTGGGGTGGCTTGTGGCACAATCTGACAGTTTTTGCCCAAATATTCAACTTTTTTTTGAAAGAAAGCAAATATTTATATATAAGTTAGTTTTTAATTAAACGCATGGCGGTTACAGAGAAGATTGTGCTCAGGTATGTGAACAGGCCATCCAACATGGACATCCAGGAGCTTACTGGGTGGTTCATGAAAGTCTTCGATCTTGGAGACAGCGAGGATTGGCTTGAGCCGGCCATATTCAAAGAGATTGTCGCCAATATGGCAGGAGGTAAGGGAGTGACGAGCAAGGTGCTGAACAAGAAGCTCGATGTGCCGAGAAGCACCATAATATACCACCTTAACAGGTTCATATGTTCTGGGCTCGTGGTCAGAAGGGGCAGGAAGTACTACCTGCGCTCCGAAGACATGCGCGGCACTATAGATGAGCTGCGTGCTGACATGGAAAGGGAGTTCAGCAGGATGATGCAGTTTGCAGATATGTTTGACAGTTTGCTAGAGGATGGTGCTTATGACAGGAAAAAACCAAGAAAATGATGAAATTGGAGATGCTGAGAAGAGCGAGATGCCTGAACCCGAGAAGGAGGCTGCGGATCTTAGGGATAGGCTGCTCAGGATGGCTGCCGAGTTCGACAACTACAAGAAGCGGGTTGCCAGAGACATAGATGTTTCAAAGGAGAGTGGCAGGATAGATGTAATATCGAGGCTGCTGCCCACTGTGGATGAGTTCGAGCTTGCACTGGACGCGCTTGACATGGAGGACGAGAAACTGAAGGGCATGTCCCTCATATACTCGAACATGATGTCCACCTTAAAAGGGTTTGGGCTTAGGGAGATAGATACAGATGGCAAGTTTGACCCTTACAAACACGAGATAATGCTCGTGCAGGAAAATGATGGTGAAGAAGGGAGGATACTGAAAGTGGTAAGGAAGGGTTATATGCTGAATTCGTTTATGCTTAGACCGGCTTCGGTGATAGTTGCCAAGAGAGTGCAACAGGAAGACGGTAAGGAGAAAAAAGGTTGATACAAATGAAAATAATTGGAATAGACTTAGGTACGTCAAATTCGGCTGCGGCAGTTCTTGAAGGAGGAAGGCCAGTGCTAATACCTAGCGCTGAGGGCACCTCGCTTTACGGAAAGTCTTTCCCCAGCTATGTCGCATTCACAAAGGATGGCGACAGGCTTCTTGGAGAGCCTGCCAGGAGGCAGGCAGTGGCCAACCCCGAAGGCACTGTGAACGCCTTCAAGAGGAAGATGGGCACCGATTTCAAGTATAACATAACGGGAAAGGCATATTCACCGCAGGAACTTTCGGCAATGCTGCTGCAGAAGATAAAGAAGGATGCAGAAGCATTCCTGGGAGAGGAGGTAAAGAAGGCAGTTATAACGGTTCCGGCGTACTTCAACGATAACCAGAGGCAGGCCACAAAGGATGCAGGGCAGATAGCCGGGCTTGAAGTGGTAAGGTTGGTTAACGAGCCCACCGCAGCCGCACTGGCATATGGACTGGACAAACTAAACAAGGAGATGAGGATCCTTGTGTATGACCTTGGAGGAGGCACCCTAGACGTTACGATCATGGAATTCGGCAACGGTGTGTTCGAGGTCAAGTCAACGAGCGGAGACACGCAGCTTGGAGGCACTGACATGGACAATGCGCTTGTAGAATTCCTACTTAATGAGGTAAAGAAGAGTTCGGGAGTTGACCTTAGGAATGACAAGCAGGCGGAGCAGAGGATACGCGAAGCCGCTGAGAAGTCCAAGATAGAACTCTCGACGACCATGACCAGTGAGATAAACCTCCCGTTCCTCACCATGGGTCCGGGAAACGCTCCGGTGCACTTCACATACAAGCTCACACGTGCAAAACTTGAGGACATAGTGCAGCCCATAGTTGAGAAGACAGTTAAGCCAGTTACGCAGGCGCTAAAGGACGCATCACTGGATCCCAACCAGATAGACAAGGTGATAATGGTTGGAGGACCTACAAGGATGCCCATAGTGCAGAGATACGTGGAGCAGTTTCTTGGCAAGAAGATAGAACGCGGAGTGGATCCGATGGAAGCTGTGGCTTTCGGTGCCGCAGTTCAGGCAGGAGTCCTCACCGGAGAGGTGAAGGATGTGGTTCTCCTTGATGTGACGCCGCTATCCCTTGGGCTTGAGACCCTTGGCGGAGTGATGACAAAACTGATAGACAGAAACACCACCATACCGATAAAGAAGACGCAGGTATTCACCACGGCAGAGGACAACCAGCCAGCAGTTGACATCCACATACTTCAGGGAGAGAGGTCCCTTGCAAAGGACAACATGGAGCTTGGAAGATTCGAACTTACAGGCTTACCTCCGGCAAGGAGGGGCGTGCCACAGGTAGAGGTGACGTTTGACATAGACGCAAACGGCATAATACACGTGAGCGCAAAGGACAAGGCTACAGGAAAGGAGCAGTCCATGCAGGTAATAGCGAAGAACAAGATGAGCAAGGATGACATAGAGAAGAAGATGAAGGAGGCAGAGCAGTACGCCGAGGAGGACAAGAAGACACTCGAGAACATACAGGTAAAGAACGAGGCGGAGTCCACGCTTTACACAACCGAAAAGACACTCAAGGATTATAAAGAGAAGATGCCAAAGGAGGTGTACGACAAGGTGGAAGCTGCCAGGAACGAGCTTGACATGTCCCTCAAAGGGGACGACTATGCAAAGATGAAGGAAAAGCTCGATGCCCTTAAGGAAGCGCTTCAGAGCGTAGGCGGAAGCATGTACGGAGCGGGGGCTGGAGGGCAGGAACCTTCCGCGGGACAGGCAGGACCTGGAGGAGACGCGGGCCAGGGAGCTGCACCAGGAGAGGAGCCGCCTAAGTCATCAGGAGTGCAGTAAATGACAAAGGACTACTACGAAGTGCTGGGCGTAGCGAAAGGTGCAAGCCAAGAACAGATAAAGAAGGCTTACCGTGAGCTTGCGCTACGCTACCACCCTGACCGCAACAAGGACAACGACGCTGAAGCTAAGTTCAAGGAGATAAACGAGGCCTATGCGGTCCTTGGAGACGAGCAGAAGAGGAAGCAGTATGACGCGTACGGTCCGGCAGGGTTCGGCCAGAAGTTCTCTGAGGAGGACATATTCAGAGGCTTTGACTTTGACCAGGTCTTCCAGAACATGCAGGAAGGACTCTTCGGATTCCAGAACTTCGGAGGCTTCAACGAGCCTCCGGAGCAGACCGGAGTCACACTGAACCTGTCATTCGAAGACATAGAAAGGGGAATGGACCGGGAATTCGAGGTCAAGAGGTTCAAGACATGCCCAAACTGCAGGGGCGGCGGAGGGGAGCCGGGTTCTAGGGACATAAGGTGCCCGGCATGCAACGGCTCCGGAAGGAGAAGGGTGCAACAGAATTCATTCTTCGGAAGGTTTGAGATGGTGACTGTGTGCGATAAGTGCATGGGACGCGGCCAGCTGCATGAAAAGTCCTGCAGGTCGTGCAGGGGCAAAGGAAAGGTCGTTGTAAACGAAAGATTCAGGATAAAGGTAGAACAATCAGATGACAGCGCAGGAGGATCTAAGCGATTTGGGATCTTCTGACCAGAAGTGGCACACTTTTTCAACTCTTTTATACCTTTGTGCGCATTATTGATACGTGATGAATTCAACGTCTGATTTGGTGATGACGATCTTGAGTGCTGATTGAGATGGCAGCAATATCAAGGAGCTCGATAAAGACCCTCCTCAAGAGGAAGTTCGGCGTAAGCATAACTGAAAGCGGCGCAGACGAGCTCGCCAGGATACTGGAAGACGAGGCGAAGAAGATAGCCTCTGCGGCAGTTACAAACGCCAGGAAGGACAAGAGGGACAAGGTTACCCGGTCCGATATAAAGGAATACGTTATAAAAGGAAGGTGAGGAGGTGCTGCTTCTCAAAGCGTATGTGAGCCCCGACGGAAGGATAAGGACGGACGTTTATGGCAGGAACGGCATGAAGTTCTGCATTGCAGAAGCCACTGGCAAAGGCACGCTCATAACGGAGTTTAACGAACGCTGTGAAGTTACACTGCAGAAATACGGCAGCGCTGACCAGCTTGGCGAATTGGGCAGGCATGTTTCAAATGCGGCGGTTAAGCTCGTGGATGTTGTAAGATATGAAAGAGTTGTGATGCCTGCAAAGTGCTCCAGATGCGGCGCGGAGGGGCTGCACAGGGAACTTGACAGTATGGATCCGTCAATGATACGCGAGGTGCCCGTGGTACCGATATTCTCATGCACTGCCTGCGGGCAGAGGCATTACTCTATGACGGACGAGTACCTAGAATCCCTTGCATTCTCCAACAGGAACCTCTTTACCGACGAAGAGCTGAAGGAGCTTGATGTAAATTCGGCTGCAACAATCAATACCCTTAAGGAGTATATAATAAGAATTTTTGCCTCTAAGAAGATAAACAGGGCGATAGTTTAGGATGATTGAATGGTTGTAACCGTATCAGAACTCTATGGAAAAAGGATACTTACCCTTGGCGGCAAGATGCTTGGAGATGTGAAAGGCGTGATGCTTAATCTAGACAACGGAGAGGTGTCCCATCTGCTTTTGGACGACATGAACAAGCTTTCCAGAAGCCAGAACCTGAGGAACGACTTTATAAAGAGCAGTGTCGCCTTCAAGAGGGTAAGGAAGATATCTGAAACGATAGTGGTAAGTGAAAACGAAAAGGAGAAGCCGTAAACGCAGCTTGCGTTTACTGCGTGCCACTTTCAGGTTGCTAAGTTTGTACGCCTGTGCGCCGACACGTCAGGCAATATCATGGAAGATCAAACAGAATGCCATGCGGCATTACTAAGTCAATCGGTTGATATTTCCTTTGCCAGTGAGGATCTCTTCTTTGACAGGACCCTGTATCCGCAGTACTGGCACCTTATGAATTTGTCAAGCGACTTTACTTCTTTTCCACAGTGCAGGCACATATATGACATAGTATCATCTGGATTGCTTCTTTAACCATTTTGTAAGCTCGCGGTGGAGCTCTGATATGCTCGTGTCTATCACGCGCACGTTTATCTTGCCTTTATACTCCTCTTCATCAAGAGTTAGTATCGGAGAGTACTGCTCCAATTCAGTATAGTGCACCTCGAGCCAGTGTATCCTTCCCTTCAGGTACTCCTTTGAGGCGTCGTCAGTCATCGGCAGGGATGAGAAGCTGAATAGTATGCCGTTGCACCAATACAGGGGCATTATTCCTGCTGGTGTTACTCTCTCCCTTAGGATATCTGCCTTGCTCACCGGCAGTATCTCGTGCACCACGAGCTCTTCTGCCGGAGCGTAGGTTATCTTGACCAAGCCATCACTCCTTGCCCAGAAGGCGGACTACTGTCTCCCCTGGAGAGGTCTTCAAAGTATATGCGCCTCCTGCGAAAGTCGCATTGCAATGCCTGCACTTCCACACGGCATTGCTTACGCGCTTTATCGCCACCTTTCCACACAGGTCACACTTGTAGCGCCTCTGCTTGTCGGCCTTGACTGCGAGGTACCTCTTCCTTAGGCTTACTCCGTATCTTACGTTAAAGTTTGACATAAAGATTACCTTAGGTCTGAAATCATCTTTCTGAGCTCCTTTGATTTATTAAAGGAAATATCTATAAGGTTTTCTAGCTCAGCGTTTGTGAAAGATCCGTGCAGGCCCTTCTGCATTGCCCTGATAACAGCCTCATCATTTGATATTGTTATCCTCGCATCCATGAAGGCCTCCTCATTGCCGCTTGCGTCTAGGACTATGGACTTGCCAAGCTTGGCAAAGGTGCATGACGTGGCCAGGCCCCCAGGCTTGAACTTCTCAAGGTTTCCTTCGCGGATTACCTTCTCGTCTTCGTACTTGGGCATTCTGCATGTGTTGAGTGCAGCCGCCGAGGCGAACATGCCTGCATCGAAGAGGTTTCCATCGTAGTTGAGCACGTATACGTCTACGAATACGCTCCACACAAGCTCATCGTTTATAACAAGAGCCTTTGGATTTATCATGTTTGAAGCCCTTATGCCACGGTCTATGACCCTGCCGAGCTCTATTGCATCTGGTGAGGGTGGACCGGTGTCGAAGGATTCTGAAGCCATGGGATGCAGCTCTGCACCAGTCATGAGGTTTCCCTCATCAGGCTTGTCAGGCATCGGCTCGCCAGGGGATATCTTCACTGCGCCTATGACCTTCGTATCGCCGAAAGTCACCATTGCCGAGCCTTCTGCATTGGGAACTATGCCCGTCTGTACTTTTATGTCCCTGTAGGACATGAAGTCCCTTCCGTCCTCCCTCTTGCCGTTTGCAAGAAGGTCAGCTATGAAATCCTCTGTTACTGTTCTTATTTGCATCAATATCACTTCGTATATCTTTCAGATATCTTCTCGTATGGCGCCTTTAGCGCATCCCTCTGGACCTTGGTTATAACTTCTGCTGCCCTGTACACCATATCCATCCCTGCCTTCACGTCATCCTTGGAGAGCGTGCCGTCCATCTGGAGCAGGAGTATATCGCCCGTTCTTGGGCTTATTGCAACAGGCATATCGGCATCCGAGTAGTTGTCCTCAATCTTATTGAGGTCAAGTATTACAGTGTCGCCAACCTTCCCGAAAGAGACTGCGTAAGGTATGTCAGTCATGGGTATGCCGGAAGCGGCTACTGCAACTGCAGCGGCAGTTATGCCGGCGGCCCTTGTGCCACCGTCACCCTGGAGCACTTCTACGAATATATCTATCTCGCTTCCTGGGAACTTTTCAAGCATTATTACGTTCTCGAATACCTCCTTGGTTACCTTTGATATCTCAGTGGACCTCCTGTTTGGGCCAGACCTGCCGTGCTCCTCAAGTGATGAGAATGGAGCCATGGTATATCTGCATTTTATTATTGCCCTCTCAGGATCCTGAACGTGCTTAGGCAGCGCCTCCTTCGGACCATAAACTGCGGCTATTATCTTGTTGTTGCCCCATTCTATGTACGCAGAGCCTACAGCATTCTTGATGACTCCCGATTCGATCTTTATACTGCGAAGCTGGTCAGGCATCCTGCCGTCAAGCCTCTTCCCATTTATCATAAGTTCTGGTTTTTCTCCTCCGCCCATTGTTACACCTTGTTTGCCTCAAGCATCTCCCTTATCCTGTCAGTAAGTCCGCTGGTATGTGCTTCCTCCTCTATCTGTAGTATGGCCTTTGTGGCCAGATCGACGTTCCCGCCCTTGAGCCAGATTATCCCATTAAGGCCTATTATCAGGGATGTGCCAGTATTGTCTGTTATCTGCTTTACCATCGTGTTTGCCTTTCCTATTATGCGCGGTATCTTGGATGGCTTTACTGAAATCATCTTGCCACCCTCGAGGCGCTTGGGTCGCACGAGTATGGCGGTACCGTCCTTCTCGAGCTCCTTTATGCTTGCAATGATCACGTCCCTGGCACGTATGTCTGTCTCTATAAATCTTGCTATTATCAGGCCGCGGTATGGCGCGTTGAGGTTTATGGTGAACGTTGTTCCCCTGTCCTCCTCCACTATGCCGACCACAGTATCCCCGGACTTCGGCAGCCAGAGCCCTTCAAGAGGTATGAGGCTCTTGGACTGGTCATCGAAATACCCGAGAATGCACGAGTATGTGCCATTATTATCGGTTATAGTGTTATCTATCCTTATCGGCTTGTCATGAAGCCTCTCTCCTGGTACTACTATTCTTTGCATTCCTACACCAAGTTCTTTGTAATTGCACTTCCTTTCGTAAAGTTATTGAGCTTCTCGAAAAACTCCCCCTGCAATCCTGCAGGGAATTCCAATACGGCTTTCAATGAGCCGTTTGACTGCCATTCTTCAGATTTCAGCCCATATTGCTTCATGAGGCCGTAGCATCTGTTTGCGAATTCTGCAGGTATCACTACCTCCAGCTTAGCAGTAGCGAATTTAATTGGTAGGATAACATTTATCTTCTTTACTACTGCATCCACTTGCTCGTTTGGGCTCTTGAAAACATCGATCTGGACCTTTGCCGTCTGCATCGCGTTCTCTATCCTCTGGAGAGGGTGTGGAGCGCTGGTCCTGGGATCTATAGAATTCCTGGCTATTATGGTAGCCACCTGCTTCCTCTTCTCCTCTGCCATCCTGTTTTTCTGTTCTGTGGTGAGCGGCACGGTACCATGCTTAAGTATGGTTTCCGCTATCTTGGAGATGTCAGTGGTGCCGAATGTCTTCTTTATCTTTTCCTGGCTAGGTCGCTCCCCTTTGTTGGCATTTGTGAAGAGTTCCTCGGCCTGGAGAGGCAGCATTGGATTGCTTATCTTGCCGGTTATGTAGTCGTAGGCAAGGTCTGCATCTACGAAAATCTCGAATTCGTCCCCGTTTGAACTGTATTTTGCTATTACTGTCTTGGACATCTGATCATCGGCACTTACAGACGTGACTTGATCTTGTCTGGTGTGAGCAGCGTGAAGGGCTTTCCGTCCTGGATGTAGCCTATGTCAACAGTCTCCTCTGTGAGAGGCGTTTCGCTGACCTTCTTTATTATCTTTACTCCAAGCGCTATCGCATCATCGAGCTCCATGTTGTCCTTATACTCTTTCATGAGTATTTCTGTGGCCATCTTCTTCCCGCTCCCTATTGCATCCGCCTTGTAGCCAAGGAAAGATGCTCCAGGCTCTATCTCGTAGAGGCGTGGCTGGTTGTCTATTCCGCCCAGCAGAAGGGATACGGCATACGGCCTAAGGCCGCCGTACTGTGTTGCCTGCATCATGTATGCAGATATCTGCTTTGAAAGGGATTCAACAGACTTGACGTCATCAAAAAGAAGCTTGTGGTTCTGTGCAGAGCTTCGTGCAGTGTCGATTATATGAAGTCCGTCTGCCACCATTCCGCTGTAGGTTGCCCCGATGTGGGAATCCACCCTGAATACCTTCTGTATCGTAGATGGTACTGCAAGCGGCTCGTTTATGTTCTTGTGTGCAACGAAGACCACACAGTCAGTGCCTATTAGGCCTACTGAAGTCGCACCCTTCCTTACCGCCTCCTTTGCGTACTCTACCTGGAAGAGTCTTCCGTCAGGATTGAACATCACTCCCCTGTCATAAGCTTGCACATTTGGGTACATATAATTACACCATATAATTAGAAGTAATTCATATTTGCTGCTTATAATTAAATACTTTTGCTTTGGCGGTAATTCGGGCGCATAATACCGCACCATGCCATTTCTGGGCCTTGCTTCATGGTACCTTATTTCCATCCCGCCCAGGCTGAAGTTAATAATTTGCTAGGTGAATTATAGCTTGCTTTTTATTAGGTGAATCAATGCAGAACGAAATTTCAGGCACGCAGCCAGCAGGAGTAATGCATCCATCAATACTGAAGGTCATAGAACAGAAGAAGGCGCTTAAGGAAAAGCTTGCGAACATAAAGCACAAGATAGGCGTATACAGCGCGAAGGGAGGAGTGGGCAAGACCACGGTATCAGTAAACCTTGCCTACACGCTTCATTCAATGGGGTATAAGGTTGGCTTGCTGGATGTTGATGTGGACTGCCCAAACGTGCCGATGTTCCTTGGCATAAGCGGCACTTTTTCTGACGAATATCCACTGCGGCCCGTAGAAAAGGACGGAATAAAGGTACTGTCCACAGCCATGTTCGTTGACGATGTCAAGAAGCCCATAATATGGAGAGGGCCCATGATAGGCAAGATGGTTAGGGAGTTTTTCGAGAATGCGGAGTGGGGTGACCTGGATTATCTCATAATGGACCTCCCCCCAGGCACGAGCGATGCCCCGCTTTCTATCATACAGCTCCTGGACCTTGACGGTTTCGTGCTTGTGACTACGCCGCAGCACATATCTGCAGTTAATGCGATAAGGTCGGGGATGATGGCAAAAAGGCTCGGAGTGGCGCTCCTGGGGGTTGTGGAGACTATGTCGGATGGCAGCCCGAAAGGAGGGAAGGAAGTTGCGGATACCATGGGATGTGAGATAATAGGGCTCGTAGGGAATAACAGGAGATTTGGGGAGCTTAGCGATATGGGGCTGGTTCCAGTCAAGGAAGACGAGAGAATAAGGGAAGAGTTTATAAGTATAGCAAAGAAAATAACAGGTTGAGGGGAGTGATAGCTTGGCGGAGCTTTTTGATGATATATTCAAGGAGTCAAAACTATTCGCTGACAGGGAGGTGCTCTCGCCGCATTACATACCCCACGACCTTCTTTTCAGGGATCGCCAGATACAGGAGATAGCAAAGTACCTTACCCCTTCACTCAAGGGGGAGCGCGGCAGGAACATCTTCGTATACGGCAAGACAGGCACCGGAAAGACCTCATGCATAAAGAACGTGCTGGACAGGATAAAGGGGCTCCCAATATCCAAAGCCATGGTGTCTTACATAAACTGCAGGATATACAATTCCAGATACAGGGTTCTGCACAAGATAGTCAGTGACTATCTGCCCATATACGCAAAGCGCGGATACGGAATAGTGGACATATACGAGAAGATAATAAACTGGATCGAGGAGGACGGAAAGATACTCATAGTGGTATTGGACGAGATTGATGTTGTAAAAGACCTTGACGACCTGATATACACACTCACAAGGGCGAACAGCGACATAAAGTCTGGGGGGATAACGATAGTTGGTGTGTCCAACAAGGTATCGTTCAAGGACGAATTGGACCCAAGGAGCCTCTCTACGCTCTATGAGAATGAGCTGGTATTCCCGCCATACAACTCAAACGAGCTTGCGTCCATACTCAAGGACAGGGTGGATAAGGGATTCAAGAAGGATAAGATAGAGCCAGCTGCGGTGAGCCTGGCGGCAGCTTTGGCGGCCAAGGAGAGCGGAGATGCAAGGCTGGCGCTCAAGATAATATCGAAGGCAGGAGAGCTTGCTGAAGAGCGCGGGGCCGACATGGTTATGGCATCCCATGTTACTGAAGCTGCGAAGTATGCTGAAGAGGACATAGCATACGAGCTCATAAACACTCTGCCCGAACACCAAAGGCTTATAGTGTACGCGATAGCACTACTGTCGATACAGGGCAGCAGATACAAGAGGCTCAGTGATGGTGGCGACTCGTACCTCTTCAGCGGTGACATATACGACAAGTACGTGGCAGTATCCAACTCCCTGCAAAAGGAACCCAAGAGCTCGAGATGGTACAGAAAATATATATCAGACCTTGACATGCAAGGCATAATAACATCTTACGAATCTGGGAAAGGCATACGCGGTCACACGAAGCTCATAAAGCTGGCATACACTCCTGAAAAGATAAAGTCGACGATAGAGAAGGCGCTTTACAAGGAGATGGGAGTCGACAAGGAGATCGCTGGCAGCCAGTGATTCGATGAGGATAGCCATACTTTCCGATTTCCACTTGGGCTATGATAGATTCAGGGAGGACGCATTCAGGCAGGCGCAGGAAGCCCTCGCAAGGGCTGCCTCTGGTGCAGACGCGCTAATCATACCGGGAGACATATTCGACAACAGGACGCCGAAGCCAGATGTCATAGCCGAGGCAATAAACCTGTTCAGGGATCTTTCAAAGAGGACATGGGGAGCGAAGGTCACTGGTTTTGAAGGCAAGGGGCAGCACTACACAGATATTCCAATCATAGCAATACCCGGAACGCATGAGAGAAGGGCACAGGACGCTGCTGACCCAGTAGGCCTTCTAGGCCTTGCAGGGCTTATCGTAGGCATAAGCAATGCAACAGTGATGCTCGAGAAGGACGGGGAGAGGGTTGCCGTCGTGGGCATTGGAGGCATTGCTGATGAGAGGTTCAAGCAGGTTGTTGCAGAGTCTGATCCAAGGCCGGTGGAGGGGGCTTTTAGCATATTCATGTTCCACGAATCGGTATACGAGCTTCTTCCTTTTAACGAGAGCTTCATAAAGCAGGATGAACTTCCCGCAGGATTCGATCTGTACGTGTGCGGCCACATACACAATAGCGTAGATTCGCAAGTGCACGGAAAGAAGTTCCTTATCCCAGGCAGCACCGTGCTCACCCAGCTAAAGGCAGGGGAGCAGGAGAAAAAGGGTCTCTACATTTATGATACGAAGACAGGTACATATGAATTCATTGGAATAGAGTCCAGGAGGTTTGTGCTTGTAAAAGTGAAGATGGGAGCAGACACTACGGCATTGGAAGGTGTGGAACGGGAGATGGAAAAAGCCATCGGATCATCAGGGGACAGGCCGATAGTAAGGGTTGTGGTAGAGGGGGATTCAACATCGCCAAGGATAGGGATGGAGCTTGGCATGCTGCAGAAGAAGTATCAGGACAAGGCAGTGGTTGAGGTATCTGGACCTGGGATAAGCAGCACTGCAAAGTCAGTGAACGCAGACACTGAAGCTCCAAAATTTGAGAACATGTCGATAAAAGATTACGGAATGGGGGTGTTCATAGAAAAGCTAAGGCAGAAGGGAGTGTCCTTCGGAAAGGTGGGCCCCGCAGACCTCTTCGATGCACTAAGCTTGGAAGGCAGCAAGGACAAGGCAATAAGAAAGGCCCTTGACATGCTTCTGTGATGACGCCGCTCACTTTCGTTCCTTGTACCTAGCATACTTCAGGAGCTCGGCAAGGGATTTGACGGCCGATGCCGGTGAATCATATACGGGAAGACCAGCACTTTCCATCATTATCCTATGCATGCGCGTGTAATCGGCACCTATGCTTAATACAATTAGTGGCTTTCCAAGTCTGTCCTTCATGTTGACCATCTTTGCCGCAACCCTTGAATCTGCCCCTGGAGTCTGGAATAGTATTATCACAAGGAGCATGTCTACGTTCTCATCATTGCCCACAGTCTCGAGGGCCTTGCCATACCTGACTTCTTCGGCATCTCCGGCTAGGTCTAGTGGATTGCGTATATTGACAAGTGGGGGCATTGATTTCCTAAGGTCGCGTTTCACTGAATCAGAAAGTTCGGCAAGAGTGAGATCGGGATTCGAGCCTATTGCATCTGCGCACAGTACACCGGTCCCTCCCCCATTGGTTATTATGGCTACACGGCCCCCGTGTGGATATTTTTCTGAGTCCAGTATCTTTGCAAAGTACAGCAGTTCGCTAAGGTCTTCTGCAATAGTGAATCCGAACTGCCTGAATACCGCCTCATGAGCCTCATAGTTTCCTGCTAGGGCTGCGGTGTGGGAGTGGGCCGCAGACATTCCTGCAGAAGTCCTTCCAGCCTTGAGTACTATGACAGGCTTCTTCTTGGTTATCTTCCTGGCGACTTCTACAAACTCGTGGCCCCGCTTGATGCCCTCGATGTACATGATTATTACCTTGGTCTCTTCGTCTTCCATGAGGTAGTTTAGCAGATCCACCTCATCCACGTGTGCGGCGTTGCCATAGGATATAAATTTCGAAAGCCCGAAGCCCTCTCCAGAAATCAGATCGAGGACTGTGCTTCCCACAGCACCGCTTTGGCATACGAAACTGACACCACCCACTGCAGGTCGGCTAAGCTTGTATGTTGGGAGGAAGAGGGTGTCTATCCTTGACCTTGGGTCCATGACGCCTAGGCAGTTGGGCCCCAGAGTAGGCATCCCGTATTTTTCAGCTATCTCAACCAGTTTTTCCTGCAGTTCAGTCTCTCCGACTTCGGAGAACCCGCCGCTCACCACTATGGCAGTCTTCACATGGGCCTTGCCACATTCCTCTAGTGCGGCAGGAACGAATTGGGCAGGTATTGATATGACAGCAAGGTCTATCTTGTCTTTTATGTCCAGAACTGACTTGAACGTCTTCACTCCGAGGATATCCTCCTCTGATTTCACATTTACCGCATAAAGCCTGCCAGGATATCCGGCATTTATGTAGTTCTGAAGTATAACATGCCCAACCTTGTCAGGATCCCTTGATGCGCCTATTATCGCAACGGATTCAGGCTTGAGCATTGGTTTGAGGTTCATTTTTTTCATCATATCACTCCAATATCCTAAGATCTACGGCCTCATAGCTGTCTTCGCGCACCACCACTGGATTTAGGTCGAGCTCTTTTATGAAGTCATTCTTCGAGAGCATATCGGACACTTCCATGAGCAGGTTAACGAGCAGGGCAGAGCTCTTGCCACCATATGTAACAACGTCCTTTGATTTCAACTGGTTCACCATGTCTAGCGCATCCTGCTTTGTTATTGGACAGACCCTCAAGGAGAAATCCTTGAACACTTCTACATATATTCCACCTAGTCCGAGTAGAATGAGCTTGCCGAACTGGGGATCGGTCCTCCCTCCGACTATTATCTCCACCCCGGAAGGTGCCATCTTCTGCGCTATTATCTTGTATGGGGAGAGGGCCTTTCCCTTGCGCTCTAGATCGTGGAAGGCGACACTTATGCCAGGGCCCTGTAGATTAAGCTTGACAAGGCCCGCCTTGGACTTGTGCAGTGCCTTCTCCGAGATAAGTTTGAGAACGATCTTTGAGCCTGAAGCAAACCTTTCCGCGTCTTCAGCAGAAGATACGTACTTGCTGTCCACGGATTTTATGCCGTACTTGTCCAGCAGCTTCTTCGCCTCGAAATATTCATACAGCGTCATTCACACACCCAACTTGGCAACAAAGACAAAGTAGTACAGTACAATTATTATTGCTATTAACACTATAAGCGAAATGTACAGGGTGCGCCTCTGGCTGCTCTTGGCAGGCTGCATCTGTGGTGGCTGGGGCTGGACTGGTGGCTGTTCTGCAACGGAGGGCGCTGGCTGCTCCTGCTGCGGCTGGGGCGGTGGAGCTTGCTGCGGCTGCAGTTCCTTGGCCTTTAGGAAGCCATTCTCGGTAAGGTGAAGGTCTGCTCCTCCGCTCTTCAGGTCGTAGATTATTAGGCCCTGCTTATATAGCTTGTAAAGCCTCAGTGCGAGATCCTTAGACCTTATATTTAGCGTGTTCTGGAGCTCTACAGGAAGTCTCTTGCCGCCAGACATCTGGAAGAGTATCTCCTGGTCTAGCTTGTCAAGAGGGTTTGATGACTTGGATTCGGCCTCGCTCAGGAGAGCCTTACCCATGTCTGACACAACTATGGTGTTGGGACCTGGGTAGTAGGAGCTGAAGTCTATTAACGATTTCTGCTTGAGAGTTCCTGCGAGGTTTGATGCATCAAAGATGCTTGCATTGATGGCACTTCCGAATTTTTCAAGGGTGGTGTCTGGAGTTATTCTCAACAGGCAGGCAAGGTCCACAAAATTTATTTCGTCAGCCATATTACCAATCTCTATTGCACACCAATAAATAAAAGGTTATTCGGACTTATTTAAGCATAGAGTGGTTTCTTGGAGATACGTTTTCTTGGCGGGGCTGGAGAAGTAGGCAGGTCTGGAATACTGCTCAAGGACTCCAAGACCATACTGCTCGACTATGGAATAAAGGTTGACGGGCATACGGAATATCCTGAAAAGGCCGGTAGGGTGGACGCATGCATAGTAAGCCATGCGCATCTTGATCATAGCGGCTTCTCTCCATCGCTTTACCACGAGGGTTTCCCTCTCACAGTCGCCACGGAGCCTACCATGAAGCTTGCTGAGCTTCTGATCGAGGATTCCATGAAGATACACAGGAAGAAGCACGAGCATGAGCACTTCCACAAGGCGCAGCTGCATACCATGATGAACAGGTATCTGCCCCTCCCTTATTCCCAGACCACAGAGTTTGATAGGTATGACATATCGTTGCACAATGCAGGTCATATATGCGGAAGCGCAGTAAGCCTCATAGAGAAAAAGGCGAGCGGAAGGAGGCTTGTTTACACTGGCGACTTCAAGATGGAGCCGCAGCTGCTGGAGAAGGGGGCTGAGGTTGTCAAGAGCAACATACTCATACTGGAATCCACCTATGCAAACAAGGACCATCCGGACAGGGAAGGGCTCATACAGCGGATGGTGGACGAAATATGGGAGACGGTGGACAACGGAGGGACAGCGCTGCTGCCTGCGTTCGCTGTGGGAAGGTCGCAGGAACTTCTAGCCATACTCCAGAGAAGCGGGCTGATAAAGCGTACATTCATAGACGGCATGGCTCGTGCGGCCACGGACATAGTGGCAGGGTATCCGGATTATGTGAGCGACAGGAGCCTGTTGGAGAACGCCATAAGGAATTCTGTGTGGGTGGACAGCAGGAGGAAGAAGATGGAGGCAGTAGACGGCGGGAATGTGATAGTCACTACTTCGGGCATGCTCAATGGCGGGCCAGTTCTCGACTACATAACCAGGTTGAACAGGGAGTCTAGGATATTCATTACCGGATTCCAGGTCGAAGGGACCAATGGAAACAAGATGATACAGGGCAGGCCGATAGACATAGATGGCAGGGACTACAGGGTGAGGACTCCTTTTTCAGTTTATGATCTCTCGGCACATGCTGGAAAGAAGGACATCCACGAATACGTGAAGAGGAGCTGTCCTGAAACAGTGGTGTGCGTTCACGGCAGTGAGGAGAACACATCCATACTTGCGCAGGATCTTAGGGCTGAGGGATTCGATGCGTACGCACCGCGGGTAGGGGATAGCATTAGCGTGGAATTCTGAATTGCCTTATAGCATGTAGGCATCTTTGAGCCTTTGAAGCAATTTGAAAAAGGACTTGGCTATTGGAAATATCCCCGAAATGCCGCAATGGAGGACATGATGCTGACGCATGATGAAATATATTGCACGCCCTTACTCCTATCTCAAGGATAGGAGTTTGCGGGAGTGTTGGATTTTATCATTATACGATAGGCATGCAATATGCCTTAAGTTATAGACATTTGCAGGCGGCTTTTGCCTGCCATAGCACATAAATCAAGAAATAGAAGGAATTGCCGCCAATATGGCGGCTGTTCCAAGGATTTATTCGGACTCTTCGTCAGAATACTCTGGTACCTCTTCAGGTACTTCTCCCTTGCCTATTACCTCTATCTTGCCGTATTTTCCGGTTGAGAGCTGAGGCGTGCCCCTGAACTCGCTTACATAGCCATTTGTTATCTTTACCTTGTCCCCCTTGTTTACAGTCTCTATGTCCTTGCCCCATAGCGATAGCGCTATTGATCCGGTATCATCTTGGAGTGTTACGCTTGCGACGTTGAGCCTCTTGCCATACTTGGTTATTACTTCCCTTGGCTCCTGCTTTTCTGTTACTGTAGCCTCTATCTCTACGTTGCTGGCTCCTGCCTTTAATTCATTTATTTTCATGCAAATACACCGTATTAGTACTTATCAGATAAATGATACAGGTATATTAACCCTTATGTTGAGTTCCCGCTTTTATGAGGGAGATTCTGCTTTAGTAGATTTTTTTGCAATGTTCGATGAGTGTCCGGATGGTCCCGGAAGTCTTTATCGTGTAAAGTCCGATGCGCTGCCCGTTGATCTCTTTAACCATTGCAGTTGCGAGCATCAGCCTCCTTTCAAATCCGCGGTTGACGCGTATTATGAAGGCATGTTGATTGTACTGAAATACGGGCTTGGGGCTTGACTCCATCCTGCCTATCTGCCCTAGTTGCAGGTCTAGCGCTATGCCTAGGCCTTGGGAAACCGCGGGATTGCGGATGTCTAAAGGTGCGGTGGACTCCACTAGTATGTATCGATTCTTGTGCTTGGTTATCATAATATGTCACCCCCGAATATGACAAACTTGCTGTTTCCCGTGTCCATCAGCATATGAGACACCTCTGCCATCTGCCCGGTTGAGACAAGGTATTCCGCGCTCTCGGCAAGGGTAACCAGTATACATCGTGCCCCAAGGCTATGCGCAGATGCCAGTATTTTTCTGAGTCTTGAAAGTTCTGACTGCCTCTCCCTTGGATCCATGCGCAGCATGGCTGAGACAGGTACCAAGATAGGCTTACGGCTCTCCGCCGCCTTCCCTATTAGCTTCTTGTTGAGAATGCTATCTTCGAATATTATGGCCACAACGCCGGGGTCCTTGAGCGCCCTTGCCAAGTTGTTCTGGTCCTTTGAGCGAACAATAATGGGAACGCTGCTTTGTGACGGCGATGCGCTTAGGGCGATGTCCTTGCCTATGGCATATATCCTTGAGTAGCCAAGGCGGGCCTGAAGGCCCTTGTCTACATCAAAAAGCGCAACATCGAAGTATTCCATTTTCATATCCTTGATTTTATTTTGGACAAAAGATCTGACACAGCCTCCGCGGCGTGGCTGGTGTAAGGGCCGTATGCACCTGCTGCGCAGGGATGACCGCCTCCCTGGCCTTTGAGCATTAATGCAGCGTCCTTCATAAGGTCGCCTAAGTTTATGGACAGTTTGCTGTTCAATCCCGGGTACATTCGTGCAGATATAGATGCCTCGCCGTTGCTTATGGACCAAAATACGGCTATATCAGCCCCAATGGACAGGGCCTTTTCAGCCAGGTCGTTAGGGTGCCCCGAAGCCACGCCGTACACGATCACATATTCGGACTGTAACTCCACAGTTGATGCAAAAAGGTCGGAGATGTGGGACTTCCGAGCATCATACGTATCACGGCGGTAGATGTCATGCAGGATACCACCGTAGTCTAATCCGGTCTTTGAAAGAAGCGCGGATATCTGACCGAAAGTAACGTGGCTGGCATTCTTTAGCTCGGCAGAATCGGCTATTATGCCGTAAAGCAGAAGCCGCATGGCGCGTTCAGGTATGGAGAACCCCAGCCTTTCCAATACTGCATACACTATGCTTGCAGCAGAATTGAACGATTGGTCGTTGAATACCAGAGCCCTTTGCGGGATTCCGTCAGAAGGAACGTGGTGGTCTATGAACAGAAGTTCTGCAGTAGATTCCTTAATCTGCTGGCTTATGGAACCCATTGAGCCCAGGCCATTGGTGTCTACCACTATCACAGCCTCCGCTCCGCTTATGGAGCGGTTATCCCAGAGGTCATAGCCCTGGCCCTTGAGTATGCGTGCCGCACTCCCGGATATGAAGTCGGGAACTGCGATCTTTGCGCCAGCAATATATTCCGATAAGGCAGCAGCGCTGGACACGCTGTCCAGGTCGCCTACTGCATGGAAAGTTACGGCCACCTTCCTGGACCGGTATGATTCTATAATATCGCAGAGCTTTTCGAACGTTATTTTTATGCTCACTGAGCTCCCTGGCCGGCGCGGTATATCTGTGTTATCTTCTCGTTGAGCTGCTTTTCCTGCGCCTTGAGGTCGTTGAACTGCTTGGTCATGGACTGTATCCTTGTCTCTGAAAGCTCCGTCCTGTCCTTTATGTCCACCTGGGCCTTATCCTTTGTGGTCTCAACTATGACTCCGCCCACGCTTATGTATACTTTGCCCATAGCCTTCGATACCTCTTCGTTGGCACGCTCCAGCTCTGCCTTCTGGTTCCTTAGCTGGTCTAGCTGTATGGCGTACATCCTAAGCTGTTCCTGCACCATCTGGTAGTCTTTGAGCATCTTCTCTATCTCCTGTTCGTTAGGTTGCGGCTGTGGCATATAATCACTTATATAAATTAGTGGCTGAATACTATAATAGGTCATATATATTTATTATTATGACTATACTTCTGTGGTCATTTTGGAGCTTAACGAGGCGTCACTTATAGAGAATGAAGTCACAATAAGGAATCTCAGGCTGCCAAATGAAGTGCTCGAGACCAGGAGGGCCGCAATAAGGTGGCTGGCACTATCCCTAGGCATAATAAATCCTGGAGAGTCAAGGTTGAGCTCCCTGGCAGTTCTTGATGCGCTGGTAAATTTCCAGTTCATAAAGAAGGTGGACCCAACAGTGCGTGACTTGACAGAGTACATAAACGCCAATTGGGAGAGCATAAACGAGAAGACGCTGAGATACCATCTCCTAAGGATGAAGAAGATGGGATACGTAGACAACTCCGGCGGAAAATTTTATTTCAGGCCTCCGGCGACAGGGGACAGATACGACCCTGCCAACTGGGCCTCAAGGATGTTTGAGTCCAACTATGGCGAGATAGCCAGCAAGGTGGGCAACGTGATAAAAGAGGTAAGGAACAAGTCAATAGGTGTTTGAATGGCTAAGGTAAAGGAGATATATCTATGGATAATACTGTTTGCTGCGATAGCAATAGGCTCGGTTTACTTCAGGTATTATTACCAGCCGCAGCTTTCGCTCAACGTGTCGTTTGCTAATTCCACTACATCAGTGTACCCGTACCAGCAGGCAGGCATGCATGTGGTTGTAAGAAATACGGGAGCGTCAACCATATCAAACATGTCGTTGGGGCTTTATGTCAACGGCAACATAACGCGCACTTACCGTATCACCATACCTGGAGGCGAGAACGCCAGCATGAGCTTCAACTTAACACCGGCGTACAGCGGCACATACAATATCACGGTAATTGCAGACCCCAGCAAACTGTACTACATAAACAACAGGAATTCTTCACGGGCCAGCGAATTCGTTGATGTGATGCCTGCAGATACGGCCAATCCTGGGGCTTCATTCACGAGCAACGGCCTGGTAAGCGAGGATATTTACAGGATGTCTACGAGCGGATACGGGTTCACGCTCTTCCTTGCTAACGACACAGGTGCACAGGAATTCCTGCTCACGCCATTCCAGAACCTAAACAATCTCCTCTACCCGACCCTTGACGTTTACTACAGCTATGTAAAGGATATTGCAGTGGGCCACGCATACTACAAGAATTATTCCATGGTGTCTGTGTGGCTGAAGGGATACCTTACACCAAATGCCATAGCCACCGTTGCTGTTGGAAAAGGGCTTAACGTAAGCTATAACGGCAGTCTTGATGTGATAGGCTTGGGTTCTAACACCACAATGTGCACATGGTACTCTGGAGGATGGGTCAAGGCACTTGCAGTAGTTAACAGCAGCAGGAGCTGCGCGGCATTCGTGGATGAGAATTCGAGCAGGGCCAGCAAGCTTGAAGTTGGCAAGTTCGTATACGGCAACCTCAGCATATACAACTACAGCGGATACTTCAGCAACTACACATACACGGGCCAGTGGTCCATTGTGAACAAGTCGTTCCTGTTCCAGAGCGTAAGCACAGGACCCAATTTCACGAACATTTGTTATGGCAACATAGAGCAGGTAGACAACATATCGTACTGCAGCACATACTACCTTGAACCGCAGAACACCATACTAGTAAAGACAAATGCCATACTGGGCATGTACAACTTCACTACGTGGGCGCTGACAAACAATCTTACGGTAATAAACCAGACGAGATTCGACAAACAGTTGGTGGAGAGATACAACATAACGTCACCTTCATCGCAATTCGTCTCTGGCTTCGTCAACTCGTGCTACATAAACGGGAAGATAGGATGCTACGGATCTTCGTGGAACTACAATTCGCTGAGCCTTGGCCTCATAAACGAGTATAACTCCACAGTGAGGCTGGAAAGTGCAGGGTGCTATACTGAAGGTGCGCAGAACTACACCCAGATAGGCCAGACGTTGGCTCCTGGAGGATACACTTACATAACAATACCATGTTACCAGAATGGGACCAGGATTTCGGGAGTTCCTTTGGGGCTGCAGGTCTACCTTAATCTCACATACCAGGTGTCGAATAGCACTTTGAAGGCCATAGGAGATGCAAAGCTCGTCAAGTGATACGCACAGTGCAGGTTCCGGGCATAGAAGCCCCTATGACCTGTTCCTTACCAGGTTCAGGGACTTCACCAGCATACAGAAGGCCTCTTTTGAGATAATAGGGAAGAGGGAAGACTGCATAATAACCGCGCCTACAGGAAGCGGGAAGACGGAAGCTGCGCTCCTGCCAATCATAGATCGGATAATGCAAAGGGGAAGCAAGGGCATATTTGCCATATACATAACCCCGCTCAGGGCGCTTAACAGGGACCTTGTGGGTAGGCTGAAATGGCTTGGGAGTGAGCTCGGGATCGATATAGCGGTAAGGCATGGAGACACGCCGCAGTCTGAGCGCAGGGCCCAGGCAGCAAAACCGCCGCAGATACTCATAACCACCCCAGAAAGCGTACAGAACCTTCTGCTCTCCGGCAGGCTCAGGGAGGCTCTTTCTAACCTTGATGTTGTGATAGTGGATGAGCTTCACGAACTGTACTACAACAAGCGGGGTGCGCAGCTCTCAATCGCCCTAGAAAGGGTAGCCGAAGTTGCAGGCGATTTCCAAAGGATAGGGATAAGCGCCACGATAGGCAATATAGATGAGGCTTCAAGGTTTCTATTCTGTTCTGCAGATTACAAGAAAGTGGAGTCGAAGACTACCAAGCAGCTTGAGTTCAACGTGGATATGCCACTGAAGCCTGCCAAAGATGACGTAGATTTCAGGCAGACCTTCGGACTTGACGTACAAGCGTACGCAAGGATAGTCAGGGTGGCAGAGCTGATATCAGGATCACAGGCAACCTTGGTGTTCTCTAACACGAGGCAGGTGGTTGAGTCCCTTGGAAGCAAGCTCATCCAGTTCAGCAAGATGCATGGGATGGCGGAGATAGGCATACACCACAGCTCCATAGACAAGAATGAGAGGGTACTCATAGAGAACAGATTCAAGGAAGGGAGCCTTAAGGCCATAATCGCCACAAGCTCCCTTGAGCTTGGCATAGACGTGGGCAGGATAGACCTGGTTGTACAGTACGGATCGCCCAGGCAGGCCATAAGGCTCATACAAAGAGTTGGGAGAGGAGGGCATAGGGAGGGCGAAAAATCTGTGGGTCATTTGATAGTGCACAACCCTCTTGACGGCATAGAGGCCATTTCCATTGTGTCTGCGGTGCTAGAGTTCAGGCTGGAGAAGCAGCATGTTGAAGCTGGAGCCCTGGACGTCCTGGCAAACCAGATCTCTGCAATAACACTTGAGTATTCCAAGATAGAGAAGGAGCGCATTTTCAACATCGTACGCAGAGCATACCCTTACTCCGGACTTAAGGAGGATGATTTTGAGAGAGTAATTGCACTCCTCTCCGACCTTCACATTTTGGCTGTTGAAGGCAAGATGGTATCTAGGCAGAGGAGGGGGCGCATGTACTTCATAAACTCTATAAGCGTTATTCCCGACTCAACCAGATTCCTTGTGAAGGAAGCTGTGGAGAATAGGATAATATCAACGCTTGACGAGGAATTCGTATCAGGGCACATAGAGGAAGGGGCAGTATTCATAACGAAAGGGTTGCCATGGAGGGTAGTGAGCATAGAGGAAGATGTGATATTTGTTGAACCTAGCAACGACCTTAACGCCGCTGTTCCGGACTGGGATGGGGAGGATATACCCGTATCCAAAGACATTGCCAGTAGGGTGATGAATAGCTTCAGCGAAGGCCTTCCTGATCCCAGATTCGTGGAGGCTGGGACAAGGAAGGCTCTTGAGGATTTCATCTCTTCGCAGAACGTATTCTTTGGATTTAAGGAGGGCAATGTAGTTATAGAGGAGATGGAGAACTGCGCCATTGCATACATGCCCCTTGGCAAGCAGGCCAATGAATACATGGCAAGGGCCATGGCAGTAATAGCATCGTCATTGGCTGGGGGCAAAGTGAACGTGAAGGCGACGCCATATGCACTCATACTTGATTATAGCTATGTAATAAGGAGGCCAGACACATACCAGGTGTTTGAACTCCTTAAGGGCATGGACTTCAGGAACGTGAAATTCGTCTCTTCATCGGATCTATTCAGGTACAAATTCATACAGGTCGCAAAGCTCTTCGGAGTGATAGACAAATCGGCGAAGGTGACAAAGTCGACCGCCAACAAGATAATAAGCTTCTACGAAAACTCGCCAATATACGATGAGGTTGTAAGGGACCTATACAAAAATTACTTTGACATAGATGTGGCAATGGGGTTCGTATCCAAGCTCAGGAGCGGCGATGTGAGCGTCTCTGTGGCCAAGAAGAGTGGGTCCCCTTTCTCAAAGGAGATACTGCAAACCGTATTCAAGTATGGAGAGATGCTGTCCGCTCCTGAAAGGCTGTCTGTTATAGAGAAACTTGTGGAGAAATATGACGGGAGGAGTGTGCGCATAAAGTGCACATACTGCGGCCACGTATTCAACGAGAGGATCAAGGTAGGTAATGAGAGGCGCATACTCTGCCCATCGTGCCAGAGCCCTTTGGTGGTAACTTACAGCGATGAATATGATAAGCTGGTGTCTAAGAGGCTTTCAGGTGCAAGGCTTAGCGTAAATGATAACAGGATGTACAAGGATATGATGAAGGAGGCGAGCCTTGTTGACGCTTATGGTGACAGGGCGCTGGTGGCGCTGTCTACCTATGGCATAGGCGTAGAGACCGCGGCAAGGCTGCTGAAATATGTGCGTGGAGATTACAAGATGTTCTTTGTTGACGTCATAGAAGCGCAGAAGAACTTCATAAGGAACAGGAAGTTCTGGAAACTTGATTAGTGCGAAGGCCGCGGGAAGGCTACTGGTTGCTTGGGGCAATAGGCTCTGTCAGGGCATTGCCCTGAGGCTGCGAGGCATCCAGAAGCACAGCATCAACAACCTTTGTGCCTTGGGGCAGGTGCATGAGCCTTACTCCGCTGGCGGCTCTTCCAGTAACCCTGATGTCTTTAGTTGGGAAGGTTATGCTGACTCCCTGAGAGTTTATTATGACCACATTTGATTCGCCTGAGAGGAACAGGCACTTTTGCACAGGCCCGGTCTTCTCGTTTACCTTGAGGTTTATGACGCCGCCGCCTCCACGGCTCTGAAGCCTGTATTCGTTAACGTCGGTTATCTTGCCGTAGCCGTTCTCAGTTATGGTTAGCACACTGCCGGACTCGTTCGCGGCTATTATGTTCCTCGCCACGTCACTGTGTTTAAGCCGTATGCCCCTGACCCCGATTGCAGTCCTGCCGATATACCTCAAATCGCCCTCGTCGAACTTTATGGCTTTTCCATCCCTGGATGCCACAATCAGGTTGCGCTCGTTGGAGTACATTATCACATCTGCGATATGGTCCCCCTCATTGAGATTTATGGCCCTTATGCCATTGGATCTAGGCCTGGAGAAGAGAGACGCCTTCACTTTCTTGACTATGCCTTTGGAGGTGAGAAACGCCAGTTTCGAGTTTGTGAATTCGTTTATGTTGAGTATGCCGATTATCTTCTCGTCCTGCATGTCTATCAGGTTGACTATGGCCTTTCCTTCAGAGTACCGCCCGCCTTCGGGGATGTTGTAGGCCTTTACCCAGTATGCCCTGCCAGTATTGGTTATGCCTATGATGAAGTCCTTGTTGTTGCATGTGAGGATCTGCTTAACGTAGTCTCCCTCCTTGAGGTTTATTGATATTATGCCCTTGCCGCCCCTACCCTGTTCCTTGTAGTTGCTGAGAGCCAGCTTCTTTACGTATCCGCTGCTTGTGAGGATTACGGTTACCTTCTCGTTGCTTATGGTGTCCTCATCGGTTATCTCGGACGCCTCGTCAGAATAGATTATCTGTGTTCTCCTTGGCCTGGCGTACCTCTTCTTTATGTCAGCTACCTCATCCTTTATTATCTGGTCAACAACTGCAGGTGTGGAGATGACATTTGAATAGTATTTCACTTTCTCTTCCAGCGTCTTCTTCTCGTTGGTGAGGGAGTCATTTTCCAGGTGCGTGAGCCTGCTGAGCTTCATGTCCAGTATGGCGTTTGACTGCTTCTCGGTTAGGCCGTAGCCGGACATGAGCTTGCCCCTGGCCTCGTTTGTATCGCTGCTGGACTTTATGGAGGCAATTATGGAGTCTATCTGCGTTATCGCTAGCAGAAGGCCTTCCACTATGTGCAGCCTGGCCTGGGCCACATTAAGCTCATAGCGGCTTCTCTTGAGCACCACCTCCCGCCTGTGGGTTAGGAACGTATCTATGAGCTGCACTATATTTAGATTTTTAAGGCTCTTTCCGATTATGGCCAGGTTGATTATAGGGAACGTGACCTGCAATTGCGTATGCTTGTAGAGCATGTTAAGTATCTGCTCTCCCTCTGCGCTTTCCTTGAAGTCTACAACGATCCTTATGCCGCTCTTGTCGCTCTCATCCCTTATGTCCTTGAGGCCCACTATCTTCTTATCGCGCGCGAGCTGAGCCATCGTCTGAATTATATTCGACTTGTTGACGTTGTAAGGTATCTCGGTTATGGTTATCTTTTTGTTTTCGTCGTCTATTTCCGCTTTGGCCTTAAGGCTCATCTGGCCTCTGCCGTACAGGTATCCGTTAAATGCGTTTGGCGACATTACCGCTATCCCACCCGTTGGGAAGTCAGGACCCTTCAGCACGTTCATTATATCGCTGGCCGTGGCGTCCTTATTGTCTATCTTGAGCGTTGTGGCATCGCAGACCTCAGCAAGGTTGTGTGGAGGTATGCTTGTGGCTACCCCTACGGCTATACCTGTTGCGCCGTTTATAAGCAGATTTGGCACTTTTGATGGAAGAACTATGGGCTCCTTTTCGGTATCGTCAAAATTGGGGGCAAAGTCTACCGTCTCCTTGTCTAGGTCCTCCAGTATCTCCTCGGAAAGGCGGGTAAGCCTTACCTCAGTGTATCTCATGGCTGCGGGCAGGTCTCCATCTATGGAACCGAAGTTCCCCTGGCCCTCAACCAGAGTATGGTTCATTGAAAAGGTCTGGGCAAGCCTTGCGAGGGAGTCGTATATGGCTGTATCTCCGTGGGGGTGGAATTTACCCATAACCTCTCCTACGACCCTTGCGCTTTTCTTGGTAGGCTGGTTATGGAGGTTTTTCAGGTTGTACATTGAGTACAGTATTCTCCTCTGGACCGGCTTCAGTCCGTCCCTTGCGTCAGGTATAGCCCTGCCTATTATGACGCTCATGGCATAGTCTATGTAGCTGGACTGCAGCTCATCCTCCAAAGAGACCGGTAGCAAATCTGACATAATCACACATCCAGGGATTTTACCTGCTCGGCATGCTCGTGCAGGAATTTCCTGCGTTGCAGCACGTCGGTTCCCATGAGGATCTTGAATAGTTCCTCTGCACGCTGGGCATCGCGTATAGTTATCTTCTTAAGTTTCCTGTTGGCGGGATTCATGGTGGTTTCCCACAACTGATCCTCATTCATCTCCCCAAGGCCTTTGTATCTCTGCAGGCCGTCCAAATCCACAAGCTCCTTTCTTTTGGATTCCAATTCATCGTCACTGTAACAGTAATACACGTTTTTGCCTTTGGTGACCTTGTAAAGAGGAGGTATGGCAGCATATACATATCCCTGCTCTATTATCTTGCGCATGTACCTGTAAAAGAATGTGAGCAGGAGCGTCCTTATGTGGCTTCCGTCGACATCCGCATCGGTCATTATTATGATCTTTTTATAGCGGATGTTGTCTGGATTGAAGGTTTCCCTTATTCCGGTGCCGAATGCTGTTATCATGGTCTTGATCTCAGCGTTGTCGAATATCCTCTCGTCACTGGCCTTCTCCACATTGAGTATCTTGCCCCTGAGAGGAAGTATGGCCTGGATGTTCTTGTCCCTGCCCTGCTTGCTTGAACCGCCTGCGCTGTTCCCCTCGACTATGAATAGTTCGGTCCTTTCGGGGTCGTCCAGTATGCAGTCGGCAAGCTTGCCAGGAAGCACGGTGCTGTCGAATATCGATTTCTTTCGCGCCATCTCCCTGGCCTTCCTTGCGCTCTCCCTGGCAGATGCTGCAGAAATCACTTTGCTAGCTATTGCCCGAGCCTCAGAGGGATGCTCCTCGAAGTACCTTGAAAGGAATGCGTAAGTTACTCCCTCCACGATGCTCTTTATTGTGGTGTTGCCTAGCTTTTCCTTAGTCTGGCCTTCAAACTCGGGATTCTGCATCAACACGCTGAGTACTGCAGTAAGGCCCTCCTTCGCATCTTCCCCAGTCAATTTTAGCTGGGATTTCTGGAGTTTGTTCTTTTCTATGTAACTGAGTATTGACCTTGTTACAGCTGCATGAAATCCGGAAAGATGGGTTCCGCCTTCACCGGTGCGGATATTGTTCACGAAAGGCTCAATCTTTTCATCGTAAGAGTCCACGTACTGCATGGCGAATTCCACAATAGTGTCTCCCTCCTTCTTCTTTGCGGATATGACCCCAGACACCGGGGTGGAACCCTCATTTATGAACTTGATGAAGTCGAGTATGCCTGACTCTGATACGAATGTTTCCTCCTCATGCGCCCCGAATCGGTCATCCGAAAGGGTTATGTGAAGCCCTGGATTAAGAAATGCAGTATATCTGAGCCTTTCCTTGAGAAGCGCCGAATCGAATGTCTGTACGCTGAATACTTCCTTGTCAGGCTTGAACGTTATTGTTGTGCCTGTTTCGGAGGTGTCCCCAAGCGTCTGGAGCTGGGAAGTTGGCAGGCCCTTGGAGAAGCTCTGGCGGTAGACGTGGCCGTTTCGTCTTACAGTAACATCAGTGTAAACGGAAAGGGCATTGACCACAGTAAGGCCTACGCCGTGGAGGCCCCCTGATACCTTATATACGTCGCTATTGAACTTTGCCCCTTTATGTATGGTGGTCATTATGACCTCAAGGGCGCTTTTGCCATACTTCTCCATCATGCCCACAGGGATGCCCCTGCCATCGTCGGTGACTTCGGCTATATCGGCATCGGGATCCTGTGTGATGTGTATGTGTATATGCTTGCAGTATCCGGCCGCAGCCTCGTCAACAGCATTATCGATGACTTCGTAGAGAAGATGCAGGACACCGGCAGCACCTGTAGAGCCTATGTACATCCCTGGCCTCTTCCGTATACCTTGAGGCCCTTCCAGGACAACAATTTTTGAAGCGTCGTAGCTATCCGAATTCGAATCCATCTAAATCAGCAATAAATTAGGCATTTATCTATGCATTTAAAGGAATATAAACCTTTTTGAGAGGCTTTTACGACGACAGATTTGGGGAGCGGAGGCTACCAAAGTATTTATAGCTTGGATGGGGAAAAATATGTAAATATACAGTCGCTTGCTGCGATTGTGGGATTTGTTTGTAAGTGATTTTATGACGAAGAAAAGAGTTATAATAATCGGGGCTGCTGGGCGCGATAGGCCACTTTAGGCCCGCGGATTCCACAACTTTAACGTCTTGTTCCGCTCCGATGCCGAGTACGAAGTGGTTGCATTCACTGCAGCCCAGATACCGTATATCTCCGGGAGGGCATACCCCAAAGAGCTCAGCGGGAAGCTTTACCCGAGGGGGGTACAGGTATATGATGAGAGCGAGCTGGGAGGCCTTATAAAACGCAAGAATGTGGACCTATGCGTGATGTCCTACAGCGACCTTAGATATGAAGATGTGATGCATAAGGCAGGCATAGTGAACGCAGCCGGGGCCGATTTCTGGCTGATATCCCCAGACCACACCATGCTCAAATCCAGGAAGCCAGTAATAGCGGTATGTGGGGTCAGGACAGGGGTAGGAAAGAGCCAGACTTCAAGATACGTTTCGAAATTTCTTAGGGACAGTGGATTGAAAGTTGTAGTGATAAGGCATCCTATGCCTTATGGCGTGTTGAGAAACCAGGCTGTTGAAAGATTCTCAAAACTATCGGACCTGGACAAGTATAAGACCACAATAGAGGAGCGTGAGGACTACGAACCGCACATAAAAAATGGCTTCGTGGTATATGCAGGCGTGGATTACAAGGCCATACTTGAGAAGGCAGAAGAGGAAGCTGACGTAATACTGTGGGATGGAGGAAATAATGATGCGTCATTCTACAAGCCGGATCTCCTTATAGTGGTTGCAGACCCCCTGCGTGCAGGAAATGAGCTCACGTATTACCCCGGGGAGACTGTGGCCAGGATGGCTAGTGTGCTGCTCATAAATAAGGTCAACTCAGCAAAGAAGGAGGATGTTGAAAGGGTCAAAGAAGACCTTGAGCGGATAAACCCTAATGCGGCCATAGTGCTCGGAAACTCTGAGATATGGGCTGACAACCCGAGGATAATAAAAGGCAGCAAGGTGCTGCTGGTTGAGGACGGGCCCACAATAACACACGGCAACATGACGTTTGGGGCCGCTACTGTTGCGGCTAGGCAGTTCGGGGCTGGGAGCGTAGTGAGTGCAAAGGAGTTTGCAGTTGGAACAATACGCGAGACTTTCAAAAAATATCCATCACTGGATAGGGAGCTGCCCGCAATGGGCTACAGCCCGAAGCAGATAAGAGATCTAGAGGCAACTATAAACCAGGCAGACTGCGACGTCGTGGTGTCGGCCACACCCACAGACCTCAAGCACCTGATAAGCCCGAACAAGCCAATGGTGCAGGTGCACTATGAGCTCGTGCCCATAGGCAAATCTCTGGACGCGAAGCTCAAGGCGTTTGTGAAAGGCATAAAAAGGTAAAGGTATATTCTTTAGCGTAAGGACCCGTAACTCAGCTTGGTTAGAGTGGCTGGCTCTTAACCAGCAAGTCGAGGGTTCAAATCCCTCCGGGTCCGTACATAGAATATTCAGGCTATTTCTTCACATCCAGAAAAGGAGAAAAGGGATGGCTGCTTAGAGGGATTATTCCTTAAAGCTGCGTGCGCTTCTCAGGGCCTCGGCAATCTTTACGGCGTCAATGGTTTCGCGCACGTCATGCGTTCTCACCATGCTTGCGCCATTATAGACAGCTATGGAAGCAGCAGATATAGAACCTGCCAGCCTATCGGAAGGGTCTGGTCTACCCGATATGTGCCCTATGAAGGACTTGCGCGACACGCCTACGCACACCGGCCTTCCCAAGGCCGTGATACTGTCGAGGTTCCTTATAACGCTGCAGTCCCACTTGTACCAAGGCATGATGTCCTGCCTTGAGAATGCACGGCCACTGCCGACATTCCTGAAAAACCCTATCCCGGGGTCTAGCACCACATTTTTAGCAGGTATGCCTGCTTCGGTGGCAATCTTCAGGCTTCGCGCCAGGATTCGGGCCACGCTTCGTGGCGGGCTACCCCGCATATAGCCCGTTGATTTTGCCATTATTATGGCAGATGCTGAATGATCCAATATGGTATCGGCCAACGCAGGATCATAGTTTAAGCCAGTAACATCATTGACTATTGTTGCTCCGGCAGATAGCGCTGCGTCTGCGACTTTTGAGTAGGATGTATCCACAGATATCGGCAGGCTTGTAGCGTCGACTATGGACCTTACAGCGCGTCTTATCATATCCAATTCGTCATTTGCAGATAGATGTGCCTTGAGATACGGGGCGGTGGAAGAGGCGCCAACATCCACGGCATCTGCCCCGAGTTCGGCCATGGATGCAGCGGATGAGCCTACCGCAGGCCCGAGAGAACGGATAGACCCCTTGTAAAAGGAGCCTTGGGTGAGGTTTATCACCCCAAGCACCCTTACAGGAAACCCATCGCCTACACGAATGCTGGACAAGTTTGCACGAACAGCCATACTAGCAACCGTTTTTAAGAGTAGGTAGAGAGCCCTAACAGACGCACAATTGATACGTTTATATATCTGAAAGAGTATATTAAAAGGCAGGTGTAACGCTGCTGCTTTGTTTGCTCCAAAGATATGACTTTGTTTTAGAGTGCCTCAAAACAGGTTTGATGTATTCATACTTAAATATATAAGTGGTTTGTATGCCTTCAAAAAATAATAAGAATACTAGAAAGTCTGGCGCGAAGAAATCCGTATCAAGGGCTGCTTTGCGTTCCCATAAGCCGCAGGCACATGCACACAAACAAGCGCCAGCACGCAGCGGTAAGGCTACCAAGAACCACCCAGTTAAGATCAAAATGCCATCAAAGGCCGCCGAACATGGAGAGGCTGCAGGCAATGCAAACGTGAAGCAGGCGGAGGAAGCACGTAAGAACGAGGAACTTGTTGGTAATAATGCTTTGGTGAAGGCCATAAACAGCAATATAGGCCATGGAGCTATGGATGTATTGAAGCTTCTTGCCCCAGGCCCGAAGACCGATGAAAGCATCGCTGAAAAGCTTGGTGTGAAGGTAAATGATGTAAGAAGGATCCTAAATGCCATGAACAGCCACAGTATAGTAAGGTACGATGTAAACAAGGACACTAAGGGATGGCTCATATTCACATGGCGCATAGACTCTGAGAAACTCTCGGAGTACGTAGCTGAAACGATGCATAAGAAGGATGATGCGGATAGCATGCTTCCTGGAAACTGCAACGATTTTTTCATATGCAAGGGCTGCTACCAGAAGGAAAAGACTGTTCTGCCGTTCGATTCTGCTTTTGAATACGGTTTTGTCTGCATAAGCTGCAGGAAGCCTTTCACCCCTTTAAGTAGGGAGGAGACTGTTGCCCTTTTCAAAACAGCCAACTGATACGGCTGGCCTTACTACAAGCTGTGCCAGGGCCCGAAGTTTACCGATAGGTATTTAACAGGTACCTGTTCTATCTATATCCAGCCATAGCGGGGTAGGGTAGCCTGGAGTGCCCGCCGGGCTCATAACCCGGAGAACGGTGGTTCAAATCCATCTCCCGCTATCAAAGCTCCACCACCCCACAGTTCCACTATTCGTGCATCTTTAGTAATATATAGTATATAAAAAGAAAAAATGTATTCATATCCGTCGGGGGAAATGTGCCTAAAAAATAGTGGAAGTGTACCCTGGTGCTTCTATGATTAGCGTTTACGAACTGTCCCTTGCATTGCAAAATGAGAAAAGGACAGGAGAACTTCTTTCTCTTCCAAAGGATTTCTATAAAAACCTGCAGAATTCCTATCCAGAAGCCCAGGATTCCAACGAACATAGTAGCCTTGTAAAATTGTCCGAAGGCCTTAAGAAGAGAAGAATTCAGAAACTACTTATATATCTTGCATACGGCAAGACGCTCCCCAAGCCGATTCCTGAGGAAGAAGAAGATTTATATATACAAATAAAAAACATAATAGATAAGACTGCCCCAGAAGCAAAACCAATAAAAATGAAGATATCTAAGAAGATACCTACTGTAATAACCCCTTCAGGAAGCAGCATAGGTCCGTTTGAACAGGACGAGACGGTTTATTTAACAAACATAACCGATATAAAATTCATAGTAGATAATAAAATAGGCGAAATAGCGGAAAGTTGATCTGAATGAAAATAAACAAAGAGATAATGTCCTACTGCAAATTCTGCAGGAAGCACACGTCACATAATGTGAAGACATACACAAAGAAAGCGCAGAGGGGTCTTAGCCTCGGTACAAGGAGACACAACCGCGCCATAAAAGGATATGTAGGCAGCATCGAACCTAAGATACACCCAAAGAAGTTGGGGAGAAAGCAGAAGGTAATGGTGGCATGCAGCCAGTGCAAGAAGATAACAGAGCGTGTGTTCGGCATGAGGACCAAGAAGAAGATAGAAATAGCCAGGTAATCTTTTGATTCTGAAAAAAGACCTCCCAGACATAGACGAATTTGTCATTGTAAAAATAACGAAGATAATGCCACACGGCGCTTACTGCAGGCTAACCGAATATGACATAGATGCATACCTACCTATATCTGAGATCTCCTCGGGATGGATAAAGAACATACACGAATTCATAAAGGAAGGCCAGCAAAATGTCGCAAAGGTAATCTTCGTCGATAGGGGCAAGAGGTCCGTAGACGTCTCTTTGAAGAAGGTCTCTGGCAAGGCAAAGAAGGACAAGATCAACGAGTACAGCATAGAGAAAAGGTCAGAAGGTATATTTCAAAAGGCCATAGCCGCATCAAATCGCGAAGCCCAGAAGGATGCTCTCAAGATCGAGGCTGCGGCAGCAGCCAAGACCTACACAGAGCTTGTAAACAACATTTTTGAAGGTAAGGATCCGCTCTCAGCATCTACTGACAAGGAGTTCAAGGACGCCCTCTATGCCCTGGTGCTAAAGACAATCAAGCCCAAGTCATATACTGTGTCATACAACATGGAACTTGTCACGACCGACACTAAGAAAGGCATAAGGACCATAAAGGACGTCTTGCTGAAGGTACAGAAGTTGGGTGTTGACGTGCTGTACATGGGCGCACCCCACTACCGCTTGCTTTCCACAGACAGCAGTTACCCCAAGGCAGAAGAGAGGATAAAGGCCGCCACAAAATTCCTGGACAGCTACAAGAACATAGAGTATACACTAAAAACAAACAAAGTGCAAGTATGAATAAGACGACCATATACTACAGGAAAAAGAAATTCAAGAATCCCATTCTTGTAGTTGGCCTGCCTGGCATAGGCAGTGTGGGTGCATTGGTGTGCGAGCACCTCAAGGCAGAACTAGGCGCAAAGAGGTTCGCAACGCTTTACTCACCGCATTTCATACACCAGACCATAATGCTCAAGAGCGGTTTCACTCGCCTTATAAGCAACAGGTTCTACTACAAGGAACTTAAGTCAAACACTCTCATATTGCTCCTGGGGGACACGCAGGCACCCACTCCAGAGGGCCAGTACGAAGTCAACGAATACATAGCCAAGTTTTTCAAGCACCTTGGCGGCAAAAGCATATACACCATAGGTGGATATAGTGCAGGCGGCTCCTATGTACAGGCACCAAAGGTATTTGGAGTAGCTACAAGCAAGAAAATGAAGGACTCACTAAGCAGCAACGGTGTAATATTCGGGAAGACCAATGGCGCCATATGGGGGTCAGCCGGCCTTCTTGTCTCCTTCGCTAAAAAATACAAGATGGATGCAGCATGCATAATGGGGGAGACCGGGGCGCTTGATATAGACGCAAACTCTGCAAAGGCGGTATTAAGCACCTTGGAGAAGATACTTAATGTCAAGGTAAACCTTGAAAACATAGACAAGATAAAGAGCGAGACAGACAAGATGCTTAAGGAGATAGAGGCTGCTTCTAAGGCTCAGGAATCCCCTCCTTCCCCAAAGGACAACTTCCCATATATACGCTGATTCATCGCCTTCTCAGAAGCGCGAGTCCTATCACAACAATGATTACTATTGCTGCAGCTGCAAGCATTTCCAGAGTCACTATCTCGCTCTGGCTCACCGTGTCGTAATACACTGTAGTGACTGTGGTGGGCACCGTGGTGGGGCTGGAATACTTTGATGTGTTCGATATATACGCCGCTATGCCTTCAAGGGCATTTGTTGCAAATATGTCCGTACTAAAATCCGGCTTTCCTGTTGTAGCAATTGCACCACCCTTCCATCCCTTCACCGCAAGGTTTGATGCGCTCTCCGCCGTACTCAATCCAAAAGTATAAACTGATGGGAAAGGGCGTATCGTCCCATTGTCGTTGTAATATATCCATAGGGACGAGTTCATGCTGTTAAAGTAAGAATTCGCGCCGTTTGCCTCTCCCCCAAAAACTAACTCAGAATCATAATAATTGCCTATGTTGCTTCCATCTCCAGGGGTCATATAGTATGGTGTTGTAAGCAGTGTTGAATTTGATGATCCAGGCACAAGAACCTTATCGAAGAATATTAGGGGTTTAATCCCAGCAGACCCATTCTTCAGTATCTGGTACCCAAATGAGGCTACAGTGCCTTCACTGGTCTGGTTCTCCATTACAACCAGTTTGATCCTGAAAGGGAATGAATAGTTTAGGTAATACGATGGGTATGAAAATGCATAGAAATTGGGGCTGCTGCACGATGTGCATCCTGATAAGTTCCCGTTGCCTACCAACGCACCGCTTGAGAACTTTGCAGTAGGGCTGGTGCTGTTCCACACATTGTCTATTAGGTAATACTGCATGGAACTGGTGTTGAAGTCAACAACATCCTGCAGCCAGAGTACTCTCTCCTTTCCGTTAACATGTGTGTTAAGCGCCACGTTCAGCTGAAGGCTTGCACCGTGCTTGGAGTTGTTGCCACTGGCACCTGCATTGTAAGCCGCCAGCGAGGTTATGTTGGCAACTCCTATGACCTCCCCTGTACTTACCTGGTATGGGTATATCCTTCCAGAGATGTTGTACAGCCCGTAGCTTGCAATTCCTGCAGAATAATTGGATCCCCCAGCCACATAGGAAAGTGGATTTATGAGTGTCGGCGTCGTGTTAACATAAATGAATATGCTGCTTCTCCCAGCTGATGATATCGAGATCGTGTGGCTCCCCTTGTTAAGTGTGGTGTTCACTATATCCAGATTGGTGTTCGCATTCACCCTTGTGGACACACCAGCAAGGCTGAACACGAGCGGATTGGCAAGATAATCTGATGATGAAAGAAGCGTAACATACACGTTGCTGTAATTGCCTATGCTAAAACTGTAGTTGTACGTGCCGTTGGCATAAGCCATCGTGCCTTTCCCGTCAGGAACAACTATGGCACCAGAATCGAGCTCTGTCGGCGTCTTTGCCTCTGATATTACTGTATATGTGCCTGGCCCAAGGCTGAGCCGGTACACCCCTGTGGAGGCAGACGAATTGTAAACTGCGTTCACCTTGCCTCCATTAAGGAAAGTGCCGAAATCATAACTGTGTATCACCATCAGGTCTATTGGGGATGATGTGTTGATGCCTACAACCATGAATTCCCCGCTATTTACTGTAAGATTGTTGTAAAGGAAATAGCCTGGGTTCAGTTGCTGAGTCGCGACTGCCTGGCCCACAAGCACAAGCGCTGCTATCGCGGCTATATAAAACTTCATACTAAGCTGTACCACACCAAAATATATTAAACTTGAACAAGAAAGCTAAATGGTTGCGCCAGTAGTATAGCCTGGTAGAACTCGGCCTTCCCAAGGCCGTAACCCGGGTTCAAATCCCGGCTGGCGCATTCAAGCATACGGGGCTCTGGTATTTAATCTTTGGTCGCCAGAGTACATCATGGCACAGCAAAACTACTTGTGGATGGATGGGAAGTTTGTAAGGTCTGTGGACGCGAAGGTGCACATACTGACGCATTCGCTCCAGTACGGGAGCGGCATATTCGAGGGCATACGGTGCTACAATACTGACAATGGCCCTGCCATATTCAGACTGAAGGACCATGCCAAAAGGTTTTTCAACACAGCAAAAATATACAGGATGCCTCTGAAGATCAGCATATCCGAATTGGAAGCTGCATGCATAGGCACCATAAACAAGAACCATCTCAAATCAGCATACATACGGCCGTTTGCCTTCTACAAGGAGCCGGGCATAGGGTTCAATGTGTCAGGAAAGACTACAAGCGTGGCGATAGCTGCCATAGAATTTGGTCCTCTATTCGGCGAAGGCCAGAAAGGCATAAAGTGTATGGTTTCTTCATGGAACCGCATAAACTCAACAATACTGCCGGCAGGGGCAAAGGCCAGCGGAAACTACATCAACTCAATACTTGCCTCACAAGAGGCAAATGCCGCAGGGTACGACGAAGCAATACTTATGTCCTCATCAGGCACAGTGGCCGAGGGCCCCGGAGAGAATATCTTCATAGTCCAGGACAATATCCTCATAACCCCACCCAAATCCGCAAACATACTGCTAGGCATAACCCGTGACTCTATAATAAAGATCGCAGAAAACATAGGGCTGCAAGTCGTGGAAAGGGACATCAGGCGCGAAGAGCTTTACACCAGCGACGAGGCATTCTTCTCAGGCACTGCAGCAGAACTGACCCCAATCATATCGATAGACTCACGGCAGATAGCAAATGGGCGTCAGGGACCTGTTACCAAGATGCTCAGGGACAGGTATGCTGCCATAGTAAGGGGTGAAGACAAAGAGTTCTCGAACTGGCTGACATTCACAAAAGGCTAGGAAGTAGGAGGAACACTGCTGAGCAAAGAGCTGCGCCCCCTATTGCGCACATGAGGTTTGAGGTGTATTTGTTTCCAATTCCTTTCTCCTCAAAATATCCGAATAAGGAGTCTACAACATTCCCAAAGACGCCTGACACTACTACAATGACGAAAATGATTACAGAGCCCCCTATTGCGAATGCCGTAAGGCCTATCAGGAAGGATGCCACTGCACCCATAAGTGTGCCAAACCATGTAACTGCCCCTGACCTTCCCTTCCTGGCGGGCTTCATGGTCAATAGCATAATGGGTTCTCCATCAAGAACTCCGAACTCACTAGCAAACTTATCTGCTGTTATTGCGCACACACTTGCAACAAAGGCGAACACCAAAACAGTTGTAGGCACTGTGAAATATAGTGAATTGAAGAAGTATACAACCACTAGGACTATCGGCACCAGCCCGTTTGCCATCACATTCTTCCAGCTCCTGGTCTTCTCGTATCCCTTCATGTGCATCTTGACTTCGTCCTTGGCCTTTGTTGCTATTGCAGAGAGGACTAGGAAGTCTATAAGGACTGCCATGAAGAACCACCACATATCCAGCCCGAATGCAAGTATAACTACCCCGAATATGAGTGCCACAAAAACGCCGCTCACATTGAGCGTAAATAAAGATGCCATAAAGCCTATATGCCTGCTAAGCTATAAAAGCCATAACGTCGTCCCGAGCAGGGTGTCAGGGCGTCGCACTTCCACTATTTCGGAGGTTTTTTAAACCCATTTATCCTATAATAAAAGTACGAGTTCTCTATCATGGAGGAGTAAAACTGGTCGCCTTGCCAGCACGTGCTTGTCACGCTTGCTGGCCTCTTCCTATTTACCTGTCATATCCTCCAAAGTCAATTCTCAATGTTCTTGTCTTGACATGTTTATCCAGGATCCTGGTTAATTAACGTCCAAAATAACAAAAATAAACCTAATTTTGATAGAAAAACACGATTTTTAATATCTCGCCAAATCCCAACCAATCAACCAATGGTGGCAACATGGCATTGAAAACATTCGATAGGTCTAAGCTATCGATGGGCTGGGCGCCGCTCGAAGCGTACGGCCTTGCTGACAAGCATACTCCTGTGGTAACGTCACATCAAGAGAGCCCGACTCTGGCTTATTACACCCCTATGGATACGGGTATAGCCGATTCGCAAAGGGCGCTGATGGGCTTACGGCCTGGGGAAACCGCCATTGCCATTACTGTACCTGGTCAAGTAGAACACCTAAGAAACATAGGGCTACTACGTGGCGCAAGCGTGTTGGAGATAACTGCTACCAAAAATGATGTGCGCATGCATGGCGACGTTCTGGCGCATTTGATAGGCAATAGGGTCCAATTCGACAAAGGCAGCATGCTGGTACCCGTATATCCCAGCGATGAGATGGCGCACCAGGCAGACCTGCTCGGCATGTCCTACATCCCCCTTCCTTCCATTAACATAACAAATAGCAAGGCGACCCTTAGCCGTGACTCCATAGAATTCGGATTCAATACGATACCACGGGCAGTAATACGCACGGATTCCGACATCCAAAACGCAGTAGAAAAGTTCGCAGGCGCCAAGACTGGAGCCTGGCTTAAGTACCCACTTGCCGCTGGGGGCTTGGGGATAATACGTATTGAGTCTGTTACCACTGCCGCGCTCACAGAGAGCCTGAAGAAGCTCAGGTCAAATTTGGAAAAGTTCTACAATTCAAAAGGCGCCTCAAGCCAATTCAAAACCTTCTGGCCTGACAGTTCTGCAGGCCCCTCCATAGGCATAGCCTTAGAGCTCGACTGGAACAACATAGGCATAGCCCGTGGCGATTTCTGCACTCATCTATTCGTTGACGGCCTCGGAGGCATGGAAATAGTGGAGCAGATAATGAATATAACCTCCAGCAGCGGGAAATATCTCGGTGGAGTTAGGGCCGAAGTAGACGCAGAAATCTGGTCCGCCGCAGAGCCCCACATAGTACGCTTCGCCCAGTCACAGTGGTCCAAAGGATATAAGGGCCTTCTTGTCATAGACTGGACCGCTATAGATGTAAAAGAGGCACGATACCTGCCACATGGGGCAGAAGGCCTGTACATTGGTATAACTGACCCTAATGCAAGAAGCGCAGGCGGTAGCACCTACTCAATGATACCCGCACATATTCTTGGCGCAGGGAGTTTCAAGGGGATCAAAGTCCGCGGGCCAGCCCCAATATTCACAATATCTGATTTCATAGAAACAATCGGCCCGCTGGCTTTCGGGGACCCTGGCAAGTCGGGCCTTGTGCTACCTTTCAGCGTAGAGCCAGGATCAACGACCTTCAGAATCGCAGTGCTAGGCAAGGATAAGGGTCACGTGGATCACATACTGCGCCAAGGCCTGATAGGCGCAAGGCGCGTCGAATTGCTAACGGGCTAGCCACAGGTCTTTTCAAGTGTCAGAAACCGCGGAACCATTCCTGGAAGAATGCCCCTGCGCATGGGAAAATAAATGGATCTTGCTGTCAGCTACCATCTCCCCGCTTATGCCGTAACTCAAGAGTGTGGAAGAGAACACCGCCTTACCATAGTGTAGTTCTCCCATATACATATCATAGTATTTTTTCTTACTCTTGTTCACATAATAATTTTTGAAGTACATGTCTATGTCCCTGCTCTCACGGCCTATTGTCATAATTATCACGTTAAGAGCGCTTTCAGTGTACTTCTCAAGGGTCTCCATGCTCTTCTCGATTCCGAATCTGGCTGCATGCTTCAGCATCAGTTCGCAGTCAATGCTGGAGCTGCTATCGTAGCCTATGTCATTACCCATCCTTTTCATATCCACCCGTCCGTTATGGGCCAGGAACATCATCTCCTTCTCCGTGGTCTCCACATACGGTCCACAAAAAATGGGGCCGATAAGGCGCTTTTCAGCAGCGTGCCTTGCATGGAATACTGCGTGCATATTGCCCATTATCCTTGGTAGCTCGTGGTCATCCTCGAATATCGGCTTATCGCTCTTGTAATTGTACAGCCTGCCTTCATCTGCAAGTATCACATAGCCCCACCCATCCGGATGGCTATTGAAACTCATTCCTGCCTCCTCGGCAAGCACATCATGCTCTGCAGATTTCTTCAATGCACTATAAAGGGAATCCAATTCGCTGATAGAAGATCCTGAATAAGCAAAAGTCCTGCACAAGCTCTCATCCGCTTAAATGGGGCCGCCGAAGTATATATAATTATGGAAGCGATTTCCGCCCCCTTATACGGGTTTTATATTTCTTTTCTGAGCAATAAATAAGCTAATCTTTTCGTTAGACAGGTATCGTCATGGCCAAAGACAAAGGCATAAAGGAACTTGAAGATCTCCCCGGAATAGGGCCCACATCAGCAGAGAAGCTCAAGGCAGCTGGATATGATGATATAGAAAAGATAGCAACAGCATCCCCGCATGAGGTGTCAGATATCTCCGGGATAAGCGTAGACGCCGCAAAGAAGGCAGTAGATGCCGCAAAACAGGCCACCACGCTGGAGTTCAGCACCGGAAACCAGATACTTGAAAAGAGGATACTTCTTGGCAAGATAAGCGCAGGCGCCAAAGGGCTTAACGAGCTCCTTGGCGGTGGCGTAGAGGCCAATGCCATAACCGAAGCGTACGGCAAGTTCGCATCAGGCAAAACGCAGTTGGGGTTCCAGCTGTGCGTGAATGTGCAGAGACCTGTAAATGAAGGCGGTCTAGATGGCAAAGTCCTTTTCATAGACACCGAAGGCACGTTCAGGCCTGACAGACTGGAGCAGGTTGCAAAGGCTGGTGGAATGGACCCGAAGCAGGTCCTTGAGAACATATTTGTAGTGCGTGCAACAAGCACTGACCAGCAGATTCTTGCCATAGAGCGTGCCGACAAACTGATAAGGGAATCTAACATAAAGCTCGTAGTAGTGGACTCCCTAATGGCTCTCTTCAGGTCGGAGTTTCTCGGCAGGGGAGCTCTCGGAGAGAGGCAGCAGAAACTGAACTCGCACATCCACAAACTGCAGAAGCTTGCCGATACTTATGATCTTGCAATATACATGACAAACCAGGTCATGGACAACCCAGGGATTCTCTTCGGGGATCCTACAACGCCCGTGGGTGGGAATGTCGTGGCCCACGCCGCTACCACCAGACTCTATATGAGGAAATCGAAGGAAGAGAAAAGGATAGTGAGGCTCGTGGACTCCCCAAACATGCCTGAGGGCGAAGCCGTCATAAAGATAACTTCAGAAGGCATAAAGGACTGACATGCTACTTATCATAGGACTTGGTCTGGACACCAAGGAAATCTCCGTCAAGGCCCTCGAGGCGCTGAAGGCAGCAGACTTGATTTATGCCGAGCAGTATACTACCTTCCTGCCAGCCGGGTATCTTGATTACCTTAGCGAAGTGACCGGCAGGCCCATAGTGCAGTTGACACGCTCACAGCTGGAAGAAGGGGCCCAGTCAACCGTAGCCCCGGCAAAATCAGGCACAATGGCGATACTGGTACCAGGAGACCCTCTCATAGCAACAACGCACTATGCTACTATCATATACGCCGCAAGAAAGCTTGGAATATCCGTAAAGGTTTATCATTCATCATCCATATACTCTGCCGCAATAGGCTCAAGCGGCCTGGATGTATACCGTTTCGGCACTACTGTCACAATACCTTACTGGCACGAAAAGTACCATCCAGTCTCTTTTCTAGACTCCATACAAAAAAATCTGGCAGGCAATAACCATTCCCTGGTGCTGCTGGATTTGAACCAGGCAGAGAGGCGCCCAATGCACCTTGAAGAGGCAATATCGATCCTTAAGGACGCGGAGAAAAGCCGGGCCGGAGGCCTTGTAAACGATTCGCTGCGAATATTGGTGTTGGGGGATATAGCCAGGCCCTCACAGGCAATAGCCTATGTCCAAATAGCCAACGTTCAAAGGATATATGGCATGTTCAAAGGGAAGACCATATCAATTATAGTGCCATCAAATCCCACTGTAGCCGAGCTAGAGGCATTGGCTCAGTTTGAAGCCTAATCACTCCCTTTCCAGTACTTCATGCTGTAGAGCAATGATGCCAATCCGAAGCCTTCAACAAACCAGACCGTTGCGACCCTGAACATTATGGTTATTGCAGATGCTATGGCGAGCCCGATAGTCTCAGGGAAGAAAATCTGGAGCTGGCTGACCAGCGCAGCGTCCGTAACGCCCAGCGTTCCTGGTATGCCTGTTATCATACCCAGAACTAGCGACGATGAGAATATGAACAGGACTATCGGTATATCGGCTATGGTGAGGTGCACTCCGAAGGCCTCTATCACAAGGAACAGGGCCATGCCGTTAAGGAACATTGATGGTATCGTGAGCGCCATCGAGTAAAGGAACGGCATAAGTCCAAGCTTCTTATTGTTCTCGAAGTACATGTCCGCAGTTGATATGACTATGTCAAGCCTTTTCAGTATCTTGAACCTCATCCTGAACTTCATGTACTTCTTCTTCACGAATTCAAAAGGCCTTCTTATGTAGACAAACAGGAATGGGACTATGAGCAGAAATGTTATCACGAATGCCACGGAGACGAACTTGCCTACAATTACTGCAGTAACGTCTGTTATTATTGCGAAACCTAGGAAATCTGTGAATATGTCTGCTACAACAGCAGGAAAAGTTGCCGCAAACCTGACTTTTGATAGCTTATTTATTGTATACGAAACTATGGCCCTGCCCCATCTTCCCGGAGTTATGTCCATGGAGTACATGGACATGTATATCACAAAGTTCCTTCGCAGCGGTATGTGCACCCCCAGCCTTTTCAAGTAAAGCGACCACTTCGGGAATCTCATCGAGTAACTGGCAAGTATCACTAGAAGTGCGGCTGCGAAAAACCAGACATTTATGGAGACGAACGCGTCGATGAATTGCCCAAGGCCCTCATTCCATATTGCATATGCGGCTATGGCTATGAAGACCAGAAAACTTATCGAAAGTATGAAGAATACTGCAGACCTGGCGTCTCCGACTGCGCTTTTGTACTGTGCCTTTGACTTTATTTTGCCTATATCCTTGATACTTGTTCCTTTCGAAGACATAAACTTACTTCTCAAATCTTATTATCCTCTCCCTGTACGCGTTCTCATCTCTGCACAGAAGGGCTATATTGCTGCTCTCATGGTAATCTGCAAGCATATACCCTGACTCCTTAGCCATCTGCTCTGCAAAAGACATTATGTCCTTTTTGTCAGGCATCTGCTGGTATGATAGGTCCCTGCTCTCATTCCTGGCCCCTCCTACATATACAAATCCCTTGACCTCAACGTAATGCGGGTCTCCCTTCTTTATAAGGTCTGCAAATCCTTTGACGTCCACCATGTTCACGCCCCTTATCAGGGTAAGCCTGAATACTCTTCTTGTCTCAAGGGTCTTGAAGACTTCTAGGAACTTCATAAAGCTGTCCCATCCGCTCAGTGTCTTTGGCCTTGTGACCTTGTCGTACACCTCCTTGTTGGGTGCCTGCACAGACACGTAGAGCTGCGTGGGCAGCACAGTCATGCTCTTGAGTGCATTGGCCATGGTCCCGTTCGTCACAAGAAACGTGCTTATCTTCCTCCTATGGAATGCTGCTAGCAGGCCGCTTATCTTTGGGTAGAACAGTGGCTCTCCAGTAAGGCTCAGTGCAACATGGGCAGGGTCGTTTGCCTGTTCCCAGAGCTTCGGCTTTACCTTATCATTTCCCTTATATCCGCTTATTATCCTTTTATGCTCCTCAACGAGCCCTTCCACCACTTCTTCAGGGTCATCCCACTCCTTCATTGCATTTATCTCGTTCCACTTGAAGCCTTCCTCTTCAGGTATGATCCTCCAGCAGAACGTGCAGGCGAGGTTGCATCCTATTGCCGGGGTCGCCTGTATGCATCTCCAGCTGCGTATTCCATAGAACCTGTGCTTGTAGCATGTTACGCCCCCCTTCAGGCTGCTGGAAGTATAACTGCAAATCTTAGTAGCAGAATGCTTCCCGACAAAATGGTATCCTTGCTTCTTCATCATGGAAGCAAGTTCCGCAGGCATGTGTGGGTCAGCCTTCAACTCCTGCTTCTGTAGCGCCTTAGCTCCCATGAAATCACTATCGTATTACCCCACATACAAATATAAATGCCTAATTGCTATTCGTCAGGAAATTCAGGCAGACCTATCTTTATAATACAAGACACTTCCAAATACATCCATGCAGAACATAGATCTTATTTATGTGCTTGGCCCTGCCGTAGCATTTATTGTATCATTTCTTCTTATCGCATACTTCTGGAAGGTCAAGCGAAAATTGGACATATGGGTCATGCTATACTCCCTTGCCGCATACGCGATTGCAATAGCTGCAAAGGTCATATTCCAGCACTTCACGTATTCCTATGTAAACTCCTACGGCAATCCCTACCTACTGGGCCTTTATTTTGGGCTCCAGACATCGATACTTGAAGTGGGGCTGGCATATCTGTTTGCAAGGTATGCCATATCCAGGAGCAAGATGACTAAAGATGCGGCAGGCGCATACGGAGTAGGCCTGGCATTCTGGGAGAACGGTGCCCTACTGGGCCTGCTCCCCATCCTGAACCTACTGATTGTTTACTCCGTGCTTGCATCTGGCGCTCCGTCTTCCCAGCAGATTTACAACACATTAATTAAATCAAACCCAGCACTTTTCTATCCGGCAGCTCAGGCAATATTCCCAACGCTCCTCTCAATAATGGAGAGAATCTCTTCAATAATAGTACATTACTCCTGGGGCTTGCTGGTCGTACTGGCTGCAGCCACAGGAAAGAAGAGATATCTTGCAATAGCTCTTCCCATGGGCATGGTCGATTTCATCGTGCCTTTTGCAGGTACCATCCCATCCTACGTGCTGGAGCTGATAGTGTTTGCAGTGGCCCTGGTGTCCCTGTTAGCAGCCAAGCTTTCAGCTAAGGCTGAGCACGCTTAGTGCAGCAGTTCAATCAAGCTCTACTGCCCGATTCGGGCCAGCGATACCTATTTAAACTGTCATACGTCAAAACCTATCATGGAAGGAATTGATGTATTGTCGAACATTTACACAGCGCTGAGGAAGCATCCAATATACTTCTTGCCCCAGCTAATCTTCACTATACTGTTAGTATTGATGATTTTGGCAATTGCGCTTCCCATATCCTCATCACTAATCGCGCAGAACATAACAAACAATACATCAACCTCAGCCGCAGTGACTGCCCTGGCCGCTTCATTTGTAGCCACCCTTCCCGACTTTTTAGTGGTGGGGGTAATCATGTTTCTGGCTAGTGTGCTGCTCAACGGTATGTACATAGACCTTGTATCAAAATGGAAGAATGCATCAGCGTCCCTATCAGAATCGGTTAATGCTACTATAAGCCGCTTTGTTGATCTTTTCCTCTATTACCTACTCATATTCGTGATAGAAGCAGCGATATTTTTCATAGTATTCGCACCTTCAATCGGTCCTTTCCTAAATGCAATCGCATCTCCTTCAAGCGCGGCTTCAACAGCCTGGATAGGTGCAGGCCTTGGCCTTCTGGGCTCAGCGGCCGTCTGTGTGGTTCTCAGTGTAATACTTGTACCGCTTTTCTTTACAGCCCCAGTTATAATAATGCTTGAAAATAAAGGGCCCATAAAGGCACTCAAGGAAAGCATAGCTATTGGCCGAAAGGACTTCTTTGGCATTCTCGGGGTTCTAGTGGTCTTTGTTGTGGCGTACCTGATAATCGCAGGGGCCGCAAACGCCATTGCAGTCATACCTGTGGTTGGGCCGCTACTGAACCTTGTGGTAAGCATATTCCTGCCAATACTTTCGTATCTGATCGCCCCTATGTACTATGTCACTTTCGTAAAGCCTGCAAGAGCAAAGCCTGCAAGAACCAAGGCTACACCAGCAAGGAGAAGACGCAAGGGCTAAGCACTAGGTATATTGCCTGCCACTAAAAACTTCAGATAGCATGGTAGAGATAAAGTATGCAAACGAGCGGTTCACCGTTACCGATCAGTCCAGCGTGGACATCCTTAGACGCGGCCATTTTGGTTCTGTTAACAAATCCAGGCTTACATTATCTCCAGAGGAAGCCCTCTATCTTATCGATATGAGGAATGCAGAATGTTTGTCCTCTAACGGTTCAAAGCTACACTTCAATGACGTTGCCGCCAAATTCTGGAAATCTCGGAAGTTCACGGCAAGATACTTTACCTACAAGGATTGGCGGGATAGGGGGCTTATAATAAAGCCTAATTCCCTGATCCAAGGCCCATCAGAGAGCGCACATCTGAAAGAGTATCCAAAAGCAGAGCTCAATCTCGGGGCGTACAAGCTGAAGGGGGTGTTTTTCAAATCCGACCTCATCACGATCGTAGAGGGCGGGGATGATGCAAAATCCATATACGAAAATCTCTGGCTAGGCCAGTATGGCTCTTACAAGGCTTCGGAGCGCGGGATACTCAACAAGCTCGACATCTATGAGACCATGCTTCTGCTCTCTAAGGGAAATCTTTTGCTTTCAAACGCCTCAAAGAAGGATATACTGCGGTTTGCATCCACACGAAGGAAGGACTTCCAGCAGCTCTACAGTGTATACTGTGACTGGAGGGAGAAGGGCTACGTGATAAAGACCGGATTCAAGTTCGGCACGCATTTCAGGGTATACTTCCCAGGCGCGAAACCCGTTAAGGATGACAAATCCACATGGACCCACTCAAAGCACGTGATACATGTATTTCCCAAGGAGTCCAAGCTGCTGATATCAGAATGGGCCAGGGTGATACGGGTTGCCCATTCGGTAAGGAAGACCTTCATTCTGGCGGTTCCGGGAGCTACAAAGGCGAGGAAGGCAAAGAACGATTATATACTATACCACAGGCGCGGCGGAGATGCCGAGAATCCCGATATTGATCCGCCAAGGTATGCCATGCTCTCGCTGAGCGAGGAGGAGTACATAGGCGGAAGCGAGCTTGCAGCAGCAATATCTGATGCCATGGGTAGGAAACTGGAGCTTATCGTGGCAATAGCCGATAGGGAGACTTCCGTAACCTACTACCACGTGCGACAGATAAGGCTCAAGGGCAGCAGCAACGAATACTACGAGATAGATTGGATGCAGCCGTGAGCGTCTGGAGCCCTACTGCAAGAAATATGGGAATATACCAACGACAGCTACAGTATTTATAAATGCTTGTTAAATAGTATAGATAAGGCGAAAACAGGCGATACCATGAAACTCTCAGAAATATATCGTATGGACATATACAGTGATGCGGGTCAGTATCTTGGCGAAGTTCAGGATATAATCATAGACCTGGAACACGGTGAGGTAAGCAGGCTTCTCATGATACCATGGAAGACTGCAAAGGGCGAGGCAAAGACCACCCTGAGGAACAAGTCCATACTTTACAAGAACGTAAAGAACGTGAGCGATGTCGTACTCGTATCATCTCCGTTAGGAAACTCACAGGACGCAAAGAAGGAAGAAGTCGACGACCTGTCAAGGTAAGTTCACAGCTTCTTTGGGAGGTGTATTCCTCTCTGGTTAAGGTATTCGCCTTTGTAAGCGTTGCTTACCCTGTTTAATGTGGATGCGAATATTACGTGGGCAAACCTTACCTTTGGCCTTAGCAGTATGGGAAACCTGCTGCTGTTGAAGACTTCAAGGGTAACGTTTCCCGCAAATCCAGCATCTATGATCGTAGGAGGCATGAACAGGCCGTGTCTTGCCCATGTGCTCCTAAGTTCTACGAATCCCATCAGGGTATCCGGCAGTCCCACGATCTCATGCGTTGAGAGGAGCACCTGCTCCAGCGGCTCTATGACTATCTCCTCCTTGCCCTTCTCCACCACATACTCGTCCTTTATGCTCTCCGCATCTGAGGGGTCAATTATCTTCTTGGCATCCCTATCTTTGTTATGCCTAGCCACCTCATCTGAAAGCCTAAGGTCCACCCCGTTCTCCCTGACTATCTCCTCCTGGAATGGGTCTATAACAAGCCTCTTCTCCCTTATGAAGTTCCTGAGATCAAAATCTGACAATATCATAATTCCACCTAAAGTATTACTTATATGTCTATACCATTTTCCCTAAGGGCCGAGAGCACGTTTGCATGCACCTCATCTACCTCCCTCGTGCCGTCCACTCTTGCCCATTTTGTGCTGTATCCCTCATTTATCATGCGATCATAAATTGCCTTCACATCATTCTGATACTGTGTATTCCTCTCATTCTTGTCCGTATACCCTTTCTGCCTCGCCTTCCTCTCAGCCACAAGCTCTATCGGTATGTCAAGGTATATCGTCACTGCAGGTATGTTTACATTCATCAGGTCAACAAGCTTCTTCGCCCTCTCATAATCAAAGCCCCCAGCACACTGGTATGCTATTGTTGAGTAGAAGTACCTGTCCATTATAACCATCTTTCCCTCCTCCAGCTCCTTCCTTACCTGTATGTTGTCCTTTACCTTGTCCGCAAGGTGCAGAAGTATCTGTTCATCGACATTGAGCATCAGGTGGCCGTGCAGGTACCTGTCTATCATCTTTCCGTAATCCGAGCTATAATCAGGGTATGTGTATATCTTGACATCGTGGCCCTTCGCAGCCAAGGCCTTGGAGAGCATCTCAGATTGGGTATGCTTGCCTGCACCGTCAACTCCCTCCACACATATTATAAGCCCGGCCATGAAATAACTCCAGATTAAACATTAATAAATAAGAGCATAGATAATAAAAGCGCATCACTGCTCCTATCGTCTAGTCCGGCCAAGGACGTGGGGCTTTCAACCCCGCAACTCGGGTTCAAATCCCGATGGGAGCAACTTTTTCAGCCCTTATTTAAAATTTAAGCATTTCTTTCATAATACATTTATGAAAATCGTAATACCTGATGACCTGGGACTTCTCCCCAAGCATTACAAAACCATAAAGTCCATGGGGGACGCTGAAATATATCTGGATCTGCCCTCAGACAAAACTTTTGCTGATAGGATAAAGGATGCGGATATCATAACTAGCGGCTGGACGGCCATCACACCTGCAATGATGGACAGCGCCAAGAGCCTGAAATATATAATCATAGAAGCGAGCGGATATCAGCAGTGGGTGGACGCAGCGTACGCCGCAAAGAAGGGCATAGCTGTATTGAATTGTCCTACATACAGCTCTGCCGCAGTAGCAAACATGACAATAGCCTTCATGCTCTCCCTAACGCGCAAGATAAAGGCAGCAAACGAAACCATCATGAAGGGCAAGTGGCTGAAAAATCCATACCGTGGGATGGAACTTGAGGGCAGGACTCTGGGACTCATAGGCTACGGAAATATCGGCAGAAGGGTTGCCGAAATTGCAGAGAAGCTAGGCATGAAAGTTGAATACTGCAATTCAAAGACAGCTTCTAGAATAGATAAAATACTCCGAGTTTCTGATGTGGTATCGCTTCATCTACCACTGAATGGTAATACCAAGCACATCATGAATTCAAGGAGATTGGGCCTCATGAAAAAGGGGGCGTACCTAATTAACGTATCCAGGGGCGGCCTCGTAGACCAGAAGGCCCTTGCCAGGGCCCTGAAATCGGGCAGCATCGCTGGAGCCGCGCTGGACGTGTTCGAGGATGAACCTCGGCGCGAAACGTCCAAAGGCGTATCTAAGGACATAATCGGGCTGTCACGAATGGGCAATGTCATAGCGACCCCACACATAGCCTACAATACAACTGACATGACCGAACGTATGGGCGAAGAGATTATACGCAACATTGAGTCATGCATCAAAGGGCGGCCTATAAACGTTGTAAACCGACCATAACCTGATCCATTATCCGAGCGTCTTCAGGCTCTCCAAATGTTTCATATATTGAGCAGGGTCAGCACGAGGTTGCCCAAAGACAGTGATATCACAACCCCGAGGAATATGAACAAGGAGAACGGTACAGAATTGCGGTAAACTGGCAACTTCCTTTTTATGCCCTTCATCTTGCTTATGGAGGATGCCGTAGCGAGCCTTCCAAAGGCAGGATAAGCCTTTCTGAAGTAATCCAAGTCTTCCTGGCTCATAATGTTTATGGCTATCATGTCCCCCTCTTCAAGCGCCTTGGGGTAGATCATGCTGGTCATCTCCTGGTATATGTCATGTTCGAACACTATGCTAATGCATGATGCTACTGCAAGAGACATAACTATCACTGCTGCAACAATCCCCATGGCCGAAAGGTACGAGAAGGCAAAAGCGAACATTGTGTAAGTGACCAATAGCACCGCCCCAAGAAGCATGTTCCTTCCCCTAGGCCTGGAAAGCTTCTTTCCCGCAAGTATCCTTTTGTACAGTATGTAGTAGATTGGTATGAAGAGAGCTGCAGTATATCCTGCACCTATTATCACTGACACTATGAAAGGTATATTGAGCTGTGACATGCCGTTAAGGTACGAAGATGCCTGAATGGGTAGCACCAACGCTATGAATACCAGTTCCAGTACATCCCCACCGCCTAGGTAACCTGACCGGTATACAAGGAAGCCCAGAAGGGCCACTATTGCTGCAATTGCAAAATCCAATAGTATGATACTATAATTGAAAAGAACTGCCGTAACTATGCCTATGACAAGGGTGGCATAAACTACCTTGTCAGGTATGTTCCTCTTGTTGAACACATCAAACAGTGCGTACACAAGGGTTACAGCCAATAGCACCGCAATTTCCAATGCGGTATAAGCGGCCATAGCAAACTATTCCTGTAAACGCTTAAAAATGCATCAGCGGAGCATAAAACCCGCTTTTTAGGCACGGGCTTTCCCAAGCCCATGCCCTAGTGCATGGCCTCATTGCAAGGCCATGCACCCACCTACCCAACTATTTACATTCATCCCACCCCAACTTTCCCAATCTCATAACGGCCTGCCCAACTTTCAGCAGCATTGCCTGCCCATGCAGACCCGGCGTGTCGACAACCAATTCTATCTTCGGCTCATTAGGCTCCAACTTGCGTAGTGACCATGACGTGATGATACTGCCTGTTCTGCACGTCAGTCACCTTGCTTCTTATCACCCGCATACCAATTTCCGTAAGTTCGAGAGGCCTTGCCTTCTCTCCCTTTTCCATGAAATCTACCAGTCCAGCCCGTTTAAGTTTCTTAAGCGTATACCAGACCCCGCTCTGCGAGGCTCCGTACTTTGATGATATGAAGTCAACGAAGTCAGTAGCTGTTGGAACTACGTTCAGTCCAATCTCGTACAGCAGCCGCAGCTCCTTGTCAGTGACTCGGAGTTGTTCCACATTTTCGATACTAGATATAGTTTGTAAAGGCATAAGAGCACCCGAACAGAAAAGGAAGAAGTATGATACTCTTATGCAACGGATATATACTTTGTATTTGTATATATCGTTGCTCCTACAGCTATTGAGTCGCATATAGCAGCGTTCAAATTAAAAGCTAGCGTTGGCATCCAAGTTGCCACATGATACATTTCCGTGAACGCGCTTTTCATTTGCGACCCATTCTATACTTCCTTATACCCGCTCCACTTATTTAAACCTTTCCTACAACTTTTTACCTTTATGAGCGTTACCCGACCTTCTTATTGTGGCTATAACGTCGGTAATATTCTCCTTAAGCTTCTCTATGCTGGCTGTGTTTGCTATTACAAAATCAGCTTCACGGATCACATGCATGACTCCATGTTTCTCTTCGGATTTCGCCTTCATGAATCCTCTCTTCTCACGCTGCTCGAGCCATCTGAACCCTTTCAGCGTCTTCGGATCCTCCGGCTTGCCACGCCTCTTGAGCCTCCTGAACCTCACACTCATTGGTGCGAGAAGAGCAACTATGCGTATATGCTTTATGTGCCTCCTGAAATAATACATTTCGTATGTGCTCCTTACTCCCATTATCGCTATCTCTGCCCTCCTCTTCCTTATCTTCCTTAGGGCGTATCTTGCGTAAACGTCCTTGCCGTACTTCTCCCTCAGTTTCCTTGTAAACTCTCTTGCGGCTACTGGATCTGAACGGGGTATGTTATTCTTCTTGAGCAGTTCCCTCCATATGTCCCCAAGCTCTATGACTTCGAATCCTTTCTTCTTCAGCATCTCTGCGACAATGCTCTTCCCGGATCCCGGGAGACCTACAACTGCAAGTATTATCTGTTTCTTGACCATGGCACCATCAATGCACTCTTGTGCCTTCAGCTACATCTCTGTTTGGCACAAGTATTGATACGTTTCCTGTCTCTCCTGCAGCGAGCATCATCCCCTGCGACTCTATCCCTGCTATGGTCTTGGGTTCGAGATTGACTATGCATGCTACCTTCATGCCGTTAAGATCTTCCTTGGTGTAATCGCCCTTCACTCCGGCGACAATTGTCCTCAGCCCTATTTCCGGGCCGAAATCCACAGATAGCTTGTACATGGGCTTTCTTGCCTTTTCATGGTCTTCCACGGATATTATCTTACCTATACGTATATCCATCTCAGAAAAAGCGTCCAAATTGACCATAAAAGCACAAGTTAATTAAAAAGTTAAGTTATTTAACATTGTGCGATGCTTCACTGGCATAGATGTCCCCGACCAGATCAAGAAAAGGATACTCGAAGTTCAGGGACTGATGCCAAGGGAAAACCTCACGCTTGTAAGGGAAGATGCACTGCACATAACACTTCACTTCTTCGACCACATAAGTGAGAATCAGGTACGGAAGGTAATCAAGGCATTGGATTCCGAATCCCCTGGAAAGTTTGACGTGGATATAAGGGGCATATCCTATTTTGGAGGGAAAGAAATACACACAATATTTGTTAAAGTAAATGATCCAGAAGGCAGAATAACGTCGCTATACCGCAACATTGGGGAGTCACTTGCCTCTGGTGGCGTGCGCTATGACTCCAAGGCATATACTCCGCACATAACGATTGCGCGTTGCAAGAGGGATGGGTATAGGCTGGCCGGCTTTATGGATGGCAACAGTGATACAGAATTCGGCAGTTTCTCAGTAGAGCGCATATTCCTGAAACAGAGCGTCCTTTCCAACCAAGGGCCAGTATATACCACACTACACGAACACGAGATTTGAACGTGTCTTCTCGTATTCATCCTTGCTCAATGTGCATGTAAGTTCCCCAAGCCGGTATGCCCTGTTCAGCAGAAGCAGGTTGTATGGCACACCTGTCTTGAGGTCTATTGATATATGCCTAATCTCCGTACCGAAGAGATCAAGCTCCATGAAATGGCCCTTCAGGTGGTTGGCTAGCATCTCCACAGACCCGCACATTTCCGCATCGCCATTCTGCAGGCCTATGGCCCTGAGTTCTATGTTGGGACGTTTCCAGTTCGACGCCATACGTACAATCCTTGACACGTCGCTTCCTGCAAACGGTTTGCTCAGGCGCGCCACTATTGCGCTTCTGGAATTTACTTCATAAATCAGCACGAGAAGATCATGGGTGATATTTGCTGAGTTTACATACCTTGTACCATGGGGCAGAACTGATATGCATGTGCCTGTCTTGAGCTCAAGACCCATGCCTGACACTTTTCCCAATGATGTGTGCTGCCTATTGCCTGTAGCGACTCTAAGCGGCCTTGTGTAGAAATCCCCTATGGCCATGTCCTTGTATGAAGTTAATACATCCATTGGCAAGACACTACTCCAATATCTCCAAGAAAAGTATAAAATAGGTCCCATGCAATGTATTGCTGTACAACTGGCCATCCACAGCAACATTTTTAAATTCTTAAGTATATATCAAGATAACTGCTGCCTTATTGTAGCTGTACTGATTTCATGAAACTTACAATAGTGGAGAGTAACAAAGACTCAATAAAGTTTAACCTCTCAGAAACGAACTATTCGTTTGCGAATGCCCTGAGGAGAGCCATGATAAATGGTGTGGGCACGCTTGCCATAGACTCGGTCACGTTCTATGAGAACTCAAGTGCTATGTTCGACGAGTACATAGCCCATAGGATAGGCCTTATACCCATCGTGACACCAAAGGATTATGATGAGAAGGACGAGGTCGTGTTCTCACTCAGCGCAGAGGGCCCGTGCACAGTATACTCAAAGGATTTAGTCAGCACATCAAAGGGAATAAAGGTCGCAAATGAAAAGATACCGATAATAAAGCTCGCAGAGGGCCAGCGCATAAAGATAGATGGAAAGGCGATTTTCAACAGCGCCATAAAGAGCGCCAAGTTCCAACCCGGACTGGTAACATACAAGGCAATAGACGACAGCAACTTCGAGTTTTATGTTGAAAGTTTCGGTCAGATGCCTCCTGTGGAGATAGTACAGAGAGCCCTGAACATGATAGGCAATAATATAAAAGAGGTATACAAAGAAATAAAGAAGTGACAACGCAGGGGTGGCAGAGCTTGGTCAAATGCGCTGGCTTGAGGGGTCAGTAGCTTTAGGGCTTGCGTGAGTTCAAATCTCACCCCCTGCACCAACAAAGGTGAACATTGTGCAAATAGAAAATACAAAGATAAGCAGATGGATAGACACGCTTTCGAAGTCAAGGCAGACTGCCAAGAATAAGGCGCTAATGGCCTACCTGCTCAAGCTGGCGTCAAAGCCGAAAAGGCAGCGCGTAAGCGTTAACCTGTCCAAGCTCGAGCGCCTGGCTGCGGAAAATGAGTTCATTGTAGTGCCTGGCAAGGTGCTCGGCAGTGGGGATATAAAGAAAAGCATAAATATCACTGCGATAGACTTCTCATCAAGCGCCCTCGAGAAGCTGAAGATGTCAAAGTGCAAGGTTGTTGATCTGAGCGAGGTAGTTGCAAAGGGAGGCGCAAGGATAATAATATGATAATACGGTAATGTTTATGGCTGATTATGTTATAGATGGAACTGACAAGGTGCTCGGTAGGGTAGGAAGCCGTGTCGCAAAGCTTCTGCTGCAGGATAACAACGTTACAATACTCAATTCCGAGAAGATGGTAATGACTGGCCATCCACAGGACCTGGTGTCAAAATACAAGCAGCTCGTAGAACTGAAGGACAAGGCAAACCCGGAGCATTCTCCATATTGGCCAAGGAGACCTGACATGTTCGTCAAGAGAGTTATAAGGGGCATGCTGCCTTACAAGAGACCCAAGGGCAAGACTGCATTCAAGAAGCTCAGGGTTTACGTAGGCGTTCCTGCCACCCTCAAGGACGCGAAGCTGTATGAACTTAAGTCCAAGAACCCATCAGAGATATTTGAGACCACGATCTCGATCCAGCAGCTTACAGAAAAGCTGGGCTACAAGCTGTGATAACGATGCATATGTTGTCCTACATACAAAACACATATCTCTCAAACTCCGCAAAGAACGGCAACCTTAAAAAGGTCAAGGCCGCCCTTAAGCTTGGAGCAGACATGAATGCAAGGACAAATGGATGGACTGCATGGATGCAGGCCGTATCTAATGGACATGAAGACATTGCGACATTCCTGGAGATGAAAGGAGCAGAAGTGACCGAATCTGACCGCATAAATGCAGAGATAAGGGCCAAGATGAACAAGGCATGCAACGTTATTTCAGGAAGTGCTACAAGGCACATGGCAAGGATGATTAATCACGCAAAAAACTAGCAAGCTGATAGCAATGGCAAATGAATCAAAAGGCATTGAAAACTTGGACAAGGAGCTTGAAACGCTTTACCAACCGAAACAAGGCCAGAAGGCCGCAGCAAAAAAGACGGCTACGAGAGCAAAGAAGACCCCCTCTGCTGCCAAGAAAGCCCCAGTGCTTTCAAAAGGCAAGAGGAAGAGGGCTGTCGCAAGGGCATCACTAATACCTGGACACGGTACTATCCGATTCAATGGTGTGGCTATAGACCTGGTCAAGCCAAAGGAGATCAGGGAATTCATACTTGAACCTGTACGCATCTCCAAAGCGGCCCGCGACATAGTACACAACTCAGACATAAAGATAAGTGTATACGGCGGCGGCACGAGCGGACAAGCTCAGGCCGCAAGGACTGCCCTTGCAAAGGTCATAACCGAAGCGTCAGGCCTCGATTCGTTGAGGAGCCTGTACATGGAGTATGACAGGACCCTGCTTATAGATGACTACAGGCGTGTAGAGCCTAAGAAGTTCCTAGGACCAAAGGCACGTGCAAAGTTCCAGACGTCATACAGGTGAAGAGGTTTTTGCGATGATGATACCAATACGATGTTTCTCCTGCGGCCAGGTTATCGCCGACAAGTGGGAGGAGTTCAATACCAAGGTAAACTCCCAGAAGGCAGATTCGGACAGCACTCTGACCGCTCTTGGAGTGAACAGGTACTGCTGCAGAAGGATGCTCGCAAGCCACGTCGATTTGATAGACGAGGTTATAAACTACAGCAGAAAATAAACATACATTTAAAAAGCAATAGTGCTTAATATAAGCTGCGGGGTCGTCTGCTAGCTTGGTTAGGCTCTGTGCTTAGGGAGCATAAGACCCGAGTTCAAAATAAGCGAATGCTTATGAAAGTCTCGGCGACCCCGATCAGGTGGAAAAATGTCAAACGAACTGTTGATAGACCAGGCAACGTACTTAGAGGCAGGAATACACATAGGGACAAAGATAAAGACCCCAGGAATGAAGAAGTTCATCTACAAGGTAAGGGAAGACGGTCTGTACCTGCTGGATCTCAACACCATAGACCAGAAAATAAAGAACGCGGCAAAGTTCCTCGCCCAGTATGAGCCTGGGGAGATAGTCGTAACCGCATCAAGAATATACGCCATAGCGTCCGCATCAAAGTTTGCAGAGATAATAAAGGCCAAGATGCTGAGCGGCAGGGTTGTACCTGGAATATTCACAAACCCTCACAGGGAGGACTTCATGGAACCTGGCATACTCTTGCTAAGCGACACTAGGAACGAGAGGCAGGCAGTGAAGGAGGCCAGTAAGACAAACATACCTATAGTTGCCCTGTGTGATACTGACAACTGGATAAAATACGTTGATCTTGTCATACCTTGCAACAACAAGGGAAGGCGCTCACTCGCACTTATCTACTACCTCCTGGCAAGGGAGTTCCTCAAGGAGAAAGGGTTAATAAAGTCAAACGAGGAATTCAATTACAAAGTCTCCGACTTCGAAGCAAAGGTGGAGATGAAGGCGAAGTAATTGGGCCCAAAGCGGATGAAACTCCAGGTTGCAGTAGACTTTCTATCCTCATACGGGATTGCCCTCGTAATAATATTCATAGCTTTCGCTGCCATATACTCTATAGCCCTGAGTCCCAACAATCCTGCAGTCTTTTGCACTCCAAATCCTGGTTTTGACTGCGCCTTTGTTTCCATAAATGCGTCTGGCGTTATGACTGCCAAGCTCTCACAGGCTACTGGAACCGAGATAACAATAAATGGAATAGCCTGCTCGTCACAGCAGAGCAGTTCCGCAGACGTCCCAGCCTTCGGCAATACTGGGGTGTCAAGTTCAATATCTTATTATCCTTCGCAATACTACCCACCTGGAAATTCTATGTACAGCGGAAGCTCGTACGTATTCAGGATGTACTGCTACTCGTCATCTTCGGGCGTGGCTACAGGAAAGACTGGCACTCCTTTCACAGGATACATCTGGCTTAACTACACCGTACCTAACTACGGCTCTGTAGTGCAGAAAGTTGCCGTGTTCTCAACAGTATACTCCTAGGCTTCATTCAGCCCTGCTGAAAAGTATTTCTGGCTTTTCTACCTTGAACTCGTTTGACAACTTCTTCGCCTCCTCAAAGCTCGATGGGGTCTCGTGTATGTATCCCAGGAGCCTCTCAGCGCTTGATGGCATGTATGGATATGTGAGTATGCCCAGTATCCTGCATATGTTGGCGCATATGAAAAGTACCTTCTTAGCCTTAGCCTCATCCTCCTTGATCAGCTTCCACGGTGCGCTGTTCTGGAAGTACCTGTTGCCCAGGTTTGATATCTCAAGTATCTTGAGTAGCGCTACGTTCAGCTGTTCCGCCTCAAGCATCCTCTCAACTTCACCAACAAGGCCCGTTATCTGGCCTACCAACTCCATGTCTTCATCTCCAAGCTTCTGCTTCTCCACCTTTCCTCCCAGCTTGCTGGATATGAATGTAAGCGTGCGATTTACGAAGTTGCCCAGGTTGCCTACAAGCTCGTTGTTTATCACGTCCTTCAACGTCCTGTCTGAGAAGTCGCCATCCTGGAATGTGGATATCTCCTTCATAAGGTAGTACCTGACAGGATCCGTGCCGTACTTTCTTATCACGTCCATGGGATCAACTACGTTTCCTATGGATTTGGACATCTTCTCCCCCTCAACAGTTATGTATCCGTGGACAAGTATGGACCTGGGAACTTCGAATCCTCCTGACATCAACATGGCGGGCCAGTATATGGCATGGAACCTAACAATGCCTTTTCCTATCACGTGCATGTCTATCGGCCACATCTCATTGAATGCCTTTCTGTCAGATGCAATTCCTGCTGCAGTCAGGTAGTATCCCAGCGCATCAAACCAGACGTAAAGTATCTGGGACGGATCTCCCGGTACGGGTATGCCCCACCCGTGCGCCCTATTTACAGACCGCGACACGCTGAAATCCTCAAGCCCACTCCTCATGAAGTTGACCACCTCCGCCTTCCTGCTGCTTGGGATTATTCTTATTTCATCTTTCTCTATGGCTGCAATGAGCCTGTCCTGATATTTGGACAGCCTGAAGAAGTAATTCTCTTCCTCAACCCGCTCCGGCTTGGTGCGGTGTTCCGGGCACAATCCGCCGTCAAGTTCACCTTCAGCATAAAACAATTCGCAGCCCACGCAGTAAAGCCCGCTGTACTTCTTCTTGTATATGTCGCCGCTGGCATTGCATGCGTCCCACAGTATCTGCGTCATCTTCCAATGGTCTCCTTTCAGAGAGGTCCTCACAAAGGTGTCGTACGACATGTTTATGCTGTCTACAAGATCCCTGAATAGGGCAGAGTTCCTTTGGCAAAGGTCCTCCGTTTTCATGCCCAGTTTCTCGGCAGATAGGGCATTCTTCAGGCTGTTCTCATCCGTTCCTGTCGCCAGGAACACATTATCTCCCTTAAGCCTCCTGTACCTGGCTATAACGTCGGCCTGGACGAACTCGAGGGCATGGCCAATATGCGGCGGAGCGTTAACATAAGGTATTGACGTTGCTATATAGAACTTAGGCAAGGATACACCTGGCAAGGCTTACTTCCACTATTCTATTATTTGATAGATGTTTTTTTATTTGTATGTAATACTGGTATAGGGGACAGTCTTATTCAGTGATACTATGGATGCCATAACTGCCGAAGCGATTTCAAGCAAGATAAATGACTTCCTTAATGCGTACTACGAGGATCAGGTCAACGAACTATTCATAAGCTATCCGAAAAGGCGAAGCCTTCTGGTTGACCTTAAGGACCTGGAGAAGTTCGATATTGATCTTGCAAATGAATTCCTGGAGAACCCAGACTCTATCGTACCCATAGCCAACAAGACCCTCTCCAGGCGAAATCCCAATCCTGACGCCGATACACCAGTACACATGCGCCTTTTCGGGTCAGACGCAAACATGCCATTGATACAGGACGTTGGGTCCGAATACATAGGCAGACTGCTTACTCTGGACTCCCTCGTGGTAAAGCGTTCAGAGATAATACCGCGTGTGCACCTAGCAAAATACCGTTGCACCTTCTGTGGCACGACCCTCGAGCTTCGCGTAGAGCAGGATGAGCCGATGGACATCTGCCCCCAGTGCAAACGCAGGTCACTCAAGCAGATAACCAACGAGTCGAAGTTCATCAACATGCAGCGCATAGCCGTGCAGGACCCGCTGGAGAGGCTAAAGGGAAGCACCCCAACATGGCACCTAGAGGTCATACTTGATGACGATCTGGTGAACACCATCATACCTGGTGACAGGGTGGACATCACCGGAATCCTGCGCATACGGCCCAGAAAGACCCCGCACGGCAAGGAGGACAAGATACTTTTCACCCCATATCTGGACGCACTCACGCTCAAGCCGAAGCAGAAGGAGTTTGCCGAGTTGGAGATAACGCAGGAGGAAGAAGAGGCCATAAAGGAGATGTCAAAGGATCCTGTAATATTCGACAAAATAGCCAAGTCAATCGCTCCGTCAATATATGGCCACGACGAGATAAAGCAAGCCCTCGCCCTGCAGCTTTTCGGAGGGACTCCGGACAAGAAGCTCATCGACGGGGGAAAGATAAGGGCCGACATGCACATACTGCTTATAGGGGATCCCGGAAGCGCAAAGACCAGGCTGCTTCAGGCCGTCACCACACTGGTACCTAAGGGCATATACGTAAGCGGCAAGTCAACGACCTCAGCAGGTCTTACAGCGTCTGCCGAAAGGGACGAATTCTCCGAAGGCGGGTGGACGCTTAAGGCTGGCGCCCTAGTCCTGGGATCAGGAGGGCAGGTCAGCATCGACGAATTCGACAAGATAGGGGACGAGGACAAGTCGTCCCTTCTAGAAGCCCTCGAGTCCCAGACAATAAGCGTGGCAAAGGCAGGAATAGTGGCAAAGTTCCAGGCCAAGGCATCAGTTCTAGCTGCGGCAAACCCCAAATACGGGCGGTTCGACAAGAATGCATACCCTGCCGACCAGTTTGATATACCTCCAGCCCTGCTCTCAAGGTTCGATCTAATATTTCCAATTCCCGACGTCCTTGACGAAGAACAGGACACGCGCATAGCAAAGCACATACTCACCCAGCACGAGGCTGCCGGAGCAGTTGTGTCAGGTGCAAATGACGTAGAGAACATACAGGCCCCTCCACTGGACTCCGAAGTACTAAGGAAGTACATAGCCTATGCGAAGAAGAACGTCAAGCCAAGGCTATCCCCTGAGGCAAGCAAGATAATATCCGATTATTATATCGGCCTGAGGAAGCTAGGAATCAAGCAGGGGGCTACGCCCATAACTCCAAGGCAGATAGAAGGCCTTGTAAGGATAGCCGAAGCCTCGGCCAAATCAAGACTTTCAGAAAACATAATACTTAGGGACGCCGAGATAGCTGTATCACTTTTTGAATTCATGTTCAAGACCCTTGCCGTAGACAGCAGCGGAAGGAGGGACATAGACATGCTTATGACGGGGGTGCCTAAGGAGAAGGTAAACCAGATAAACTCCATAATCGCCCTGATAAAGAAGATTGATGACGATACCGGCGCCGGTGCGCCAATAGTCACCGTACTGGACGAGGCAGAGAAGCAGGGGATAAGCAGGGACAAGACGACAAAGTTCATCAACGAGCTCGAAAGGAGCGGTGACATCTACTCCCCGAAAGCAGGCATATTAAAAATTGTGAGGCGCGAAGAAGAATAACGGTGTTTGTCTGGAGAGGAAGATAGAGAATAGGCAGCTTCTTAACATAATAACTCTTTTCGCAATAGTCCAGTTCGCGGGATTCCTGATATCCATCTATGCGCTGGGCCCCGCAGAGCTCTATGCCGCACCTTCACAGCCTTCAGTATCCATTTCAGACGCCGTAATGTACCTGCTTTACATAATCGTATTCTCAGCAGCTATAATAATCGTATTCAGATTCATAAAAGGCAACATACTGTTCGTATTGCTGGAAGCCTTCGTGGTTCTCTTTGCAACGGCATTTTTGCTGTTCATAGTGCTGGCAACAGCGCTTCCTGCAGTTAACTACCTATACATCGCGCTGTTCTCGGCCCTAGTGGCAATTGCCCTCATAGTGGCCAAGAACTACAGGCCCAAGCTGAGGAATCTTATAGCCATAACCTCCAGCATTGGTGTGGGCGTGGTCATAGGCCTGAACGGCTTCAACGTCGCATACCTTCTGATGATGTTCATAGCCGTATACGATTACATAGCCGTATTCGTGACAAAGCACATGATAACCCTTGCCAGAGAGGTATCCTCCCGCAATCTTGCATTCCTTATAGGTTCAAGCGACATAGAGGCCATACCAAAGAAATACACAACGCAGAAAGACAGGGCGGACTTCAGGAAGAGCGTTGACATAAAGTCAGTGAAGGACCCCGTACTTAAGAAGCTGATTTCATCCGGTGCCATACCAATAGTATCACAGGTGCAGCTTGGCACTGGGGACCTTGCCCTGCCGCTCATGCTCACTGTAAGCGCCTACATAAGCTTCATCAACTACGCCATACCAGTCATGATAATACTCGGCTCCATCTCGGGCCTTGTGTTCACAATGTACTTGTTGAAGCGCTATAAGGTGGCGCTTCCGGCAATACCTCCTCTCTTTGCATTCATAAACCTCTTCCTAGGCCTGGCCTTCCTACTGGTGAAGACTTCGCAGACATGGCTGTGGGCCGGCTTCCTTGCCATAGCTGCGGCTACACTTGCTGTGCTCATGTCAAAGCTTAGGCGGCTCGCGTCGCAATGAATCCGCAAAGGTTTATAATCATTAAAGCAGATATCGCTAGTGCTTATTGCTGGGATGATTTGCATGATAGAACTCACAAGTAAAAATTTCGATTCGGAAGTGCTGAAGTCAGACATGCCTGTCGTTGTTGATTTCTGGGCCACATGGTGCGGTCCATGCCGTATATTCAGCCCTATAATCGAGGATGTTGCTAAGGACTACTCCAGCAAGGCGAAGTTCGGCAAGCTGGACACCGATGAAAACTCAGACATAGCGTCAAGGTACAACATAATGTCTATACCTACTGTCCTTCTCTTCCAGAACGGCGAAGTCAAGGCCATGTCCGTTGGCGCGCTCCCAAAGGAGTCATTCAAGAAATGGCTTGACGGCAACCTCTAAGGCATGCGGAGATAAAGATGGCCATAAAGACGCCTCAGGGCGATATCGTTGGGCTGCCAAGGGGCACCAGCGACTTCATTCCTAAGGATTCAATAGCGATAGAGGAGATACTGGAAGTTGCCACCGAGGTCTTCAGACGCTACGGCTTCTCACCGATAATAACCCCGGCCATAGAGAATACTGCCACATTAAGCGCTAAGGCCTATGGTGAGGAGTCCACCAAGGAGATGTATCTTCTCGATGGCGGCCAGGAAGCCTTAAGGTTCGATCTTACCGTGCCGCTGGCAAGATACATGGCCATGAACAAGGACACGCCATTCCCTTTCAAGAGATACCAGATCGGAAATGTCTGGAGGAAGGACGAGCCGCAGCGCATGAGGTCCAGGGAGTTCCTACAGGCAGACTTGGATATAGTGGGGGTAAGCGATCAAAGGGCTGACGCAGAGTGCGTAGCGGCCATCTCGGAGATAATGTGGAAGCTGGGCATTGAGGATTTCAGCATATTCGTGAACAGCAGGGGACTGCTGAATTCAGTGCTAGACTCTTACAAGGTGTCCAAGGATTCGCAGGCCGAGGTCATAAGGGTAATAGACAAGATGCACAAGACAAGCGTCAACGACACCATAAGCAGGCTTGTGCAGTTGGGCCTGGCACAGACTGACGCTGAGAACATGGTAAACTTCATAACATGGGGCAGCACCAACGAGGAGAAGCTGGGCAAGCTTGAGATAAATGCTCCGGCAGCAAAGGCTGAGGCGTCCAAGCTCAGGGATTTCTTATCACTCCTGTCAAATTACGATATAAAAGGAAGCGTTAATGTGGATTTCTCACTGGCAAGGGGCCTCGATTACTACACTGGGATGATATTCGAGTTCTCTGTAGTAACGGCAGGGCGCAGGTCACCTTCTTTGGCCGGTGGCGGAAGATACGACGGCCTTATAGGGATGTACTCAAAGTCCCCAACACCTGCCGTGGGCATGTCGATAGGTATAACACGCGTGCTGGAGATGCTTAGGGAGAGGGTAGGCAGCGAGGTCGGACGCAAGTCCTATCCACAGGTCTTCATCGCAAGCATAGGGAAGGAGAACACGGCCTATTCCATAGGCATAGCAAGCAGGCTCAGGGCTTCAGGGATATACGTAGACCTAAACGTAGCTGAGAAAGGCATATCAAAGCAGCTAGAGTACTCGAACAGCATAGGGGTTAAATATGTTGTCATAGTAGGTAACAGGGAGAGGGAGTCCAAAAAGGTAAACCTTAAGGACATGTCAAGCGGAAGCGAGGAGATGCTTGACATAGACCTCTTGATTCAAAGATTAAAGGGGAGCTGATAACAATGGCAAAATCTGAATTAGAGGAAGTTACTCACAAGGCCATAAGGAATGGTGGCCTGCTAGTCAAGCTTTATTTTGACATGCAGAGTCAGAAGAAAGATGACCTCCAGCCGCTTATGACCGACTTGATAAACAACAGGCTGCTCAAGTCACCTGGGGTCATATACTGCGCAGGGGTTATAGACGAGCCTATCCAACTGGAAGACGTCTACTCCACCAATGCAATAGTGACTGTTCTGTTCAAGGACATAGGCGCACTCATAAACGTAGTCTTCAACTTCGCCCCTATAGGTGTGGAGATACAGAAGCCTGAGGGCGAGTACACCGTCAAGATAAGCGACCTTAATGGCGTTCTTGTCACACTTTCACAGATATCCTCAGAGTACTCAAAATACATACTTACCAAGGTTCTCGGCAAGGAGGAACTCGATAAAGTCAATCAGAGCCTCAGGGTGAGGGAAGAACTCGGAAAGCGCCTCATGGATAAGCCGGAGCCTAAGCAAGATTCCTGAGGAAGAACCTTTTCAGTATGAGGCTTGGCCTGTCCATGTCCCCATACATTCCCAGGAACCTGTCTATACCAAAAGTGCGCATTACCTTAAGTGCGGCTCCCATGCTTCCCTGTCCCATAGACCTGTATGTCTTGTTTATCATGGAATGCATCCACAGATCGGCTCCATGCCTTCTCCTGAACTCACGTTCATAGTCTGACAGCCTTCCTGCGCCTTCCAGATGCTTTGCAATCGCTTCAGCAGCCATTCCAGCGGCCTTGCCGCCGAAGATTATGCCTCCGCCCGTGGTTGGCTTAACCTGCCCTGCCGCATCCCCTATAAGCACTACGCCATTGGCATCGTCAGCAATCCTTTTCCTCATGGCCATCGGTATCATGCATGCGCCTTCCGATAGCGGTTTGATCCCTCCAATAATATTGCTTACTTCCTTTTGCCTGATGAATGCGTCAAACGCCGCTCTTGCATTCCCCAATGTTGATTCTATGCCTACTCCAACTTCCAAAACATCATGTTCGTTCGGGGCAAGCCACGCAAAGAGCCCCTTATACCTGCTGTTATCGAAGAACAGGTCCACCATTTTAGGATCCGGGGCTCTGACCTCATACTCTGCCTTGTAAGTAAGTACAAACCTATCCATGCTACCCATGCCGAACGCACTTGCCACTGTGGATACTGCCCCGTCAGCTCCCACTATCACCCCATGCCCTTGGAGCCCCGTAAGAAAGGACGAATCTATCCTCTTTCCTGTTATAACCTCGGCCCCTTCCCCTGCCGCCTCGTCAAAGCATATATCATTAAGCTTCTGCCTTTCGAGTATGTGTGCCACAGGGGTTTTGGAGACAACGCTCATGGTCTCGTTCCCACAGTGTATGTTTGCACCATAAAGCGTGTTCGTTATGCTGCTCTCGTACTTCAGGTCGAGTTCGGACAGGCCGCTTATGGACAGTATTCCAGATGCCCTGACAGGCAAGCCCAGAACCCGTTTCTGGTCATACACTGTCGTGCGTACGCCTCTCGCAGCTAGCCTTTTGGCCGCAATCAGCCCTGCCGTCGCTGCTCCTACTACATATGCGTGGTTACCCAAATAAAACACAACTTTATAATAACCTTGCCTGACAATATCCTACCTGTCAAATACTATATTACTTTTGGTATTGGTTAAATGTCTCTTTTAATATCCCTCTTAATAGGATTGATATCAATAATCCTGCCAGGGTTCTTCCTTGCGCTCGCTCTGCTCAAGAAGACCGGAATGCCCATGTTCGAGATAGCTGTGATAGGCTTCATCTTCGGGCTTATATTTCCACCCACGATGATCTGGCTTGAGTCTTTCCTGATACCTTACATACACGCATTCACATTTTCCAATGCCCTGTACAATGCCAACGTGCTTGTACTTACTATAATAGGCATAATACTCTCAATACAGCAGGGAGCCATATCCATAAACTCACTATCTTCGCTAAAGCTTGGGCCCACTGGCACTAGGGCGCAGATAAAGAGGGACATGGAGAAGGACTACAGGAAGCGTGTAGCCAACATAAGGCGCACTCTCGCAGAGCTTAACGCCGACATGAGGATAGTGCGCGAGCACGAGAGGCAGGAGGAGGAGATGGTCAGCATGCACCGCGAGGAGCTGCAGTCCATGTCCGGTGTGGGCGAGGAAGAGAGGAAGAAGATAGCCGAAGTGCACATGGGGCAGGAGGAGAGGCTCTTCGAGGAACATGAGCAGGAGGAACGTATGCTGATACAGGGTACGGGCCCTGCGCCGCCATCACAGAAGCCTTTCCAGCTAAGCTATGTCTGGGTAATACTTCTTGTTCTCATGGTCATAGCTTTCGGCACAAGGATGCTTAGTATAGTGTCATCTCCAACCTACTTCGAATTCGACCCGTATTACGACATGATAAGCACCCAATACATACTCACATACGGATATCAGCTGCTTTACGATCATGCCGCATGGCCGTCCCTAATAAACGGAACCATTCACAGGCTGCAGCCACTCATACCTTATTTGGAGGCCTACTGGTATAATCTGGCAGCTCCAGCAGCAACGGCCGCAAATACGACTCTGTCAGGCACTTCTGCAGGACTTTCAAGCCCCAACACCACGCTTTTATCCCTAGTCAGCGGATACTATCCGCCCATATCTGCCGCGTTACTGGTATTCGTGGTCTTCATGTTCCTGTACCATGAATATGGCGAATTTGAAGGCCTAATCGGCGCAGGTCTGGCCACAGTCATGCCGCTCTTGATCACTACTTTCATAGCGGGTGAGCAACTGCTCGAACCGTGGGGCATATTTGCATTATTTTTCTTCTATGCAGCGTACCTGCTCGCAGCAAAATATCCAGACGAGCCCAGATACGCAATACTTGCAGGAATAGCGTTTGCATCAAACTTCCTAGGCGCACACTACTATACCGTGACTGCCGGAATCCTATCCGGATACATAATACTGCAGGGAATCATAAACATCTTCAGGGGCAATGACAATAAGTCCTTCTACAAGATGAACGCGATAGTGATAGCGGTCATAGTCATATTCTTCATATTCTATAATGCATATTCAGCGACGCTTACGGAAAGGACTCCAGGAATACTTGGAATACCAATAATCATAGGGTTCCCCCTCTTTTCGCTAATAGGCATATTCGTTGCAGACATCCTGGTCAGGAGACTCTCACAGAGGCCTGACGTCATACGCATAAACTCCGGAGATACGGCAAGATACGCATTTCTTGCCATATTTGCGCTGTTCCTGATAGTCGTAACTGCAATACTGTATTCCATAGTGGGTTACCTGATATTCGTAATTCCGATAATAATGCTTGAGGCCGTGGCATATCCGATCATAGCGCGCCAGGTATTGCGCAAAGGCTCTGCTAAGAGCACCGCCGCCCTCATGTTCAGCGTGGAGGCCATAATGGTTCTTGCAGCGATCGCGATGGTTGTGGTCTTGCTCACCCCTCTCGGAAAGTCTGTATTCGCATACATACAGCTGAGCAAGAAGTTCACAACCCCTTCATCTCCCCTCTTCATGACGGTACAGGAGTATGCGCCTACTGGCATAAACTATGACTTCGGATCCGGAGGTTTCGGCCTCATCGGTTCTAGCATAGGCGGCATAAGCCTGATAGTCTGGGCCGTACTTATTGCATTTTCAGTGTTGGTAATACTCGCCATTTACAGCAGGGATTCCAAGGCCAGCGTTCTAGCATTCGCAGCCGTATGGTCCGTAGCAGTCGCCGGCATGATAGAGGTCAAGTATCTGCCGCACTTCGGTGTCGCATACATAATCGCTATAGGCGCCGTGTTCGGGGAGCTTTCCATACTTTATTCAAATAGGCATTCCGACAAAAATTCAGAACTGATCAAAAAAGTACTGTTCTATGCAGGCATAGTAATAGTGATACTAGCTGCAATACCAACTGGTTTCCAGCTTCTCAGCGCTGCATCCAATCCAAACTGCAACACGATGGGCAACAACCAGCTCGGCGCCGTACTGTACTGCAACCAGGTTCCTCAGTATTGGCTGCAGGCAACTGACTGGATGAAGTCAAATGTCGGCCCTTATGGCCCTAGGATACTTGCATGGTGGGACTATGGAGACTGGATAAACTGGTTTGGAAACAGCAATGCTGTGATAAGGGGAGACAATTCCGTCCCGCAGACCGACTACAATGTAGCTGCCCATTACGTTCTTACGAGCCGCGACGGCATCAATACCACCAGCACGCAGAAATTCATGGACTCCGTCCAGGCAAAGTACATCCTGTTCGATTCCCAACTCGTGCCTAAGTGGGGTGCGCTGGACTTTCTCGCCTGCGTCGACATCAACCAGACGAGCGACTCTTATGCAGCGTCGCAGGGTGCGCAGTTCGGACTGCCATATGCCCTTGGCACATCTGCATGTGAACTCAGGCACGACCCGGCATACCTGTACATACCTATAAGCCAGAACATAAACAACTACTGCACGCTCCCAGGCAACTCATCAAACGTATACCTTCACGGATTCGTGGTAGTGGGTTCTAGCCCTATAAACACAACATACTGCGTCTCAATATCTGCAATAAACAGCGGCAAGCCTGCATACCTCCTGTACTCCAACGGCACCAAGTCGAATGCGATAATGGCTCCCGCCTTCTACTCAGCAACCAGTGTACAGGGACAACCGTTCATAACCTTCCTGTTGCTATACGCACCGAATGCAAACGGCACCATAACCAATGCGCCTTCGGACTTCTACAACTCCACATACTACAAGGGATTCTTCCTGGGCAAGCTGCCAGGATTCACGCAGGTCTATCCGGCCAACTTCACTGGAATAAACTTCGTGAACTCGACCAACAACATCGTTATATACCAGTCCAACAACTTCACAGGCACGCTGCCTGTAGTAACCCAGAAGCCAAGCTACGTGCACAACAACTATACAATGCCAGGCTAAAGCCAGGCATCCAAAACCGGCATGCCATATGAAATTGATCCTTCTCCAACCGTACCTTAACCTCAGGGGCGGTGTGGAGCGTGTCATACTTAAGGTCGCACAGCACTACGATGCCCCAGTATATACTCTGGAGTACAACAAGGCCAATACCTTCGAAGAGTTCAGCGACGTGAATGTGCAGATAATAGGCAAGGATGTTCCGCTCGCAGATAAGCTCCCTTACCGCGCGTCGCAGGGGCTCAGGTATGGGTACAATTTCTACAACCTGAAGGTAAAGGAGGATTACGATGTACTGAACCCGCACATATCCCCAAGTGAGTGGATAAGGCACAAGAACGAGAGGGTCATGTGGTACTGCCATACGCCTCCACGCGAGGTATACGACCTCTACGAGACCAGGATGCAGAACAGGTCGTACAAGCAGAAGCTCCTATATGCTGCACTGGTAGGAACATACAAGCTCATGTCCAGGGGAATAACAAAGAAGATAGAGCGCATAGCAACCAACTCAAAGACCACGCAGGAACGCATAATGAAGTATTACGGAAGAGACGCTACCGTCATCAATCCTGGAATAGATGTGAATGAGTTCGAAAACAACGGGGACTCTAAATACTTCTTCTATCCATCGCGCATAGTGGTTAACAAGAGGCAGGACTATGTTATAAGCGCATTCAGCCAGTTCGTAAAGAAGTCCAAGAATTCAAAGTACAAATTGATAATAGCTGGAACTCTCTCAAAGGATCCAGAACACCAGAAGTACTTCGAGAAGCTCAAGGCCATGTCAAAGGGCCTGAACGTAGTATTCGACACCAACGTAGATGACGGCAGGCTCAAGGAGCTGTACTCTAAGTCTACCGCAGTGATGTTCGCAGCTATAAACGAAGACTATGGCTTCGTGCCCATAGAGGCTATGGCTAGCGCCAAGCCCATAATATCTGTGAATGAAGGCGGACCTAGGGAGACCATAGCCAATGGAAAGACAGGCTTCCTGGTCTCATCCCCATCCAATATGGCAGAGAGAATGCTGCAGTTAGTGGATGATGAATCTGCTGCAGATGCCATGGGGAAGGCCGGGAGGGACCTGGTCAAGAAGAAATACTCCTGGGAGGCCTTCTTCAAGAAGATGGATCCTGTGCTAAGGTCAGTTGCCACTTCCGATTCAGGTAACGCAGAATGAGTTGCATACTGGCCTAATACGACTCCATCATCTTCTTGAGCATGGAGCTCTTGAACTTCATGTGCTTGAAAGGCTTTATCCTCACGATCCTTGCATTCAGGCCGTTTTCATCCAGGAACCTTTTAAGGTAGCCCATATCCACCTTCTGGTCATATCCGAGCGCTATGACATCAGGCCTGAACTTAAGAAGCGTCTTGTATATGTCGTTCCATTTCCTTATCCTTCCCCCAAGCACCGCCTTCCATACAAATCTTAGCGAGCCCACTATCTCCACTCTGGATCTTTCATCCATGAGTGGCGTCTTGCCCTTCAGCATCTCCATGCTCCTGTCCCTTGCCACTACTACTATGAGCTGTCCGTACCTGCTGGCCCCTTTAAGGTAGCGTATGTGCCCAGGGTGGATCACGTCAAAGGACCCAAAAGCCAATACTGTGCGCCTGCTCATATTCCCACACAAGAGAATATCCACAAATAGGGTTAAATATCACACTAGTTTGGCATTTTTTAAAGGCGTTCAGCTAATTTTGGCTGCTTCCAATTCTTGCCCCCCATATCCACATCGCTAGTACAAAGCCAAGACAATGGAAAAATATATAAATGCATAGCGTTTAATATAATTAATTAAAATTAATTAATGATATTAATGCCAAACCCTTATGACCCCCAAGGTCCAGCGAGGCCAGAGTACTTTGGTGGTAGAAAAGCAGTACTTGCAAGCATAGCTGAACGGATATCAATAGCTAGGCAACATAAAAAATCCGGAGGAATTCTAATATATGGTCACAGGGGCGTTGGAAAGACATCCTTGATAGATAAAGCTATAAGCGAAGTCTCAGGAACTGAAGACAGTCCCTCTGACATATTGGTTATAAGCAGAAGGCTTGCGCGCACAACAAATGACCAAGAACTGTACCAGATGTTGAATGAAGGATTACGTCAGCAAGTAGCGAACAGGAAAAATTTTTTGGATAGGATACGCACTGCGGCAAGAAGCGTAAGTGGCATTGCAGCATTTGAATTAAGCATAAGTTTTTCAGAAAATAAGGAAGAAAAAACACCATATAGTCAATGGCGAGAGCTTGTCGAATCTTTAATGAATGTTGGGATAATCCTTATCACAATAGATGACGCCGATTTTCTTTCCCGTGAAGCCATAGGTGAACTTAAGACTATTGTGGAAGAACTTTCTAGCACACCCATCATTTTAATAATCAGCGGCTTTATTGGATTTGAAGAGAAGTTGGTTGACGAATATTCTCCAGTAGCACGAATATTCTCAGGAGCAGATTTTAACATAGGTAAATTTTCATTAGAAGAAGTTAAAGAAGTTTTGTTAAAGCCTCTGGTCAACGAAAAGACAAGCTGGACTGAAAACGCAATTACATTAGTACAAAAAGTCACAAGCGGTTATCCCTATCTCGTTCAATGTATTGCATCTGCAAGTTACATAGAAAATGAAACCATAGGCGAAAATAGGGTTAAAGATAAAATAAATCCAGCGGTGGCCATTGGCAGAAGCTGGCTCGAGCATGAAATTCCAGATGCATCGGATCAGGATGTCATTTCCTTTGCCAGGATCGCAAGCTTAGACAAAGATATGTTACAGAGCACTGAAATAAGCAGGGTGGGCGTGTCCCCTCCCTATATAGGCAGACTTGTAAGATTAGGTGTATTGAAAAAAGTTAGGCATGGTAGATATTCGTTGGAAAAGTCACCCATGATTGCTACTTTTGAGCTTTTAAAAAGAGGTTTATCTCTAAGCGATTGATTTGATCAGATGGCATGCTCTAACCACTTCTGGATCAAAGCCGCTCACACAGAAACATATAAAAAGTTTGCTTGCGTATAATAATTACAGTTATCATCACATAGTAGTCAATTCACGTAACATACTCATAATCTATTTGTAAATGTTAAACCAAAGGTGTAAAATATGGCAGAAAATCAATTAGGAGGACAACAGTACATGGTATTGCCTGAAGGTGCAAGCAGGCTTCTTGGTAAGGAAGCACAAAGAACTAACATCGCAGTTGGGTACGCTGTGGCAAGCATAGTAAAGACCACTCTTGGTCCAAAGGGAATGGACAAGATGCTGGTAAGCGAACTCGGTGACATAATAATAACCAACGACGGTGCGACTATACTCGAAGAGATGAACGTTGAGCACCCAGTAGCAAAGATTCTAGTGGAAGTCGCCAAGACGCAGGATAAGGAAGTTGGGGACGGAACGACATCTGCAGTAATTCTTGCAGGCGACCTTCTGAAGGCCGCAGGCCAGCTCCTCGATCAGGGCATACCTCCTGCAGCAATAATAAGGGGCTATGAGATAGCCAGGGAGAAGGCTTCAGCAGCACTGAAGGCCGCTTCAAGCGACATCTCGATATCCGACGATGATAAGCTCGCCAGGATAGCCACAATATCTGTGGGCTCCAAGAACATAGGCAGCGATGTGACAAAGAAGTACCTCACAAAGCTCGCAATACAGGCAATAAAGCAGGTGGCTACCAAGCACGATGGCAAGGTCATGATAGATAAGGACTTCATAAAGTTGGAGAAGAAGGAAGGCGGAAGCATAGAGGACACGCAGTTCATAAACGGCGTGCTCATAGACAAGGAGATAGCCCATCCAGGCATGCCGAAGTCTGTGAAGGATGCCAGGATAGCGCTCCTCGATGTGGCTCTCGAGATAGAGAAGACCGAGACAGATGCAAAGATCGAGATAACCTCTCCAGAGCAGATGCAGGCATTCCTCAACCAGGAGGAGAACATGCTCAGGCAGATGGTCGAGAAGATAGCAAAATCAAAGGCAACCGTAGTCTTCGTACAGAAGGGCATAGACGATGTCGCCCAGCACTTCCTCTCCAAGCAGGGCATAACTGCTGTAAGGAGGGTAAAGAAGAGCGACATGGAGAAGCTGTCAAAGGCAACCGGAGCAAGGATGGTTACGAGCCTGGACGACCTCACAGAGGAAGACCTTGGATTCGCAGGCATAGTTGAAGAAAGGAAGATCTCCGGAGAACAGATGGTGTTCGTTGAGAAGTGCAAGGACCCTAAGAGCGTATCAATATTCGTAAGGGGCGCAACAAAGCAGGCCACTGACGAAGTCGAGAGGGCGCTCACTGACGTAATAGGTGCTCTCACAAGCGCCGTGGAGAACGGCAAGTACGTGACCGGAGGGGGAAGCACAGAAATTGAGATAGCAATGAAGCTCAGGGAATCCGCAACAGACATTGGCGGAAGGGAGCAGCTCGCAATACAGGCATTCGCAGACGCAATGGAGGTCATACCAAAGGCTCTTGCAGACAGTGCAGGCATGGACCCTATAGACACGCTGGTTCAGCTCAGGTCAAAGCACAAGGCTGACAACGGCAGGTCTTTCGGAATCGATGTCTACAACAACAAGATTGCCGACATGGAAAGCCTCGGCGTAATAGAGCCGCTGAAGGTCAAGTCCCAGGCAATATCAAGCGCTACAGAAGCCACAGTATCGATCCTAAGGATAGACGATATGATAAGCTCCAAGGGCAGCAAGGGCCCTGCCGGAGCCGGAGGCATGGGCGGAATGCCAGGGGGCATGGGCGGAATGGAGGACTGATGTCCCCCATTTTCCTTTCTTTTCCTTTCCTTATTTTTATTATTTCTAGTATTTTGGAACTTCAAACCGCATTTTCAGGAGTTTCAGGTTGAAAACACAAAGCTTTCCTAAGTTCTATCTGAGCGTCAGAACCCTCAAATCCCCAACGTTGCAAAAATATATGCAAAATCTTTATAGTATCTAGGCACTATTTTTACGCACTCTGTAAGATAGCATAAAGATCAAAATCAACAGAACCAGCATTGCTGCCCACGGTATGGTTGATAATATCGCATTTTTTTGCTTTTGCTGATCGAATTGACGATTTATATTTGTTAGATTATCACTGACATTAAATGAGTTGAGGGTACTTTGACCATATGTATTCAGGGCCGAAATTGCACATTGTCCTAAAAGGTTTCCTGCATCACTTTTGGTCAGGTTTACCAATTGCGAGATGTATGTGCTATTTGCTGCATGCATGAAGAAGCAGCTATGAAACCCATTGCCGCTATTGGAAACGCTGATATATGATGCATAAGCCATATATGTAACTAGCAGAATGCCTAATGCAGTACATATTCTGAGTATACGTACTGCCATCACATTCCTATGCAGCATCAGAATAACCTTTTATTCTTTTTAGAATGAAAACTATAAAAATTAACCGATTTTTAAATAATAACCAAGATCTCCTATACCTATAACAATGCCTCAAAACATCTCATACGTATGAAAGCACCTTATTATTCTATCAATCTGTTAATGGGTATTGGGATTAACTGGGCGCTTTCCGTATATTTCTAACATTATTTTAGTTTTGTCAATTCGTGATGCCCGATTATGGCAAATTATTAAACCTTGCCTAACGATATACTATCCTCAGCTTTAGGTGATTCCATAACAAAACTAGTACTGGTTACAGGCACTGCCGGAGCAGGAAAGAGCACAATACTCGGTCGCGTATCTCAGGAGCAGAAGGATCTAAGGATAATCAATCTTGGTACTGAGATGCTGGACATACTCAAGGAGAAGTTCAACATAACCGACAGGGACAAGATAAGGACGCTTGATGACAAGAACACGATACTTGTCAGAAACGAGATCATGAATAGGATAATTGCATCGAAGGAGGACGCCATTATAGACACACATGCATCCGTCAAGCAGGGCAGGAGATACAGGCCTGGCTTTTCCATAGACGAGCTTGAGAAGATCCGCATAGGCGCCATAATCTATGTTGACGCCACCTCAGAGGAGATCCTGGAGAGGAGCCTTAGCGATACGGGAAGGCAGCGTGCCTACAGCACTCTTGCGGAGATTGACGAATGGAGGAGCGTCAATATATCGATTATATCGACGTTTGCGGTATATTTAAATATACCAATATACATAATATATAACCAACACGGAAAGCAAGACGAAGCCACCGCGGAAGTCCTAAGGATCATCCGTGAAATAATGGTGCCCAAATGAATTTCATAGCTTTAGAGTTAGCGCTAATCGCAGCAGGATACGTTGCAGTCTCAGTCATAGCCCAGAGAAAGATATCCAATGTAAAGCGGATAAGGGAGATAAGGACACAGCTCAACGCCAAGATGGCCAACATGCGTAAGCTTGACCGTAATACAAGCCGTGAGATTATGGACGCAGAGCAGAAGGAGATGGCAGCGTTGACATCAGAGATGATGAAGCATCAGCTCAAGGCCAGCATGATAGTGCTTCCAGTATTCGTAATACTTGTGTACTTCGCGTTGCCTTACATATTCGGCAATCAGAACTTCAGCATAACCCTACTCTCGTTCAAACTGACTTACTCAAGCTTCTTCGTAGCCGTCGCATTTGTGCTCGGCATGCTCTCACAGGCCGTGATAGCCGTGTACGACAAGATGGCCGCAAAGAAGGCAGCATCTGCAGGCCCTGCCGAAGATGCATTATCAAATAACGCTTAAGGTGCTATATTGCCAAAACCAATGCATAGATCAAGAAGTCTCAGGAGGCTTGACAGGGTAACCCCCCAGAACAAGCACGTTGTCCATTACAAGAGGAGATCCAACTCGCTGCCGCACTGCGCAATATGCCGCAAGGAGCTTAATGGCATACATGAGAAAGGAAGGGGAAGGAGCGCAGGAACAAACTCCCGCAAGTTCGGAGGCGTTCTCTGTGCAAAGTGCACTGGAAACGTTATAAAGCTGGCAAGCAGGATAGAACAGGGAGAGATGAAGCTCAATGACATAAGCGTGGTCGACAAGGCCTATGTGCTCCAGATGATGTCGCACTAGCTGGAAGCGAGTTTATGGAAGCGATAATAATCTCCGGAAAGCCAGCCGCCGGGAAGACCACTGTGGCAAAGATCCTCGCAGAGAGGCTCAAGATAAAGGCCATAGGTGGCGGGGACATACTCAAGGAGATGGCCCTGGAGCGCGGATATAATGCGCATGGGGACAGCTGGTGGGACACGGAGGAAGGGCTTAAGTTCCTTGATGAGAGGAAGAAGAACCCGGACTTTGACAACGAGGCAGACCGGCGCCTGATAAAGAAGATAGAGGCGGGCAATATAGTAGTCACAAGCTACACCGCCGCATGGATATGCAAGAAGGGCTTCAAGGTCTGGCTGGACGGAACCCTCAAGACCCGTGCGGAAAGGATGGGCAAGCGCGACAACTCAGACATATCCGAAACAATGAAGATAGTGAAGATAAGGGACGAGGAGAACCTCAGCGTTTACAAGAAACTTTACAACATAGACATATGGAACGACAAGTCGCCTTTCGACATCATAATCAAGACAGACAGCAAGGCTCCCAGTGAGATAGCAGATATAATACTTGAGAACTTCAAAAAGAGAAACGCAATGTGATAAAATGGTACTTTTGGAAGAAGGAAGAATTTGTATAAAGAGATTTGGAAGGGACGCAGGCAGCAAGGCGGTAGTTACAAAGGTCATAGACCCTAACTTCGTGATGATAATAAGCTCTGCCAGGCCGAGGGAGAGGAAGAGCAACATAAAGCACCTCGAGTTCATAACCGAGACCGTAGACATAAAGGACAAGGCAAAGCTCGCAAAGGTCCTCGAAATAGAGGAGTCCAAGATAGGCGCAGCTCCAAAGACCCCTTCACAGCGCACGCAGCCTGAAGCCCAGGCAAAGGCGAAGCCTAAGCCCAAGCAGAAGAAAGGCAATGAATAAATACTTTCCAGAAGCTATCCTATAGGTTCTGATGGGTTTTAAGCTAACAGAAAGGATAAAGGACATAATGGCCCGCGACCAGAAGGTGATGATAACCACCACGAAAGGCGACGTGCCCTTCGTGCCTCATCATGGCGATGGCAGCAGCGTGTACGATGTATCTGGAAACAGGTTCATAGACTTCTCCTCTTTCATATCCGTATACAACTTCGGGGTCAACGCCAACGCCTCTGTAAGGAAGGCGGTTAACGGCCAGGTCTCAAGGCTCATGCATTCGGCTTTCACCGATTTCTACGCCGAGGAGCCAGTGGCTTTCGCAGAGGACCTGATATCAATGTTCCCGAAGGGATTCGGGCGGGTCTTCTTCTCCAATTCAGGCACTGAGGCAAACGAGGCTGCAATAAAGTTTGCAAGGAAGTTCACCTCAAGGCAGTACCTCATGGGTTTCTACAATGCCTTCCACGGAAGGACATACGGCTCTCTATCACTGACCTCTTCCAAGGCTGTGCAGCGTGAGGGCTTTGGCCCTTTCAATTCTGTAGTTCATGTGCCATATGCCTACTGCTACAGGTGCCCGCTATCAATGGAATATCCATCATGCGGTGTAGCGTGCGCAGATTACATAAACGACTATCCCTTATCCAAGGAGGTTTCTCCCAAGGAGGTAGCGGCTCTCTTCATAGAACCCGTGCAGGGGGAAGGCGGATACATCGTGCCTCCCAAGGAGTTCGTCAAGAAGGTGAGGAAGATAGCATCAGACAATGGCATACTTCTGGTATCTGATGAGGTACAGGCCGGATACATGCGCACAGGAAAGTTTCTCGCACTTGACAATTTCGGCGTAGAGGCAGACATATATTCCATGGCAAAGGCTGTAGGCGGGGGCCTTCCGATGGGTGTAACTATCACCAGGCGCTCACTAGGGGACATGCCTCCCGGAGCCCATGCGAATACCTTCGGTGGCAACCTTGTCTCAGTAGCAGCAGGCCATGCCCTGCTAAGGTATGTCAAGGCCAACATGGGTAGCATCGAGGAGCAGGTAAGAACCAAGGGAAGGATAATAACGTCCCGGCTTAACGAGCTCAAGGAATCGTGCGAGCTTATAGGGGATGTGCGCGGTATAGGGCTGATGATAGGTGTGGAGTTCGTCAAGGATCGCAGGACTAAGGAGCCAGCCGGCAAGGAAAGGGACATGATAATAGAAACATGCTTCAAGAACGGCCTGGTCCTGCTTCCTGCAGGCACTTCCACCCTGCGCATAATACCGCCTATAACAATATCCTTAAAGGACCTTTCAGAGGGGATGGACACACTCGAAGCTGCCATAAAGTCAGTGGCATCAAAGATGTAAGTCTCATACGAATTTCAGTAGGCTGAACTGTTTCTGGTCAGCGGCCTGCGCATTATTGTCTACGAATATGTCCTTTATCTCATCCTTTATCAGGTAAAGCCTCTGCCTTATGTATGTGTCCAGCTTGTACTTCTCAGCAAGCCCTATTGCTACCTCGAGATATTTCTCGATGCTGCCTTTGGATATCGTAAGCAGCAGCTTTCCTCCATCGCGCCTGCATATGCCTGTGAGCGGCACCCTCCTGTACTTGGCATTGCACTTAGAGCAGCGCAGTATCTGCCTTGAGAAGGAGTGCAGGTTTCCTATCAGATCCGGTATGAAGTGGCTTATTATCACCTTCCTGGCCGCGTCCTTGATATCAACGCTCTTGAGCATGCTCATAAGCGCGAACTCAGCATCAAGCTTCTCCTGCATCGTCTTGAGCGTTGTGTAAGTGCTCCTCTTCGGAGAATCTTGGATTGCATGTGACGAAGATCCATGGGTAAACTTTATGCCCTGGTATATCTCGGGCTTCCCGAGCCTGTCCTCCACTATCCCCGGCCTGACTTCTGAAGGGTATGGGTAGTTCATGGTCTTCTCGTAGAACTCGAGGCCATATTTGTCAACTGTTTCCATCGCATGCACTTCATCGTCTACCTCTTCAGGCTTCACATTCAGCGTTAGTATGAGCGGCGTGTCCATGGTGCCTCCAACTGTCTGCGGGAGGTATTCCCTTGAGAAGTTTATAAGCGCGTCCAGGAGGAGCATGGTGGTGTCCTCATCCCCATCGCAGTTCCTCCTCCTAGCAGATATAATATACGGATGTGCAAGCCCAACATTGGCCCTGGTGAATCCTATCACCCTGTTGAGCACTCCGCAAGAAGTGTGCGGGGAGAGGGTTATCATAAGCTTGCCTACCATGTCCCCTACCGTATTTGCATTATAGAATGGCTCCATGCCATAGAGGCGTACGAGCATCTCGTCAACGAACTTCGTCACATTCAGCATGTAGTCTGCGCAGTGAACGTTGAGTATGACGTCCTGGTGCCTCATCTCCACCAGCT
>JAJZNA010000014.1 GCA_021848065.1 Microcaldota archaeon
CATGTCAAAGATTTTGCAGTTGCGAGGAACATTGAATTTGACAGTAATCCCTTTAGTCTTGATCTTGCTTCTCCAAACGGCACGTTCCAAAGAGGCATATACCTGAACATTGAAGCCAGTTCTCTCTTTGGATTCGGCAAAGGTCTTCCTATGAAAATCCATGAATTTGGAACAGAAATCTCTTTCATCAAAGAGTCTATTAAACTCGGAAGTCGCATCAGCAGAAAACTTATTCAGGATATTTCTCTTTCGATTAGAAATATCTCCAATCTGCAAAAGGATAGCACGTTTCATTCTACTAACCAAATATATTGGTTTCATAAGACATATGATACTAATTACTCGACAATTCATCCCACCTCTAAAGAGTGTGGGCTTCCTTGTCGAGATTAGGTGAATCCCAGCATGACACTAATACTGAGAATGAGCGAAGCCAAGCCCGACCAGAAGGCAATACGCAAGGCAGCAAAGATAATACGTGGCGGTGGCATAGTCATCTTCCCCACAGAGACCGTATACGGCATAGGTGCCAATGCATTCGATGAGAAGGCATGCAAGAAGATATACGAGCTCAAAGGCAGGCCTTCTGACAACCCCATGATAGTCCATGTTTCTAACCTCACTATGGCAAAGGATATATCCGACATGCCTGATCAGTACGCAAAGCCCATGGGCCGCGTATGGCCCGGCCCTTTGACTATTGTAGTTCCTGCAAAAGATTCACTTTCTAAAGTAGTGACCGGCGGCCTTGACACAGTTGCAATACGGGTCCCAGCAAACAACGTGGCACTCGAGCTGATAAGGGAAAGCGGGGTTCCAATAGCCGCGCCTAGCGCGAATATATCCACGAAGCCCTCTTCCACAAAGGCGGAGCATGCGATAAAGTATTTCGATGGGAAGGTGGATGCCATAATAGCATCAGACCCGTCAAGGGACGGTATCGAGTCTACAATATTGGATCTGCGTACTTTCAGGCTTCTCAGGCCGGGCGCATTTCCGGCAGAGCGTATAGCCAGAGAATTTAGGAGAAAACCTATAGTATCGGACGCCACGAGGGGATTCAGGTATGCAAAGAAAGCTACCGCGCCAGGCATGAAGTACAAGCATTACTCCCCATCCACTCCGATGTTCCTGTATACTGGCAACCCTCGCCATTTGCCATCGATACTGGATGGCATCGACTTAAACTGCGTATTCATGGGATTTGACCAATCCTGCCGCGCAGTGAAGGGAAAGTGCCCAACAGTAAGCCTAGGCCCCAAAGGAGACCTCGCAAGCGTGGCGCACAATCTGTTCGATGCCCTGATAGACATTGACGCCCTGGGCGCGGATTTCGGCATAATAGAGAACTTCAGCGAGAAAGGCATCGGCCTTGGCGTAATGAACCGTATACGCAAAGCCTCAGCAAACAGGTCGTTCAGCGACAGGAAGGGCCTTGACGAGCTGATCATCAAGACCGGCACAATGCCGCTCAGGGCGACCCTGGGCCACATAATCGATGGCGAGAGGATACTCCTGAAGCTGGCAAGCAGGGGCATAAGCAAGGGCAAGTGGAACGGACCTGGAGGCAAGATAGATCCGGGAGAGACGCCTGAGGAGTGCGTCATAAGGGAGACGAAGGAGGAGACCGGGCTCTCAATGCACACACCATTCTACCATGGAAGGGCATATTTCCACATGGGCGGCGCCAAGCCAGTGTCCATTATAGCGCACATCTTCTCTGCATACAAGTTCAGTGGAAGGCTCAGGCCTTCGGAAGAGGGGGATGTACGTTGGTTCGATATAAGCCAGATACCGTACAAAAAGATGTGGGATGACGACAAGTACTGGCTTAAGCTTATGCTGTCTGGAAAACGGTTCGACATGCATTTCTATTATGACAAGGGGAACAGGAAGGTCATAAGGTCGGACATCAAGCTCAGGTAGCTGCGTAACCTAGTTCTCCATTCCTGCCGTATCCGATTTTCACAGAGGCTCGAACTTGAAGCTGTAGTATATCAGCCCTTCCTGCCCGTCCACATACATCTTCCTGAACTGCATCCTAACCTTTGTGCCTATCTTGGGTGCTATGCCGTTGTCTATAACGTGGCCTTCGACCATCGGGCCTTCCTCAAGCCTTATCACGCCTATGAAATATGGCGCCTCGTCCTTGAACGTGTCTGGCGGCACCCTGACTGTGGTGAACGAGTATATCTCGCCATTTCCCGAGAACTGCTTCTCCACCATCTTGGAGTTCCTGCCGCACTTCCTGCATACGACCCGCTGCGGGAAGTATGGCGTGTTGCAGTTCTGGCACTCGTTGCCTACCAGGTTGTACCTAGACCTTATCTTTCTCCATAAGCTTGCAGATGCTCTCTCCATGATCAATCAGCCCTCTTGTATATGTGCACCACCGCGGTGGAGCCGCTTCCTCCCACGTTGTGGGTCATTCCTACCTCTGCGCCGTCTACCTGCCTCTCCTTGGCATCGCCCCTGAGCTGCCATACGACTTCCACTGCCTGCTTGACCCCAGTTGCGCCTACCGGATGGCCGCATCCTTTCAGGCCGCCGCTGGTGTTGACGGAAATCTTGGAGTTGAGTGCCGTCTCTCCTTCGAGCACGGCCTTGCCTGCCTTGCCCTTGGGATAGAATCCAAGGTCCTCCATGGCCATTATCTCCGCAATGGTGAAACAATCGTGAACCTCTACAACGTCTATATCCTTCGCCGAGACCTTTGCATGCTCATATGCCTTCTGTGCAGCTATCCTGGTCGCCTTGACCTCCGTAAGGCTGTCCCTCTCGGCAAGCCTGAGCGTGTCTGTCGCCTGCGTGCTTGCCATCACCTTTATCGGCGTGTCGTTGTACTTCTTTGCTATATCAAGCGGCGCGAGCACTACTGCAGCCGCACCGTCGGATATCGGGGAGCAGTCGAGCAGCTTAAGCGGGTCTGCAACCTTCTTGGAGCGCAGTACCTCGTCTATGGTTATGCTCTTCCTGAACTGGGCGAAGCGGTTCTTAGTCGCATTCTCATGGTTCTTTACCGCTACCGCAGCTAGCATCTCCTCCGTAGTGCCGTAATCGTGCATGTGCCTGCGTGCCATAAGTGCATAAAGCCCGGGGAAGGTTATTCCCTGGAAAAGCTCCCATTCCTGGTCCCCAGCGCCTCCCAGTGCTGTTGTGGCCTCAGATGAGGTCACGTCCGTCATCTTCTCAACGCCGCCCACTACTACTATGTCGTGTATGCCGCTGGCCACGGATATGTATCCCTGCCTGAGCGCGCTTCCTCCGCTGGCGCAGGCGTTCTCTATCCTCACTGCAGGTATGTTCTTGAATCCAAGCTGGTCTGCCATGAGCGCCGCAACGTGCTCCTGTCCGGAGAACCTGCCGGAGGCCATAGTGCCTCCGTAAAGCATCTCTACATCATGGCTTGATATGTGTGCGTCTTCAAGCGCCATTATGCCTGCCTCTGCCATGAGCTCCTTGAGCCCAGAATTCCAACGTTCTCCGAACTTGCAAAGCCCGGCTCCAATGATTGCTACGTCTCTCATTTTAACACTAAGTTTTTGTTATTGAACCCCTGTTCTTCAGGTATACCGAATAGTCAACGTACGTCTTGTGCTTGCTCACCATCTCCCTTACAGGCTCTATCCTGTCCCTCTTAGCATCTATGTTCTCTGTCACTTCTATGGCAAACGAGTCGCTGCCTGCTCCGGACCCAAAGCTCGTGACCATGATCCTCTGCCCAGGCCTGGCCACGTCAAGTGTTGAGGCAAGGCCTATCATTGACGCGCCCGAATAGGTATTGCCTATTATGGGGGTCATGAGGCCCGGCTCTATCTGGCGCATCTCAAACCCCAGCTGGGCTGCCACATTTATCGGGAATTTTCCATTGGGCTGGTGGAATACCGCATAATCAAAATCAGAGGGCTTGAAGCCGGTCTGCTCAAAGAGCAGTTTCGTCGCCCCGGTTATGTGCCTGAAGTATCCCGGCTCTCCAGTGAATCTGCCCCCGTGGGATGGGAAGCTCGCGCCCTCCCTCCTCCAGAAGTCCGGGGTATCGGAAGTGTAGCTTACCGTATGGGTTATGTTCGCTATCATGTCCTTCTTCTCCCCTCCGAGTATGAATGCAGCGCCTCCGGCGCTTGCCGTGTACTCCAAAGCGTCGCCAGGCCTTCCCTGCGACGTATCGCTGCCTATGGCCATGCCATACTTTATCATCTTGCTGTCTACAAGGCCCATTACCATCTGTATGCCTGCGGTGCCTGCCTTGCATGCGAACTCGAGGTCCGCAGCCATCAGCCTGCTCCCTGCCTCTATGGCCTGTGCTACAACAGTGGCAGTGGGCTTGACTGCATACGGGTGTGATTCAGAGCCTACATACACGGCGCCCATGTCTGTGCCTTCAAGGTCTGCATGCTGAATCGCCCTCCTGGCGGCTTCTACTGCTATGGTCGCGGCGTCCTCGTCCCTTCCAGGAACCGACTTCTCCCTGATGTTGAGCCCCTTCTTTATGCTCTCTGCATCCTCGCTCCACACCTTGGCGATGTCCTCCACCTTTATCCTGTATATCGGAACGTATGCTCCGTATCCTACTATTCCCGCCATCTTTTCACGTTTCTATTTGTATTCCTCCATTATCTCTCCGAGCTGCTGCTTTGTCGGCATCGGCTGGTTTATCAGCGCCCCTTTCTGCAGCGTCATGTCCATGGAGCTGTAGGTAGGCTTTTCCTCCTTGTAGAATAACCCTATCGGTATCTTCTCCCAATTGTTTGCCTCGGCCTCGAAAGACTTCTCCATGGCCTTGGCCTTGTCAGAAGGGTCGTGGCCTGCCTGGTCAAGCTTGTAAACCCTGCTCCTGAACCAGTCGTATGTGTTCAGGTTGTTGAAGGTAACGCATGGGCTGAAGACATCTATTATCGAGAATCCCTTGTGCAATATCCCGTTCTTTATCAGCGTTGCCATGTGCATCGGGTCTCCTGAGAACGCCCTGGCCACATATGTGGCGCCAGCAGAGATCGCTATCCCTACTGGGTTTTCAGGGTTCTCTATGGATCCGAACGGCGTTGACTTTGTCTTGGCCCCCATAAGGCTCGTAGGCGATGTCTGCCCTGTCGTGAGACCGTATATCTCGTTGTTCATTACTATGTACGTTATGTCTATGTTCCTCCTCGCAGTGTGTATGAGGTGGCCGACTCCGATACCGTATCCGTCTCCGTCCCCCCCAGTGCCTATTACTGTGAGGTCATCGTTGGCAAGCTTCATCCCGCTGGCCACAGGCAGCAGCCTCCCGTGAAGGCTGTGCACTCCGTAAGTGCTGAACGGGTGCGGCATGGAAGAGCTGCATCCTATTCCCGAGACTATGGCGACCTTCTCCTTCTCCACGCCTATCTCCTGCAGCGCCTTGACTATGCCTGCATGCACTCCGAAGTCTCCGCATCCTGGGCACCATATGGGCTTTATCCCGGATGCGAAATTCTGCTTTGCCTTTGTCACAGCTGTTTGATTTGAGTCTGACATAAAAACCATCACTATTTTATAAGTCTCATCGCCTCGTTGGCTATCAGTTCGCCGGTGAATGCCTCTCCATCCGACTTCAGTATGCTTCTTTCTATATTTATTCCAGTGGCCATCCTTATCACCTTAGCGAGCTGGCCCGTGGAATTGCCCTCCACGTTTATCAGCTTCTTCCCCTGTAGTATCTTGGCGGTCTTCTCAGCGTCAAGAGGCATGAGGTAGTTGAATGATATGAGGCCGAAGTTGTGCCCCTTTGCCTTGAGCAGCTCCACTGCCTCTATTGCCGGCTGTGTGGTGGAACCGAACGTTACAAGGTACTGCTCGCCCTCTATGTCTACGTGCGGCACGAATACGCTCTCTCTCTCAAGCATCGTATCTATCTTCCTCATCCTCTTCGCGTTCATCTGTATCCTAACTTCTACGGACTCGTCAAGCCCTGCGAACGCATCGCTCACCAAGTCTCCGTACTCATTATGCTCGTCGCTTGGCGCTATGAACTCGAGCCCCTTAGTCCCAGGGAATGCCCTTGGGGAGACCCCGTCATCAGTGATTAGGTACCTCTTGAACCTGCCTTCCTCCTTCTGCTCAGTCACTACCTTGCCCCTGTCTATTGTGACCCCTTCGACATTAAGGCGCTCCATGCTCCTTACGTGCTCTGAAAGGTACAGGTCCATGAGTATTATTACTGGGCACTGGTACCTGTCCGCAAGGTTGAATGCCTCTGCGGCTATGTCAAAGCTCTCCTCAGTGCTTCTTGGAGCAACTACTATCCTGGGAAATTCTCCCTGCGAAGCGTGCATTACGAAGAGAAGGTCGGCCTGCTCTGTCTTTGTTGGCAGACCCGTGCTCGGTCCTGTCCTCTGCGATTCCACAACAACCAATGGCGTTTCCAGTATGCCTGCCAGCCCCAATGCCTCCACCATGAGCGAGAATCCTCCCCCGCTGGTGCCGCACATCGACCTGACCCCAGCAGCCGAAGCGCCTATTGCCATGTTTATGGCAGCAATCTCGTCCTCAGTCTGCTTGGGCATCACTCCCTTGTTCTCGTGGGCTGCAAACCAGTGCAGTATGCTGCTTGCAGGGGTCATAGGGTATGCAGAATAGAATTTGCATCCTGCTGCATATGCGCCTATGGAAAGGGCAGTGTTGCCGTCCATAGTGTACCTTTCCTTCCCATCGCTTTTTATCTTGTAAACAGTCTCCACTCCATTGTAATTGTATCCCTTTTCCGCAGCTTTTATGTTGCTCTGCACTACCTTGTCTCCCTTCCTGCCGAACGTAGCCTTTATCACTTCGTTGAATGCGTTGAGGTCTATTCCAACGAACTTGAGCGCCGAGCCTATTGCTACCACGTTCCTCATTATCGGATCTCCGCTAACTTCGATGGCTATGTCAAGCAATGGGACTCCAACGAGCCTGTACTTAGATGCATCTATCCCTTCGGGCTTAACCTTGGAGGGATCGAATATGACAACCGCCTTGTCGTTCAGGTGGCTTTTCTGGTTTTTTATCGCATCCTGATTGAGTGCTATTAGTATGTCTATGCCTTCGCCGTGGCTGTTGAGCCTCTCGTCGGCTATCCTGACCTGGTACCATACGTGGCCCCCCCTTATTATGGACTGGTATCCCCTGTATCCGAACACGTGTAGGCCGTTCTTGGCCGCCACCCTGATCATGAGGCTTCCGCTCGATTCAACTCCGTCTCCGTTCGCACCTGCAATCCTTATCGAAACGCTATTCATACAAACACACTGTGCATGCCGATGCCCTGCAATAGCAGAGCGCAGCAGCTAGTACATTTTGCACATCCCTTTTTATTTACCATAGTGTGCAGTTAGACAATCAACAAACTGGCAGCATCCTATATTATTATTCATAATGCAGGTTAATGCACGAAAAGTGTTTCTATGGATTCTTCAAAAAGGAAAGAGATTGTCGACAAGCTTGTTAACGGTGACATGAGCCTGCGTGACGTAGAGTCAGCGGCAGAGCCTAACGACGCAGTGCCGATACTTCGGGAGGCCATAGAGAAACTGTCAAAGACAAGCCTCAAGAGCATAGGGTCTGCCGATATGGACTATTCAACAATAAAGGGGAAGAATGCCGAGAATGTCATAGGCATGGTCTCAATGCCTCTCGGAGTTGCAGGCCCTCTTCACGTGCGTGGCTCTATGGCGGATAACCGCGTGTACGTGCCAATGGCCACTACCGAGGGTGCGCTTATAGCAAGCGTCTCGAGAGGGGCAAAGGCAATAAACATGTGCGGTGGCGCCACTGCAAGGGTGATAAAGGACGGCATGACCCGGGGCCCGGTATTCAAGTTCCTATCCGTGCTTGAGGTCGAGAAGTTCCTGTCATGGCTCCCAAAGAACATGGACGCCATAAAGGCTGCGGCTAATGCCACAACGAGGCACGGAAGGCTCGAAGGCGTGGAGCCTTATGTAATGGGGAACAACGTCTTCCTCAGGTTCAGGTACTCCACAGGCGATGCCATGGGTATGAATATGGCTACGGTAGCGACAGAGGCGGCATGCACTGCCATAGAGGGGAGCTTCAAGGGCGCGACACTTGTCGCCGTAAGCGGAAACATGTGTTCTGACAAGAAGCAGTCGCTGGTCAATGCAATAGAGGGAAGGGGGAAGACCGTTGTAGCAGAGGCTGTAATCACCTCGGACACGCTTCAGAGAGTATTCGGGACTTCGGCAAGCGCAATCCAGGAAGTAAACCTCAGGAAGAACTGGGCTGGGAGTGCCCGCGCCGGAAGCACCACCCAGTTCAATGCGCACTTCGCCAATACCGTGGCTGCCATATTTGCAGCTGCAGGGCAGGACCTTGCGCAGGTTGTAGAGTCTAGCAGCGGATACACGTGGACTGAGGACCGCGCTGGTGACCTATACATATCCGTAACGCTTACCTCGCTTGAGATAGGCACTGTCGGCGGTGGCACCGGCCTGCCTACACAGAAGGAATGCCTTTCAATAATGGGGCTTGCCGGAGCAGGGGATCCTCCAGGCAGCAACTCGCTGAGGCTGGCCGAGATAATATCCTCCACAGTGCTTGCTGGCGAGCTGAACCTTTTGGCAGCCCTTTCCACAAGGGAACTCGGGAAGGCACACCAGAAGCTCGGCCGGGCCAAGCCTGCTAGCGCCGAACAAAACAGCAAGAGTTAATAACCTGATACCCAAGCTAATATTGGATCTAAACAGTCAGCTGGTAACATGATAAGCAAAAGCAAACAAACGATAATAGCCGTAGTAGTTGCCGTAGTGGTGCTTGCCATTGTGGCCGTATTGGTCATAGGCCAAGGCCATTCTCCTGCAGCGCAGCAGAACTCCACGCTTCCATACGCTTCTAACCTGACACAGCCTATAACTGCGGCTCCGGCATCACCAGCAGACCCTATCATATCGAAGTTGCTTCTGACGCAGTCTCAGGCGGAGTCCTTCTTCGGCCAGGGCGGCAACTATAGTGCATACCAGAGGACTACTGCAGCTCAGCTGCAGGGTGTGCTACCACCGGAATTCCAGGCATACAACATCACCGGCGTATATAACATGACATACAACCATGACTTTGTATCAACATCCAATACATTCTCCGCAAATGTATTGCAGGAGACCATATTCCCCACTTCAAACTCTAAATACTTCTATTCTTATGTGCTAGGGCAGGACCCTTACCTTAATGTAAGCCTGCTTAGTGCACAGGGATACGAGTACCTTGGAGGCAGCAGCAATGTTACCGTTCCAGGAATGACTTATACGTACGCCTCGTTCGTGCCATTGCAGAACGCAACTGTGCAGGGAGGCAACTTCACATTCGAGGCGCTTGTCGGAATGACAAACAGGAGCGTTGTCCTAGTTTCAGTGATAGAGCTGAACAGCACCGGAACGATAAACACAACCAGATTAGCAGACGCAGCTTCGAGCAACCTGCTGAACATGACCCTGAACACGACTTAATGTAGTGGAAGGCAGCAAGGTCTGCGATAGACTTATAAATATATATAAATCAATAATAGTACTCTTTTCTTTAGAGTTACTAACCGTGAGCTGATCACATGAGTGGCATGAGAAAGGGATCAATGGAATATTGGCCTCATAGACGGGCAAAGAAGCAGATGCCCAGAGTGAGGACCTGGCCCGAGTTAGCCGAGCAGGGCTTCGAGGGCTCGATTGCGTTCAAGGCAGGCATGACCCACGTCATGATGATAGATGACAGTGCTTCACCTGCCAAGGGCACGGAAGTGTCAAGGGCGGTCACAGTGCTTGAGGTGCCAAAGATATTTGTCTACGGCATAAGGTTCTACAATAAAAATTATCTCTACAGCCAGCCTGCCGCGGAAGCTTATGACGAAAACCTCGCAAAGAGGGTAGGCATAAAGAGCTCAAAGGCAAAACTCGCTGACATAAAGCAGAAGCTTGGGGATTTCACCAATGTGTCTGCATTGCTTTTTGTAGACCCATCGAATCTCGGATTCGGAAACAAGAGGGTCATGAGGTTCGAAGTCGCAGTAGGGGGCAAGGACGTTAAGGAGAAGGCCGATTTCGTAGAGAAGTGGCTCGGAAAGGATCTCAAGATAACTGACCTGGTCTCTCCTGGCGATTATGTTGACACTATCTCAATATCAAAGGGCAAAGGCTGGGCTGGAGTGATCAAGAGATTCGGCGTATCAAGGGGCTACAGGAAGGCAACCGGAAAGATAAGGCACGTTGGAGTTCTTGGGCCTTGGCATCCTGCAAAGGTCATGTTCACAGTCCCCCACTCGGGACACATGGGATACAACTACAGGCTGGAGATGAACAAGAGGATTCTTAAGGTAGGAACAGCGAGCGAGGCAGCCTCCATAAATACTGAAGGCGGATTCATAAATTACGGAGTCATAAAGAATGATTTCATAGTTCTTGACGGTTCTGTGCCCGGGCCTGCAAAAAGGCTGATAAGGTTCAGGAAGGCACTCAGGTCTACGGCTGAGAAGAAGGCGCCACAGATAAACTACATATCAACTGCTTCAAAGCAGGGTGCATGAAATGGACGCATATGGATTAGATGGAAAGGTATCAAGGAGCGTTAATATGCCTCAGGTATTCTCAGAGGAGTTCAGGCCTGACCTTGTAAGGCGAGCCCTGCTATCCGAACAGTCTAAAAGATTCCAGCCTCAGGGGCATTCCCTGACTGCAGGATTCCAGACGACAGCAGTATACGTGGGCAAGTACAGCGCTGCTTACAGGAGGGGAAGGCACATGGGTCAGGCAATAAGGCCAAGGCAGAAGCTTGGAGGAGGCGCCATGGGTGACGTTAGGAGAATACCTTCTGCTGTAAAAGGTCACAGGGCACACCCGCATAAGATAGAGACTATACTTAGGGAGGACATAAACAATAAGGAATATTCAAAAGCCATAAGGTCTGCAATAGGTGGCTGCTCAAACGCAGGGCTTATAACGCAGAACCACGAATTCGGGGGCAAGTCGCTGCCACTTGTGGTTGATGACAAGCTTGAATCGGTCTCAAAGGCCAAGGAGCTGATGTCCATAATATCCGCTCTTGGAATGTCAAAGGATCTTGAGAAGTCACACAAGCCGAAGCTGAGATCCGGGCTCAAGAGGTCCGGAAAGTCAAGGCACTTCAGGAACAGCATATTGATAGTGTCAAAATCCGCAGGAAACATACTCAAGGCAGGAAGGAACATACCTGGAGTCACTGTATGCAGCGTAGATGAGCTGACAGTATCAAAGCTCGCTCCTGGCGCGCTTCCAAGGCTGTCAATATGGACAGAGGGCGCACTGTCTGCAGTAGAGGCCGCAGTATCGCCAGAAAAGCTTAAGAACAGGAGATGATTTATATGGTATCGCTTCTTTATCCACTCGCAACGGAAAAGGCATTGAACATGATCGACAAGTCGAACGTCATATCGTACGTAGTGGACTTCAGGTCCACGAAGCAGCAGGTCAAGAAGGAGTTCGAAGACACATTCGCAGTGAAGGTCGAGAAGGTCAACACATCCATGTCGATAAGGAATACAAAGAAGGCATTCATAAAGATAAAGCCTGAGTTCAAGGCCTCTGATGTGGCAAGGAAGCTCAAGCTTTTGTAATCGGTGAAACTGTGGGAAAACGTCTAAAAATGCAAAGGAGGGGAAAAGGCTCTAATGCCTACAGGAAGCCTCCAAACACGTTCAAGGCTGATGTAAAGTTCAGGGACAAGCTTATAGATGGTAAGGTCACCGGAGAAGTAGTGGACTTCGTAGATGATCCGGGCCACACTGGCCTGCTGATGACTGTAAGGTATGACGACTTCAGTGAGAACACTCTTCTGGCCCCAGAAGGCATAAAGATAGGGGACAGGATACAGGAGGGCACCGGCGCAGAGCTCATGCTGGGCAGCATAATGCCTCTCAAGACCATACCTGACGGAATGCTAATATACAATATAGAAGTCAAGCCTGGAGACGGTGGCAAGATGGCAAGGACTGCAGGAAGCTATGCAACAATAAAGTCACACATAGGAGACAAAGTCACTGTCTTCCTCCCTTCAAAGAAGTCCGTAGACCTGCTGTCCGATTGCAGGGCCGAGATAGGCGCAGTCGCAGGCGGAGGGGTAAACGCACAGCCTTTGATGAAGGCGGGCAAGAGCCATTATATTTATCATGCAACCAATGCGAAGTGGCCTAAGAACAGGGGAGTCAAGTCAAACCCTGTAGACCATCCTTTCGGAGGAAAGCAGCACCACAAGGGTTCATCAAGTATGACCTCAAGGAATGCGCCTCCAGGAGCGAAGGTCGGACACATTGCGGCCCGCAGGGTAGGCAGAAGGAAGAGTGTTTGATATGGCAAGAATAGTCACTTTCAAGGGAAAGACAGCAGAGGAGCTGCAGCAGCTTACGATCGATGATTTCTCCAAGTTGCTGAAGGCGAGGCCAAGAAGAGCCATCAAGAGGATGTCGATTGGATACAAGGCTCTTATAGCCAGAGCTGAGAAGGCCAAGAAGGCAGGGAGCGCAAAGCCTGTAAGGACCCATGTCCGAGAGGCGGTAATACTCCCAAGCTGGCTTGGCATGACCTTCTCTGTGCATAATGGAAAGACCTTCCAGGATCTCCCTATAACGATGGATCTGATAGGGCACAGGCTCGGTGAGTTCGTATACACGACCAAGCACGTCCAGCACTCCGCTCCTGGAATCAGGGCAACAAGGGGTTCAAAGTTCCTTGCGGTGAAATAATGAATTACTCGTTCAACCTTAAGGGGGACAACTTCGTGCGCGCCATGAGATACGACGTCAATGCAAGTTATAAGGACCTCGGCGCAGTGTGCGATGCGATACGCTACAAGAGGGCGGAATCGGCCCTCGGGCTTCTAGACCTTGTAATAGCAAAGAAGATGCCTATAGTATACAGGAGGCACAACAAGCACATGGGAGCCAGGCACGAACTTGGAGGCATCAAGGGAAGGTATCCGTCAAAGGCAGCCTCAGAAGTGAAGAAGGCACTGGCCAACGCGATTGTGAATGCCAACAACAAGGGCTTCTCAGGCAACGACCTCTTCGTGGTTGCGGTATCTGCCAACAAGACCCGCATAGAGCGGAGGTATCCATCCAAGGGCAGCATAGCGTGGGGAAGGGGCATGTACGGCCGTTCTGCCATGAACCACAGCGACCTTGAGTTCGCAAAGATAGAGGTCATCTTGTCAGACGACTATTCAGATAAGCTTACAAAGAGCATGAAGTACTTCATAAGGAAGAATAGGAAGCTTGAGCCTAAGAAGGCGCCAAAGACAGAGCAGAAGAAGGCGCCACAGAAGATACAGGCGCCACCAGCGCAGGCTGCTCAGACAAAAGCGTGATTACATGGTAGTAGAAAGGAAATTCATAGAAGACCTGATAATAAAGAACAATATATCCAAGTACCTGCAGAACAAGCTCGCAAGGGCAGGATACTCTAGGGTTGACATACAGAAGACCCCTGTAATAACAAGGATAACCACGTACGTCACCAATCCTGGAAAGGTAATCGGAAGGGGAGGGGAGACGATAAACTCGCTGACCGAGGGCATGAAGAAGAAGTTCAGCATAGAAAACCCCCAGATAAGCGTTGCAGAAGTAAAGAACCAGAAGCTGGAACCGAGGCTTGTCGCCAAGTACATCGCCAATTCATTGGAAAGGGGCATAAACGCAAGGAGGCTTCTACATTCTACTATAAAGGACATAATGGCAAACGGCGCCCTTGGCGCTGAGATAATAGCCACTGGAAAGCTCGCCGCAAAGGGAGCCAAGGCAAAGCAGATAAAGGTCAGGCTGGGCTACCTTCCAAAGGCAGGACATGTAACCAAGCTCATCGATGAGGCCAAGGTGGCATCATACCCCAAGTATGGCGCAATAGGGATAAAGGTCAGGATAGTGCAACCTGGCACCCAGTTTCCTCCGAGGACAACGAAGAGAATTCCAAAGCCTAGGCGCACCGAGGCCATAGAGGAAGCGGAGGCAAGCAAATCTGCCTAAAGCTATTTATATAAGATCTTAGAAATTTCCTTTTATATTGATCATCATGAAAATTAAGGAATTGAGGACCTTGTCAGCAGAGGCCCTTACGGCGAAGCTCAAGGATCTCAGGCTGGAGCTTGGGATAGAGAAGCGCAACATAGCATCGACAGGAGTAGCCAGCAAGAAGATAAAGGCAGGGGAGATAAAGAGGACCATCGCTCAGATACTCACGCTGCTTAAGGAGAAGGGTGTCAAGTCTGCCTGAAATATGCCCAAAATGCGGTCTGCCTAAGGAGATCTGCGTATGCGATGTCCTTGACAGGGAGACCAACCGTAAGATCAAGGTGTACCTCGAGAGAAAGAAGTTCAGGAAGTATATGACCGTAGTCACGGGACTTACTGGCGAAGAACTCGAGAGGACTGCGAAGGAACTCAAGCGCGTTCTGGCATGCGGGGGCACCTACAAGAACGGCATGATAGAGCTCCAGGGAGAGCACAAGGACAACGTAAAGAAGGCGCTATTGCAGCTGGGCTACCCTGAAGAATCGATAGACGTCAGCTAATCCTGCCGCTTCGGCTTACCTGCAATCTTGCCTTCATGTCTAAGCCTTCCTATGTTAACCTCATAGGCTATCCTAGACACTTCCTGCCTAAAGCGCCCTGCTGACTTTCTCACTACAACTGCACTAGCCCAGAATGCTGCCAAACTGCAAACTGCCACAGCAGCTGCAGTCCATTTGCTATGGCCGTATTCCCTGACGCTTTCATATACTCCATCCACGCCTCCGCCAATCGCCAGCACCACAGAGGCCTCAACCTTCGCAGCGAATCTGATTATTGCACCCCGCAATTTCCTCTTGCCCCCCAAAAGGGCAACTTCAACGTCGCCCAAGAAGGTGCGCTCTTTCTCATACTCTGACAATTCCCTGCGTATGTCTATTGACAGGTACTCGTTTGCCAGTGCAAGGTATCTGCTGTCGCACGTGCGCCGTGCCCTCCTCGCCTCCCAATCGCTTACGCATTCTGTCTTCGGACCCCTAAGCACCACGTGAAGATCATCAACTCCGCACGCAGCGCGCTCTGCGTGTACTCTCTTATTAAAACCGCTATCCCGGCATTTGATTCCCATAGAACTACTACCAAATAGGATTTCCTGATTAATATCCCTTCCGAAGACCGAGCAAGCTCATCCAGGGCTAAAATTATTAACCTTACCACGCCATAGAAATAGCGATAAGATGAAGGCACGCCTTCTTACGGTAATTCTCGGGCTTCTAATGGTGGCCGTACCTTTCCTATACGCCACATCACTCTCAGTCATAGGTCCAACTTCGGCGGTGCTGCACAATAACCAGAGCGTATTCCTCGGCAAGGTGGGCCCTGGCGAGAGCTTCTACGTCCTGGCCTCAGCCTCCACCCCAAACGCAACAGGATATGTCGTCAACATCGGGTGGGACCAACTGGAGGCTGTCAACCTTCCGCAGGGATGGATATCACAGCCTTCCCCTCTCTACGAGAATCCCATGAACCTCAAGATAACCGTGCCGCAGGGCGCAAGCAACGGCATATACAACCTAACCCTCAAGGCAGTCAACGTGGAGAACTATTCTAGGCTTGGCAACATAACCGTAGTGGCCATAGTCAATGTCACTCCAAACGTGTTCACTGTATATGTGGAGCCTACGTCAATACAGTCTGGAGTCAGCCAGCCCACCAACATGCGCATAACGATCAACAACACCGGAATATCGGATGACCCGTACAGTATATCATTGCATGGACTTCCGGCGTGGAACGTCACGGACCAGGTGGTCTCCTTGCATCTCTCGAAGACCTCATACGTATATCCCGTCTACGTGAACGAGCCGGGCACTTACAAGTTCAATATAAGCGTCAGCTCTGTAACATCAAGGTCGCTGCACGTATCATACCCTGTCTCCCTTACTGCCCAGGACAGCCTGCTAAACGACTACAGGTCTGTTGGCCAGGGCGTGCTCCTATCCCCAGTCATATTCGACCCTTCCTACGAACTGATGCTGTTCCTGTCGTACATCTACGCACAGCTGACCGGCAACTGAAAACAAAAGTGATCAAAATGGGAAAAGAACCCAAGCAGAACAGGCTAGTCTACGCAAAGCTTGCATCCCTGGATGACCTGGCCAGATATGCCTGCAATTTCGATTACACCGCATCAAGCCTCATATGCGTAAGGAAACCTTCAGGATACGCCATATTCGCACTTGGCGAGCAGCTAGACGGATCCACCCTTGCGCTGTATGTCAATTCCGCGCAGAGCGAGGGCATGCTGTGTTATACATACCCTTCATACGGCGGCCAGCCGGAGAACACCCACTTCGTAACAGCTGCCGGCCAGATGCCCAACCACTACATGGGCATACTTGAGATGGAATCTGCAGGCATAAAGGAGGCGAAGAAGGCCAAACCTGTGCTCGCGGTGCGCATCAGGAGCCCAGACGAGCTTGTAAAGGCGGTCATAAGGAAGGGCGTGGCTACGGAATCCATTCCGCACATATATGCATTTAGCAAGGAGGGCAAGGTGGTCCTATGTGCATTCGATATAATAAGCGAGTTCCAGGAAGGCCCGCGCACGGTATATTATGCCGTATCGGACCGCATGCCTGCAGCGAGCTTCGCAAGATATAAATATACTGAGAACAAAGTTGATTTTACGACATACGTAGGCGAGCATTCATATATGTATGCCAAGATAATAAATCTCGCGGAACCGTTCTCATTTTTCAATGCCCGAATAGCTCAGTGGTAGAGCGCCTGGCTGTTAACCAGGATGTCGCAGGTTCGATCCCTGCTTCGGGCGATGCGCTTCAGGTTATACTCCTACGGGACAAGGTATTGCTTCTTATGCAGTAAGTATGGAGCTTACATGCTGAATCAAAGTTTTTCTCTGCTCAGGATCAGCGAAATCATGACTGCCATCTAGTCTAATGTAGTGAAGGTTTTGTATCTCATCATAGCCCTCTCTGTTCTCTCTCTTAACTATCTCATCCTGATTAGGCTCGATTATGGTTAAGCTAGTTTTTGAAGCCAGTTTCCTTACTTCTGCAATAGGATCAAATCTGGCCAGTTCAAGCCAAAAAGAAGATCCTATCTTTTGGATACCCCCTGAAGTTCTTGGATACAGGCTAGTTCCTTTCTCATCCACGGTTCCTCCTCTGCTTCTAATTCTATCTTTTATTGAGTTACCTGATGTGTCTTTGTTTGCCATGGCCACGAAAATAATCTTTTGAATGTTATCTGGGGAGAGCCTTGCTGTTACAAATGTGCCAAATGAATGTGCGATTATGTAGGTGTCTCCACCGTAGTTAGCATGGACGTAATTTATTATGGCTTTCAGATCTTTACTTTGTTTCAAAAGATTAGAATCCTCTTCCTTTCCCTCGCTTTTACCACACCCACTCAAATCGAATAATACCAATCTGAATCCCCCTTTTAGAGCATCTGCTGTCTCTCCAAATAAATTATGCCCTTCATTCTTATCAGTTCCAAGTCCATGAACGAATATTATGGTCTTCTTGGAATTAGCAGCGCCAATAACTAAAACATCGAGATTTTATCCTTGCTCATTAGCAATTTTCATTTGCCTACCTTCCAACTCTTTATGCATAAACTCATATTAACATTATACGTTTAAATAATTTAAATAAAACTATACGATTTACATCAATCAAAACCCATTATTTAAGATTTCCATGTCGGAGATGTGCCTCATGCACATCTTGTGCTTCGGGCGATGCGCTTCAACTACCTATAAACCATAAATACCTTTAATTGAAGGTATTTTCATGTCAAAACCGATTAACAGGACCTTAGCCTTATGGGTGCTGTCTGCAGCTCTTCTGATATCGTTTGCATACCTACTCTACCTTTCGCAGGGCATCTCTGCCATAGATAGCCCCACTATTGCAGTAGAGGTCGTTATCGTAGGGATAGTGATGGCATTTGTAAGTTTTGCCCTTGCGAAAATTGATGGTAGCAAGCAAAGAAGTAACCGATAATCAAAAATATGCCGCATTATTTTTCTGAGATACGCCTGTCTGCAATACTTCATACTGATAGGGCTTCAAATACCGCCTTGGCAATAAACGGCAGGATTATTCTAAGCAGGTCCTGTTCCGAATGAAAGGTAGAAGCCTGCGCCTAGTACCAATATCCCGAAGAAGTCGGTGAATGGCAATAGCTGCGGTATGGCGACAGTTGCCAGGGTGCCACCCAATGCAGGTATCAAAGCTCCAATAAATATGAGCAATGCGTATGCTTTCCGTGTCCTTACAAAACTATACAGGGCGCCTCCTGCGAATGTAAAAAGTGCAGGTATGTTGACCACTGCTGCTATTGCATTGGCAATTGGGGAAGTTATTGGATCCGCTCCCGTGACTGCGACCTGCAGGGCAGACGCATTCAAGGGAGTTACAACAATAGTCATAGCTAATGCAATGGCTGCAATCACATTAAACCATGCATATCCTAACGCTATCCTGCTTTTCTGAAATACTAGGCATACTGTTCCAGCCCCAAGGAATCCAGCCAGCATTATGGAGCTAAAGAAGTATGCAAGATACATTGGCACAGTCCATGCCACTATCATTGCATATAACTGCGTGAAATCCGACACTGCCCACAACAGCATCCCAACAGACCAGAGCAGGTGATGTACTTTATGTTTTTGCAGATATGTCCTAGCTAGTACTATAGATATGGCCAATGCAAGAATACCTGCCAGCAATGGCATCACTGATTCGATATCCATATTATTCACTCTATGTCAAGTTTAATTATGGTCATACGCGTACTGAACATCATACCCATGTCGCGTACCAGTGGCCCATCCCTTGTCCATATGCCTTCTGCGAATTTCTGAAGTTTTTGCATAATAACTTAAATGCAGTTTATTTTAAATCCCCTTGTCGGTGATGCACCTGACTAACGCATTCACTTGGGTAGCTGCACTACGGCTATGCTTCAGCTATTTTTTCTGTGCCTTTACCATAGAAACCGGCCTCCAGAAGAGAGCCACTAGTCCTACGGCTATCATTACAATGCCAATGGTGCCAAGTATATTGGCAAATAGCACTATCTGCCCCATGCTTACGCCATATAGAAAACCGCCAGCTGCAATCAGGCCTATACCTAAATTGTTCATATTACTCTGTTTATTTCACTTATTTAAAAAGGGCTACTACCTAATAGGAGCCACAGGCGCATCTCGTGTTTTAGGAAGCTATGCCCCAAGCAAGACTGGGTAGTGTCGATTATAATGGCTTTCCCCTACCTGTTGCAATAAAACTTTTCAGGCTTTCCCTTATGATGGAGCTCCATGCATTGCTGCAACTGCCATAGCATTCCAATCTAGGAATCAGGCCTTCGTGAGTAAAGCGCACCTTGGTTTTACTTCCATCCTTTGATATCTCAAAGATTATCCTTGTCCCTTTCCATTCAAGTTTATTCTTTGTGAATTTCGGGCCGCCTTCAATGACACGCCAGACTACTCTTTTGCCAGGCACCAACTCCGTTACCTTTTGCGTTGAATTATGGGGGTCTTGTACCTGCATGTAAATACTGTGCCTACTTTATCGGTATTGCCATCGATTTCTCCATCCCACCATCCACAGACCTTATTGATGGCTTCGAAGGCTTCTTCTGGGCTTTTGTCCACCAAAATTGCGGTTGAATAATTTTGACCAGAGCCATATCGCTTACAATTTAGCTATAATTCGAAGCTATTTAAACTCTTGCTGGGTTGGGTGCAAGAACATTTAAATAATTAATTAACCATTAACATGTTATGGCATCTGCTGATGTTATGGTATCTGCTGACGGTAGAAAACCTGGGCGATGGGCCGCCGCCTTGACTGCGGTTGTCGGCATTCTCGTTGGAACATTGCTGGCAGTTGTCACCGCAGGCCTTCTCATGAGTTCGCAGGTGCATGTCGTTAACGGGTGGGAGACCATAATGAACTGCGGCATGCCGGGTTACGGCATAATTCACCAAGCGGCTTGCGCAGCAATATTCCCTATGGTCAACCTTCCACAGCAAGAAGTATACTGGTTTACAACTCTTAGCGAAGGCCATCAGACACTGAATGGCCAAAATCGCTATATTTTATACTTCCCACCGGGTGGCCTTCCCCCAAACAACGCCTCCTGGTCGCTTACTATGACTACGCCTAAGAACAAATTTGTGAACAACTCCATAAACCGCTACAGTGTTGGCGAATTCTCAGGGCTTGTACCCAATGCGAATGGCTCCGTTACAATATACATCCAGAATACGCCGCCAGCAGGCAAAGAATCAAATTGGCTGCCTTCTCCGGTTGGCAATTTCAAACTATGGCTGCGGGTTTTCGTACCTGGAAATGCAATCTTGAATGGCAGCTATAATCCGCCACAGGTGGTGGGGGTGAGTTGAATATGAACAAAAACTTACGCGTATTCATGATTGCAGTGATTGTAGTATGGGCGGCTGGCACCTTTGCCTACCTATATCTCCTTCCGAACATAATTTATAATGGGGTTTATGGCCTGGTGATGGGAAACGGCGTCAAGACTGGCGGCATTCCCCTCAATACCCTATACACGCTCCCCACGCTTGGCTCCCCATCCTCCAATTCGTTTTTGGTCAATACTGGCGCAAACCGTGACACGCTTTACACTGTCGGAGTGCTGAACCTAGGGGCAGACCCTGAAATTTTACACGTGCCCAATATACCTATTAAATACTACAGCTTAGAGTTTTTTGATCTGAATGGCAATGACTTTGCCGAGCTTGGCATACGCACCCCTTATCAGGCAGGCAACTATCTCATTACTGGGCCCGGATGGAATGGGCAGGTATCGCAGGGTATGATTCAAATAGCGTCTCCGAGTGACACAGTTTTCCTTATAGTGAGGGTGCTGGTCGAAAATGAGAGCTCACTGCCAATAGTGTACAATATATCAAAACAGATACAAATCACCCCGCTGAATAACTAGATTTATGTTGAGACATGATTGTATGGCAAATCCCCTGTATATCAAAGGAGTTGGAGTTGGGCTAGTAATTGCATGGGTAACGAGTGCACTAGCTTATTGGCTGCAAAGGAAAGGGATCAAACATACAAAAGTTCCTATTCCAATAGCATTGATACTGCTTGAATTGGTGCTGAGTGTAATATTCTTAGCAATATCCTATTTTATATGAGCTTGAATTGATGACATGGGGACTCTATGGAAAGCCTTGGCGGATGACAGCCGCAGAAAGGTCTTACTCATGCTGATAGATGGGGAGATGAGCCCAGGCGAAATGGCAGAAAAATTCAATTTCACTCTTCCCGCTCTGTCTACCCACCTGCGGATCCTCAAGGATGCTGGCTTGGTTGCAGAGCGAAAGGAAGGAAAGCACAGGTTCTACTTTCTCAATTCCAACGGTATGGATGAGCTGTTCAGATTCGTAGATGCATTCTGGGCATATCCTCTGCACAACCTGAAACGTTACTTCAAGGGCAAAAGAAATGCTGGGATTAGAAAAGGCAAGGCACATTCGCCCAGAGCCAAGTAGCTTAATATTAACCTTTTATGTACATGACCAAACTATGGTGTGGTAATATGGCCGGTAAAAAACCAGAAAAGAAAAAAGGTCTTAGTAAGGAAGAAATAGCCGCAATGAAGGAACATATGCAAGAACTGAATGGGGGCAAGGCTGACGGGGGGAGTGCTGTACTCGAAAAGATAGCGGAGATGCCAGAGCCGGACCGCACACTCGGCAAGCGTATCCACTCCCTAATCCTGTCTAGCGTGCCTTCCCTCTCTCCCAGAACCTGGTATGGCATGCCTGCTTATTACAAAGGCGACAAATTGATATGCTTCTTCCAAAATGCCAGCAAATTCAAAGCGCGTTATGCGACCCTGGGATTCAGCGACAAGGCAAACCTTGACGAAGGGGACATGTGGCCTACTTCATTTGCCGTGAACAAGTTGACCCTGGCAGAAGAAAAGAGGATAGCTGCGCTGGTGAAGAAGGCAGTTGGTTGGGGATGAAGGCAAATCCGACTTATGTTCAGGATGGTACGCCTAAATCTAGGCAAATAGATTCCATAATAAAAAAGCAGGGTAATTGTGGATTCTCCCTGAACACAGAGGAAGCCAAGGAATTTATTCATAGTAATATCAATTGTATATTTAAGTTGTAAAATGGTGATAAAATGAAGGATCCCGTATGCGGTATGGAAGTTGACGAGAAGGCAAAGCTAAGGAGCAGCTACAATGGCAAGACCTATGTGTTCTGCTCTGCCAGCTGCAAGCAGAGCTTCGATAAGAGGCCGGAAAGCTATGTCAAGGGTTAAATTGGAAGGTATGACTGTACTAAGTGCGGAATGCGTTTCTGTTCAGAGGGCGAAGCAGATGCATGCCGCAAACTGTGCACTATGCATAGCTGCTGCAATACAATTGCAGCAAGAGAATGCGCTAGAAGTCATCAAAATGTGATATCATGGCTACAGATCCAATATGCGGGATGAAGGTAGAGGAAGGGAGCACGGGCCTTATCAGCGAGAAGGAAGGGAGGAAGTACTATTTCTGCAGCACCACTTGCAAGCTGCAGTTCGACAAGCCCGAGCTTGAGATGAAGCTGCTGAGAAGGGCACTCCTGGTATCGTGGCCTATCACCATCATTGTGGCGCTCTTCACGTACCTGCTGCACATAGGCGCAGGTGCATACATCATGCTCGTTCTTGCAAGCATAGTACAGTTCTATTCCGGTAAGAGGTTCTACGCAGGCATTGCCGATGCGATAAAGAACAGATCCGCAAATATGGATACGCTGATAGCCATAGGCACCAGTGCAGCCTGGGCATATAGCACTATTGTGGTCATCTTCCCACACGCGTTTCCAGCCGGAGGGATATACTATGACACCTCCACGATAATAATCTCGCTCGTGCTCACAGGCACATTCATGCAGCGCATTGCGGAATCAAAGGCGTCTACGGCTGTATCTGCCCTAGTCTCCATGCAGCCTAAGACTGCCCACATCCTGAAAGGCGAGAGTGCTGGCGATGTTCCAATAGAGAGCATAATGCCTGGAGACCTGCTGCTCGTGAAACCTGGGGAGAGGATTCCCGTTGACTCCATAGTTGTGGGTGGGGAGAGTTCCGTTGACGAGTCCATGATAACCGGCGAGAGCATGCCTGTCACAAAGGGCGAAGGGGACAGTGTGACAGGCGGCACCATGAATGGCGAAGGTTCCTTAAGGATAAAGGCCGTGCGCGTAGGTGAAGACACTGCCCTCGCTCAAATAATACGCATCGTAAGGGATGCTTCCTCTAGCAAGGTTCCCGTCCAGAAGCTTGCAGACACCGTATCGTCCTATTTTGTTCCATCCGTAGTTATTATCGGGGTAGTTTCATCGCTGCTGTGGTACTTTGTCGGTGGCATAGGGCTTAATGTCTCATTGCTGGTGTTTGTAAGCGTGCTCATAATCGCGTGCCCATGCGCCCTGGGGATAGCGACTCCAGCGGCCCTTCTGGTCTCTTCAGGAACGGCGGCAAGGTTTGGGATCCTGGTGAAGAGCGGAGCGAGCCTTGAGGTTGCAAGCAAGGTTGACACGGTAGTGCTCGACAAGACAGGCACACTCACAAAGGGCAAGCCCGAGGTTACTGATATAATTCCCGTTTCAAAATATGGGAGAAGCGAGCTGCTTGAGATGGCGGCAACGGCCGAGATGAACTCGGAGCATGCCCTGGGCAAGGCCATAGTATCCAAGGCAGCCAGTTCTGGTATAGCTGCAAAGTTTCCAAAAAAATTCAGTTATAAAAGTGGATTTGGAGTAACTGCAATAGATCTAAACGGAAGGAGCATAACTGTAGGTAATGCGGACCTATCCGGAAATCTCCAGCTGCAAGATCTTGAAGAGAGCATTCAGAAACTTGAGAATGAGGGCAAGACCGTACTTATAATAGGGGTGGATGGGCACGCTGCAGGCGTCATAGCTCTCGCGGACGTGCTAAAGGCTGATAGCCTCAAGACAGTGTCAGCGCTGCAGGCAACTGGGCGTGATGTGTGGCTGATTACCGGTGACAATGAACGCGCGGCCAATGACATCGCCCGGCAGCTTGGAATAAAGAATGTGGTCTCACGTGCAAAGCCCGAAGACAAGCTCGAGAAAATAGGGCAGCTGCAGAAGGCCGGCGGTATCGTTGCAATGATAGGCGATGGGGTAAATGACGCCCCGGCACTTACCAAGGCCGATCTCGGCATAGCCATAGGCGCAGGCACTGATGTTGCAGTCCAGGCTGGGGGCATAATCCTGATAAGGGACAGGGTGTACGACGCATTTACTGCCCTGGAACTTGGCAAAAGGACCATGGGCAAGATAAGGCAGAACCTTCTCTGGGCATTCGGCTACAATGCCATACTAATACCAATAGCTGCAGGAGCACTTATACCTGTTTTCACCATAAGCGTATACGACGTGCTTCCACTTCTGGCTGCTTTTGCCATGGCATTCAGTTCAGTGACTGTGGTGTCGAATTCCCTCCTCCTTGCAAGGTTCAAGGCGTAGCCAAAAGTCAGCACACCAACGCTCCTTTTGGCAATGTGCTATACTGGGCAGCCTACGCCGTATTTCGTTGTGTCTAACATGAAGACCGCCTCGCCGCCCTTTATCGCGACGAGCTGCGCAAACGTGCCATCGCATGAATAACCAACATGGTCCCCGATGTGAAGTGTCTGCGGCACTCCACTGATGCGCGCAAGGGGATACATCTGGTATAACAGCCCAGTAATGTTTGCTGCATTAACTTCTTCTACAAGGAAGTTGCTTATCCTCTGCCCTGGGGCTATGTACTGCGCCATGCCAGACACATTGCGCCCGGCCGCGAAGAAGATGGTCGACTGGTTTGGCTCGGTGCTGTTGCTGAAGTATTTTGCCGTAGTGCAAGAAGAGAGGAGCATTCCATTGTAAACTCCTGAAGTGTAGTTGTACGTGCTGGTTACATTGCCACAGTATATTGTCGCATTTACATTATGTGATGTCGGTATGACATAGCTAGTCTCGTTAACCTTGATCTGCATGAGAGTGCCATTGCGCTGGGTATTCATAGTATAGTATGTGCCTGCATCCACTCCCGTATAGCTTATCATAAGCGTTGCATTCATGTTATCTTCAAATGCTGACACGAAGCACATTTGTCCACCTGTAACGCGTGCATCATAGTAAGAGTATGCCCCGCAATTTATCTGGCCTGTCTGGTTGGTGGTAGTGAAATTTGGAATTATCGATGTTGTAGTATTCAATCCCTGGGTCCCTATCTGCTCAGTCCAATAGTACCCTATGCTGAATGCAAGTATAGCCGCTGCAAGCAATGCCAGTGCGGTAATGCTTCCATATGCCATCATACCACGATAGATTATCCCAATCCCAATATATTAATCCTTCCAAACCGTCAGGCAGCAATGTCTTGTGCAGCCCGTTCATGATTACTAAGGTAAAACTGCTACATACCTGAGATTGCCAGAACAATCTCATGCTGAAAGGAATAGCCAGTATACTGCAATGTTTATTGCCGTTATTATAATGCCTGCCCTTGTAAAATCCCAGAATGAAATGGTGTGCCCATACTTTTTCTCAGCCTTTGTCACTATTATTATGTTGCTGGCAGCCCCCAATATGAAAAGATTTCCTGCAACAGTGCTCCCTGCCGCAAGTGCCATCGCAGCAACAGACGGTACACTTTTATACGCCAGGAGCTTGAGATAGAGCATCACCATCGGTACATTGGATATGAACTGGCTTCCCACAACATTTACGAGCAGTATCACTGGCACGGAGCCGACGCCATAGTCTAGGTTACCAACCAGCATCTGCGCGAACCCAGACTGCCATACTGCCCCAACTAAGACGAACATGGATATAAAGAAGACTATGGTGCTCCAGTCTATGCCTGCGGCTATCTTGCGCCTCTTATCACTGAAGATCAATATGGGCATCGCTGCTACAGGCGCAATATATGCAAAATTCATCACACCTTTCCAGCCGGATGCCTCAAGTAATGTGTATGCAGCTATGCCTATGACCAAGATAGCAATAGATATCTTGCAGAGCCGAGCAAGCTTCAAATCCTTTATCCCTACGGCTCCGCGCACCTCCCTGCCCCTCTTGAATTCTTTTCTGTACAAAACCCGTAGGACTGCGTACGCAAGGGCGATGTTTATGAGCGTAGGCACCAGGAGATATACTGGAAATGTTATAAACTGGTTGCTAACCAAACCGCTGGATGCTATCAGTATGTTCTGCGGATTCCCTATCGGGCTGGCAACGCTCCCTATGGTAATTGAGAAAGCCAATGCAAGCAGCATAAGCTTCGGATCTATCTTCTCCTGCGCTGCGAATAGCAAAACGACAGGCGTTCCTATGACTGCAAGCGTATCGTTCAGGAGGACCATCGACCCTATCCCCATCACAAGCATAACTAACAGCACAAGGCTGTCCACGGATTTAGCATATCCGAATATCCTGTAGGCAACATACTGCATGTATCCGCTCTCCGTAAGGGCGTCGCCCACTATGAAGATCCCTATCAGGAAGACGATTACCGTAGGGTCTATGTATGACAAGGCAGCCGCAAAGGTTATCTGACCAGCTAGCAGCACAGCAATGGCTCCGCCAGTGACTATCTGCCATATCTGCAGCTTTATGTTAGCAACGTTCCTTAGTGCTATAAGCACAAATGATATGGCAAGAACTAGAACCGAGAACGGTATATGCATAAGCATGCACTCTCAGAAATCATCTATTGTAATGCATGTTATTACTCCGTTCCTACGCCTCGTACGATGCCCTGTGCCTGCCAAAGAGCCTGGTGGCGTAGCTGGAAAGAGCCGGCACCTGCACTATTATTGATACGAATACCACTCCCATCACCATGGTGGTTATGGTGGCTAGGTCTGATTGAGAGACGGCTCCTGAAGAAGCCAGGGTTGCGAGCAAGGCAATGGAAAGCGCACCCCGCACCCCTGCGATGGTGGCTATGTTGCCCCACCCAAGGCGCATCTTTTTACCCACATATCCGAATAGTGCGAATGTGGGATATACTGCAGCTGCACGTGCTATGATGGTAGATGCGTAAGCCACTACTATCAGCCCTGCAGCCCTGGCCAGAATGGATAGATTGGTGTCGAAGCCTATAAGCATGAAAGCGATGGCATTGCCTATGAATGCCGCGACCTCCCAGAAGGCAAGTATGGACCACTTCACCCTTTTCGTAAGGGCCCTCTTCATAGTGCTGTTGCCGAAATAGAGCCCTACTATTGTTACTGCTATTAGCCCGGATGCTCCAAGCGAAGTTGCCAGTACGTAAGAACCGTATACTGCAGCTATTGTGAGCATCAATTCCGCCATTTTGTCGTTGACATTCTCATGCGCCACCTTGGCGATCCATGCGACTACCATTCCAACCAGTCCACCGCCCACGAAGCTATACAGGAAGACCTCTATCCCTGCAAATATGGATGCGCGCCCGAATCCTGCAGATGATATTATTATGCTGAAGAGGACTATTGCCGTTGCATCGTTGAAGGCCGCTTCCATGTCCATCATTGTTGATAGCCTGCCAGGGACTTTCACACGCTTGAATATCTCAAGTACAGTTATGGTGTCCGTAGGGGCTATTATCACCGCGAATACCATGGCAGAAAATAGGGACAGCCCCTCAAGTTCCCATACCACAATGCCAGCAACTACTGTTGAGAGAATAACTCCTGCCGTGGCCAGGAGGAATGACGGCCTTACAACGGCCCTAAGCTCCTCTCTCCTGATGTGTATCATGGCCTCGAAGATGAGGGGCGGGACCACCAGCCCTACGAACAGGCCGCTGCCTACGAGCTGATTGTAAAGGGACCGTATCCACTGTACGGATATGTTAAGCGTGCCGGAAAACGGGAAGCCGCTAAGTGCCACTGCAGAAAGGGCAGTCAGTACTATACCTATGACTACAAGCGTTAATGTATAAGGTATCCTGAGCTTTATCGCTACCAGTTGTGCCACTATCATCAGCATTACGAATACTGTGAGAGCTATCTCTATGCTTGTATCAAGCATAATTACGCCTCGTCAGCCTCAAATAAGATGCATAATGCCAATGCATATTACAAGATTTACCTGATAGCTTATTTATCCTTCGTGCAGTCTGCGACATCATTTCTTCCCTGCACCGGCCACCAGCGCGAACCTCGATGCGCTATGGCATATAAGCTTCCCCCTTCCGTTGAAGTTTGCGAAAAAGAGCCCGGCGCCTCCAAGCACAGAAGCCTTGAGATGGCCTACGTATTTCACATTATACACGAGTGACGGCTGAAATGCTGCTATGTGGCTAGGCTCCGCCTGCACCTCCTCTTTACCATCAAGCGCGACTTCTACCGGGCCTCCTACCACGTGCACGAACACCCTGCCAGGCCCCCTGTGCTTCTGCAGGAAAAGGGATGCTCCTCCGAAAAATGCTGCCCCCAAGGATACTGTCTCAACATCCACACTGCCTACGTCCGATGCAAGGTATGCGAAGTGCTCAACCACCAATTCCTCCCCATGCTCTAGCTCGAAGGCCATGATCTTCCCAGGCAGCGACCCTGATAGTGCCACTTCTCCATCTGCGTTTGCCGAGAACTCTGCAAGGAAAACCCCGGTTCCGGCAAATGCCCTTGACATGCCCCCCAGCGTCTCGCTTGCCACTCTTGAATTCATCTCCACAGACCCCTCCTTGGTTATGAAATGGCCCGGGTTCGCGTAGAACTTATCCCCTTTGGAAAGTCTTACTCTGAGTGTCTGCATGTCGCCCCCGACTATTTCATACTTCATGGAATCACACTTATTACTTAGTCCAGGGTAATCTATAAAAATGCAGCAATGCCTGCTACGGTTAAAAACATTGTTGCACAAATACCATTATGAAGAAGACATACTACGCGGCAGCAGGAGCAGCCGCAATAGTGGTTGTGGTAATTGCGGCGTTCGTCATCCTGGGCAGCGCTCCAGTGGTGCAGGCCGGAGACGTGGTGCAGGTATACTACACCGGCTCGTTCCAGAACGGCACGGTGTTCGGCTCAAACGTGGGCCAGCAGCCCATCCAGTTCACAGTGGGCGCGAACCAGATGATATCCGGATTCGACCAGGCTGTTGTGGGCATGAAGCTCAATGAGACAAAGAACGTGACTTTGCCTCCAAGCCTTGCATATGGCAACGTCAATCCAAGTCTCATAATAACCGTACCTATCGCGGCTTTCGGGAACCAGACGGTCAATGACGGAATGTCTGTAACTGAGAATGCCAACGGGCAGCAGATTCAGGGAGTGGTGACGCAGGTAAACTCTACAAATGCCACCGTTGACTTCAATCCCCCACTTGCAGGCAAGACCCTCTATTTCAGCATAAGGGTTGTGAAGATCACGAAATAGACAAAATCAGTAGAAATAGAATAAAGGCCCAGGGGCAATTTTCATGCCCCTGAGGCTTTGAAAGAGCGCAACGCTTACTTCCCGCCTATCTTGAACATCCTTGTTCCGCATGATGGGCAGACGCCTGACATCGCCTTCTTTCCATTCTTCATGGACACTTCCTTGGCATCCTTCATCTCTCTCTTCTCTTTGCATTTCATGCAATACGCTTCCATAACATCGCCAAATATATCTTACACTCCCATTATAAAAAGGTTGGCTGAACCCAGAAATACGCTTTCTCAGGCAGAAAATTTCAAAAATTCAGTTCTTGTACTTTGGGCCTATGGTCCAGTCTGCAAACTTCCTGAAGAAGCTCCTTCTAGCAAACCTGTCAGGGTCCTTGCGGGACGGCTCGCCCGCCTTCAGCAGGTAGACTCTGGACAATTCCTCTATGGATGCAGGGAAGGGCGCTCCGTTGTCCATGAGGCAAGCCGGCACCTGCTTGAGTATGCTCTGCCCGACCAGCCCGTCCTCCGGAAGGGTTCCGAACGCAACGTCTCCAAAAAGCCTTTCCACATCTTCTTTTTCAAGCGCGGACTTGCTGTTCCCGGACTTGTTGATCACAAGCCTGTAACTGAGCTTTAGCTTAGCGCAGAATGCGGCCAGCTTCGCATTGCTTGTGGCAGAGGGGTTGTCAGGCGTCGTCACTATTATTACATCGTTTATGTACTTTGCATAAGTCGAATCAAAAAGTCCAGGCGAGCTGTCTATTACTACAAAATCATAGTCTGTCTTGGCTACCTGCGCATAGAACTTCGATAGGTCCTCCGCATCCGGCCTGTATATCTCCTTGGACTCGCTTCCGAGCATGAGGTGTAGGTCAAGGGGTTGGTAGACGAATATGCTATCATTTATGCTCGACTTGCCCTGTACTGCCTCTATAAACCCATTCCCGCTCGCCCTTATGCCCAGATGCCCGTTCACGCTGAAAGTTGAGGCGTCTGCATCTATCAGTATGACCTTGTAATCGTGCTTGGCAAGTGCAACTGCCAGGTTAACCGCAACCGTTGTTTTTCCAACTCCCCCCTTCTGCGAAGCAACCATTATTGTGTAAGGTCTCTTTTCCATTCAACCCATCTCTAACATAACTGCAAAAGAAGAATATATATTCGTATACTACCTGCCTCCACCAACATCCGGCCAACTGATGTCAGTAAAAGCATTTTTTAATCCCAATTGCGTATTGGAATTTATGGAAAATGCAAAAAGGGTCTTGGAATTGGGTGTTGCAGGAGCCATACTTACGTTCCTGTCTGGTCTCATAAACAGCACGCCCGGGCTTCTTGTGGGTGCGGTGTGGTTTGGTTGGCCTGTCACATGGCTAAGGCGCCTTGTTGTTGCCCCCCAGTACAACCCCTGGGTAGTGGACTGGTACGGCCTCGTTGCCGATATAGTCTTCTGGGCGATACTGGTGTGGATTGTGTCATACCTCCTAACCATATCAAAGTCAGGGACTGCGCGTAAACCTGCAAAGAGGAAGTCGAGGCGTTAGCGCTTCAGGGGCCTAAGAGTCACCGGCGCAAAGTCTTCGATGCGAATGACGATACTGCTTCTGCGACATCGGCCTCTGTGCCCTCGAACGAGTGCCCCGCCCCTTCTATCTCAGCGGCAGAGAATGAGACAGATCTGGATTTGACACGCAATATATCCAAGTACTTTTTCACAGGCATCAGCCTGAACTCTTCCTCAGTGCCGAATACTGCGAGTATCGGCGCCTTCACCTTACTGAACTCGGCAAGCCTGCCCTCATAATCAAATATGCGTGCCTCAACCCTCTTCGGATCTATAACCGAGTCATATCTCTGCGCAGACATTCCGCGTGCGTAGGAAAGTAAAGTATCTCCCTTCCGTTTCCTCATCATTCCCCTGCACTCTGCCAGTGACTTGGCGTACTTCTTGCCAAGGCTGCGCCTGTTCAGGTTATAGTCGTCGCATGGGGCGAGAAGCGCCAGGCCCATTACTGCCCTGTCGCGCTTCCTGTACTGGTAATATGTCACCTTCTGGCATCCGGTGCTGTGGCCGCATAGAACAAACCTCTCAAATCCCATCCTACGCAGGCACCGTATGGCCCCCGAGATGTCATTGACGCTGTCTTCGAAGCGTTCAAAGTTTACTCCTATGCGCACCCTCTTTCTCCTCCTTCCGGAGAACTTCCATGCAGAGGCTTCGCTGTCATGACCTCTGTTGTTGAAGGTGAAAAGCGCAGCCTTATTTCCAATGGCTTCGGCAATGGCCATGGTTAGTCCGCTGATCATGCTGCCACCCATCCCGTGCAAGTAAACGATGCAGGTATCCGAAGCCTTAGACTCCCTGAAGAGTATCCCATCCAGCCTTACTCCGTCATCTGCAATAAACCTTACCGCCTTGCCGCATGTGCCAGTGCCAACCACGCGGTCGGGCAATCCAGAACGCATATATAAATAATATGCAGCAAGACTTATTTACTAATATGGGGCCTGTAACTCAGCTTGGCTAGAGTGGAAGGCTTTTAACCTTTAAGTCGAGGGTTCAAATCCCTCCAGGCCCGCTTCTGAAGGTAAAAAAATGGAGAAAAAGTCAAAAGAGGAAATGAAGGGAAAGCACTGGATAGATGTCCTGCTTGACCAGCTTGTAGCGCAAAAGCAGCCGCCATACGTGATAACAGGCGGCATGACTACGAGCGGTCCGGCTCACTTCGGCACTATCTGCGAATTCATGTATCCTGCAGTGATAGAGGAGTCCCTCAAGCTAAGGGGCAAGGCAACAAAGTTCTATTTCTTCGGGGACATACTCGATGCCTTTGACGGTATACCTTTCGAGCTTCAGAAATATGCAGGCGAGCTCACCCCGGAACTTGGAAAGCCCCTTGTCTACACAAAGGACGTCATGGGGTGCCACAGGTCTTATGGCGAGCACTACCTCGACCAGGCAAAGAAGCTCATGGCATGGCTATCCCTGGAGATAGACGTGATACCTGCGAACGAGCTGTATGATACAGGCAAGATGGACACGTATGCGACTTTGTTCCTCAAGGAGGAGGACAAGGTAAAGGAGGTTGTGGCACGCACCTCCATGAAGAAGGTAGAGGACATGAAGGGCTGGAGCCCCATAATGCCTATCTGCGAGAAGTGCGGAAAGATAGCCACGACCGTGGTGACAGCGCACACCGATACCGAGTACGAGTACACCTGCAGCAAGGATGTAAAGTACACCAAGGGATGCGACTTCAAGGGCAAGGCAAAGCTATCTGACCACAGGTACAAGCTGCAGTGGAGACTCCACTGGCCCGCATGGCAGGCGCTTTTCGATTCACGCATAGAAGGCAGCGGAATAGACCACATGACAAAGGGGGGAAGCGCAAACACTGCCGAGGCCATACACCGTGAGATACTGAAAAGGGAGCCGCCCATACTGTTCAAGTACGGATTCATACTTATCAACGGCAAGAAGTATTCCAAGTCAAAGGGAATAGGCATGAGCGCGGCAGACCTCAGCAAGCTCATACCCCCAGAGCTGCTAAAGTACGCGCTTATAGAGCCCGACGTGCAGAGCAACAAGGACATAGACCCTACTGGCGATAAGCTCATACTGCTATACGAGACAGTCGAGAAGACCGGCCGCCTATCCGAGCCAGAGTCCAGGGCCGATGAGAAGAGGATGGCTGCATTCCGGGTGGCCGTGAAAAAGCTCCCGTGGAAGTCATCCTTCGTAGACATTCTGCTCAATTACCAGATATACCGCGACTGGAATAAGGTCGCCGAGATCGTGAAGGATCCCGAAGGCGTAAAGTACCTCTCCCCATACATCTCCGAGTGGCTGGCAAAGGGATATGCCCCCGAGAGATACAATTTCACCATAAAGCAGACAAAGGTGAAGACGTGCATCGCCGAGGTAAGGGCCTTCGCATCAAAGCTCAAGCCCGAGATGACAGACCTGGATGTGCATAACCTTGTATACCAGACCGCGAGCGACACAAATCTTGATCCAAACGCCCTTTTCGCTGCATTGTACACTGCCCTGATAGGGAAGGAAAAAGGGCCAAGGATGGGCAAGCTGGTAGCCGCGCTGGGGCTGGAGAGGGTAAAGTCGATACTTTCATATGCAACAAGCTGACTCTGGCTTTGTGCCGCTAAGAACTATCAGGCATTCACTGCCTTCATGCATGCACTTCTCAACAACCGGCATTTTCGAGCATAGACACTACCATCACCGAATCGCCCCTATTTCTGTCAAGGCCGAGCCTCAAAAATATCTCCCTCGTCCTTGCGTCTACCGAATCAAGGCGGTCTATGCCGTTTATGGCCTTCCCATAAGTGCCTCGGCCCACCATGGTCCTGGGGTCGTAGTCTTCCTGCCCAAGCATCTCTGCGATAGCTGCCCCAGCCATCACTGCTTCATGCGCAGGTTCCGCGTCCAGCTCTGGAAATACCCTTCCAAGGCCGCCTCTTAAGACAACATTGCGCACTGCAGCCATCATCGCAGGGTTCTGCGTTCTCAGCACCATTGCATAAGGTGTCGTCTCCTCAATTGCGCTGCGCGCAGATAGGGAGAAGAACCCTTTACCTTGTTTGTTTACATCCAGCACAGTGCCTCCAAGATACAGTATCCCTGACTTACCTCCAAATGTTGCAGTAATAGCCATGGTATACGCTGCGAATCCTATCAGCCCGCTCTGGTCTGTCATGAGGTGCAGCATGTCCGTGCCCTGTACATGGTCCTTCACATCGTCCGGATCCATCTCGCTGCCGAATCCGCGCACGGATATCTGCACAAGGGCATCTAGTACGTCGTTACCAAGCCTTCCCGGTTCGCTAACCCTATACACTCTTGCTCCGGATCTCTCCCTAACGAGCTCAGCGAGCTCTGCTATTCGCGTCTCTGCAACTGTCTTGCCACCGTATATGCATTCCTCCTACCATATTCTCACCAATTAGCACAAATTCATGATACCTGAAATATTTCATGATACCTGAAATATTTCCGTCCACTAGAAAAGTAGCTGCGTAGACTAACGTCAGGCGCCCATCCTGCCCGAATTCCCTACTGCATGTGTCCATTGGAACGGCATCACATCAACTTCAATGTCTCTGGGTATCCATGATATATATGCCTTTCCTGCAACTCGGCTTTGCTCATAAATACTACTCATAAATTGAATATATGAGCATATATGGCAATTTGTGAGCAGGCATTAAGGGCAAAGGCAGAATACCTTTTAATACCTTGCTAAACCAGTAATATTGTAAGCTATTTGCATAGCTTATCTTGTGTTGGTATGGCAACAATAAGACATGGGATAAAGTTTATAGGATTTTCCCTTCCATATATACTACCTGCCCAATCATTTATTCGGTGCTTAATTTGAAGTTGACTATTGAACCAGTTAGTGCTAAGAAGAGGATAATTACAGAAGGTATTGATTTAGAAGCCTTTGATTGGAAAAAACTACAAGAAATGTTGAAGAAAGAAAAAATCACCTCTGAATTAATCTTGTCTATAATGCTTGTTAAATCGGATAGTGGGAAGCCAATTCCAATTCAATTTAGTTATCAAAGCTCTAAAGATAAAGAGCAGAAAAAACTGACCATACTATTATCGGAAGACTGTGATGAAGATGTTACTGCCAAGTTAGCAGGGGCATTAGAAAAAATGTGATTATATGCCTAAAATAGAATACACAGAAGAAGATTTGCAGCGCATTGTTGATTCAGCGATAACACAGAACACTACGATAAAGCATATGGATTCTAATATAGTTTATCTTGTCGAGTATAAAAAGTCAGTTGAAAGTTCCTTTATCATATCTATTATAGCTGGATTTTTAGCATCTGCTGGTTTAACGTATGCTCTAATAAATCATGACGTAAACTTGCTATTCTTATCAACTGCACTATTAGCACCAGCAATAGTAGCACTATATAGAGCATATAGTGAATTCAGGTCAATTTCTTTGAACGGAGGAGTATTTAATGCCAACAACCTCAAGGTTTAGTGCTGATTGGTTTTTAGGCTTATTGAGGGGGCTTTTCAACATAATTAATGACCATATATTGAAAGCAGAATACAAATCTGATGCTGGCAAAATTAACATAGCAGTTGTAGTATTAGGTTTTGCAGGGATATTTTTTGTTGGATTAAAAGTTGACTATTGGTTTTTTGGTTCTTTAGCGTGTGTTTTATTTTGTACTATGGCAAGAACAGAACACGTTGATAATAACGGCAAAAGGCGCATAATTAATACCTAAGCACTTAATGTGATTAAGTTAACCGCTATTCCTAATTCATAAATAGAACCTATCAATACGGTAATGTTATAAGCTATTAGTTTACATAGAAGCTCATTTGTCTGCGATACTAAGTTCTTGTTCTTTAAGCAGTCTCCAAACTTCATCTTGATAGCCATATTCGTAGTTTCTACGTTACTCCTCTTGTGGTAATGCTCCATAAACTCATCTCTACACATCTGATAATAGTAGAACATTTTGTTCCATACTCTACCTCCGTGAGAATGTTGGCTTGCATTACTCTTGAAAGGTATGTATGCTATGCCTCCGTTCTCAGCAATAGCATCAAGGTTGGCTCTTGACGAGTAAGCCTTATCCGCACTTACCTCTTGCATATTGAAGCCAAGATTACGAGTAGCATCAGTAAGAGGTATGAACTTGGGGCTATCTGCTCCATTCTCATCAGTTATCTCAACGGCACTAACGATATTGGTCTTTACTCCAACGCATAGGTGAGCCTTTATCCAGCTATGTTCTCTTTTGGTATTATGCTTCTCCTTGCAGTATTGAGTGAACTGAGTAGTTCTAAAACCTGTGCTATCTACTGCGAATTGGCTCTCTACTGACTTGAGAGGCATAGCTGTAATCTGCAATAGCCTATACAATATTGGTCTTATCTCTGCATCATTCAAGAGTATGTTTATTACGTTGTAGTTAGGTGCTTTGCTTATCTGTTGCTTCTTCACATCTTCAAGATACAGTGAGTATGCCCGTCTGCTTGATTGCATACTGTAAACCTTCTCTATTGCGCAGAATAGGGCTTCTTTTAGCGGAACTCTCGGTCTCCCTGCTCCTATTCGTATAGGCTCTTCTACGTTCTCTACCAAGTCCTTTAGAAGCTCCCTGAATAGCTTGCCTTCTTGATTCTGAGCCAAAGTGTAGTTATGCCAATCCTGAACATAAACCTTTTTTGTCTCGGTAATGGTTACGTTGCCCTTGCTGTCTATGGTCTTTGAGACGGTTATCTCAACTGCGAAAATATGTTTGCATTTCATCTGTCTTTCAGTATTATCTGGGCAAGTGCATTTTGACGCTCCAAGACCTAATACTACTTCATAGTATCTATTGCTACTCTGTGAAGGCACTATCCATTTCCTGCCTTCCATCTTTACCCTGCCCAACTTCGCTATTTCTTGACCTTTTTGTCTCCTTATTTGTATTTGTTTTTGTAGTTCCATACAATCACGTTCCTCTACATATACTATATACTTATAGGTATATATACCTATCAGTATAGTCTACTGATTCTCATGACTTACAGGAAGGTTTATATACCTTAAAGGGATTACTATAAAGGATACTTATAAAGGATGTATCAACGAAAAGGATATAAAGAGTGGTTTTGAAATGTCTAATATGGTAAAGTGTCCTCACTGCGGATTTGTATTTCATAATGAATTACAATGCACACGTTGCGGGCATAAATGGACTCCAAGAACAGATGAATTGCCAACAGTATGTCCTAATCCTAAATGCAAAAGTCCATATTGGAATAAACCAAGAATAAAGGGCAAAAATGGGAAGGCGAAGAAATGATGGAAAGCTATATAATTTTTAACTGCATTAACTCTATTACTAAAGTTGCGGATAAGCTTCGCCATACAAATAGCTTCTGTTTCTCAGGTGATGGAAGATTTTTGTTAGCCTTAGCTTTGAGCAAATTGGTGTTATTATGAGTAAAAAAGATTCTGATTCAATACCTTTCGTGAACAAAGTCGTTCAAGGAGACTGCATAGAAATCATGCAGAAACTCCCTGCGAAATCAATAAATTTAACAATAGCAGACCCACCATATTTCAAGACTATAAATGAAGAGTGGGATTTCAAGTGGAGGACGGAGGAGGACTATTTGTGGTGGACGGATAAATGGATGAAAGAACTTGCAAGAGTGGTAAAAACAAATTCATCATTCTGGCTGTTTGGCTACATCAAAATCCTATCCAAAATATTACCGATAGCGGAGAAGCACGGCTTTGTATTTAGACAGCAGATAGTAGTAGATAAGGGCATGAGGTCAATAAGCGGTAGAAAGACAAGCACCTATAAGATGTTCCCGACTACCACAGAGAGCATATTCTTCTTCATCAAGAATAACCAACCTAATATCAAGAAGTTCCTTAAGGAGAAACAGAATGAAATCGGTCTCACTGCGAAGGATATAAATGAACGTCTCGGAGTCAAGACTAATGGCGGTGGCGTATGGTCACTATATACTGGAGAGAATATCTTAGCACAGATACCGACAAGAGAGATGTGGGATAAGTTGCAGGAAGTTCTGAAGTTCAAGATGGATTACTCAGAAGTCAATTTCACATTTAATACACAGATGGGCTTTAGTGACGTGTGGACAGACATAGATTTCTATGAAGAAGAAAGAGAGCATTCCACACAGAAACCACAGAAGCTAATAGAACGACTTATGCGTGCAAGCTCTAATGAGGGAGATTTAGTGTTAGACCCATTCTTAGGTAGTGGGACAACGGCAGTAGTCTCCGAAAGGCTCAAGAGGGACTTCATAGGCATTGAGATTGACAAGTCCTATTGCAAGTCAGCAGAGCAACGACTAAAAAAGGAACGCATGCAGAAATCATTATCTACTGTCTGATGTATTTCTCCTTATATTTCTTGAGAATCTTCTTTCGCATGGTAAGTTTGCTGAAGTCCTTGTCTGGTATTATTGGATGAACCTTTACTATCTCTGCTTTGCTTAGACCCTTTACCTCATCTCCAAATATCTCAACCAACTTTTCTGTGCTTAATAGATGGGATGGCATAGGCTCATCCTTCGGCTTCTTAAGGTTCCAAAAGCTTATCTTGACATCGTGTTCCTGAAGTAACGCCTCAAATATCAGTTGTGGTTGCATCATCATAAAATCATATTTAAGCGGATGGAGATTGCATGGTGCGGGCTTCTCGTTTTTTGATGTCTTGAGCTTGAAGTTGTTTTCATAATAATCAGTGAAGAACCCTCTAACATAGCTCTGCTTCGGACTTACTGTCCATGCTCTAATCCTGACATCAGTCTTATCCATGTCTGGTTTGTCAAAAAGAATGAATATTATTCGTGGAACCTTGTTAAGCAGCAAATTCAACTCGTCGTCAGACCTTATTGGGAATATCCAGTGAGAGCTTGTGTCCTTCCTTATGTCATCTGAACCACAAAGAGGACAGACTTTCTGCCACTCCAAGACATTAGCTCCACAATTGCCACAGGATTGTAGCTGGTCTGCTCTACTGCAAGACTTGACTTCTGAACTGTCAGCCAAGTCATCTCCTCTGGCTGCACTCCCCTTTCCCTTTACTTTGGTGATAAGAGATGCAAGATGCTGACTTGGATATGCAAACTTGCCCTGAGCAGTCTGATTGGTTATTTTAGACCACTTGACTATTGCCTTCTTAGGATTTATGTAAAGGTCAAGAATACACTCCTTTATCATAGCTTCGTCTGAAGCAAGCCCAACATCCGCCATATTATAAAATCAGATGAAAAAGGATAAAAACCCAGTCTGAAGTGAATTTATTAGCAAGATAGCGAATTTATTAGCAGAAAGGGATAAATTAGCAAAGCCCTGCAACTCTTCTTGCAGGCGCTTTGAACATGGCAATATCTATCCGGAAGGGAACCGAGAATGATTTCGACGCGCTGATGGGCCTGATAAAGGACCTGGCAGTATTCGAGAAGTCTCCGGACGCCGTCAGGAATTCGCCAGAGCTCATGAAGCTCGATAAGGACCTCTTCGGATTCTTTGTCGCAGAAGATGGCGGCAGGATCGTAGGATATGCCCTTTATTTCTTCGCGTACTTCTCATGGGTCGGAAAGAGCCTGTATCTTGAGGATATCTATGTCGCTCCGGAGCACAGGGGCAGGAAGGTGGGATACCTGCTTATGAAAAGGGTTGTGGAGCTTGCGAAGTCTGAAGGGTGCCGCAGGATGAGGTGGCAGGTCCTTTCATGGAATGAAAAGGCAATACGTTTCTACAAGCGCTGCGGTGCAGAAGTAGATGATGAATGGCTGAACTGCACTCTTGATGAAGCAGGTATAGCCGGATTCCTAAAATCAAAGACGTGAATATACACCAAGGCAATTCCAGACATACTCATATCCCAACAAGCGCCATATGCCCTAGAGCCTTGAATACTTCATTGGCTTGGTCTTCTTTGCCACAATTCCATAAGCCACAGACGTACAGGCCTGCCACCACGACGCGCATATGTCCGCGAATATGAACGTAAGCACTGCAAGGTAGGGCATCAGGGCTGTGCCGCTGAAAAATGCGTCCAGTGGCACAAGGGCTATGAGCGGAAGATATGACACGATGTTGGCAGCCAGCATGGCCATCGACTGGCCGCTGAGGAACATCCAGCTGTTGTTCATCGCAGTGCTCCTCCCGTACTTCTTTCCGCCTGCCATCTGCACCGAGATTGACGAATCCAGGTTTGCTATATGCAGCAGGAATGCCACCGCCAGAAGCACAATGAACGTTATGGCCGAAAGCAACGTGAAGCCCGCAGCATCCCTAAATGCCAGGGCTATAAGGGCCACGTACGAAGCCGCAACAAGCGGCTCGGCATATGCCAGCGACATTATCATAGAATCGACTACCCCCGGCGCCTCCATGCCCGAGAGCCTTGCCTTTGCGAGCGAAGATAAGGGCGCAGCGATAAGTATTCCAAATGCGAAAAATGCAGACGCATAAAAAATGAACGTAGCAGCGGAAGCCGTGCCAAATGCCGCAAGCGCGTAAAGCGCAAATGCTGCGCTTCCTGGCATATTCAATGCCAATGCCGAGGGCCTTGATGCGAGCAGGCCCAAGGAGTGCCCTATCATATCCTTTTCAGATATCTCCGGAGCTACCTTATGCGTGCCACCGAACTCGCCCTCCTTGTCTTCGCTGAATGTATGGGCCCTAAGTTTCTCACGCTCAGATTGGCTTATGGGCATCGAATCTACTTGTCAACAGGTAGTACTACTGTGGGCTTGCTGCCAGAAGTGCTCTTAGTCCCCACGTACTTTATCGCCGTGCCTATGGCTGTTATCTCCATCCAGCTGCCCATCGGTATTACATTGAGCTTGACTTCCACTACCCCGTCTGCCCCCAGCTTCTCAGCCTCCTCCTTCATCCTTCCAAGTGCAAGCTCCCTAGCATTGTAAAGCAATTCCGTTATCTGTGGTACCTCTCCCTTGGTCATGCCCTTCATCGCGCTTCCAATGCCTCCTGTCACTCCCATGCTGTAAACCGAGTTGCCTACCACCAGCCCTACTGGCATGTACCCCCTGTCCAGTAGCATCCAGAAATCCGATGTGCTCAGATCGCTTGTAAATACCATATTGATCTTTCTATACTACCTCCTCCCAGATTTAAAAATCATATGTTTGCATATATCCATATGGCCGTCCAGCAGACGCGTAACCCGTTCAGCGGCATCAACAATTTCAGTGGATTCAAGAGCAATGCTAATGGCGCATTTCTAGCATTCGCGCTCGGCATAATTCTGTTGCTTATTGGCTCGTGGATAATAGGAATAATCCTAATGTACGCCGGATTTAGCATATTCACAAGGTCGGCAAAATTCGTCGTAAGGCCTCAGCAGAACGTTTCAATGTATGCCGATGAGCAGGACGGCTTTGAGGACACTGCGGCCATTCAGCCTCCATCATTTGCAACCCCCGGCACATACTGACATGCAGAAATCTCCAGCAGTATCTTATTACATACGGCTTTTACACCGGTTTCATCTACGGGGCGTTGTAAATTTGCAAGCGTGAGGCAAGTATCATCACATCGACCTTTAATCACGATTCATCCTTCATTGATCCACTTCATCTACTTGCCTTTGGATCAAAGTAATCAGTGCATGCCGTAAAAAGCTTATAAGCCTGGGTGGTTGTTTCGACCAAAAGCCTCCGGCGTGCTTCAAACGTGCCGCAATACAAGCCCTTAAACTGGATATATAATGTTTTTTATCTGTTTTGGTTTGCAAGGGATTATATATCAAATAACTCAAAGTGTTTGATGTAGGTGAATGTGTGCAAACTAAGTCAAAAGACCCACTAGGTCATCTAAAGTTGTCAGTTAGAGATTTTGGTGCTAGCAGAACATTCTATGCTAGACTATTCGATACGCTCGAATTCAAGCAGATTTCTGATAAGGGGCAGAGTGCTGGTTGGGTAACTAAGGACGGCTTTGGCATCTGGATAGCACAGGCAGAGATACTGGAACCTAAGCATGTCTTCTCTGCACCTGGTTTCCATCACCTATGTGTGAAAGCTTCTTCTGAATCACAAGTAGACCAAATTTACGATTTGGTTAAAGGAGAGATACAAATATTTAATCCACCTAAGAAGTATCCTGAATATACTCCTGACTATTATGCAGTATTCTTTGCAGATCCAGATGGAATGAAAATAGAAGTTGCCTACTATTAGCCTAAGTCAACAGCCTTCATAAGCTTGTAAATATTCAAGTGCGATCCTTTTTGAGGGCTTTTTATATTTACGAGACACCAATTTCTCTGACCAAACCCAAAATGGGCTCAAAAACCAAAAGGTTTATATAAAAACGATAAGGGCTTATAACACGCCACACATAAAGCCTCCGGCGAGGATTGCACTCGCGACCTCGTCCTTACCAAGGACGCGCTCTACTACTGAGCTACAGAGGCATACATCAGTTAATCCAAATATATGTTTTTAAGTATTTGCGTCAATATAAACCATGGTAATATCAATGGGCCTAATAACGGATATAGCCATTGCGGTCATAGTACTCCTCGCAGCATTCGTCCTTGGAGTGATAGTGATGTACAACGGCTTCATATCCAGGCGAAACCGTGTTCAGGACGCCTGGGCGCAGATTGATGTGCAGCTCAAGAGAAGATACGACCTCATACCTAACCTAGTAAACACCGTCAAGGGATACAGGGATTTCGAGAAGAGCGTTCTCACCACAGTCACGCAGCTAAGGAGCTCAATAGTTTCGGGATCAGTGCAGGATAAGGCAACTGCAAACAACAAGATCTCACAGGCCCTCAAATCCATATTCGCAGTGGCAGAAAACTACCCGGAGCTAAAGGCCTCAGATAATTTCAAGCAGTTGCAGTCGTCATTGGAGGATACCGAAGATAAGATAGCCTTCGTAAGGACTTCCTACAACGACTACGTCCTTGATTATAATAATGCAATACAGCAATTCCCGGGCAACCTGTTTGCGGGGATGTTCAATTTCCAGAGGACAGACTTCTTCCAGGCTCCGGAAGAGGAACGCGCAGCAATAAAGGTCGATTTCAGCGACAGCGCCCAGCAGCCTGGGCAATCCCCAAAGAAGGCACAGACGAAGAAAGGCAGCGCATCAAAGCAAAAATAAACCAACCGGTATGATCAATGACAAGCTTTTTCGACGAAATCTCGCGCAATAGGCTTAGGTCTGTCCTGCTTATGGCGCTGTTCTCCCTTATCTTCTTTGTATTCATATACCTGTTTGTAGAATATCTTGGTGGCGGGCCTTTCGCCATGGTTGTCGGCGGAATCGTAATAGTTGGTTATGCGCTGTTCTCATACTTCCAGGGCTCAAAGGTGGTGCTTGCCATCTCACACGCAAAGAAGGCCTCAAAGAAGGACTATCCTTCCCTGTTCAGTGCAGTTGAAGGCCTATCAAGTGCATCTCAGATACCAATGCCTGAAGTTTACGTGATAAATGATCCAAATCCAAATGCCTTCGCAACAGGAAGGGACCGCAAGCATGCGTCAGTTGCAGTCACTTCGGGCCTTCTGTCAATGATGGACAAGAACGAGCTGCAGGGCGTGATAGCCCATGAGATATCCCACATATACGATAATGACATACAGTTCATGATGCTTGCTGTTGTGTTTGCAGGGGTGATAGGTCTGCTCGCCGGATTCATAAGGACCATGTTCTGGTTCGGCGCCGGAGGGAGGCGGAACGGGAACGGGGTAATACTCGTAGTCGCTCTTGTGATGAGCGTCGTAGCCCCAATAATGGCGCTCCTCGTGCGCCTTGCCATATCAAGGAGAAGGGAGTACATGGCAGATGCAAACGGTGCAAGGATAACCAGAAGCCCTGCCTCACTGGCAAGCGCACTGCAGAAGATACAGGCATATACGTCAAAGCCCAACGCCCCTCCAGTGGCACATGCAAATGATATGACTGCCCCGCTGTACTTCTCCAATCCGCTCAAAAAGGAATCATTTACCAATCTGTTCTCAACGCACCCCCCGATAACAGAGCGCATAAAACGTCTCAAGGAAATGTACTAAACACTCCTGCTTATTTCTATTGCGCCGAATTTGCGCCTCCTTCAATGGCATTCAGCGGTACCTTCACTTCCTCAACCTTGACAGAGCTCTTCGCAGTCCTCAGCGTGAAAACGCTTGCAAGCACAAATATGCCGCTGGTTATGTAAAGTATTGTGAATCCTGACAGCACTATTATGCCGCTAAGGAATGACCCCACGAAATATCCTGCCCATCCTATCCCATTGTAGATGCCCATGGAGCTTCCTCTGTTCCCCTCGCCTATCATCATGAAAAGCAGCGTGTACGATGCCGTATAATACAATGGATACGAAAGGCCGGCCACTGCAGTGTAAGCCGCCACGTTGGCAATGAAAAATGCCAGTCCGCCTACAAAGAAGCTGAGGCCTACAAACACGTATGAGACCGCCCTGACAGTTGTCATGCTCTCTGTAATTTCAAACAGCCTGTTGCTCTTTATGATCTTGAGGGCATAATAGAACAGAAGAGTTTCTACTATCATGCCTACTAGTATCACAACGAATACCATGGATTCGCTAAGCCCGTGTATGTAGAGCGATGCCGGGTAAATCGTGTTGAACATGCTCATGCCCACGTTGAAAAAGAGCCATGATATGCACATCAGCGCGAATGGGGCTTTCAGCTTAGAGAAGCTCAATCTTCCGAATCGTGGTATGTGCAGCTTTTGCGGAAGCCTTATGGTGCGTAGCGGATATGAAAACACTGCAAATATCATGTTGTTAAGCTGCTTTGTCACCGATTCCTTCTTTGCAACTGACACCTTTGGCTCTATCACATACTTCGCTGCGAACGCTGTGGAGGCCAGTGATGCGAATGCGAATATGAGCACCAGAAGCCTGAGTCCAGACGCCTGCGCCATGAAGGACCCGATCACAAGCCCGATTATCATGCCGAAATTGACTATAGCCTGCAACCTGGAGAAGCTCTTCGACCAGTTCTCCTTCTTCTCAGTCTCCATTACCAGGAGGTTGTAGGGCGTGACGTTTGCCGACTGGAAAAGTGCTATTGCGGCATATATGTTGGCCACATCTATGATGCTTCTGGCAAAATACATTAGGAAGAGGAGGGCTGTTATTCCTGCATAAGACAAAAGTATGAAGGGCTTTCTCTTCCCGCTTGTATCAGCAAGCTTGCCCCATATGAATGTTGTTACCATTGCAACTGCATTGAAGCTGGTTACAGCGAATGCAACGTTCAGTGCACTGCCTCCCAAGTTCAGTATGAGAAGCGGCACAAGCGTGGACAGCGGTGCATAAGCTATGCTGGCCGGAAGGGATGCAATCATCCATTTCGTGTAACTCTTAGAATTAGACAACTCTTTGTTTATATGCATTCAGGGTCGCTAGGTCGTTAAGAACGATAATCTATGAACTGCGAATGTCCTATTTAAACCTGTGCATAAAATACGGCAATATCGCAACACGCTTTAGGGCCTAGTTTCTAGCTGGATATTGGTGTGCAGGGGGTGAGATTTGAACTCACGAAGGCGCTAAGCCACAGGATCTTAAGTCCTGCGCGTTTTTCCGTGGCTGAATGCCAGACCAGGCTCTGCCACCCCTGCATGTAGGTAATATGGGATATGCAATCTATTTAAGCCATTACAGCTTGTTCCAACAGGCTAGGGGTGTGCCTTCGCCCAAAACTGGAGCCATATGGCACGCCAACTCCATGCTCGCTGGAGTTACGCATACATGGACGGCCCGGTTCCTGTTACCTCTGCAGCCTTGTTGTAGTGCTCTGGGCTCTCCTTCATCTTCTTGAGCATGTCCCTTATCTTGGCTTCCACTGCCTTTGCCTCAGCGTCAAGGTCCTTGAGGTCAACTTCTATGTCTATTATCTTATTGAGGCCCGTGATTGCAAGCTCAGCATACTTGGGGTCCATTATCTGCGGATTCACTTCCACAAGTATGTTCATCGAGCTGACCTTGTACTGGTAAGCGTTGGTCATAAGCACGGCTCCCACTCCCGCCACAACGCCTGCGTCTATGGCCTTAAGCCCCTGTTTCGCAGCTTTCTTGATGACGTTGGGGTCTGGGGATGTTACAAATACCTCGTTCGATGGCTTTGCTGCAGGCATGCCGCTTATGGATATTACTCTTGATATGTTGCTCTTCCTAACAAATGCGAGAAGTTCCCTTGCCAGTAGGTATACTGAAGATGCAGGTATTACGAACTCCGATATGGCAACCACTATCTTGTAGCCCTTGTCCACATAGAGCCTCGCGGGGAACATCGGAACGCCTCCGTGTATTGCCGCTATGGGTGGGAAGGTATCGCTGTCTATGTACCCTATCTGCTCCATCTTGAGCTTCTCGATCATGTAGCTTCCAGCCATTGGGCCGACCAGCCCTATCCCAGGAAATGCGTCGATAAGAGTGTACCCGCTGAGGTCATAGTCCTTGAAAAGTTTTATCTCTATCATAACACCAACAATAAGTCTTTGCCTTATAAACATTTAAAACGATGCATACCTCCCTCGTATATATTTTACTCTCGGAGAGCCGACGATGAATATAAAAACATATGCGTCGTAATAATATCGTGATAAAATGGCCGAAAGAGTTGGCGAAGAGAAAGTGAAAAGGGAAGACGGCTATCTTTACTTCTTGGGTAAGGATGGATATGTCTGGAAGACTCCTATGAAGAACAATCCTAGGGGTAGGAAGGCAAAGGTTACCAGCGAGAAGGTACAGAGGCAGGAAGGTTTCCTTTACTTCATAGACAAGAATGGGTACGTTGCAAGGACAAAGATGAACAGGAAAGGAAGAATGGCAAGAAAGAGGAGAAGGTAAAAACCTTCTTCCCATCATTCTTTTCCAGTTTTCTTTTTTTTACCTTTTTTTAATTCTTTTTTAATTATTATTGAACATACTCTTAGCCTTAGCATTAAGTCTTAGCATTAACGCAAATTGTGGGACACCCCACCAAAATGCCAATCTTTAAATATCAGTATTTTGGAATTTGAATTGGATAAATATGCGTATTTTTAAAACAGTTAGCGAACGCTATAAGGTTCTTCTTAGCGCAAGGAGGTCTGCACGTGAATCAATTGCGGAGGATAGGCAGGTTGAGTTGATACTTGCCGGTCAGTACGAGAGCATTGAATTCACAACCCCAGCTTTATCAAAAGCGATAAAGGTGTTGTGGGACGCCTCACACACGCTTCCAATCTTCTACAAGTCACTGACTGACCGCGGCATTGACTGCACTGAAGAGACTGTTAGAGCTACTGTTACTGGGCTCTTTGCAAAGTCGATACGCGATAACAATGAGCGTCTTGACGGCATGGCTATGGGTGACATAGCCTCACTGTCCGAGTTTTTCAAAATCACATTAACCGAAGGCGAGATTGCCGAAGCGCTTGTAGAATTGCAAAAACGCCATATAAGTGCCGGCAATTTTTCTAGTCTTGACGAATTCATGTCACACGCAATAGATGGAAGATCTCTTTTACCTCGTGCCATAGTAGAATGCGTCAGCTGGTCAAACTACGGTGAGTATCATCCCCTAGAAGTTGCAGCCAAATTACATGTACCTAATGAAATGGTCATAAACGCTGCGAGACAGCATACTGGAAGGCTTCACAATCAAGGCTTTGTATTCGAGGCGGCAGCCGTGAGGTTCTCTGTAAATCTTTCAATACCTAAAATCGACAGGGATGCGTTCGAACTACTCAGGTCCAATGGATATAACCTACCTGCCAGAACGCTTCTAAGTCACGCAGTAAAACTTCTGGGTCCTAAGCCTCCTGAAGATGGCATATATCTCCTAGTGGAATCGGTGTCTCTTGACCGCGCCGAGGCAGACACTCTAAAATTTGCGGCCATATCTTCAGCCTAAAATAGGTAGTCATATGGTGTCATATGATGATAGTGTAACAGTCTCCCACGACACCTTCTGCTCACCGAGGTTTTGCATGGACTTCCAAGAAACAGAAAAAGAAGGTATATTTATAAACCTTTTTAGCCAATCTATTTCGGTGCATTTATGGCCGGCATGAGCTTATAGAGGCTTATGTTTAGAGAGCGGTTTCTAATCTGCTTGATGATCGAACATATCAGGATGGCTTAGGCTATCCCACCCCTATACGCGATGGTCATAGAAACTATATGATATTGCATGTACTGCAATTGATTTGAGGAGAAGCAAGCTTGAATATTTTTTAAGCCACCTAGTGGATGGCTTGGCTCTAATAGCGACGAAGGGCGTGGCAAGCTGCGATAAGCCCAAGGTAGGCGCATGTCAGCCTTTGAACTTGGGATACCCGAAATGTGCACTATGAATAGTGGTGCGAGCGTACGCGTGGAATTGAAATATCTTAGTACACGCAGGAAAAGAAAGAGTATTCGATTCCGTTAGTAAAACGATTGAAACCGGAAGAGGGCGAACCGAATTGTTCATTGCAAAATGAACTAGATGTGGTGCAACTTTTAGTCTTGCGATGCCTGCCGAACGTTCTGGAAAGAACGGCCAAAGAGAGTGACAGCCTCGTAGGTTAAGCAGAGTGAGATGTGTTGTTTGAGAGTAATCCGGCTTTGGTATGCCGTATGAATACGGGGCATTAAACCCCAACCCTAAATATTGATTAGAGACCGATAGCGAACAAGTAGCGCGAGCGAAAGCTGAAAAGAACCCACACGTGTGGGGTTGAAATAGATCTGAAACTAGGTGGTTACGAGAAGGTAAGGTGTGGAAGGAATGATTGTCCCAGAAGGAATGCTCGAAAGTGCAGGACGATGGGAAGGGACTAATATCTTATCATTCTTCTCGAAGCAAGAGCCAGGGAGTGCATTGTAGTGGCGAGCTTAATAGCGAAGTGAAAGCGAGAGCGCGCAAGCAATGAGGCGCTGGGCATGAAATATGCCTTAAGTCACTGCAATTCGACCCGAAGCCGTTGTGATCTACTCGCGGCCAGGACGAAGTCGAGCTTACGCTTGATGGAGGTCCGCAACCTGTCATGGCATGTCCTGTTGGGTGAGCTGCGGGTAGGGGCGATAGACCACTCGAACACGGCAATAGCGGGTCCCCTCCGAAGTATCTTTAGGATAGCCTTGGGCGAGCTCGAACACGAGGTAGAGCGACCGATTAGAAAGTATTGCTGCGAAAGCGGCAGCTTTCCCGTCAAACTCCGAATGCGTGTTCTGCGTAGACCCCGAGAGTCGGCGACGTTGGGTAAGCTAGCGTCACGATGCTGTAAAGACAGTATCCGAGGTTAAGGTCCCCAAATCCTAGTTAAGTGTATCAAAGGGCGGTTTTGTCTTAGACATTCGGGAGGTAGGCTCAGAAGCAGCCACCCTTTAAAAAACGCGTCATAGCGTACCGATTGAGATAATTCTCCCCGAAGATGGACGGGGCTAAACTAGGTACCGAAACCCCGGCACTAGAAGATAGTGGGTAGGAGGGCGTGCTGCATGGCTAGAAGTGCATCCTTGCGGATGTGTGGACCGTGCAGCAGTGAAAATCCTGGTATTAGTAATAGCATATATGGGTGAGAATCCCATACGCCGGAAGCACAAGGTTTTCCTTGTAATGATTGTCAGCTGGGAGTTAGTCGATCCTAAGCACAGAGCTAATCACTCCTGTGCAAAAGGGAAGTCTGTTAATATTCAGACACTTATCGCGTAGGCGTGGCAACACAAGGCGGATTTCTGACGCTTGAGGATAGGTCTGCAAGAAGATACAAATGGCTGTGGAGTCTCGTTATGAGGGGAAGCAGCTAAATGATTCAATAATGACCAAATTCTTGAGCCCGTGAAAAGGGAATCCGCAACGATCGTGATAATTCGTACCTAGAACCAGTACAGGTGCTGCTGGCTGAAAAGGCCAAGGCGTGTCAGGAGAACCCGGGTTAGGGAAATCGGCAAAATAGTGGCGTATCTTTTGTAAAAGCCATGTCTGCGCTTGGTAAGCGCAGATTTCAATAACAAGGGAACAACGACTGTTTATCAAAAACACAACTCACCGCACAGTCGAAAGGCTGAGTACAGTGGGTGACGCCTGCTCACCGCTAGTACGCGAAACCCCATTTCAATGGGACAAAGCGCTAGCAAAGAGCGGGAGTAACTCTGACTCTCTTTAGGTAGCGTAATACCTCGTCACTTAATAGGTGACTTGCATGAAGGGCGTAACGATTGTTCCACTGTCCCAACTCGGGACCTGGTGAACTTACTACGTGGTGTACATGCCACGTTCTTTCAGTGGGTAGCGAAGTCTCTATGAAACTTGACTATAGCCTGTTGCTGTTGTGTGACAAGTACTGCACAGCGTAAGTGGGAGCGTCGAAGCGGCGTTTTCGGATGCCGTGGAGCGATAATGTAACACCACTCTGTACCTGTTACGCGACTTACAAGATGATTGGACAACAGCAGGTGGATAGTTGGACTGGGCGGTTGCTTTCGATAAGGAAACGAAAGTGATCAATGCTCTGCTTAGGAGGGTTGGGAACCCTCTGTGAAGCATAAAGGCAAATGCAGGGCTGACTGTATATCGAAAAGCGTGATATGCAGACTGGAAACAGTGACTTAACGAACGTTGGATGCCTTTTTAATGGGGCACCAAGCTGTCAGACAAGTTACTCTAGAGGTAACCGGTTCGTGGCTGGTGAGAGTTCACATCGACCCAGCCGTTTGATACACCGATATGGGCTTAGGTTATCCTGGAGGTGCAGGAGCCTCCAAGGGTTGGACTGCTCGTCCATTAAAAACCTACATGAGCTGAGTTCAGTACGTCGCGAGACAGTACGGTAGCAACTACTGAAAGTGTTAGTGTCAGAGGATAAGAACTTTTTAATACGAGAGGAACGAAAGTTCGGCGCCTCTAGTGGACCGGTTGTCGTAATGGCACTGCCGGGTAGCCACGCGCTAAGCGGATAAGCCCTGAAAGCATCTAAGGACGAAGCCGTATCCGAAACGAGACACTTAGGGTGGGCATAGTACATGCCTTTGATAGGGCGGGAGTGTAAGCAGGGAGCTTCGGCGACCTGCGAGCTCACCGCAACTAAATCCTAATAAACTATTAAGAAAAGTCTTGAGTGGGGATTAGTAACCTCCACCCGAGAAAACTCTTATTAGGTTCAAGCTTGCTTCTCCATTTCTTTCTGTTTTTCAATGCGCAAACATCTGAATGCTGCGTATTTATATACTTGGAAAGCCACAGAACTTGCATGATAGACTATTTATTCCTCATAAGGCATGGGGAGGCCGTATCAAACGCAAGCCGGCTGGTCGGTGGGCGGGATGATTACGATCTTACTCCTACAGGCAGGTTCCAGGCGCAGACTGCTGCAGGCATGCTTGGGCACATAAGCTTTTCTGCAGTATACAGCAGCCCTGTGAAAAGGGCCATGGAAACTGCGAAGATTGTGTGCAAGGGCACGAGAATAAATGTGGAGCAAGGCTTTAGCGAAGTCGACCCTGGCGACAGTGCAGGCAAACCTGTTTCATGCCTCAAGAACAAGTGGCTTTGCACGCATCCTGAATTCAAAGAAACCTTTGAGCAGATACAATCACGCTGCATGCCAGTCCTAAAAAACATTGTGTCCAGGGATGCTGGCAATGTTATCATATTCTCTCATGCCGACATAATTATGGCGATGATCTATGGGCTACTGGGGATAAAGACAAACAGGAGAAGCCAGTTCATAATGTATCCATACAATACTGCCACGAACGTCATATCCTTCACCTCTTCAAAGCCAAAGCTTGTCCTGTTCAATTACATGTCACAAAAAGCCCTGGGCGACGTGGACACCATAGAATCCCTTCTAGGGCTGTTGAAAAGGAGGGGCGCGTAGCCTACATGCATGAAATGCTTGCACGCTCCTGCAATGGCCATATGCATAAGGCCGAATCAAAACTAACATAAACCTTAAATCCCATAAAGAATCGGATAGCATGACAGACAGCAAGACAACAATAGATGACCTCAAGGAGGCGTCAAGGAAGTTCGCAGACGAGCGTGACTGGGACCAGTTCCATAACGCCAAGGACCTCGCCATAGGCATAATAACCGAGGCCTCCGAGCTTCTGGAGCATTTTCGCTTCAAGTCCCCTGAAGAATCTGACGCCCTATTCAAGGATCCAAAGAAACGCGAACAGATATGCGACGAGCTTAGCGATGTAACATATTTCGTCATGAGGTTCGCGCAGAGATACGGGATAGACCTTTCGGACGAGTACCTGAGAAAGTCAGGCCAGTCAGCAAAGAAATACCCTATAGAAAAAGTAAAGGGACAGAACAAGAAATACACTGAATACGATTGACCTATTTACTCCCATCGCAGCTTCCAATTTCAATATTTTTATACGCTGCCTTAGAAAACCCAATCATGCACTCATCAACCGTGCTCCCTTTGCATCCGGGCCGCGCACCAAAGTGGCTTTTCGGCAGGATGGTCAGGCTAAGCGCCGCAATATCAGAAGTTATAATCGATGAGTTCGGCCCTGACGAGATGCTCAGGAGGCTGTGCGACAAGGACTGGTTCCAGGCCCTATCCTGCGCTATCGGGTACGACTGGCACAGCAGCGGCACCACTACTGTAACAATGGGCGCACTCAAGGAAGGGCTCAGTGGCAATACTGACATATTTATAGCCGGTGGCAAGGGCAAGGCGGGGCTAAAGACCCCTGATGACATAACTTCCGGGACAGATAGGCTTTCAATATCATCAAGCGCAGACGAGTTCAAGGACCTGAGCAGGCTTGCAGCGAAGGTGGACTCAAATCTTGTTTATGACCGTATAGGCATCTACCAGCACTCGTTCATATTTACAAAGAACAGGAAATGGGGCGTTGTCCAGCAGGCGATGGAACCTGAGAGCAAGATGGCCATAAGGTTCCAATGGTTCAGTTCAAATGTCGACATGTCCGATCTTACTACAGAGCCGCACACAAATATCCTTTCCGAAATGCACAGGAGCACCATGGACCTCACATACGCGGAGAACCTGTGGGCCAAGTCGTCAAGCATTGACCTAGTGAAGGATCCTAGGTCAATTTCCGAAGCTCTTAAGGATCTGGACAGCCGCCAAACCACCTTGGCCGGAAGCCGCAGCCTCTCCAGCGTTTCCTCTTCCTATCCCTCCAGGCACTGGATATCTTCCAGTGATATAAGCAAGCAGGGATGGGAGGCGATACGCCGCGCAGGCGAGCTTGAGCCGGATAGCTTCTCAGACCTTCTGCTGGTAAAGGGCATGGGCAGGTCTACCGTCAGATCATTGGCATTCGTATCCAGCCTAATATACGGGAGAGACCTTGCATACCGCGATCCTGTGGCATATTCATACAACGTGGGTGGGAAGGATGGCATACCCTTCCCAGTGGACCCAAAGGCCTATGACGACGTGATAGATGAGATGAGGCACATAATAGACGGTGCACATATGGGCAATGATGAAAAGTATAAGGCGCTCAAGCGTCTTGCCACTGTCATGAACTGACATTTATTTATGTTTGGTATATAATTGTGTTAAAGCGGAGTCGTTCCAAATCCAATGGATTTGCCGAAGTCCGCAAAGAGGCCTGTCAATGGTATATGGTAACAATGTATCCGCATTCGGCAGCATACCTCCAGGCAGAAGGCGACTATACCTCTATCTTGGCATGCTGCTGCTTGCCTCTGCCATAGTGTGCGGCATAATCATATTCGGCCTTGGTGCACGTAACGTCCAAAGTGTGCAGCAACAGACATCCTCCCTGATACCTACTACCACCGCAACGTCCACCTTGGGCGGCCACGGCGCATTAAACCTGACAGTGCTCTACAATGGTGAGCCTGCTCCTGGTGCCAGCATAACATTATCTCCGGGTAATTACACCTTCTTGACGGGCAGGGACGGGAAATTCAGCGGTGCGTATGTACTTACTCCTGGTACCTACTCCCTTACTGCATCTTTCAACGGGCAAAGCGCTTCCGCAAGCGTTACCATATCCGACTATAAGACTACTGAAGCTACGGTAGGAATATCAGGCCCGCAGGTTTCAACGTCTTCAGTGCCTACTACAATAACCACTACCAAGGCACCAAGTTAGGAACAGCTCTTCTTGAAGGTTTAATATTGTGGCCCGCAAGGAACTGCGCACAATCTTATGCGCCGGGAAGGATGCTAACTTTCTTTTTGGCCACAAATTTCCTTCCAATTATACCTTATGGATGGGCTGGTATATACGCCTTTCGCAAGAGTTGGACTAATGTCAATGGGAATCTTTAAAAATACATAAACGCCTATTAAGGTCATGGGAAGTTCAGGGATGTTGTGCTCTCGCACTCTGCCTATAATGATCATGATAATTGCAACTGTTATGCTGGCCGACCAGTATTATGCTTACGGCACGCAGACCACTTCGGTATCTGCATATCTGAACAATACGCTTCTCCATGGCCAGGCGCTGCCAAGCCTGCAGGCACCTTCAAGCATAGAGTGGCGCATAAACACCACTTTCTACGGCTCTGGCAACGTGGTATATGCAAACCTGGGATGGTACATGATAAACTATTCCGATTACAATGGCATATCAACAACAGCCACAAATGACATAAACGTCACATGGCATGCCGGCCCCGTAGCTGCCACATTTCCTATAAATTCAAGCGTATATGGCACTGTCAACATGATCTCGTCCAACATACTCCTGGGCTCAGTCTCGCAATCTGGAATATTCTCTTCAGCAACTGCTGCTCCGGCATGTTCCACCAACAACCTCTATTCTGAATGGGATTTCTACGTAACCGTGCAGAAAAACTCCTTTACATCATCGCAGAACGTGGTGGTTGGGAGGGTATGCTTCTATCAGGAGACCGTAGGGTATGCGCACCTGCTCTATGCACAAGCCTATGATCTTGGCTCCTCCTCGATGCTGGTAAAGTCTGGCGGAGTGATCGAACCTCTCTTGTATGCGCCGGGCTCAGAAAATGCATCATCACCCGACGGCATGGTATCTGCGCACTTTAGCAGTTCTTCCGTCAGCCCTTCCGTGCAGCTGCAGGACATGGGCTCCTATATGGCATTCAACAGCCCTTTAAACGGCTCATGGTATGTGCATAGCAATTCTACGTATGACGCTTGGTATAGCCAGTTCTATTCGTTCACGGCGGGCCGCATACCTGCAACAACCCTGTTTTACAGCCCTACCAACGTTGGCCTTGTATCACCCGACTGTTCCACCGTGTCAACATCAAATCTCACCAATAAGTCCGTTGAGGAAGCAGTGCAGTGCATGAACCAGACTGCCTCAGTATACTACTCTCGCGCAAATTCCTATGCAATACAGCTTACGTCAACGAGCCGCAGCATATCCGGATATCCTACTCAGGGCACCCTCTACCTAGGAAAGCCTGCAATAGCTGTCATGCTGCCCGGGTCATTCACACAAAGCGCCAATGCCACTTTATTCCTTAACGGCGCATTTACCGGAGTCACAGTACACTCGGCTGTTCCTGCAATAATCTCAATATCCTCAACACAGTTGAACTTTTTCGGTGTAGGCTCCATAATCGCGCAGGTGCTAAACACCGGCAGCGGCCCGGGGCTTTTCAGTGCATCTATATCAGACTGCCCTGGCATATCTGCGCCATCCGGCCTGAGCTACCAGCTTGGCCAAGGGGCAGGGGAGAAGATAACAATCGGGATAATGGCATCAGGATACAACGGCATAATAGACCAGACCTGCACCGTAACTTTCACAGACCTCAAAAGCGGTGAGAGCTCCAGCACCCAAGTGAATGTTTCATCAGGAATCGCCGAGCGCATCTACTATACCCTAGCTGGCCTTTTCAGCTCCCTGTTCCATTGACCGGCGTACGCCATGAACAAATACCTTCTGGCCGCTTTAGCCATAATCATAATTGCATCAGTTGCAGCATTACTTATCCTAGCCCAAAATACGGCACTTCATAATTCGGGAAACATATCTGGCTTCACGTTCGCAAACACGAGCTACAAGTTCACTTACGTTGCAACAACCCCGCAGGAATGGCAGAAGGGGCTTATGAATTACAGCGTCACCAACACCACATTCGAGCTCTTCGTCTTCCCTAAAGTGTCAATATATCCGTTCTGGATGTACGACACATACTATCCACTCGACATAATATGGATAAATGGCTCAAGGGTGACATATGTTGCTCACGCCATCCCATGTTCCTGGTACAGCCCCGGCCAGACTGATTGCATGGTCTACAACAACTATACCTCTGCGCACTATGCCAATTATGTAATAGAGGCCCGCGGCGGCTTTGCAAACAGCACAGGCCTGCGCACCGGCTCCATAGTCAGCATAAGCTAGCCTTCACGGCATCCGCAACATTTTCCACATTGGAGAATGCCATGACGTCATTTCCGAAGAGCCTTGCATACTCCTGGTAATGTGCGTCATTTACCACAATCACCGTCCTGCAGTAATACTTCCTTCTGGAAGCGATCATACCTTCGGTGTCCTTAATGGATTTAAGGCCGGTCTCGTATTCGACTGCAATGGACTTGCCATCCAGCTGCGCCACGATATCCGGGCCGAACGAACTGTTGTACACCTTGTTTTGCAGCCCCATTTCCGAAAGTCGTCTTGATATGAGGTTGACACGAATGTCATGCTCTGCACTATTCCTGGGCCTGGAGATGTACCACCTCCCTGCATACCTCCCGCCTTCTATGTTATGCTCCAACAGCTGCCCAGAGCCCACCAACCTCCCTATCGCGCACTCAATTTCCTCGGCGCTGCACGCCCCAGGCATCCCTGCCGCCAGTTCACCCTTTTCAGCGCCTCTCTCAGCCTGCCTAACTATGCTGTGCCTAATGCTAAAATCCCTGCCACAATGCCTGTCAAACTTTACTACATACACTCTACCGTGGTGGTCCGTTACCATTGCCTCTCCAATTCTGAGGCTCCGTATGCCCTTCCTGACTTCTGAAAAGCGGCCTAACTCCGTTCCCCCTGCCATGAAGTTGGATATGTAGTTAAGCTCCTCAGGCTCCCTATGGTAAAACGAGATGAAGACCGAGGAGTTGCTCCTAAGGTCCTTGTCAAGGGCCTTAGACCTCTGTGACGTCGCTATTATCCCTATGCCATATTTGCGCCCTTCAGCGGCAAGCTTACCAAGTATTGGATTATCCCCTATCCTTTCAGCCTCGTCTATTACTATGTACAGCCTATGCCTGCCTCCCTTTTCCAGCGTGAGCATATGGCTGTATACCTTCCGCAGGAAGCCTTCCAGGTACACTGCCTGCGCCTCTGCAGTGTGGAGCCTTGAAAGAAGGAATAGGGAATTGCCATTTACTATCCTTCCCATATCCGTGGCCCTCGAGAATGACCCTGTATCTATGACTGCCATGCGCCTTTCAAGCGATTCTAGTACCCTCTTCTCTGCCACTCCCGCATTCTTACCAAACGACCTGAGCGTGAACATCAGGTTGTGGACTGTAGGTACGCTCCCTTGCCTCCCCACGTACGAGTAGGTGCTCATTATGCACCTATACAGCGTATAGCTCTGTACGTCCCCAAGCCTAAATGCCCTCCTGAACATACCCGTAAGCTCGCTGGCCTTTTCCTTCTCACTCATGCCGTCTGGTTCGAAAATGTTTATTCCGCTAGAGGCAGCATCGTATATGTCTGCGGAGATAGCATCTGCCACGCCCAGATATTCGTCGTGCGGGTCCAATATTGCCACGTTTGCACCGGAGCGCCATAGCCTCTCAACCATGACTTTTGCCGCATTGGATTTTCCGCCGCCACTCTCCCCCACTAGCACCATGTGCGGATTCAATCCCGAGCAGATCCCGGTACCAAAATCCGAGAAATGAACCTTCTTCCACGCCCATCCGGGACTTCCAAAACAAAGTGTCCTAAAACAAAGCCTTCGGGCGACCTTTCCGAATCTAACCCCTCTGTTTCTAGCAAAAAACATACAATCACCAAATTGAGCCGCTGTGGGCTCACGAAAGGAGGCGCCTTACCTCTGCTATCTCTTCCTTCTCGCTGATTTTCTCGCTAAGGGGCGTCTCAAGGATAAGTATCTTCGACCTAATATCCCCATGCGAAAAGAATTTCCTGAACCTCTCGATGCCTATGTATCCAGTGCCTATGTTTGCATGCCGATCCCTCCTGGATCCGAGAGGCATCATTGCATCATTGACATGCACTGCCCGTATCTTGTCCAAGCCCATCTCACTGTCTATTCGCTCAAGCGCGTCAGCGTCACCTATGTCATATCCCATTGCGAACGCGTGGCACGTATCTAGGCAGAACCCCACCCTCTCTCCCCCTACCCTATCGCGCACCTCAGCCATCTCCTTAAGGTCTGCACCCACGCTGTTGTTATGTCCTGCCTCGTTCTCCAGAAGCACCATCACCCCAGGGGCTACGTCCGCAACCTGCGAAAGAGCCTCCGATATATTGCTTAAGGCCTTCTGCGTTCCCATCCCCATGTGGCTTCCCATATGCGTGACCAGGTGGCTTATACCCAAGAGGTCGCACCTTTCAAGGTTCCCTTTGAGCGATTTTATCGACCTATCGTATATCCTTTTGTCTGAAGATGAGAGGTTTGGCAGGTAAGGCATGTGCGCTATTACTTCCGATACGCTTGACCTTTCTGACCTATCAGAGAACTTGCCTGCTGTTCCAGGGTCCATGGCACTCATGCTCCACGACCTCGGATTAGTCACGAATATCTGCATGGCGCTGCACCCGTCATCCTCTGCACGGTCAAAAGCGAATTCCATGCTTCCTGCAATCGAAATGTGCCTGCCAAGCTTTATCATGTCTACTCCCCCATGTGACCAGGTCCAAGTTCATCTATTTTAATGTTTATGGGCATTCACATCTGCCTGCACGATCCTACTGCTTCAGCAAGAGCTTTCATCTCAGGTGCAGAAAGCGCACCGCTATCACCAAACTTCCTGCTGGATACTACAAATTCAGCGACTTCCATTCTGTCTGCAGACATCTTCATGCTCCCTACAAGCACTTCCTTGAGGTCTACCTCACGTGAAAATCTGCCGGTATCGTCCGCCCATTCGCCGGAAATATCGCTGAACTTCATAAGCATCGATATTGCATTCACCGAAAGAACGAATTTCCTAAGCCCGTCTATCCTTTGCATGACTTCTTGATCCCACTCTCTTGTGCCGTCAAGGTAAGGCGCATACTGTTCCCTTATCTCAGCTTCCCTAAGCCTGAGGTTGTTTATCAGGTACATATCCCTCTGCATCTCATCCGATTTGTCAGGAAGAAGCGCCGTGTAGCCCTTGATATCTATCCTGCCGGCCTCCATCTCCCCGTGGAGTATATCCAGAGCCTCAAGTATAAGCTCGTCTTTCAATCTTGTTAACATGTCTTCGCAAAGCATCCATGCCTGAGTGTTGTCTGAAGCCGTTGAAACACCTGTGCACCATCGCCACAATCCACTTCTAGCAGACGTGCCATGATGCAACCAGCTATCTCTTTCCAGCTATTTAAGGCTTCGCAGTATGCATGCACATATCTGGAGGCATGCAGGGCCTTGGGGCGGCGAGGACCCCGCCCCTTCCAAAACGTTCTGCAGTGCAATGCTGTCTTCCCCTATGCCTAGGCCAAGGCTATACCAGTGCCTGTGCGGGTATCTCCTGCGATTAAGCTCGCCTACCCTCTTCACGTCTTCTATTGCCACTTTAGCAATATCGCACAGTCCTGATGCAATCCTTTCCACAGCTTCGGGCTCAAGTCCTCTGCCCGTCTCCTCCAACAGGCCGCGCAGTGCCCTTTTCAACTCAGTTTCCTTCTTGCGTCTTCCCATACACCTCGTTTTGGTCCCCATCAAATCACCCAGAAGCAGATTACCCGTTTCTATAGCGCCGGCAACGCTTTATGCAATCGAAGATACACAGTTAAAGTATATATATCTTACTACACGAGTTTATACTCAAAGAAAAGATTATATACTTTATTGGCATAATACTTACTGCCAAGGCGGTGCCTTGGCATCACCTAGAAACAGGCGGGCGGCATCTGCCGCCCGCAAATTCTTATAAATCAACACGCGGTTGCACATCATCCATGCCAAGCCTATCAAGTGTCTCAGAGCCGACAATGCAGACATTTATATAATCCACATATCAAAATAGTATTCGGGTTTGGTATGCCTTCTGCTAAGGTGAAGGAGAACAACGGTCTGCTCATAAGGCTTAGGTACTTGTCAGTATGGCTATCTGCAAGGGAAGACCTGCCAATAAACCTTATAACAGGCAGCTTCAGCAGCATAAAGCTCCTGCGCTTCTCACTTGCGATAATATCCCTCATCTCATTCTCCTCTGTAGCTTTGGGTTCGCCAGTCTGGAACTCCGGAAGCTACATGGGGTTATGGTACGGGATCGTATCTTCAGGCTACATAATTGTGGCAATGATATTCCTTCTGGGTTTGAGGATGTGGTACGGCGCCTCAGTCGGGTTTTCATTGATAAGCTCCATAATAACCCTAGCTATAGACGAGAGGAGCGGCTTCCATCCGTTGGGAACCTGGGGAACAACTGACCTGAACAACTTGGTAGCCTTGGGCTGGGTATATCTTGTGCTGTGCGGCCTGTTAATGATGCGATATGATAAGGGATCTAAGATAAATGACATGCTGGTGCAGAGCTAGCGCCGCGCTCAGATTTCAAGCGCCATCATCTTGCCAAGATCGGACCTGACATCAAATTCCCTTGCATCGTGCCCGTATGCCCTTAGGTTCTTTGCAAGTATGTCTGCATTCGGTCCGTATGTGAATATTGACTTAGGTCCGCACTGCTCCACATAATCTAGAGTCTGTTTGAAATCTGCGTGGTCACTTAGGGTGAACTGCACATCTGCCCTGAACTTTTGGAACCTGGCAAATCCCGTTGCAACAGCCGTGAATGCAGTCTTGCCTGCTTCTGATGCAAGCATCTTTGTCTCGTAAAGCTTTCCCATGCTGACTATCTCTACCGGACTGTCAAAATGGTTGGCCATGTCCTCAGCCTCAACAAACCTGAGGCCGAATCCATTCCTATTGTACACCTCCGTCATCCTTGCCGTATTCCGGTCCACAACGGGTTCTATGCCCACGTCATTGCATATGCTTATTATCTCCTGGGCCTTGCCCATGGAATAAGCCCCAAATATTACGCACCCCATCCTTTCCTTATAGCGTATATAGTGCTGCATCGCAGTTATGACTTCGTCTCTTTCATCAAATGCCACATTTGCAAATGGGTACGTGGAATCCACCATGAGCACATCGGCATGCCTTATCTCGATGGGCTCTGACGTGGAAGATTCCTGAAGCTGGTAGTCTCCTGTATATATCACAGAGCATCCATATTCCTCAGACTCTATGTAAAGCTGCCTAGACCCAAGCATGTGTCCAGAGTTAAGCAATGATACGCATTCTGGCTTCTCCACAGCGTTTATCCCGTATTTGGAGCGCACCTCAACAAGCTCACGAGTCACACTGCTGCACAGTATTCTCGCTCCCTTCTTCACTGCAGATGTATGGTCAGAATGCGCATGAGAAACAAAATTCAGGTTGGCTTGGGGATCCTTCCTGTCCAATCCTATGCTGTGCCCGCCAATGCGCAGTGCCATCCCATCCGCCAATTAGTGAACTTGCCCGCAAAACTTAATATAGGTTAGCGGGCTTTCGGAAGACTGGCCTGGCTAGAATCCTCTCCAGATAATATAATATATCTGTGACAAAATATTATGGTATCTATTTGATAAGAGCGCGTGATCCTGATGGTAGAAAAAGTCATAATATTGGGTTCTGGGCCTGCGGGCCTCTCCGCAGCAATATACTCTGCAAGGGAAGGCTTCTCACCTTTAGTCATCGGGGGGTACAATCCCGGGGGCCAGCTTCTACTTACAACTCTTGTGGAAAACTTTCCAGGGTTCCCTGATGGCGTATACGGGCCTGACCTGATTACGCAGATGAGGAAACAGGCAGAAAAGTTCGGGACCAGGTTCGTGGATGAAAATGCCACTGAGGTTAACTTCGGCAGGAAACCATTCACAGTAACCGCAGGCGGCAAGTCTTACGAGGCAGAGTCCGTAATAATAGCCACGGGGGCTAATGCCAAATGGCTTGGAATACCCTCCGAGAAAAAATTCATAGGACATGGGGTATCAAACTGTGCCACGTGCGATGGGCCTTTCTATAAAGGCAAGGACGTCATAACCGTAGGTGGCGGTGACACTGCAATGGAGGACTCCCTGTTCCTCACGCGCTTTGCCAATAGCGTCACCATAGTGCACAGGAAGGACGTGCTGAGAGCGAGCAATGTCATGCAGCAGAGGGCAAAGTCAAATCCAAAGATAAAATTCATATGGAATTCAGTGATAGAAGAAATAAAGGGGGACACTTCCGTTTCCAGCGTTATGATACGCAACATCGTCACCAATGAGCTCACGGAAGTTAAGACACAGGGCGTATTCGTTGCCATAGGCTATGCCCCAAATACTGACATATTCAAGGGCAAGATAGACCTTGACGAGAAGGGATATATCGTTCCCGCCAAGGAGGAAGTATACACGAATGTGGACGGTGTGTTTGTCGCAGGAGATGTCGCAGACCATGTCTTCAGGCAGGCAGCTACCGCAAGCGGAAGCGGCGTCAAGGCAGCGCTTTCGGTCAGGGAATACTTGGCCAACGAGGAAGCCTCTGCGCTAGAAAAGAAGTGACATGGATATCCGGTGGGCCGGGCTGAGGATGCCACAAAAGCCGCACTGCAGGTCCATACTGCCCAACTCAAAGACACAGTAGTGCCTGTCTCTTTTCCATTATACGACGCTCAAATTATCTTCTTCTGTCCACTGTAGTCAACGAGATTGGATACCCTTACCCCTATCTTCCTGATTTTGCGCGATCTGTCAGCATTCTGCCTATACAAGTTGACAGCCGTAGATATTAGCATCTCGGGGCTGTCAGTGACCTTTATGCTCTTGCTGTGCAGATGCTCTGTGAAATCTGCGTATCTGAGCTTGAGCGTTATTGTCTTGAAAGATTTCTTGCTTTTGGATACTTCCAAACTGACCCCCCTGCCAAGTTCCCCTATCCTGGCCTCTATCTCCATGCCGCTGTCCGTATCTGAATCAAATGTGAACTCCCTTCCTATCGATTTTATCCCGTAGTTCTCCACCACAGCGCTGTCATCAATGCCCTTCGCGTTCCTGACCATCTCTGCCCCGAATGCGCCGAACAGCTCCATCATGCGCATCATATTTGCCTTTGAGAGCTGGCCTACTGTGCTGTATCCAAGTTTCCTAAGCTTTTGCGCGGTCTTCTCCCCAATTCCATAAAGCTTCCCAACCTCCATATCCTTCAGGAACTCCCCAACCTCCTCCTCTTTCACCTGCTTTATCCCAGCTGGCTTTGCGCTCTCGCATGCCATCTTGGCTATCAGCTTGTTCGGGCCTATTCCTATGGAGCATTTGATTCCTACGTCATCTAGCACCCTTTTCTGTACAGTCATCGCGTATTCCAGAGCTTCAGAGGCGTGCGCTATCTTTGCGGATACGTCCATGTATGCCTCGTCCACGCTCACCTGTTCGAACTTCCCTGCCAGCGGCTTTATGGCTGCCATGACTTTTGCAGATATTCTGTCATAGTAATAGTAGTCGAGCGGAAGGTATATCGCATCTGGCTTTATCCTATAGGCCATGGATATTGGCATCCCGCTCCTTATCCCGAACTTCCTTGCCTCATAGTTGCACGTCATCACGACCCCCCTTCCCGATCCTCCTTTAGGATCCATTCCGACCACTGCAGGAACCCCTTTTATCTCGGGATGCCTGAGCTCTTCGCATGCCACGTAGAAATAGTCCATGTCGACAAGCAACACCGTCCTCATTAAGATCTCCGTTCAGAGCCGAACTTCAGCAACTTCCCCTTCGGGCTCTGTCTCCTTGAATACCTGTGCCGTAAATTTATATAGGCTTATGTCCGGCCTCTCCCAAGCGCTTTCGTGCAAGCCCGCCTGCTCGCACAGCCCTGAAAGCAGGCTTCCAACATCTTTATTGGCCTTCGAAGCCGCAGTGGGCATGACTGCGGCGCTGTTAAATCCATATTCGACGAAAACTCCGTCCTTGCCAATCCTTATGGCGTTCTTCCTCCCAAGCGGGGTCTTCCTGCGTATCCTCTCCACGTTGCGTATGATGCTTACCTCAACAGTAACGTCCTGCAGCTCTCCATGCGCCATGGGTATGAACTTTCCGCCCCCTTCCGAAGCCGCTATCGCCGACTGCACGAGTGCCCTCCCAAGCCTGTCCCGTGGCCAGGCAGAACCAGTACAGCCTCTCACAGTGTCTGTCGGATGATGCGCTATTGTCACAAATACCCCTGCCTTCTCAGAGTATTCCCCAAGCAGGCCCTCAACCGCTGCTCCGTCGAATCCTGGGCTTACGAGGCTAAGCTCCATGGCGTTACGTGCTGCCTTGACCAGAGCCCTTCCCTCGGATATTGAGTACCCTTTCCCATCCATGCATAACAGAATGATAGTATAAGCTCAAAAACATTATCTCGCCCTGAGTGCTACCCAAGGTGAAAAATCCGCTGAGAATTACAACGATTCAAATTCCTATTCGTAATTTCCCGAAATGGTGACAAAGGTTAAAAAGATTAATGCAATAATATAATTGGGATGGGATCATGCCAGTCGAATGGGTCGCACAGACCAATGTGCTAACATGCGCGAACTGCGGAAAGCCTGTAAACGAAGGCCAGAATGTGGTCGGAGAGCTAGATAGCTTTTACCACAAGGAAGGCCAAGACTGCTCAAAATAGGCGCGCTAATCGGAGTAGTAGACAAGCCAGTTAGCTTTGCTATGGCCTCAGTCACTGAGTTATCTTTGGGAATATCCTTTTTATGTTAAGGTATGTGAGCTTCTCTATCTCGTTTTCTGAAAAGCCCAGCTTCTTGAGTCTGGCAAGAAATTCATAGTATCCATTAAGGCTTGGTATGCCTGACATGTAATCTCCTGGCTTCTTCGAAGGGCTGTACACCTTCTCCTCTCTAGAATGGGGCGCATGGTCTGTCTCTATGAAATCTATCTTCCCATCCTTCAGCAGCCCCAGCATCTTCTCCATCTGCTCAGGGCCCCTGAGCGGAGGGTTCACCTTGTACACTACCCCTGCCTCGTCCTGCATGTCTTTGGTGGACAGCGTCAGGTGGTGTGGGGTGACTCCGCAGCTTATGTCCATATGCCTCCTGGCTCCATCCACAATATTTACTGACTCAGGCACTGATATGTGGCATATGTGGATATGGGCCTTGACACCGCACTCAGAAGCGAGCCTGAGCTGGTCTCTTACCGACTCGACCTCGGCTGCAGGTGGCCTTGCTACGTTCCACGTGTACGGCCTCCTCGGATCCCACTCTTCCGGCTTGAACATGCTCTCCTTCTCGCAGTGGAGCATGAGCACCCCTTTGTAGCCTGACTCCGCAAGGGCGCTGTACGCCTCCCTCTGGCTCTCTTCATCCACAACTCCTAGCGAGCCTACGGACCTTCCTGCAAACATCTTCAGCCCAACAACTTTCGGGTTTGAATCTACCACGTCAACAGCCTTGCGAAGCTGCTCCTGGTCCTTAGTCACTCCCATGTATATGTAGTACCCGTCATGCACCCCTTCTGCGCGTGCGGTCTCCAGCCTCTTCTCCGCAAGCTCACTGGATGTTATCGGTGGATTGGTGTTTGGCATGTCAACCACTGCAACAACACCCTGGCTCCGCGCGGTCTCCATAACAGATTTTATCGTGGCCTTGTAGGACCATTCCCAGTCGCGGCAATGGACATGTGGGTCTATGTGCTTTCCCATCATATCATTCTCCTGCATTGGCCTTCACCTCACTCTGCAACTTCTGGAGAGAACCGTATCCATCTTTCCTGAGCCCTTCACAAACGCCCTTCACCAGCCTGTTGAGAAGCCCAAGCCCGTAGAAGGCATACGGAGTATAACCCTCAATCATGTCTGCGCCTGCCTTGAATGTCTGGTAAGCGTCTTCCCCATCATAAATGCCACCTGTGGCTACAACAACAGCTTTGGGGAATGCGCTCCTAGCATCCCTGACTGCCCTGAGCCTATATTCCTTAAGGAACCTCCCGCTCCTCCCTGCAGATTTGTACCCCCATTTTTCCGATGGCACATTCTCTCCGGGAACCATTTTCGTGTTCGTGACCACCACCCCATGCCCACCTCCCTCTATGAAGCTTCCCACGAAGCCTGTGAATTCCTGCCCTGCACCAGGCTCGTAAGGCCACATCTTCACCATCCTGAGCTTTGAAGGCGCTTCATCCGCTATAAGTTCTGCTGTGGCTCTGAATACCTCTTTGGTTCTAAGAAGCCCCAGCGCTGTGGTGTTTGGCGATGCCGGATTCCATACAAATCCATCTACGTAAGGGGATAGGGCCTGCACCAGCGTGCGCATCTGCTCCATTGCCACTTTTATTGCGTCGGTCTCCGAAAGCGGCAATCCGCATATGCTGGCGTATACTGGCACAGAGCCCCCTTTTTTCCTGTAATCTTTTATGTTGATAAGGAAATTCTCCAACCCTCTGCTCGGAAAGCCCATCGCGTTGTAGAGGTCAAGGTCCGCATCTGCAGATGCAAGGCGTGGCTTTGCGTTCCCTTCCCTGGGGTTTGCCATCACTGTGCCAGGCTCCAGGAATCCGAATATGCGCGACAATGGCAGCATTGCAGCGCCGTCCTTATCCAGTCCAGCAGCAGTTCCGAAAGGCATTAGCCTCACTCCATTAACATTCACCATTAGCTCCCTAGGCCTGCGGAAGAGGCCTGAGAGAAGCTTTAGGTAAAAGTCGCTATTGTGCAATGACCTTATGACAAGCTCCTGCACTTCCTCAGCATCGTTGCCAGCCTTTGCATATAGCAAGGGCCTTACCTTCTGCCTGAAGTAGTCGGGATTGATAATGCCTCTCAGCATCTCAAACCTGTCCACAAGACCTAGCTCACTATCCATGTTACCACAAATGCAATACAGCCAGCAGCGCAATATGGCGCCGCAGCTGACCATATTCAAATTGTCATTATCCTATTGGCTGTCCTGTTTAATAACCCTGTCTCTTCCATGGGCCAAGCTACTGGCCTGCGGATCAAATCTTTGGCATTCTGCTGTCCAAAAACCTGTTCACTGCAACCTTGACAGCATCCGCAATGAAGAAGAAGGCTATGCATAGGAGCGTTATGGCCGCTATAAGCGGCAGGCTTATCCCCTGCATGAATATGCCGTAATATGATAGCACCATGCCTGCAATAATGCCTGCCATGGACATCCCGACCACCGCACCGCTGGGCCTGGACCTCAAAGCCCACCCCCTGGTCCTTGCATTAAATATGGTAAATTTGTCGCTGATATCCAGCATGAGGAATGACGCCGTTGCAAACTGTGCCGCTGATATCCTGAACATCCCAAAGCCGACAGGAACAAGCAGCAATGCCTCGACAAGCAGGAGTATGCCAAGGACCGATGCCGAAGCCAGTATGTGCTTCATGCTCCAGAAATCCGGCCTCTGCGAATATCCCACCGTATCCGTAGATATGGATATATTTGCAAGGTCGTTGGTGAATATGAGGAGTATGAGCAGAAATGCTGTTATAGGCACAAAGCCCATAGTGATGAAGATTATCGCTATGAATGGTATTATCTGTATGACTTTGGCGACTTTGACCACAGTGTAGGTCATCATCCTTTCGAAGATCCTCCTGCTCTCCTTTACTGCGTCCACTATCACTGCGATGCCGCTCTTGGTCAGTACCATGTCTGCGGCCCCTTTTGCCACGTCGGTGGCGTTGGCCACTGCTATGCCTACCTCCGCCTGCTTGAGCGCAGGCGCATCATTTACCCCGTCACCTGTCATGCCTATCACGTTCGCCCCTGACTGCAGCGACTTCACTATCATGTACTTGTCCTTTGGATACACTCCCGCAAAGCCGTCAGCCTCCCTGATATCAGCTCCCAGCTCCTTGCCACCTATTCCCGAAGCATCAATGCCCACTATTTTGCTTCCCAGCCCCACTTTCCGTGCAATCTGCACGGCAACTGGCACGCTATCACCAGTAACCATCTTAACTGACACACCAAGGCTGTGCAGCTCTCTTATCAGGCTTTTAGAGTCCCGCCTGGGCCTGTCATATAAGGCAATCATGCCGCACAGCTCCCATTTGTCTGTCTTCTTTGCCACCGCAAGCACCCTATATCCCTTCCCAGACAACTCCAGCATCTTCCTGCCTGCAGCCTTCCTGCCTGCGCCACCCAGCCCGCAGAGCTTGAATATCACCTCCGCAGCCCCCTTCGACACCGTGTACTCCTTGCCACCCTCATCCATTCTCGCCTCGGTCCGCTTTATGGATGGGTCAAATGGTATGAATCTCACCAGGTCTGCAGCCTTGACTTTTATGGTCCTGGCATACTCCAGTATTGCGTTGTCTATCGGATCCCTGTCTTCCTCCCTAGATGCCTCCGCGGCGTACCTGACGGTGTCCTGGCTGCTGCAGCCCTTTCCCCATATCTCCCCAACCTTTATCTTATTCTCAGTTATGGTGCCAGTCTTGTCCATGCAGAGCATGTTCATGCTCGCAATCTCTTCAATGGACGACAGCCTGGTTACGAGTATCGACCTGCCTGCAAGCCTTTCAGCACCCAGCGCCATGGAAACGGTGAATGCAGCTGGGAGGGCTATTGGTACTGATGCAATGAACATGACCAGCAGGAACAGGATCAGGGTGCCCAATTGCATGCCTATGGTGTAATATCCATACATGAACAGTACGGCCACGACTATTATGTCTATGGCCATCAGGTACTTCACTATCCTAAGTATCTCCACCCTAAGGTGCGATACCGGGCTGGCTATCTCTACAAGCCTTGCAGTCTTCCCGTACTCGGTGCCATAGCCTGTAGCCGACACTTCGCATGTGGCCTCACCCTTCCTCACCACCGTTCCGCTTAGCACACTGTCCCCATCGGACTTCTCCACTGGAAGGGATTCACCAGTCACAACAGACTGGTCAACTTCCACACCTTCTCCAGAAAGTATTTTCGCATCGGCAGGTATCATGTCCCCTGCCCTGAGCCTTATCACATCTCCAGGAACAAGCATCCTTGCAGGCACCGACTTCCAATCTCCCGAACGAAGTACCCTGGCATTTATGGACAGCCTCTTCTTCAGCAGCTCCAACGCCGTGTCCGCTTTGTACTCCTCAGCAAAACTGACCACGGCGTTGAACACCAGCAGCGCGGCTATTATCAGCATGTTGGCTATGTTGCCTAGCAGATAAGACAGCGCCATCACTATCCATAGTATCAGCGGTATAGGGCCTACGAATTTGTAAAGGAACTTAAGCAGCCTGCTCTCTTTTTTGGCAACTATCTCATTGTACCCATACCTTTTCAGCCTTCTTACCGCCTCGGCATCATCAAGTCCGCCAGCGACATGCCCCATAGGCATTACTCTGTCCTTACCGACAACGCTCATCATACCTCCGCAAACATATTATCTACACGTTCGCAGGCTTTTATTGCTATCTAATGCAGCGCCCCGCGGCGAAGAAAGGACAAGGTATGGGCCCGATGAGATTTGAACTCATGACCTTTCGATTATCAGTCGAACGCTCTAACCAAGCTGAGCTACGAGCCCGTTCATAATACGGTCTTGTGCAAGGTATAAATTACTAGTGCCTGGCACGTTTCCTTGATCCCTTGTCAATTACTGCCTTGAACTTCTTGAAGTCTGAAAGCATTATGTCGTATTTGGACTTGAACCTGACAACTGCTGACGGGTGTATCGTTACCATGTAAACCTTTCCATCGCTGTTCACAACCGACCCGTGGTTCTTCTCAGACCCTTCCACTCCGAGTAGGGATGCGGCGGCTAGGTTGCCAAGCAGTATGACGCCTGCAGGCTCTATCACCTTGACCTGCTCCATAAGGAAGGGGAGGCATTCCTTGACTTCGGCCTGGCTCGGCATCCTGTTTCCAGGGGGGAAAAACTGCACAACGTTTGTTATGTACATATCGTGCCTTTTCATCCCGGTCTTTCTCAGCACCGAATCCAGCAGCTTTCCGCTTCTTCCCACGAAAGGCCTGCCTAGCTTATCCTCTTCGGCTCCGGGCGCCTGCCCGATTATCATTACCTGTCCGTCAAGGCTCCCTTCCCCGGGAACGAATCTGGTGCTGAGCTCCCATCCGCTCCTCTTAGGTATGGCCGCATACCTCCTGTTTATGTCAGAAATGCTACTGTACTTATCGATGTACGCAGCTACCCTGTCAAGTATCTTCACTATGTTCTTGAACTTCAGCTTCTTCCTCGCCTGCGCGTGCGGCTGCCATTCATAGCCTATATGCTCATGCGATATGGTGACCCCACCGTCTGCCACCTCGGATATGAAATACTTTACCTGCTTCACTATCATCTTTTCCTCGCGCCTGAAAAAATACTTTGTAGTGGCTACGAATCCTGGTACAAACTCCACTCCAAGCCCCGACTCCTCTCTTATCTCCCTCTTTGCTGCCACCTCTGCCGTCTCTCCCTTCTCTATGTGCCCTTTCGGAAGGTCGTACGCCCCGTTAGGCTTCTTAAGGAGAAGAAAGAGTACGGTCCCTTTTTCCATCCGGTATACGAATGCCCCTGCGGAATATTCAAAACTGGTCATTTCAGCACCTTCGACATGAAGCAGTATGCGCTGTCTATCCTTGCCGTGTCAGTGGCGTTGGGGAAGTTGAGGAACACCGCATTTGTTATCGCATCCCTCATTGCCTGGGATGCAGTGCCGCACGAAGTGCCCTGCCCGTATGGATAACGCTGTAGGATTACGTACATGTCTGCAGGTATTACTGCACTGCCAGAATTATAAGGTATTCTGCGGTAGTACACAAACGAATAATTGCCATTGGCGTACAGTTCGTAAATCTTGCCTACGTTGCCTGCCTGGTCAGATTTGTAGAGGAAAGCGCTCTGAGAGAACTCCGATTCCAGGGTGGCGTTGGGCTGACCGAAGATCAGCACTATGGGCAGCTGCGACATCCCGCTTACATTGTGCACATACACCGAAGCGCTCGTGCTGCCATTGCTTATGAAGCTATCCGAGCTGTAGTTCTGGACATTCGCAACGCTGTCAAGCGTGGCTATAAGCGTCCCTCCGGTGAAATTCAGCCTGGCCGTGCCCGAAGCAATCGTGGGCGATACCTGCTGCGCGCTGGCCACATTGGCGGAAAAGGCAAGGTAAGCCAAGGACAGGACTATGGCAACTACAATTCCCGCCTTGCTGAACGTTCCTTTGCCCCTGCCTGCGCCTGCGAGGCTTGGGTACGACAGCCCGAACCTCCCTGAGAATATCACCATCACCGCCATTATGCCGTAGAACATTATCTGGCCGGCAATGCTGTGGGCACTTATAAGATTCTGGCTCGGACCGTAGACGAACCAGAGCGTGGTTATTGCCAGCATCCTTGCGATATTGAGCACGAGCATAAGTGCGAATCCTGTTAACACCCATACTGCCCTCTCGCGCGGACTTGCGTCATAGAAATATGCAAGAGGTATGAGAAACATTACAAGCCCTATTAATGCCCCGATTCCCACGCACGCCTCGCCTATGCTTATGCTTGTACCATTAAGCACCATGGATATCGGCGGCACGTAGGACAATCCCGGCACAACCAGCTTCGCCATGCTGTACACTATCGCCGTATTTATGGCCGAGAACGACTGTTCGAGGTTGATAACCGGGAGGAAGATGGCCGGCCATGCAAACAGTGCGTAGACTGCTATGAAAGAGAATCTCCTCATGTTGCGTGCACCGAAGAGAAGTGCGGATAGGGCGGCTATAATCAATGGGAGTGAAAGCGCCGCCATCCTGTAACTGAAAGAGAGGTAAGACATGGTGGCATCGAAATATGCCTCCATTCCAATCGCGGCAAGAAAGAGCACCGCCCCGAGCACTATGTCTCGCTTTTCAACGTCTGCCACAATGCCCTCCTTAAGCATGAATAGCGCGAAGATGGGCACCATGAGCATGGGAACGACAACGTACGTTGACGCGTCCGTGTCGCTTATGGAAAGCTGCGTTGTGGAGATCTGGTTAATTAGCACTACCGCCAGCAGCACGGCGAAGATCAGCACAAGTGTGCGCGCTCTATACAACAAAACACCGTATTGTCCTCAGCCGATATGGACTTCATCACTTGTCAGTAGTTACTCTTGTCTTCACAGGACGGGAATATTATGAATGTATGCATATATAATTGTAGTCTTGGCGAAAACCGTGAGAAAATTCAGGTATCTTCCGCATACTGCGGATGTAGCGTTCGTGGGATACGGTACGGACCTAAAGTCTGCAATGTCCAATGCGGCCCTTGCACTGCTCAACACCATGCTTGACCTCAAGGCCATAGAAAAGGACAGAAGCGCGCAAGCCGCTATCACCATACGCGAATCTGCGCATGACTACGATGAGCTTGCATGGTTTGTGCTGCAGGACATCCTCTCAAAGGTGGATGCCAGGAAGCTCAACGCCTTCAGGTTCGATGTGCTTGAAATAAAGGAGGCGAAAGGCGCGGTAAGGCTCTCGGGCCGCCTCGCGTACAAAAAATCAAAGTCAGACTATGCCCTCCTTTCGGTAAAAGCCGTCACGCCGCACAACCTTCACGTAAGGCATCGTGGAAAATCATGTTCCATAACTGTGGTTGTAGACGTATAAGTTTCAGCCGAAATTTCTTCTTTCGATGTCCCTTACCTTGCCTATTCTCCTCACATGCCTCTCCTCCGCAGAGAACGGGGTCGAAAGCCACACATCTGCTATCTTCTCGGCCTCTTCGGGTTTTGTAAGCACTCCTGACAGGCATAGCACGTTCGTGTCATTGTCCACGCGTGCCATCCTGGCGGAAGTCTCGTTCCAGCACGGGGATGCGTATATGCCGCGCATCTTGTTTGCAGCTATTGTTATGCCGTGCGCGTGCTTGCATATTATTATCCCCCTTCCCTTTGTCTCCAGGACTTTCTTGCAGACCTTCTCGGCATAGTCTGGGTAATCATCATCCTTGTCGTACTCATAGGGCCCAACATCAACCACATTGTAACCCTTGCCCTTAAGGAATCCCCTCAGCCTGTCCTTGAGCTCGAAGCCCCCATGATCGCTGCCTATGTATATCTCGTCCATGCGCGCACCAAAACATCAATAAACTATGCTCACCAGCACATCTCTTCTCCTGGGCCTCGTATCGAAGTCCATGACTACCAGCTGCTGCCATTCCCCAAGCTCCATCTTTCCCTTTGCAAACGGAATGCTAGCGCTGGGACCGACTATAGACGCCCTCAGGTGGCTCTTTCCGTTGTTCTCTCCCCAAGTCTTGCTATGCTCGTATTCTGCATCCGAAGGTGTTATCCGCTCCAGCATGGCCTTCAAGTCGCTTAGCAGGTTCGGCTCGTACTCTATTGTAGTTACTCCAGCAGTAGATCCAGGCACGAAGACTGTCACTATGCCCTCTTCAGCTCCGCATGCATCTATCTCCTTGTTCACCCGCGCGGTTATGTCAGTGACATAAAGTTCTGCACCCTGCTTCTCTATGCTGAACCTGGAAGTCTTGACTGCCATAAATTACTGTGGCGCTAACTGATTTAAATTACTTTCACGGCACTAAATGCAGCATTCGGCCCGATTCCCACAGCCCCATGGCGCACTAATAATAATGCTCCAGGCAAGAGCATAACATGGAGATAACCGTAAGGGTTGTGCCTAACGCAAAGTCGCCTTCGCTAGAGCGCATTGGAGAAAGGGAATACCGCGCCAGGGTCGACGCCCCGGCACTCGAAGGGCGTGCCAACATGCGCCTCGCAGAGCTTCTTGCAGAGCATTTTGGCGTAAGGAAATCGGATATATTGATTCTGCGCGGCTCGAAGGGCCGCACCAAGCTGGTCCGGATCCTCTCCAAGGGCTGAAAGGAATGCCTGTGGGCCTTTAATGCTCAATATGCAAAGCCGTTATAAATGCAGGCCGGCAAATGTCATGCATGGACGGCCGCACGCGCTGCGAATGGTCATACACCGGCAACAGCGAGCTCTACATCGCATATCATGATACTGAATGGGGTGTACCTATTCATGATGACACTAGGCTGTTCGAATTCCTTGTGCTTGAGGGCGCGCAGGCAGGGCTGAGCTGGTTAACAATACTGAAGAAACGTGAAAATTACCGCAAGGCATTCAGCGCGTTCGACCCTGGCAAGGTTGCGAAGTACGGGGAAAAGAAGATAAAAAGCCTTCTGGAAGACAAGGGCATAATACGTAACAAGCTCAAGATCAACGCTGCCGTGCTCAATGCAAGGTGTTTCCTTGAGGTGCAGAAGGAGTTCGGGAGCTTTGATAAGTATGTATGGGGCTTCGTGCCGCACAGGAAGCCGATAAAGAACTCATGGTCTTCCACCAAGCAGGTACCTGCAAGGACCGAGGAGTCGGATGCCCTGAGCCGGGACCTCAAAAGCAGGGGCTTTAGGTTCGTCGGGTCTACAATATGCTACGCCCACATGCAGGCAACGGGCATGGTGAACGACCATGTCACAAACTGCTTCAGGTATGTGCAAGTATAGGCGCCAGGAGTCCGATTGCAGTAAGCTAAAACTACAGGATCCGGCATTATAATCCGATATAGCCAGGAGAGGGAATTATGTGGGATTGTTCGTAGTTTGCGCTTACAATCAGTTAGCATAGGTAATAGGAAAGTATAAATACTTAGTCCTACTAAGTATCACTTAGTGGTAAGAATGGAACTGGAAAGAATTGTAGGTCCAAAGGGCCAAGTAGTCATACCTATGGATGTAAGGAAGAAGGTAGGTATAAAACCAGGATCTGATGTGGTATTTGAGGTTATTGATAGTAAGATTGTTATAAAAAAGAAGATGAGCCCGAAGGAATTTGTCGAGGATTTTGGAAATGTACCTAAAAAGATCAAGGGCCTCAATACCAAGAAAATAAAGGCCATACTAGAGGCAGAATACGATGCCTAGTGAGAAACATGAAATATCTTGATGCTAATGTATTCATATACTTGGCTCTATCCGAAGGCTCTGAAAGTAAGGCTATTGCAGCAAAAAACATAATAGAGAAAGTAGTTGAAGGCTCATTTGTAAGTGCTACAAGCTCTCTTACATGGGACGAGCTGGTATGGGTTGTAAAGAAATTCGAGGGCAAGGAAGTTGCAAAGGAAGAAGGTAGGAAATTCATATCCCTTCCTAAATTGAAAATATTATCTGTAGGAGAGAGCACGCTATATGCTGCACAAGACCTTGTAGCAGCCTACGGCCTTAAGCCAAGGGATGCAATTCATGCAGCATGCTGCATCGAAAACGGAATTGAGGAGATAATAAGCGACGATTCCGACTTTGATGGAATTGACGGTTTGAAGCGCACAAAGCTTGAAGACGCGTTAAAATAAGGGGATGAAATCTTGTATAAAAACACAATACATTATGGTTCTCTGTTCAACAAGCAACAGTTACTATTCAATTTTACCAACAAAGTAAGCGGCTCAGGTACCCGTCTTGTATCAGATGATTACTATGACCATGGGTGGATCATCATTTCTGATATACCTGACGCATATTCAGCTGCAATAGTTCAAGAGCAGTTCATCAACAGTATTGACATTTCCAAGCTTCCTATGCAAGCGCGATTTGCTAGTAGAATTCAGTTAGCAAAAGCGGATAAAATCCCAGTATGCGATGATATTGTAGCCACAAGCTTTCAAGTCCTGCATTTCGATATGGGAATACCCTTAGTTGAGAGTGAGAATCAGATGTACATTACGCATGTAGGGCTCTATCTTCCTCCTACAACTGATCATGAAATTACTGCATCTACAAGGATTGTTGAGTTGGCTGGCTTGCTAAATACGCCCAACATTAATCCCAATCTCTTAGAAAATAACCTAGTTGAGTATGTCAAAAATCACGGAGACGGATGGGAAAATAACAACACGCTTCGCTTAGCGTGCTTCGCAAGGTTCCTAGATGCCGCCCTAGGTACTCGTGAATTAGCTGCAGAAATAGATAAGACTGTAGGGCAGTTCTTCAATACTGATAAAAGGTTAAGTGGCGAGGAGGCATATTCCCAAGAGTCACTATTTTACGGCAATAGAGGTATAAACATCAAAGCAATAGAGAGGCAGATTAAACTTAAGCCAGGACAATTACTCGTAATTGACAATTCACGCGTTATTCATGGCCGTATAGGCCAACGTAAAGCCAAAGAAGTGTATAACTTTATGTTTGGAGTTCAAAGTATAAGTCACGATGATATCCGGGCCTTACGCAGGTATACCTGCAATCTGATATCTTCTTATCCTTCAGTTGCATCAAAGTGAAAAAAGAAAGGGAACCGAACCTTGAAGTCTAAAGCCAGGAAAGGGAGTCGAACCCCTCTTTTCCGCTCTGCAGGCGGACGCATAGCCGATCTGCCATCCTGGCGTTTAGGTTAATAAACGTTAATCAGACATCAATATATAATAAACAAGCTTATATTAACAAAGTGATTCGTATGAAGATTGCTTTCGAACGAATACCGGCGGAATTTGTCTCAGACACCTCCTTCTATGATTACAGGGATCCGATGTCGGATGCGCTAACAAAGGTAAATAAGTTCGGCGCTGTTGTGGTATTCAAAGACGGCGAATACTATGGCATAGTCGATGACAGGTCCATAGCCAGGAAAGGGGCGACAAAGCTGCCAGGCAGCTACCCGGTAGGCAAGTTCGCAAAGCCAGTTCCAATCGTCACAAAGCAGTCAAACATAAGGAAGGCTATACGCGCGTTCTATGACTCGGCCTCAAAGGCCGTGCCTTTCTCAGACAACGGGAAGATAAAGGGCATACTGAAAAGGTCTGACATACTCAAGTCGATACTGTCCATGCATATGCTGTCCAACTACAATGCCGGAGAAGTGATGTCCACTCCTCTCATAGCCATAGACCAGGAGGCTACCCTTGACAGGGCCAAGCGTGCAATGGCAGATCACGGGGTCAACAGGCTTGCTGTGATGGACAAGGGCAAGCTTGTGGGCATACTCACCTACAAGAACATAATAGAATCGCTCATGTCCATACGCAATAGGTCCCCGGAGTTCAGCCCTAAAGGCAGGATGCCGGCAAGCGTGATCGAGTTCGCCCATAAGGATGTGTACGCCGTTGAACAGGGCGAAGGCATAGACAATGTGCTCAGGAACCTGATAAAGAACAACGTATCATCAATGCTGGTGACCCGCAAAGGGAAACCGGTTGGTGTAGTTACTGTGCACGACATACTGGAAACAATAGTGAAGAACTCCAACATTCCTGCAAGGAACATAATCGTATCAGGCTTGACGGAGGGCACCAAGGAATATGAGGACGACCTCATGGCTGACCTCGGATCCTTTGCCGAGAAAGTCGAGAGGTTCAGGGACGTAAAAGTGGACTATATAGCCGTAAACATAAAATCCATAAAAGGCACGGCATCAAGAAGCTATGAACTGAGGGCACGTGTAGGGCTTGCGCGCGGAGGAACCATATCAATGAGTACTACCGGATTCAACCTTGAAAGGACGCTTAGGGAACTTACCTCAAAGCTGTACAAGGCTGTGGAGGCAAAGAACGACCTTATAATAACCGGCAGGAAGATCTGAGATGTCTATGGCAAAAAGCTCATCCAAGCTTCAATCGAGCTTCGAACTGCTGCTGACCCTGTCGTTCGGGCTCGCCATACTCATACCTGTGATAATCGTGGCATTCATACAGATAGCCAATGCCAACACCTCTCTTTCTGCGATAGAGTCTCAGCAGGCTGCAAGCAAGCTATCGAGCGTAGCCACCCTTGTCGGCACGGAAGGCTTTCCTGCAAGGCAGCTGGTGCAGATAAATGTGCCATCCGGCGTGGTTAACATATTCGTAGGCAATACCGTAAACGGCGTAGGTCACGAGATAATATTCGAGGTAGTATCTCCTCTGAACTCAAGCTACATAACCACCTACACCCCTGTAAACGTGAGCGGCAACCTGGGCTCAATATCCTCCCAAGGCACTTACCTTATCAATGTCAGCGCACAGCCCCAGTGCCCAAACAACGTGAATCTCGCATGCGTATACCTGAGGCCTGTGGTGTGAGCTGATGAGACTACAAATAGCGCTTGACTATCTTATCGTATTCTCATTTGTACTTTTCATCTTCGTCCTAGTTCTTGCTTCCATAGCAAGGCAGAGGGTGCTCGTGTCAAACGAGCAGACCTTCTCACAGCTGCAGCTTGTGGCCCAGTCTGTCGCTTCCGAACTCTCTTCGGCAGCCCAGGCTGGCAACGGCTACTCAGCATCAATACTCCTTCCGCCGCAGCTCAGCGTTCTGCAGTACAATATATACGTCACTAGGCAGGGGATGGTAATAGCATCTTCAAATACCCTGGGGCAGAATGTGCAGGCCACAGCATTCGGCATAGTACAGAATGTGGTATCAAATGCAAGCTACCTTTCAGGAAGCAAACTTTACTACCAGATACCCACGATAGAGAGCGGAGGGTACATGACCCTTCAGAACTCCTTCGGAACAATATGCATAGACTACACCTGCCCTTCAACCTCCTCCCAGGCAAGGCAGATCTCCCTTACAGACATTGTTGCGCATGGTTTCAGTTTCAATGGAAAGACCACCGCACTATATCTTCCAACCCCGGTGACGACCTCTACAAAGGAGTCTATAACCTTCTGGATAAAGACCCCGGTACCAGGCAAGTCCAACCAGTATGTAGTTGACCAGGGGGCATCATACTCCCCAAATAACAACTGGATAGACATCTCGCAGGGGCGCATAGTTGGCGGGCCATCGCTTACTAGCGAATGCGGCAGCAACCTGATACTCCAGCCCAATACATGGTACTTCGTGGCCTACACCAGCTCAAGCTCGGTTAACATATACGTAAATGGAAGCCAGTCTCTAGGGTGTTCCATTTCCGGCACCACCGGGACTGTCCCTACCTCTCTTAACATAGGCCAGCTTGCAACTGGCTCCAGCAAGCTAAACGGCACCATAGCCGACATGCAGATATATGATGTCGCAATCTCTTCGCACGAGGTGTCAAAGCTTTATTCCGAAGGCATATCCGGGCAGCCTGTGGACTACTCCCACAACGTAGCATGGTACCAGTTCAATGGCAATGTGAATGACAGCAGCGGAAATGGAAACAACCTTACAACGACAGGCGTGCAGCTCTTTCCTGCCATAGCGCAGATACTTGCAAATGTCTACAACGCATCCGGGGTCCCCCTTCCCAATGCAACTGTAGGCTTCGTAACCACATCCGGGTCATTTTCAACAGGAGCCTCTGCGTCTAGCCTAACCAATTCCAACGGTACGGCGCAGACATTCCTCAATTCCGCAAACTCCAGCGATTATGCTGTTGTAAAGGCTGTCGCATTCAATGGCAACCAGTCCACTGCAAACAATCTGACTGCCTGGTGGCCGATGGTATATGGCTCCGGAACCACTCTTTACGACCTCAGCTCAAGGTCTGATGCCAGCAGCAGACTGAACGGCAACATTGTGGGCGCATACTGGCCTTCCCCGACGTACGTCCTTAGGCTGTACGGAAGCACAGGCATAGTCAGCATACCGAGCACTTCAGGCCTGCAATCTAATCCGATCACAATATCTGCATGGGCAAGCTTCGAGCCACCCACATCAGGACAGGATTTCGTGGCATCGGCGCCAGGTTCATGGGCATTCGGTGCGTGCACTGACAAGCTCGTAGTGTGCTTCTACAATCCGTCCGGATCGCTTCAATACTCCAACACCATCTTAAATCCTGGACAGTGGTACATGCTATCTGAAACCTTATCAGGAAGCAATGCAATAGTCTATGTTGACGGGTCTCAAGTAGCCACCGGCACATCTGCTTCATACTTCTCAGGGAGCGCCATAGAGGTCGGAGGCCAGAGCGGCATGCCTTATTCATCCTCCCCGCCTTCCGGCCAGGCCATCCTTCCACAATCCTTCTTCAACGGAAGCATATCAAACCTGCAGATATACGGCTCAGCGATGTCTTCTACTGCACTCACCGCGCTCTATGATCGCGGCATAGGCGCCAGTCCAAACGGCGCAAGCCTGCATGGCTGGTGGCCACTGAACGGCAATGCAAACGACTACAGCGGCAAAGGGACCAACGGATCAATACTGGGCAATGCCGGCTTCGTGAGGCTTCCTACATCAGCAGCGCAGGCAAGCTCTACATCCGCGCAGGTCCTCTCCGCAGGCTTCAACGGCAATTCCATGTACATAAACGGCACGGGAATATATGCCTTCCCCATCTCTAATGCGCAGTGGATATATCCCAAAAGCTATGGCACAAGCGACTTTGAAGTCATAAGCGAATTCGATGGAGGTGGGCCAAATGCAGCGCCGTATGAGCTTGCGCTAAGGACAAATGGGGAGGTGGTTCTGTGGGACGGCAACACGAATCTCGTGAGCTCCTTGGTCGCACCTTTGGGCACGTGGAGTTTTGTAGGCTATACTCTTACCGCAAGCTCTGCAACCATATATGTCAATGGGAAGTCGCAAACCTTCTCACTGTCCATAACTCCCACCGCCTCATCCAACCAATATTGGATATTGGGGTGGCAGTCGCGCTACACCACCAGGTATTTCAATGGCAATATGGCCAACGTGCAGGCATACAATTCCACTCTGAGTTCTTCTCAGATGTCGCAGCTTTACCGCAGCGGCATAGCCGGTCTCCCGATAGCAGGCGCAAAGCTGGCTGGCTGGTGGCCGCTGAACGGCGATACGAATGACTATGGCCTTAGCAATGAACCAGGAACCCCATACAATGGCATATCCTATAGCCAGGCAGTAAGCAGTGCGTATATAGCTCAGCCTCTATCCGGCTCGGGCCTCGTATTCAACGGCACAGGAAGCAATGTTGTGGTAACTGGCAACCTTGTTATAAATGGCCCATTCGCCGTGTCTGCCTGGGTAAACCCTTCGGCCTCATCTGGCAGGGAGGTAATAGCAGGCAAGCAGAACACCTTCCGGCTAGGCCTCGGATGGAATGGCAATTCCGAAGGCGACTTCTACGCGTATGTTGGTGGTACCCTTCTGGGCCCAGTATCCACCCCATACCCGCTTGATTACAACCAATGGAGCATGCTTACTGGGGTGTACAATGGCACCTACCTTACGCTGTATGAGGATGGCGTGCCAGTTAATACCATTGCGGCATCCGGATCTATAGCAACCAACTCCAATCCATTGGTGATAGGGGCATCCGAGACTTCCGGATATTCCTCGAATAGCTTCTCCGGTTCCATCGCAGGCATACAGGTATACAACACATCACTCACCTCGGCGCAGGTGTACCAGCTCTACAACACCGGCACGCCGGCTTCTGCGTCTATAACCATTCCGCTGGGTGTTAGCTGATGAAGGGGCAATACTGGTCAATAGATATGGTATTCGCCATAATCGTGTTCACAGCCGCTCTAATCATACTGATAAGCGCATGGAGCAAGATCAACAGTGAATTTTCAACAGCATACGGATTCGGCATAGGGAGCATGCAGGCGCAGCTCCAGTCGCTACAGCAAAAAATAACCACCCCTGGATATCCTTCCGACTGGCTTTCTGTTGTGAATGTATCCAACGCCAACACCTGGCGTAATGTCAGCATAGGTTTGGGTAGCCAGAACGGCACCATCTCCGCGAGGAAGGCCATGGCCCTAATGGCGATGTCCAACACCAATTATCAGGCCACCAAGCAGGATATGGGGGTAGGATACGACTACTACATAACTATATATTCGCCGGGCAACTACAACATATCTGTGGGAAGGAATCCGCTTGAAAGAAATGCAACGGCAATACAGTCTGCCACAATCCCTGTGATACTGTCCAACGGTGCAGTAGGTACAATGAGGATACTCGTATGGACTAATACTACGTTCGGTGTAAGCTGATGAAAGGCATAGTCTTCACCCTTGATGCTCTTTTCGCACTGATGATAACTGCGGCAGGCATATCCGTGCTGCTCTACTTCACGTACGTCACGCCTACCACTTCGTATACCCAGTACACGCTCTCAAGCTCCCTGCTAAAGGAGATGTCGCTGGCAAAGCTCAGTTCCATATCCGGCATACCTCTCGCCCTTGAGATGGTGAACCAGAGTGCGGCGTCAGGTCAGCCCTGGCACCAGGTACAGAAAGATGCGCAGTACAGCGGCGGGAACCCCACAGGGCCGTCACTTGGCACCGTAGCCTATACTGTAAATGCCCCAAATCCCATAACGAACGGCACCATACTTGCCGGATACGGTGATGTATACTTTGCATCCGGAAACATCATGTATGCAATAAACGCCTCTACCGGCATCACCAGGTGGACTTCCGGGTCCCCGTACAACTCCGTATGGTCACCTGCCTCCGGCTACTACTCGCCCCCGATAGTTGGCGCATTGCTCTATCGCGGCATGGTCATCTATGCCACAGATGCGAACATAATGGCCCTCAACGCGCTCAACGGCAGCGTCGTATGGGCTTCTACTGTTCCCTACACAATTGCAATTGGCGGAGAGCAGGAGCCTGACGGGGATGAATATCCCCCGATGATGTTCGAGTCCAATGGAAAGATAATAACCGGAACATCCGACGCATGCGGAGACGCCAGCGGCATAACACTCTACGCTTTCAGTCCAGGTAACGGCACGATAATAGGCAATGGCACTGGCATACTCTCGTCTGCAGGGCTTCTTGCCAGATATTCTGCGGCTTACGGGAGCCAGATCGTTTCAACAGTCTTCTCGTGCAATACCTACCAGTTCACAGGGCTGCAGATGCTTACTGACATCTACAACAATACGTATGCTGCAGCAAACGTGTGGGGCAGCTCCGGCAGCGGCGCCGCATCTTTCGAGAGCGATGTGGCAATATACTCGAACACATTTGCCGTGGGGCAGGGTAACCATGCGAACCTTCTGAGCTCTTCAGGGAGCCTGATAAGCAGCGTCACCGACGCCAATTCCACCCTTGAGTCAGGAGTAAGCTCTTACGGGGGCGTTTTCGCATTCCAAGGCACATCTGCGGTTCTGGCACTCAACTCCACAGGATCGCAGCTATGGTATGCCCGGTCACAAAGCCACACTGCGCTCCTAAACCAGACACCTATCCAAAGCCTCCAGAACTTGTACGAGATCTGGGGAGACGGGTATGTGACAGAACAGAACCGGAGCACCGGCACGTTCACCGGCTCTGTAGCAATTCCATACTCCCTAACAAACACCAACATAAACCCGCATATGGCGCTCGCATACGGCAAACTCTTTGCCAGCGTAGGTAGCCACCTTATTGCGTTCGGGACGTGCGCAGCATCCTCAAACTCATCAATACTCACCGACATAGGCACCATGTACATAAACAACGAGGGCAGCTGCGCCGACTACCTTCTGAATTCGCTTTCCCACACCGAGAACAGCACCTTCACTGTTAACAATCAGTCCATACTCACAGTTTCCGATTTCAACGGAGCAAACAGCGTGGTAACAATACCCTATTCCCAAAATCTATCCCTTTCCAACAACTTCACCGTGAGCATATGGTTCTACAGCGCCCTCCCACCAACATCTACCTTCTCTTCAGAACTCATAGACACCATTCAGAAGGTCAATGTCCGTACTATGGACCTCAGCCTAATAGGCAACAATGATGGCGCATCAACAGGCATACACGGGGACATAGGCAATGGCGCTTCATGGCTCTCCCAGTCGGTAAACTATCCGTTCACGTTCAGCCAGGATACCTGGTACAATCTCGTGGCCGTGTACACCCCATCTTCATGGACGCTATACATAAATGGGAATGCCATCTCCGGCACGTACTCGGGCAGCCCAAGCCTACTGGACGGGACATCCAATATACAGCTTGGGTCTGGGTCAGGTTCAAACCAATTCAACGGGGCGCTCTCGGATATGCAGATATACAACACCTCGCTCACCACGGCGCAGGTGGCACAGTTATACCGCGGCGGAATAAACGGGGGGCCAGTCAGCACGAGAATAGCCGCGTGGTTCCCGCTCGCAGGAGATGCGAACGGATATTCAAGCCAGCAGTATTTCCCCGGATTCACTTCTGGGGTTACATATAGCGATGCAACCAATGCGCAGCCGGGCCTGTCCGGTTCATATTCGATATCGTCCCAGACTGTGCCGGTTGTCCTGTTTAATTATTCCACTGGGGATTATAAGCTGTATAATGTTGGGGTGTATACATGGAGATGAAAAATGGCATAGCTTCGGGGAAGGGCATGAAAGCCCAGATGTTCTCACTCACGGCGCTCATATTCGTGCTACTCATGGTAGTCGCCCTCCTGCTTTTTGTCGTGATGGGGATAGGGTACGACAGCGTGTCCGAGTCTTCAATACTTTCAGGCAGCACGACAAACTACGGAAGCCTGCTCTCCAGCAGCGCAGACTCGTTCGCATACACCAGCGCATCAACGGCGCTCTCCACGCTATTCACTTACGAGTATAATTCCTCATTGAGGGGAACCAATTTCATATCAAACCTCAGCGCATTCATGGTACCGCTTATGGAGAACGGAACCATCCCCAATGTCACGGGCGGCTCGATAGATGGAAACTACATAAGCTCGCTTATGGGCAATGCCACTTTCGCTGCCTACAATTCAGGCATAAGCTCGGTGACAGGGATGTCATCAAAACAGGTGTCCATAACCCAGACAAAGCCAGTAATATCCCAGGAAAGCCCGTACTCAATAACAATAAGGTACACTGAAAACGTTCTCATAAACACATCAACAGGGGTATACCACTTCAATATACCTGTAAACGTCTCAATGCCCCTCAACGGCACTCCCGACCTGTTCTACGCCCAACAGGGTGTCTACAGGCAGATGCGCTTCTCAAGCCTGCAGGGACTTGTGAAGGTAATAGGCAACGAGTACGCAACTACGGGAAATAGCAGCGGATTTGTATACGGCACGGTGATTCAGATCCCATCGGGGGCTACATCGTGCAGCGCAGTTCCGAGCTCTCTTTCAGTAGCTCCATATGACAAATTCGTCATACTGGCAACTGCCAACGCCTTCGGAATAACCGGAGGCGCAAGCACGTGTGCAAGCCAATTCGGCGGCCTTGTGGCACAGCTTATTGACACTCCGCCAAGTACCCCGTACCTGCTCTATCCTTCAGGATCGGACATACTGAACTACCTTACTACAGGGAGGCAGGTGCTGCTTTACGGTCCAGGCCTCTCCGTCCTCAATGTGAGCGGGCTTGATTCGGCAGCTGCTGCGGGAGATTACTTCACATCCCCATTTACGCCTTCATATCTCCAAAGGGTTACAGGGAATTTCAGGACTGGGTCACCAAACGGCATATTCACCCTCTTTCCTTATAGCCGCCAGGTCCTGGCACTTAATGGCAGTGCTCCTGCTTCAGCCGTAACTCTCGGGGAGCAGCAGAAAGGAATAACTTCCTACACTGTAGCTGCATGGGTATATCCTGCTTCGCAATCCGGGCTCATAGAGAGTGACAGGGGCAGCGGCGCAGGCCACAGCCTCACTCTGGGATTCGGCGGCTCCCTAGGATGCCTGGCGCCTCAGGGCAGCTTCTTTTTTGGAGACAGCAGCGACGGTGTGGGCCTCGGTGTAGAATCCAGTGCCCAGTATCCTTCTAACACCTGGTATTATGTGGTAGGCACATTCAGCGGCAAGTCTGGGACAGCGGTAAGTCCCTCGCAATTCAAGCTGTACATAAATGGCAATGAGGTTCAGACAAATTCGTGGTGCAGTGCAGGCGCAGACACGGCGCCTCTTACCGGCCTCGGGGGAATATCAATCGGCTCGGGCTCCCCTTCTGTTACTGAATCAGGCAGCATCTCCGGGTATGTTGCAAATCTCCAGATATACAACTCCACCCTCAGCGCGGCGCAGATAGCAAACCTCTACCAGCAGGGCGTCGAAGGACTTCCAATATCCAGTGCCAAACTTCAGGGATGGTATACTCTCAACGGCAATCCAAACGATTATAGTGGAAATCAATACTCAAACTCAACTTCAGTAAATACTTCCTATGTAACCATTCCCGACTATACCCGCGATGCCGCATACGTGCAGCAGTACCCGTCAAATACATATGCCATACCCGGCCTTCTGTCATGCAACAACAATGCTCAGTGCGGCGCCCCGGGCAAACCCCAGGTGTACCTGTCCGATGCGCCTTTGGAGCTCGGCAATTACGGGATCACTGCCCCATATTTCGACGGCCTGACAAGCAACGTCATGCTGCCTTCGGCCGCAAGACTCAGCCCTCCTTCATTTGCGGTATCATTCTGGGTAGATGAGCCCGTCGCCCAGTCATACTGGACATCCATAGTGGACAAAGGGCGCGCAGAATCAAACGTGCTCTTGGAGGACTGGTATTTCCTAACCCCCAATACAAAGTGCGGCAATGGGCAGGGGATAGACTTCGGTGCCGGAATTTCAGGCGCCTCGTTCAAGGAGCTGTGCTATAACTGGGGCAACCCCGGGTGGCACTATGTTGTAGGGGAATTCAGCAACACCCTGCTGACAGAGTACCTCTATATCGATGGTACAGAGGTGAACAGCACCCTCCTGACATCGAGGTTCTCAGAGGAGTCATATCCGATAATGCTTGGCGCACGAAGCCCTTCCAGTACCAATACCCAGGCTTATTTCCTTGGCTACATTTCAAACCTGCAGGTATACAACACGACCCTTACTGGTTCGCAGATAATGGGCATGTACCGCGCAGGAATCACCGCGCCGCCTCTTTATAACACAAGCAACCTTGCCGGATGGTGGCCTCTGAGCGGCAACCTGAACGACTACAGCGGCTATAGGGATAACGGCCAGGCAAATTCCCTTTCGTATGCATTCATACAGGCGAATTACTCCACAGCGTCATACAACTATACCGGCCTCTCCACCGCCGGCGCCGTATCGCGCGAGTGGCAGTCCCTAGGATTCCCTGCTCCTCCTTGACCCACCCTGCACTCTATGTGGGTGCAAATGATGAGAACAGCCCTGCTATGAAGAGCGATACCACCAGGAATATAGCGAGCCCTGCTATGATGAACACTGGCATGTACTTTATTCCCCTGAAAGGCACTCCAGTGGCTATTGCCGCTATGATGAAGGATCCGAACCCTGTTATGACGAATATGGCCGCCAGGGAGAAATAGTAATAGCCCTGCGGTGTTATCAGGGGCTTGGACAGCTTTATGAATGACACTCCGACCGACGGGAGGCTCGATGCCGTGTTCAGGGAGATCCTCGACCATACTGTGGATGTGACTCCTATCATCTCGTTGGTGAGGCCATAGAGCGCCGGCGCGCCTATTATCGCCGCGAAGGCTATGAATATCGTGTACATGAAAAGCTGGCCTGCGACCTCTTTCTGCACCATGTGCTGGTTCCTCATGTCCTTGGCTATCTGGTTGAGCAGGTCTGCCATCCCTCCTCCGTACTGCTGGGCCTCCACAATGACCCTCACTGTCCTCTTCAGGGTCGGGGACCTGTATTTAGCGCCAAGCTGGGTCAGTACGTGGGCCATGGTCTCTCCGGAATAAAGCTGCCTGCCCATTATCGTGACATCCTCTGAGAAATACTTGAAATCCGGCCTCACTGCCATCACCAGGGCCTTTGACATTGACACACCGCTCCTCATGTTGGCTGCGGTTAGTTGCAGATAATCCGGAAGCACGTCCTCTACGAAGCTCTTCCTCTGGTCTATCCTGAATTCCAGCAGGGCGTAAAGCACCACTTCATATATCACGCTCATCCCAATGCCGGCGAGTAGTGCCAGGCCTGCATTAAGCTTGAGCCCTATCGAAAGGCTGAAAGAGACCATTATGGTTATTGCTACCCATCCCAGGATGGCTCCTGCAAGGAACCTGTTGACGCTAGTCCTGACTCCTGCAAGGTCGAGCTCTGTTGACACGAACCTTGCAACGTTCCTTCCTACCAACCTTTCGAATACTATTGTTGCCATGAACATCAACTCGCGAAGCTGGGCCTTGAAGAGGACACCATCCTCAGGAACACGAACTGCAGGAATGCCAGTCCCAGGACCGCCATTATCAGCGTGTTATTGTCTATCGTGAATATGCTTATGAAAGTCGACATTATGGCAGCAACAGCTATGCCCATGCTCGGGAATATCACTCCGAAGAGCATGTAGAACATGGCTATCGCGTTGAGCCTCTGCCCGTATCTCCTTAGCTCTATGACCCTCTCCTGGCTGACATCGTTTATGACCTCCTGTATCGAGCTGATGACATCAGATCCCACCTTTATGCTGGTGCTCGCCTGGAGCATCAGCTTCTTGAACGTCGCCGACCTGCTCTTCTCGCTTACCTCGTCTATTGCCTGGTCCATCGGCATGCCTAGCTGCACTCTGTCTATTATCTTCTCGAACTCCCTGCTTGCTGCCCCATACCCCACGCTCACCGTGGCCATCGCATTGAACAGCGGCACCCCGGACCTCATGCTTACTATCATGTCCCTGGCTGCGAAAAGCACATCCTTCTCAACATCATTGCCCACTGACTTTGTCTTCCTTATCGGATAGGACATGAGCATCTGGTATCCCATGAAGTACGCTGCAGCGGCTCCAGCCACAGCGAACAATGCGAACACCGTTTCAAGCTTCAGCACAAACACTGCAATGACTCCAACCACTAGAACTGCCACTGCCGCAATCCTTGCCTTGTTCATTGAGCTGGCCATGTACTGCTCTGGAGTCATCTTCATGCCTATCTCCACCAGCGCAGGCGCGAGGTTTGCCAGCATCTTCATCTGGAGGGCGCTGCGCTTCATTGTGGTCTGTTTTGCTGGCCTTGCAGCCTGGGCCTTTGGCTTCCCAGCAGTAGGTGTGGGGGTCACTTGCTCCTTGACTACCTTGTAAATTGGCTTTGCCTTTATCTTGAAGAACAAGAACCTTCCAGGCTTCGTAAACCCGACTATCTGCCTGTTTACGATGGCCTTCTTTTTGAACAGCATTATACCAATACCTACTTTATACCCAATTTAATTAATACTTCCTTGAGCTTCTTGTCCCTAAGGGCCAGAATGCCTGTGTCGGCTCCCTGAGGCGCCTTGCGCACCGCCAGGGATTTCGAAAGCCCCGAAACCTCCATCCTAATGATGCCCATATGCTCCTTGTCGAAAGCCCCTGTATCTATCCCTTCCATTATCTTCTCAAGCTCGCTAAGCTGGTCGCTTGGCGACAGCCCGGGAAGTACAAGTCCCTTGCCCGGCTTGGCCTCGGTAACCTTTGCCATGACGCTCCCTATGCTGGATAGCGCATCCTCGAGTTCCTTTGCTGCGCCTCCAATCTCCCTGATTATGTCCTCCCCAGCCTTGGCTCCAGCCTTCGGCACTGCGGCCACGTGCCTTGCAGCAGCCTCCCTTACCTCCCTCTGGTAGGGTTCCTGGAAAGACCTTCCCCTGCCTTCTAGCCTTTCCACGAAGTTGACTGTGCTCACTATCCCTTTTGTATCATACTCCCTGAGCCTGACCTTGTCTTCCGCCTCGTCTATGCTTATCTTGATGGACCTCTGCCCGGTGTCCTGGGCCTCCATCTTGGAAATCATATCCACTGCGCCAGAATAATCCATAATCAATCACTTTATCAGGTCTGGTGTATACTTGACATTCTCCTTCGCAAGTGCCACCACCTTGTCCTTGTTCTTGTAATACTGGGCGATGACGTTTCCGGCATCATTGACATTTGTCACGTCATTTGCCACCATCCAGTTGAGTATCATTGATTTCTCCGTTATGTCGTCCATCAGCTCCTTGTACGTGTAGCCTCCGTATAGGGATATCAGCTCAGAGAGCCTTGAGAGGTTCGAGACCTGCGCGAATGTATCGTTTCTCAGGTTCCACCTGTACAGCACGTTGGCGTCTCCGCTGTTAAGCATCTCTCCAAGCTCAAGAACCCTCCTTATGCCCAGCCTCCTGTGCCTGAATAGTGATATTATGCCTCCTATGGAGTTGAGCATAACCTTTGGTATGTCTATCGGGGGGTTCGTCATCCTTACTACAGTATCCTGTACGTTGTCTGCGTGGATGGTGCCGTACACCGCGTGACCCGTGTGTATTGCCTCGAAGAGAGTCTGGGCGTCGTACTTCGTCCTGATTTCTCCGACAAGCATTATGTCCGGCCTCTGCCTCAGCGCGTTTATCATGAGGTTGTACAGGCTTATCTCTCCCTTCCCTTCTGCGTTTGCCTGCCTGGTCAGCATCGGCACCCACTGCAGGAAGTCCGGCAATGTAAGCTCCCTGGTCTCTTCGATGGATATTACCCTGTGGTTTGGAGGCATGAATATTGACATGGCATTAAGGAAGCTAGTCTTTCCGCTTGCTGTCCCTCCTGAAAGCACGAGGCTGATCTCGTTCTGCACGCACACCCATATTATGGATGCTATCTCTGCCGATGTCGAATGCGACTTTATCAGCGCAGGCATGGTCCAAGGGTTCTTGGAGAACTTCCTTATTGTTATCGTGTTCCCGCTCTGCGACACTGGATATAACGTGGCGTTTACTCTTGAACCGTCAGCCAGCTCTGCGTCCATGAGCGGCGAGAGCGTTGTTATCTGCCTACCGACCCTCCTGCCTATTGCCTCGGCATGGTCGTATATGGCCTCTTCGTTGTAAAGCTTAAGGTTGGTCTTGCACCATGCGAACTTCTTGTGGAAGACCCAGACGTAGTCCTTAGACCCGTTGACGGCTATCTCTTCAAGATTCTCGTCGGCAAGGAGGACCTCAAGGTCCCCAAGCCCCAGCATTATGTTTATTATGTACGCTATCAGTATGGCCTTGACCTGCGGCTTGGTGCCGGGCAGGTACTTGTCTATGACGACAGATGCGGCGTTTATGTACTTCTTGTTGAGGTCTGCCACATATTCCGTGTCTGTTATCTTGGTGGTGTCAACCGGCACGAGCTTGAGCAGCTCTCCCCTCAGCGACGTAAGAAGTATCTTGGTGGCATCTCCGACCCCGGGCACATTTATCTCGTAACTCGGTACGAATTCCCCCTTGTCCACGATGCGTATCTTCGCCTCAATACCGCTGGCGGTGAGGCTGTAGTTAGTAAGCTCTTTGGAATTTTCAGCGACCTGCTCAGCCATTCACATCCTCCTTTCCCTTTCCTGTTCCTTCATCACTCTGCGCGTTTTCCGGTGCAATCGACTTGAACTTATCCCCAATGGCTCCGGCGGCCTTCCTGAGATTCTCTACGGTCTCGCTAGCACTCTGCGTCCTGTTCTTGAGCGCATTCTTCCTCATCTGCTTCTCCGCAGGCCTCCTCCTGGCCGATAGGGCCTTGGCGTCCTGCATCATGGTGCTGAGGCTCTTAAGTAGCATGTTGCGCTGTTCCGTAGCCGCGTCCAGGTCCTTCTTTATGGACAGCAGGGTGTCGTTTATGCCGGACATGTCCCCGAGCTGTTTCTTGAGCTCTTCAGACTTTGATTTCAGTTCTACAAGATCCTTTCCTGCGACGTCGCTGAGCCTCTTAACTTCCGACATCGTCTTGTCGAACTCATCGAATATCGCCTTCCGCTTGTTGTCAGCATTCCTTATCAGCACCTCAGAATTCCTCTTGTAGTCTTTACCGGTCTTCTCGTACTCCCTTATCTGCTTCTCCTCAAGGTTGACTATCTGCACAAGCTGCTCAGTCTTGTCCCTTATGTCTCTGCGCATCTCCAGCGCATTCTTCCTGTACCTGTATACTAGCTGGTCCAGGGCCTTGGACATCTCGTCCATGTTTGCATTGTAAAGGTTAAGCCTCCCCCTTATGTCCTCGGCTATTCCCCTTGCATTGTTAGTGTCAAGAGTAAAGCCAGAAAGCATGGTGGAGTACTTCTGCAGCGCGTCGAACTCTTTCTGCATCTGCGCCCTTATCTCCTCAAGGTGCTTCGCGTTGGTCTCCATCTTCTTCTCGAAAGTGTCTATCCTTGCCTGCACCGAGTTTACTTTGTCGAGGAATGGCTTGACGTTCTTGTACTTCGTCTTGAACATCTCGTCTACGGTGGATATGGACTTGCTGAACTGATCTATCCTTGAAGATATCTGGTTCACCGCAGCAATCTGCGAGGCTATGTCCGCCTCTATTCGCATCTGTTCAGACTCCTCGCTTACCTTGACTTCGGCCTCAGTAGGTGCGGCCACGCCCTTCCCTGCCGGCGCGCCCCCTTCCATTAGCGAGAGGAACATCCTGCCGGACCTGTTGACTATCCTTATGACGTTTGCTTTCTCCAGTATATTTGACCATTCTATTATTGTTGCTTCACCAACGCCCAGCACTGAAGCTACCACACTTATATTTGTCTCTCCATGCTCCTTGAGGTAGGCAACCAGACTATCTATGCTTGTCTTAATCTCCTGGTCGGCCATTGGATCAACGATAATAAATTCATGGGGTTTAACTTATTAAACCTAACTACCTCGCGATGATTTGGTCATGTCCGACTGATATGCATAGTCGTTTTCGTAGATGAGCGCCGAAACGTATTGCGGGCCAGAGACGTTGTACACTTCCAGGTATAGGTCATATGTGCCGGAGCCGTTAAGCCTGAGCACATTTATGTTCAGGGAGCACGGGAACTGGCACTTCTGCGTGCCATTCATGAGGCTTGTGTTGTGCAGCCCGTAGAACTGTATGTTTCCGATGCTGTTGTACGCCCCCAAGAGCACCCACGGGCTTCCGACATATCCACGGCTGTATGTGAGTGTTGCCGCATAGTGGAGCGTGTTCCCGGATATGTATGCGGACTGCCCAGACACCGAGAATCCTGCATGTCCCATATAAGACGCGTGAGCAACGATGACCACTGCAACTCCCGCTGTGAAGATGGCGGCTATCGAACCCAGCAGCGCGTCCAGGCGCAGCCTGCTCCTCCCAACCTCTTTCCTGAACCACCCTCCATTCCATCTGCCTTCCTTGAAATGGATGACTACCACCAGCAGCGCGGCGAAGAAGAAGTAATACGCTGCCTGCGCGTGCGAAAGGAAGAGGAAGGGTATCATTCCGAATACCGGCACAAGCCTCTTCTCGTTGAAGTAAAGGAATGCCAGGGCAAGAGCAGCGCATGAAAGCATGAAAAGGTATGCAAAATCTGCAAGAGGCATGTTCAGGTGCGTGAACAGGAAGAACCCTATCCCAGCCTCTGCGCTTGGAAGCAGGTATCCCAGGGTCTGGAACAGCGCATGGAAGTATGCGGAAGGGCCCGTAGCAATGAAATAGCCGTTGATAGCCACAAACACCGCCAACGCCCCAGCAGCATCGCGTATTCCCTTTCGCATCCCGTATGTGTTGAACGAGTACAGCAGCATCAGTATCACCGCGAACCACAGCTCCTGCTGCATGGAGAGTGCGAGCCCAAGGAACAGCCATGCACTACGCGATTCAAGCCTGGCATAAGCAACAACCATGATGGCAAGCATCAGGTATACCTGCAGGGAGAGGAGCATTCCCGGTATCAGGAAGATCAGCGCGCCCATCAGCAGATACCTAGGCCTAAGCGGGTCCTTGTCGTCTATGCTGCTCCATATTGCAAGGAGCATGATGAATATGAATACTATGCTCTCCGCAGGCATGTACACGTGCTCGAGGCTGTAGAGGGTTGGCTGCGCCAACGCATAAAATGGCACGAACGAGAGGACAAAGAGTGCAGGGTAGTCCATGCTTGCGGCTATATTGCCAGAAGAGAGTATGGTTATGCTGGTGCTGTTGTTTATCTGCGCAGCCGAGAGCACTCCTGCGGCAGAGGCTGCATAGGGGTTGGAGCCAGCGAGGAGTGCCTTTGCCCCAAGCATTGTGATTATCTCCTCATCGTTAGCAACATATGACAGGGCCAGCCTGGATTCGAAGAAGCCTATTATGAGCATAAGTGCGATTGCGTATACAAGGATGCCCATCCTCCTGTATCTCCTGATCCGATAGAGGTATGTGCCAAGGGCCATGAGGAAGAAGATTATGACATACGGTATGGATGTGAGCATAGGGTAGACAAGGCTTCCGAGCAGTGCCTCAACGTTTCCGAAAGCTGCAATGCTCAATGCTATGGAAACCAATGCAAGCGCAATGTATGCTGCCGATGCCCTCCTGAACAGCGCCGAGTACCTTCCCACGCCCCCTTCCGCCCCCCTGCCAAGGCCGTAAAGGCACGCAAGCGCTATGAACAGTACGTAGCATGAAAGCTGCAGCGCCTGAACCGCACCTGGAACAAGCTGGGCAGGGTACCTGAGGGCGCCTATGACTAGCAGGAAAAGAACCGCAGTGAACATCAGCCCGTCCATGCCTTTGCGCATCTTCAAGTATCCTCCCTGCCGTGCCACCATAAGCCTCTAAAACTATAGTTTGCCGCTCAGCGTTAAAAAACGCTCAGATGCCATTGGAACCGCCCAAGCACCTGCCTACTGTAGCGCTGTGCCATGGCCTACAGCAATACAAATACCACAAGCCCATACGCCAATGCCCCTTATACATTAAGTATTAATGCGAAATCGGGATATGCGCACATCGAAACCTATTTAAATCTCCACAGGCATGTACATTACCAAAAGTGAACTGCATGAAAACTATAGCAAACCTGATGAGGTATCTGTTCTTAGTTATGATGACTGGCGGATTTCTGACAACCTCAGTATTCGCGGCTGGCGGCGTTGGCGGAACCGTATCAAGCACGCTGAATGCGATATGTACTGACATTAAAACATTCGTAGGAATACTTGTCATAGTGCTGCTGGCGCTGGGCGCTGTGCTCTATGCTGTATCTCACGTGATGCCTGCCTCAGGTAACATAAAGGGCAACCTGCAGGGATGGTCACTCAACATGATCGTGGGTGCAATAGTCGCATTGATAATATACTTCCTTGCACCATGGATTGCAACGCAGATAGCGGCAACCGGAGGCTCTTCTGGCCTTGTGGCAACCTGCTGATCGCATAAGCAATCTCATGTATGTATGCGGTGCGCGCTTTTTGCGCACTGCATACCTTTTTATTTTTTAGTCTTGACTGATTACTAGGTGTATGGTTTGTCAGGCGTCGTAAGTGACTCTATAGAAGTCTACAGGGAGAACTTGCGGCTAGTCCTCATATTTTCCATACCTTTTCTCATAGCGTTTGCAATACCCCTTTTCGCCCCGCTGCCCACTTACATGAGCGCCGGCGCAATATTCCTGCGAAGCGCAAGCATCTTCTCAAACGGAAACATAAACTTCGTAAGCCTTTCAGTGATAACAATAGCTTCCATATTCTCGCTGCTATTCCTGAGCTTCGCGTTCGTGCTCATAAGCCTCATAGTGAAGGCGAGGAGGACAAAGTCGAAGATAAGCCGCAGGGCCTTCCAGAACATAGAGGTCTACATAGGGCGCGTGTTCGTAATGCTACTTGCATACGCCATACTCATAATGCTCGTTAACGTATTCGGCTATTCCGTGCATATGCCTGCCGCAATCACTGCCGTAGTCGGGTTCGTGGCAGGCACTGTCTTATTCTATGCCCCAAGTGCCACTGTGGTTGATGACAAGCGCATAGGCAGGGCAGTAAAGGACAGCATAAAGCTGGTAGTGCATGAGCCGCAGTACTTCATCGCATGGCTGGTTCTCCTTACCTTATCGGTGTCTGTCATCGATTTTGTGTGCGTATTCCTGCTGGGCACCCCTTTTGCAAGCTACGCCGTGCTTATAATAAACTCCCTTTTCATACTTCCTTACTTCGTCATATTCCAGGCCGAGGCGTACATGTCAAGGTTCAGGCTGCTCAGGCACTGATTACTGCTTTTTAGCCCAGAAATGCTTATCCTCAGAAAGCATTTTTAATGTGCCACTATCTATTAATTGCATGCGAAATGCAGCGCTCTGGCTTGTCATGGCTCTGGTCCTTGTTGGCCTGGCAAGCGCGGCAAGCAATCCGTTATCAGTGCCTTCTAGCGATGCCCCTGCATACTGCCAAAACTACAATCCCATCACCAATCCGAACCTGGGGATGCCTGTAGGCACGGTTTCCTATGGAAACATAATGGGCCCGGCAATATCCCTTTCGGTAATGGCGCTGATGATATCCTTTGCAGTAGTCGCAATAGCGCTCATATTGAGCAGGCTCTTCCCTCATATGGGGATAAGGAACTGGCTGCAGTCAGAGTACTGGGAGATAACCAAATCAGCAATAATAATAGTCGTCATCTTCTCGATGCTTTCCATAGTGGGCAACGTGGCTTACGCCTTTGCCCCGTCAGGCGGGGGGCCCATCACAGGCGGCAACATAACCCCTCTCATAACCAGCACAGAGCTTTACCTATGCAACGTCAACTACAACATGATGGACGTGTGGTCATGGGTGGGCCTCATAGGCTCCGGATCAGGCTTCTGGTCAAACGTTAAGCTTGGCAGCTACTTTGCAGTCCCGGTTTGGGACTTCTTTGGCATAGTATCTGGATCTGTGTTCGTGCCGTTCAACAACTGGATGCTTCAGACAGGAAACCCCATGATCGCCGCCTACGGGTCCATAATAGGGGACGCAATAAACTTCCTCATATTCCCATTCACCGTCATACTTCTAATACTGGTGTACGTCCTTCCAACAATGGCCCTCATAGGCCTTACCTTCTTCGTGCCTCTGGGCATCGTGCTCAGGGCATTCCCGTTCATACGCGGCATAGGCGGCACAATGATCGCCATAGGCATAGGCATGTCCATAGTCCTTCCAGGCGTGCTGATAATACTAAATTCATCGGTTACCAACTACATCTCCCAGGCGGTCGCATTCACCCCTCCTCCACTTCCAACCCCTTCTGGCTTCGGCTCATTCATATCCTCATGCCCGTTCATGACTGCATTCGGCCTCGTGGGCCTGTCATTCTGCACCACTGTGCCGGCAACGGCCTCAGCGCTGCCCAATCTACTTTCCACTGTGGCCTATTCCGCTTCAAATGACCAGGTAGGGCAGTACAACGGCGCCAACGTATTCAGCGATACTGCAATATATCAGTATATGGACATATTGATGTCAATGGTGCCCTATGTGCTGCTACAGCTGGTGCTAATCACAATCGACCTGGTGGTGGTATATGCCATAACCAATTCCATAGCTCGCGCCATGGGTGGGTCGATAAGGTTCCAGCTGGGAGGAAAACTGAGGATATCGAGCTGACGCAAATGGATCCAATCTCGCTTACCGTAACCCAGACTGTGTATAGCACGTACTGCACATTCGCAGGCTCGGGAATATCCTCGCTTAACGCCAACCAGTGGATAAACATAACTGCGATAGTCTTGGGCATAAATTTCGCAGTTGCTGCCGCGATCTTTGCCATAAGCGGCGTCATGCCAACCGCATTCAGGGAGAAGCTCAAGGCCGCTGCCAAGTACGAGGCATTCCAGGGTATGATCAGCGTAGTAATACTCGCAGTGCTTATAGGTTCGGCATCTACCATGTGCAACATAGGCCAGATGCTGGTATCCGGATCCACCGTGCAGCACTACCAAAATCCCCTTCAGTATTCACAGTTTTATGTAAACAACCTGATGTTCAACACCGGCCTAAACCTGTTCACGAGCATATACTCCGAGTCCGTGCTTCTCACGCTCACAGGCAACATAGCCAACTATCTCGAGGAGTTCCTGCCCACGATAACCATAACTCCGGCGCTGGGCTTCAGCTTCTCCGCAGGCCTGATGGGCATCTACTTCGGCTTCAGCGGAGCCATGACCGGCACTTTCCTGGCGCTTATAGCCGTTACGTTCGGTGTGCTCTTCATGGTGCTTCTGATACTTCCTTTCATACAGCAACTTGCATTCACCATACTGCTTCCTCTTGCACTTGTAATGCGCTCCATACCTTTTGCAGGACCCAACCTCAGGCAGACTTCGGATACTTTCCTGGCCCTTGCAGTAGGCTTCTATCTTATCTTCCCCCTCACAATACTGTTCAATGCCTTCGTGGTGACCTGGGTCTTCACGCCTTGCAGTGGCGCGGTATCCCCTGCACTCTGCAACCCCTACTACCAGTACAGCGGGCCATACCAGATATACAACCTCCCTTCCGACGCCCTCTTCTCAACCAACACGCAGCAGCTTTCCGGCAATGGCGGATTCCTGGGAGGCTTCAACCTCTTCTCCACGTTCTATGGCGGCAGTTTCAACGGTTTAGGGGGGCTTGGCAACGGCGTAAAGCTTATATTGGAAAACCTATATGGTCTTCCTGGAATAATCATAGGGTATGCGCAGCAGACCGCGCAGTACCTATTCCAAGGCATATTCCTCATAGGTCTTGATTTTGCCATAACCGTGGGATTTGCAATGGGGCTCTCCAAGGGGCTGAACTCTGTAGGTAGGATGATAGGCGTAGGGCCTTTCTGGGGTAAGTGAATGACAACACACAACGCTCTCACGATCCTGCTTCTGCTCTCCGCAGTCTCTGGGCTGGCATTTGCCGCAACCCAGCAGCTTGCGTCAAGCTATTCATCATTCCAGTCGTGGCTGCCTATAATAATGGCAGGGGCCGCCGCGGCAATAATGCTTACCGTTGTATACTACCTTATAGGCGTCCTGCTTAACAATGCGCACATAAAGGGATCCGCGCTCAGCGAGATGCAGCAGGCCATAGGCACAGTCTTCCTAGTCGTCCTCATAATCGGAATAATGTTCATAGTCGGCAGCGGCACGTCGCTCTCTTACAAGTCCGCTCTGGGTTCCACCGTAACGAATCAGATATCAGCAATATGCAACAATGTGCTTGTCAACTCCCAGGTTTCATTCCTAAAGAGCAATGCATACTCCGGCAGCCAGCCTCTTCCTACTACTTCAGTTTGCAGCATAGTCAACGGGAAGAGCGGAATAGATACTGTTACCTCAAATCTGGACTACGGCCTTGCAGCAAGCTACGTGGTCACGGCCAACCTGACAAACCAGAGCATATCAGAGCTCAACTCGATCTACGACTTCGATAGCATGATCTTTTTCCTGAGGGCGCTGAGGTCATACGTCACCATATGCGAAACTGCCTTATGTGTCATCCCATTGGTTCCAAGGGAGGCTGAATTCACCATATCGTACAACCTTTACAACGGATACATCTTCCACAGGGCCATAATGCCCGTTATGACTACGCAGTCCAATCTCGCCATATACCTTTACACCACCGAGCTAATCTTGATGCTCATACTCCTCACTGCATGGCCATACCTCCTGGCTGCAGGCATACTCCTTCGCACCTTCGGCTTCACACGCCGGGCCGGGGGGTTGCTAATAGCCGCCACCATAGTCGGTGTCCTAATATTCCCAACAATATTCCTATTCCAGTACGCCTCTCTTAGCAACCTGGCGCCTCCTGGTGCGCCTGCAACGCCCGGATCCCTTGCCACTGTTGGTGCCTCCTATGTGCCGGCCATAGCCCTCTGCGGCATAAACATGAACACGCAGACGATAAGCGACTTCACGCAGAACTACGGCGCCAAGTCCACCCAGTACCAGCTCTTCTGCTACACCAGCGCAGACAAGCTTCCTCTCTCATATGTATACAAAGGCACGAAGCCAGGCACCGCCCCAGCATCAACACAGTCAAACTGCGCAACATACGGGGGCACTCCAGGCAACACCGAGATATGCGCCTGCCCTGCCGGTGATAATGGGTGGTTCTCAGCCTCTGGCTCGGGCTCTGGACCCACCACCGACTTCGCCCCATGCTATGTAAAGAAACCTCTGAGCTTCTATGTCTTCCCCGATGCGGCATCAGTTGTACGGCTTTACGCATGCTACCCTGCAGATTATGCAAGTGTTGCACATCCTGCCGGAGACGGAACTGGCTCAAACGGCATAATAGACATAGAGGTGCGCATAGTAAACGCCATGAACATACAGAACCCGCTGAAGATACTCCTGGCCCTTGCAATTCCGATAACTGAGCTTACCGGAGGGACATCCGTTTCCGGGGTCACTCCTCTTTCATGGACCCCAGGTCTCCCATGCGGGATAGCGCCTGTAAATGTATATGCCGCCCTTACCGGCATGATTAACATATACGGCATAATGGCTGTGACTTCGTTCATACTGCCTATAATAAACATACTCATGATGCTGTCGGCGACGTTCGGGCTCTCGTCCCTGATGGGCGGGGAGACAACGATACTGGGCCTGAGCAGGTTCCTGTAGTGGTCATATGAGAAATCCTCCAATAATAACCTTGATTGTCGCACTCTTCGCGTTCGTCGCCATTGCCCATGCTTCATATTCGCTCATAGACTGCACACAGGTATTCAGCTCAACTTATGCAGGGCCCCTGGCAGGCCTTACTAATTACAGCGGCATAGTCAGCATATGCATGGCCATAATAATGCTTGACTTCAGCATACTCTCTGTGGTCTACGCACTGGGCACCGCCTTCAACATCAACAACATGGTCTCGTTTGCCAGGACCGAACTGCTCGAGGCCGTGTTCAATGTGATAATATTGGCTGCCATAGGCTTCGCGACCTTATCCGTCTTCCCTGCAATGCAGTTCTTTATAAGCATTGTGGAGTACTTCGTGCCGGCAGTACCGAGCCTGTCCGTATCCGGCCCCACCGGGGTGTTTTCCGGCCTATGCGGCTACATTAGCACGAACATAGCGACCAGCGGGTTCGATAACTGGCTGAGCTTGGTGGTCAAGCTCTTCTCCGCCAATATCGCACAGTCTATAAACCTGATAGTGATGCCCAACAGCTGGGGCTATGCTTACATGCCTTTCGGAGGTATACCTCCGTTCATCCAGGTACTCTGGGACGACCAAGCTGCATTCTTCGCCACAATGTTCTTCGGGATGTTCCTGATAGTCATGCTATTCGTGATAAGCTATCTCTTTCCCATATTCCTCTACGTAGGCCTCGCGCTGCGCTCGTTCCCATGGACAAGGGCGGCAGGCGGATCACTGATAGCCCTGTTCATAGCCTTCTACATAATATTCCCCGCCCTTATGTTCCCATTCCTTGCAACCGTAAATCCAGGTCCGGGAATATGCAGTACCGGGAGCACGGACCCGCTGTGCAATACCGGCTTTAGCATTAGCGGGGGCAATATGCTTTCCTTCATCACCAATCTCCTAACCACAAACCTGGGCTCGCTGTACTACAGCGAGATGACCGAGTTCGTGAGCCAGTTCTTCTACATAGGGCTTAATATCTTTGGACTGGTAA
>JAJZNA010000011.1 GCA_021848065.1 Microcaldota archaeon
TCAGCATCAAGCTTCTCCTGCATCGTCTTGAGCGTTGTGTAAGTGCTCCTCTTCGGAGAATCTTGGATTGCATGTGACGAAGATCCATGGGTAAACTTTATGCCCTGGTATATCTCAGGCTTCCCGAGCCTGTCCTCCACTATCCCCGGCCTGACTTCTGAAGGGTATGGGTAGTTCATGGTCTTCTCATAGAAATCGAGGCCATATTTGTCAACTGTTTCCATCGCATGCACCTCATCGTCTACCTCTTCAGGCTTCACATTCAGCGTTAGTATGAGCGGCGTGTCCATGGTGCCTCCAACCGTCTGCGGGAGGTATTCCCTTGAGAAGTTTATAAGCGCGTCCAGGAGGAGCATAGTGGTGTCCTCATCCCCATCGCAGTTCCTCCTCCTAGCAGATATAATATACGGATGTGCAAGCCCAACGTTGGCCCTGGTGAACCCTATAACCCTGTTGAGCACTCCGCAGGAAGTGTGCGGGGAAAGGGTTATCATCAGCTTGCCTACCATGTCCCCTATTGTATTTGCATTATAGAACGGCTCCATCCCGTAGAGGCGTACAAGCATCTCGTCAACGAACTTCGTCACATTCAGCATGTAGTCTGCGCAGTGAACGTTGAGTATGACGTCCTGGTGCCTCATCTCCACCAGCTGCCCGGGATCCACAAGGTCGTTCCCATAGCAGTCTGTAGTGTAGCCCAGCTCCCTAAGCTTCTCCACGCTCACGCCTACCTCCTCAGGATAGAAATGGGTCACCGGGACGTCCGTGGCGTCAAATCTGGAAGTCCCGTCCTTGAATATGTAAACACCATGCTCGGCCCGGAGTATCCCCTTCTCTATCGGCTCTATGCACTTGTCATAGTTGGTCATCCCTATTACCCCCTTTACCACTGCAGGTATCTTTATGTTTCCCAGCCTCTTGCTGGCTTCTGTCACCAGCTTTGTCAGGTCTATATCCCTCTTGCCGAATCCCTGCGTCTCTCCCTTACAGACGCTGCACGTCGTATCCAAGGAGACCCTATTGCACGTGCTGCACCATCTCTCTACATCTGCCCTCATGCCGCAGTCATAACAGTATGCTCCTGGCACGAGCCTCTTGCACTTAGGGCACTTGTAATTTGCAAGGTCCACTCTTATGTCGGAGCGGAATTTCTTAGAGCCGGACACATATGCGCTGGTCACGTTCCTGTCCCTCCCCCCGTAGGCCCCTATTGGGAAGAGGACGTTGGGTGCAGGCTTCATGAGCCTCTCCTTGGCCTTCTCCGGCCTGCCTATCCTGGCAGCTATGTATGTGGAGCGCTTGGGTATGGCGAATGGGGACACCTTGTTGAGCATCGCAAGCACATCCGTGCTTGAGACATCATACCTGTCCACTACAAGTTCGCTTATGCCAAGCCTGCCTTCCTCTCCAGAGGCAAAGCCAAGCGAGGCTATAACGCTCTTGGCCATGTCACTTCCCAGCACCAGCTTATCCCCTTCCACCTTATGGTCAACATTTAGAAGTTCCAGAGTGGACTTCACCGATGCTGAGTTGGCTATGCGCGTCTCTCCAACGTCCTTGAGAAGCTCGCACTTAACTCCCGATGTCCTTATTATGGCGAGGGCAAGCTCTGATACGTCTTCCTTGCCTACTGCCTGGAATTCAAAAAGGAACTTCGGATGTATCGGCACCTTATATCTTAGCGATAGCGAATACGCATCGTCGAAGCCAATGCCCTTGTGGTCAACGGGCTCTGCATGCCCGGCCGCCGCTAGTTTCTCCTGCCAGTACTCCTCAACGAAGCTGGTAGGCTTGAGCTGCGAATTTGATTTCTTGAAGTCCCCATAAGTTATCAGTATGTCACCAAGGGAAAGTACCTTCTCTATGTCGTCCTTGTGCTTCATAGCCGTCTCAGCGTCATTTATCCTCATGGCGTCCCCGTTCTTGAGCCTGACGAAAGGCCCTTCCAGCGAATCCACAGGAGATGCGATGCACCCCTTTCCTGCGGATTCCATCTTGAGCTGTGTCCCTACCGCTATGAATCCCATGGTAAGTATCATTGTTGCTGGGCTGAATCCCTTCGCAGCTATGCCTGTGTACCTGCTCCTTCCATACCTGAGCCTGAATCCTCCTACAAAGTTTGGGTACGCAAGTATAGGCCTACCTGCCACAAGCTCGTCTAGGAATGTGGAGACAGGGGCAGCCGCGCTTCCCGACTTCTTCACATCAACTTTTATTATGCTGTTGAGCCAGTCCCAGTCAAGGCCCACTCCCTTGACCTCCTTTATCAGCTTCTTGGCCTTCTGCGCAATACCCTCGCAGAGCACCAGCGGCACTCCTCCCCTCACCTTGTTTGTTATGGGCACCTCTTTGCCGTCGTATGTCATTCTCCTAAGGTTTGCATGCACCCCTATCTCGAGCGTGCTTTCGGTAGGCACTCCGTCTACGCACACCGGGCAGTTGCTGACTATGACGCGCAGGTCATCGTCAGGAGGCTTATACTGCAGCCTTGCGGCTCTGGAATGGTAAAGCTCTGCTTCTTCAACGTACCTTTCCACCTCATCCTGTGTAGGCTTGTACTGGCCTATGCCGAATATCCTCCTTGCATAGTCTGCAAGCGCTACGGACTGGGCCGCGGCCGTGCCTCCTGCACCCCTTATCGGCCCTGCATACCTTATGGCTATGTAGTCAGTTCCGTCCGGATTCTTGTAGCGCTCCACTCCGCTGATGCCTTCTGTAGGGGCTACAAGCACTCCGTCAGTAAGTATTGCAGCGCCCACTCTAACTGCTATTTCTATCCTCCTTACAGTATCCAACCCATCGAACTTTGCGTTCTTGCAGATCTCCTCTACCACATCGAATGCCAGCCTGGATTTGGACTGCCTCTTGTCAAGCTTCCTTATCATGTCTGCTGCTCCTGGCAGGCTTATCAATCCCTCGACCCTGCTAGCAAGGTCAGGCGCAGGATATATCTCCACGTTCTCCTTTGGGTCGAGGCCCTTGAGCCTGGCATTCTTGGCCACTGCGTATGCCTTGTCGAATTCTTCGGAGAGCGATGAGAAATATTGATTGTTATCCATCCTTACACCTGTACGTTGAAATCCACAGCGTGGAGCCGCGATTTTGCCGTCTCGTAAACCGGCATGACTGCAGGTGTGGGCACGTGCCCCATGCGCACCTGGAACCCGGTCCTTGCCTGCCATGTGCCGCTGTTCACTATCAGTGTGCCATGGTACTCGTCATACCCATTCTTGTGCAGGTGGCCCATATGAAGTATGTCTGGTACCTCGTCTATAACCATAGGGTCGCTCTTGCTCGGGACTATTGGATTGTCCCCATATATGGGCGATAGGTGCCTCCTCTTCAGCACTTCCAGCATTGCCCCCTCTGGTTTCGTGTAGCTGCAGCCGGGTATGCCCTGTATTACGGAATCCAGCGAGGTGCCGTGGTATCCCAGTATCCTCAGCCCGTGAACCTTCACATATCCTGGATTGGAGACCAGGTGTATGTTGCTGAGCTTGAAGTCCTTGTAGAACTCCTGCGGAAGCCTCGGCTGCGGCTCTGCCCTCTGCACCGCGTCGTGGTTCCCCGTTATCAGGAACACCTCAACATAGTCCGGCACCTTCGAAAATAGCTCGAACATCTCCTTGTACTGTTTGTATATGTCGTCTATGGCAAGCTCTTTCTCCTGGTTTGGGTATACCCCTATCCCGTCCACAAGGTCGCCGCTGACTGTTATGTACTTCACCTTCCCCGCCAATTCCATCCTGTAGTCCAGCTTCCCATTGATCCAATCCAGGAACCTTCCGAACTGCTTAGACATGAAGAGCTTGCTCCCAACATGCACGTCGGACATGAAACCCACTGCTATGTCATCTTCAGTATTCTTTCTCACGTGCACAGGTATGTCTGGATGTGCAATCTCGCTGGCGATTATGAAGTCTGGAGCGGATATCTTGGCGCGGACCGCTATGACCTCGTCGTTTATCAGCTTCATGGACGCGTTGAACAGTGCGTATCCCCTGCTGAGCTTGTCTGCCTTTGGAAAAAGAACCTTTACGGTGCCTGTCTCATCCTCCATGGTGACCAGCACATGCCCATTCTTTGTCACCGCCTTCTCATACACCATGCCAACCACCGTCACCTCCTTCCCGCTCGTATACTGTTTCAGTGACTCTATGCTCTTCATCATCCCGGAGAGCCTGCTCGACTGCCCCGAGTGCAGGAACTCCCTGAGCTTATTCATCCTGCTGTTGAAGTATTCTGTAAAATCCCCAACCGTACCTACCGTCTTCTGAACGTCTACATCACGCACTGAAAAATTCGAAGTCACTTCCTTGGCAGTAGGCCTGAAATCCAGAATGCCAAGAACCTCCACCTTAGGCTGCTGTGCATCCTTCTTGTCAGTAACCCTGCCTATTATTTCGCGCGTGACTATTGCCGGCTTCTCTGCGCCTTCAAAATATTCTGTTATGTGAGCGACAAGGAATTCGATATCCTGCCCTTCTAGGTCTGCGTCGGATATGTCGGAGCTTATCATGGCAATCCCGCTGAGTCTCCCAGCAAGCTCCTTAACCAGAATGTTATCTGACAAAAAAGATCCCGCTAACACTATGTAGCATCAAATATATATTCCTGCACAAGGCGATTGGCAATCCTTGGCTGGAAAAGTAGTCGCCGTGCGGGAATGGGGCTAAAGGTGCGAAGTCACTCCTTTATTGACTCCAGCAGGCTTAGTATGTTCCATATCACAGTCCTTGCATAAGGCGGCAGGTTTATGTCGTTGCTTATTTCGTCTATCTTGTAAGTGGCTGCAGACGACCTCACAGAGTATCCTGCTTCGGGCTGGTCAAGCGCCTTCCTTGCATCGCCCAGCGCGGTCTTGACGTTTCTGGGTACGCTGTTGTCGTTAAGCAGCATGTCTATCTGCTGTTTTATGTCAAGGATTTTGCCATCGAAATCGGGATTGCTTGCCATGTGCATCACTTTGTATCGCGGGCTCGACGGGATTTGAACCCGCGACCATCACCTTTCTTCATGTTTTTAGAAGGGTGCTGCTCTATCCAAGCTGAGCTACGAGCCCAACCTAATAATCATATGCTGAAGAGCTTTTTAACATTTTGCGTTATCCTTGTGGCCGCATCGTTGAATGAAACACCCTTTATCTGGGCTATCCACCCCACTGTCCTTATTACGTCTATGGGGCTCTTTCCAACAACAGGTGAATCCGTCTCTACCGCAATATTACTTAATCCGACTGCATTTATAACCCTTTTCCTTCTCGACGATTCGATAGGCGGTATGGATATCAGGTGCCCATCGCCCGCAAGCCTTTCGGCCTGTTTCTCATCCCCCTCGAAGAAATGCATCATGCAGCGCACATCTCCCCTTTCGGCAATCATCTCCATTGCATCTGCTATTGCGCCTCTGGCATGCACGACCACAGGCATGTTGATCTCAGCAGCAATCTCCAACTGCCTTGAAAAGAGCTTCTTCTGGTAATCCCTGTTCACTTCTGCCAGCTTGTAGTCAAGCCCAACCTCCCCAATTCCAACGATGTTCTTGTTGCTGCCTACCACCGATTTTATCTCTTCTACAAAGGATGCGTCATCAGCAGGCGCCGAAGAATCCAC
>JAJZNA010000031.1 GCA_021848065.1 Microcaldota archaeon
TGGATAAATGCCAAGTTCAATAAAAGGCATAGTCATGTCAAAGATTTTGCAGTTGCGAGGAACATTGAATTTGACAGTAATCCCTTTAGTCTTGCTCTTGCTTCTCCAAACGGCACGTTCCAAAGAGGCATATACCTGAACATTGAAGCCAGTTCTCTCTTTGGATTCGGCAAAGGTCTTCCTATGAAAATCCATGAATTTATTGCAGAAATTCCTTTCTTCCCAGAGGCTATTGAATTCGGAAGTTGCCTTCAGAGAGAATTCTTTGAGAATGTTTCTTTTAGAAACAGTTATGCTATCAATCTGCAAAAGTATAGCACGTTTCACTTTACCAACCGAACATATTTAGCTACAAGGATTTATAACACTTGCACTCGACAATTCATCCCACCGCTAAAGCGTGTGGGCTTCCTTGTCGAGATTAGGTGAATTGATGGTTTTTAGGAGCCGTAGCGAGCCAGCTAGGGAATTGATGCCAGATGCAGGAGTGATGCTTAAGGGTCTTAGGGCAACGGGCATACTGAATTACGCAGGAATGGAGAGGATAGCAAGAAAGTTTGCCGGAGCCACGCAAGGCATGTCCCTTTCCGGGAAGGAGGTGCATGACAGGTACATTGAAGCTGTCAGCGATGTGTGCGGGGCATCTGAGGCTAGTAAGGGGCTCTATGAGTATGCGATTCGAAGCTTCAGGAACGTTATAATGGCCATCATGCCCAAGGCTGGTGATTTTGAAGGAAACCGCGCTAGAGTGGTGGATGATGCAATTATTGCAGATTATGAATTCTTGAGAAAGGATACCATAGTTGCAGTATATAGGGACGAGGAGGGGGAGTGGAAAAGGGCTGACAATTCGGACACGTATTTTTTCAACTAGAAAACACAACATCGGTATTAATAGACTTTGCTGTCTGAGTAATAGATACTATTCTGGTGTAGGAATGACCAATGAGAGACCATTTGACTTGCTGAACAAGGCAATAGGGCAGCAGGTACTGATAAGACTGAAGAACGGGACAGACATACGCGGAAAGGTAGTGTCCTTCGATGCGCACATGAACATAGTGATTGATGGCGCGGAGGAGCTTGACGAGGGGAATCTCAAAGCGAAGATAGGCACCATACTTCTTAGGGGAGGAAACATACTGTTCATATCGCCAGCTTGATGCAGGCGCATAAGCAGACATGTTATTTAAGAATGTTTTAGATTAAAGTATTCTTACAGGCCAGTAACCAGCAGGATGGAACGAGGTGGGCTCCTGGCGCAACGGTAGCGCGCCTGCATGGCATGCAGGAGGTTGCGGGTTCGAATAGGCTTTTGGCATTGCCAACTGCCTGGAAAATCCCGCGGAGTCCACTCCATCCAAATGGCGGCCATATGCCATATTATCGGTGTAGTAATGATAGAGATAAAGACTGATGAAGCCCCCAAGGCAGTTGGGCCGTATTCGCAGGCAGTGATGGATGGCAGGATGATATTTGCTTCCGGCCAGATACATGTAGGCAAGGATGGGAAGCTGCTTGAGGGGACAATAGAGGAACAGACCAAGCAGGTTATGGCAAACGTAGAAGCAGTGCTTAAAGCAGCAGGCTCGGGATTGAAGGATGTTGTCAAGGCCACGATATACGTTACCGATATGTCAATGTACGGCAGGATAAATGCGGTATACAGCACCTATTTCTCACATCCGTTCCCGGCGAGAGAGCTGGTGTGCGTCAAAGAGCTCCCGCTAGGCGCAAAGGTTGAAATAAGCGTGGTGGCCATGAAGGCCACCGAAAAATAAAGACTTCTTTTGTTGCAGCTGAAAACAACAGCGGCGCCTTTATGGCGCACCGCTGCCGAAGCGTGCCAGTGTGGCTCCTGCCCCTACCAGAGGGCCAAGAGTCAAACCGAATATTCCAGTTAGCACGAACTGTGCAAGGATGGCGACTATTATCCATGTTAATATGCCTCCCGCAACAACTGTCACCAGTGCCTCCGTGCGCGTTGATCTGTTCTTGTTAGCCAATATGACTACGACAACATAGAGGCTCCATATAAGCGCCACTAGCTGGATAAGTCCGCCTATGACAGGCAGGACTGAGAGCCAGAGCACCGACAACGGGGCGAATGTACCGTATATTACGGCTACCAGAGTATCCGAGTAGTTGTTCTTGAACGTCTTGAGTGCATTGCCCACCCAGTCAAGAACAACGGCGTATATGAGCAGTCCCAGAGGGAGCAGTCCCCACACGTATACAAGTACAGCTGCAACAGCAGCCGCAAGGAGCGAGCCGCCGAGCAGTCCGCTTGTAAGGCCTAGCCTTAGGGCAACGCTGTTCAGGGCAAATCCTGCGCCGAGTGCGACTATGAGCAGAAGCACGAGAGGTATCACTGAAAATTTGTAATACCACAACAGGGCCTCTCCAACTGTCTTAGATTCCCTTGCAACCTTGTCAGGATGCAATACTGCATCTATGCCATCTTTGAAGGCATCGAAAACCATTTCAATCCCGATTATCATGGGTAGGCAATCTTTAAAAATGGCTCTGCATAGCTGGTATGGGCAACGTTGGCAGGAGGTTTATGGCCTTCGGGGAGCTTCTTGGTTCGTTTCGGTTTGGATGCAGTTTGCAAGGAGGCGAGGGAAACTATTTTATATAAGCGACGCCAATTAGTGCACAGTGTGAGTGATGGGGAGAGTACTCATTATAGGCGCAGGTGGAGTAGGTAGAGTCGTTGCGCACAAGTGCGCACAGGTGCCGGAGGTATTTACGGATATAATGCTGGCCAGCCGCACCCTTGCGAAGTGCATGCAGATAGAGAAGGAGATAAAGGATAGGACCGGAAGGAGCATAGAGGTCGCGGAGGTTAACGCGGACGACGTTGCCGACATTGTTTCCCTAATCAAGAAGTTCAATGCGGACCTTGTAATAAATGTGGCGCTGCCATACCAGGACCTCAAGATAATGGACGCGTGCCTTGAAGCCGGAGTTAACTACATAGACACTGCAAACTATGAGCCACCTGACGATGCGCATTTCGAATACAGCTGGCAGTGGGCATACCAGGACAAGTTCAGGGAGAAGGGCATTATGGCCGTGCTGGGAAGCGGCTTTGACCCGGGGGTATCAAACATATTCTGCTCGTACGCACAGAAGAACCTTTTCGATGAGATAAATTACGTGGACATACTGGACTGCAATGCGGGCAGCCATGGCCACCACTTTGCCACAAACTTCAATCCCGAGATAAATATACGGGAAGTGACGCAGACGGTGAGGCATTGGAAGGATGGGGAGTGGGTGGACAGCCCGGTGATACTCGACCCTAAAAGCGTGCATTTCAGCTTTGATTACCCGGTGGTGGGCAAGAAGGAGAGTTACCTACTTTACCACGAGGAGCTGGAATCCCTAGCAAAGAACATAAAGGGGCTTAGGAGGATAAGGTTCTGGATGACATTCTCAGAAAACTACCTGACACATTTGCGCGTGCTTCAGAATGTTGGGCTTACCCGCATAGACGAGGTCGACTACGAGGGCAAGAAGGTAGTTCCAATAAGGTTCCTTAAGTCGCTGCTCCCGGATCCGGCAACGCTCGGAACCGGATATACGGGCAAGACGGTTATAGGAAACGTGATGACGGGATTGAAGGATGGGAAGAAGAAGTCGGTATACATATACAATGTGTGCGACCACGCCGAGGCCTTTGATGAGGTAGGAGCCCAGGCAGTCTCCTACACCACAGGGGTGCCCGCCATGATAACAGCAATGCTTGTGCTTAAAGGGATGTGGAAGGGAACTGGAGTTTACAACATGGAGCAGTTCGACCCTGACCCATTCATGGATGCGCTTAACAAGTATGGGCTGCCGTGGAAGCAGGAAGAATTCAACGGCGAGCTGCCCGAGTAAGATCCACATGCCACCAGAAGCTAAATTTCACGTAGATGAGCTTGCAAGCTTTCCAGACAAGGTTACTAGCAGTGTGGAGAGCCCGTGCTTCCTCGTAAATGAAGACCTGCTCATCAAGAATGCAAAGATATTGGATGACGTGAGGAGACGCACCGGAGCCAAGGTTCTACTCGCCCTCAAGGCTTTTTCAATGCACAGCGCATTCCCTGCACTTAGGCAGCACCTTGATGGCGTATGTGCAAGCGGACCCATGGAGGCACGGCTTGGCAAGGAGGAGTTCGCAAAGGAGGTGCACACATTCGCGCCGGCATACTCTGATAGGGATATGGAAGAGGTGCTAAGGTATTCTGACACAATAATATTCAACTCTGTAGGACAGCTAGTGAAGTACAGGGATGCCGTAAGATCCTCAGGCAGAAGAGTGGATATCGGGCTTAGGGTTAACCCAGGCTACTCTGAAGTTAAGGCCGACCTTTACAATCCAGTCATCAGCGGATCAAGGCTCGGGATCCAGCCGGAGGATATCGAGGGAGCAGACCTTGAAGGAATAGACGGGCTGCACTTCCACGCGCTCTGCGAGCAGAATGCAGACTCCCTGGTACGTGTTCTTGCATCGTTTGAGCAGCGCTATGGAAGGTACATGAAGGGGCTTAAATGGGTAAACTTCGGGGGAGGGCATCATATAACAAGGAAGGATTATGATGTTGACCTGCTTGTGAAGACAATAAACAGCTTCAAGGAGAGATACGGGGTGCAGGTCCATATAGAGCCTGGCGAAGCTGTAGCGCTTAATTCAGGAGTCCTGGTGGCTACGGTCCTTGACATAGTGCACAATGGCATTGACATAGCCATACTTGATACATCGGCAGAGGCACACATGCCAGATGTGCTAGCAGCACCATATAGGCCAGAGATAATAGGCGCAGGCAGGCCGGGGGAGCTGGGGAGGACGTATAGGCTCGGAGGGCTCACATGCCTTGCTGGAGACGTGATAGGTGACTATTCTTTCGACAGGGAACTAAGGCCGGGAGACAGGATTGTATTTCTGGACATGGCACACTACACAATGGTCAAGACCACCATGTTCAATGGGGTCAGGCACCCATCCATAGCCATATACCGGCCTTCTAGCGAAAAGGTGGATGTTGTAAAGAAGTTTGGATACGAGGATTACAAGAACAGGTTGTCTTAGTTTATGGTGTTTTAGTTGCAGCAGCAGGTCTCTTATGGATTGCAGCACACGCAATATGGGGTGGAGCTGATAGATGCACATTGCCACCTGGAGCTTTTTGACGATTACACGGTGGCGGTATCTGACGCCAGAATGGCAGGCGTGAGGTGGATGGTCACCGCAGGCGGAACAAAGGCCTCGAGCCTTGCTGCCCAGAGTATTGCTGACGGCATCAGCGTGTTCGCAGTGATAGGGGTGGATCCCTCGGCGCCTGCTGATGACGCATCCTTTGTAGAAGAGATAAAATCGGTGGTAGGCAGCAACAAGAACATCGTTGGAATTGGGGAGGTTGGGCTTGACTACAAGCTGGCAGAAGTGAACAAGGATTACCAGAAGAAGCT
>JAJZNA010000017.1 GCA_021848065.1 Microcaldota archaeon
GAGCATTGGTTGTGGATTCATTGAGGAATATGAAGAAAGGAGGCAGGATAGCGATAGAGGACATATACATGACACCCATACCAGAAATAGATTACAACAAGTACCTGTACAATGAGAGATGGATAGGAAGCGTTGCCAATTACACGCGAGCTGACGCTGAAGAATTTTTAGGCATAGCAGCCAAAACCCCTATAAGCACACGCGTGAGCGAGTTTGGACTTCAAGATGCAAACAGCGCATTGAAGAGGGTTAAGGAAGGAAGCCTCAATGGCGCTGGAGTACTAAGGATAGGCAAGGAATGATGCCTATTCTATCTTAACGTCCATTCCGGCTCCTCCTTCCCTTTTCTTTCTGAAAGTTATCTCAAGAGTCCCATTACGATACTGGGCCTTTGCGCTCTTTTCATCAATCTCAACTGGAAGCGGGATGTTCCTATAATACCCTGAAGATGACCTTTCCCTGTAATAGTAGTTCTTCTTCCTTTCCTCCCGTTCCTTATCGGAACTTGCACTTATGGAAACAGATGACTTTCCTACCCGCACTTTTATATCGTTCTTGTCAACGCCTGGAAGATCGACCTTGAGCCTAACGGATCTGCCTTCATCTATTATATCAACAGTAGGCCTGCGGCCGGAAATGCCGAATCTAAAAAAGGGGGCTATCATGCTTCCCCTAAAATCATCGAAGTCTTCCCAGTCCCATAAATCATCTTTGGCAATCTCTTTTTTTCCTTGCGCCATTCTGCCACCCATTTATTTACGGCGCGAAAATTCTTAAAAAAAGGAAGTATACTTTTGTATAGTGCCGTGGGAACCGGCAACTAAAACCATTTGGGGCAGGATCAATGCTGATATTAGATCTGGAATAGACCTGACCACTTCGAATAGGCAAGATAATGCAAGACGTTCGGATATCAAGGCGAGGTGGTGGCCACCAGCATTATCTGCTTAGATGACCATCTTATCAGCACTGCCGAGATTATGTTGCTGAGTATTATTATTGTGAAGGACACTGAAAATATCTCAGTTGAGTACGGAAGCCCCAGCCCATAATATATGCTTGAAAGTACAGCAACCCCAAGGCCTTTCTGCATCAAGGAATATGTCAGGTTGCGGTATGACTTGGAGACACGGAGTATCAGTGGGTTAACCTCTATAAGCCTGAGCAGAAGGAGGGCAGCAGTGACTGCAACTGCAAATATCAGGTAGTCGACAGACAGGATTGCTATCATGCCTATGAATACGAAGAAGAATGTCCTTATGATGAACTCGAATTCACGTTCTACAAATTTCGACTTCTTGTTGCTCACAGGGCTAGACATGTGCATAAGCTTGCTTATGATTTGGTCGTTGCCCATTATGACTGCATATACTAGTATGGACATGGCAGCCGAACCGCCAAGGAAGTCCACAAGGCTGTAAAGCAGTATTGCTATTGCCAGGGAAGCGGTATAATTGCTTGCCACCTTTATGGTGTTCCTTAGCGCTATCCAGATTATGCCAGTTAGGAGGCCGAGGAGGACTGGTACGCTCATGTAGTCCACTATGTACTGCACGTACGAGTATGGGGAGAAATTGGACCCAGTTATGAAGACCAGTATTAGATAAAACGCAAGTATGGAGAATACGGAGTTGAATATGGTCTCCATTATGAGTATATTGTATAGGTCCTTTGATATCTTGAGCTTCTTTGCTATTGGGAGCACTATGACAGAAGAGGTCTCTCCGACTATCACGCCAAGAAGTGCGCCATATACGAGCGGCCATTGGAAGACGTAGTGCATGAGAGCGCCAACTGCCAGGCATGAGAGTGCGACGTCAAGGAATGCTAGCACCACGCCCACGTAGCCCTTGCTTTCCTTGTCGAATATGCGCATGGCAGTGCCGCTGTTGAAGAGGATCATGATAAGGGCTATGCTGCTAAATATAGGAGCGAGATTGCGCAGGGTGGATATGTAAGAGTCAGGCAATACGTGTGCTAGCGGGCCTATGGCGATTCCTATCGACATCAATATTAGTATTTCAGGGATTCGGGTTGCCCTGAAGATGGCATCGCCAACATATCCCAGTATTATTATAAGAGAAATTGCAGCCAGTATCTGGTCTACATCAGCTACTATTGTCATGGACTCAGCGACATGCATAACATCGGGTCTATAAGTTAAATACCTTTTTGTTTGCCGTACTGCCAAGCATTATAAAAGATCAACGAGCAGTCATATAGGTAGGGATCATGGCAAGGCTTGGGCATTCATTCTCATTCACAATTAAACCAGTGGCACCGTACAGTTTCGGACTCACTGTGAAGAAGCCTGCCGGCTGGTCCCTCTTTACCCCTTTTGAGATATACGAGGATGGGAAGCTCTGGACTGCGACTTACCTTGATGGGAGACTGGCTGGAATTCTGCTTCGCTGCGAAGGAAGCGTGGGCAGGCCCCTGATTGGAGTCCAGATATTTTTTGGCAGGAAGCCGGACGCAAGACTAATGGCAGTGTGCAAGAGGCAGTTGTGGGACATGCTTGGGGCCGGGCAGAGCCTTGGCGAATTTTACAGCATGGCTAAGAAGGACAACATACTGAAGCATACTGTGAAGGACCTTTACGGAATGCACGACACCTTCTCCGGCACGATCTTTTCGGAAGCGGTGCTCTCCATACTACTGCAGATGACCCCACTAAAACGCAGCAACGAAATGATGTCCAAGTTCATAGAGAGCTATGGGGAGGAAGCGCATTTCAAAGGCAAGAAGGTTATGGCATGGCCAACATACTCGGCCATTGATGGAGTTGGTGCACAGTCCCTTGCAAAAACGTGCAAGATTGGATATAGGGCCAAGCGGATAGTGCAGCTTGCCAATAGGATGTCGGAAGGCTTCCCCAGTGCAGAAGAGCTCTACCACATGGATACTGCAGAGGCGAAAAGGCTGCTGCTGGAGCTGCCAGGCATAGGCGATTACTCTGCAGACATAATAAACCCGCACGGAGGCTTCCCGATAGATGTATGGTCGGCCGAGGTCTTCGGAAAGCTCTTCTTTGGAAGGAAACCTGCAAACAACAGGAATGCTGTAGATCGTGTCAAGGCCGAGGGCATGAGAAGGTGGGGCAAGTGGGCGTGGATGGCCTTCTTCTACGTTGCTCAGGACCTTAAGAACTTATCAGACAGGCTTGGAATGGACTTGAGGCTCTCCTGATAAGGGGCTATGCAGGAGATGGCAAAGCTTTTTGTACTGCTGCGTGCATCTCTTTAGCGAGAGTTATGCATAGGCCAGGGTGGATGAGCAGTGATGTGCTCTTTGTATCCTTTTCGGCATTCTTCGCAGACATGGGTTACCAGACAGTCATAGCGCTCTTCCCGATATTCTTCATTGTAGTTTTAGGCGCATCTGCATACGACTACGGCATCGTGAACGCGGTGGCATTCGGCGGCGGAGCCATGTTTGGGTACCTGGGAGGGTTGGCCGGGGACAGGTACGGCAACAGGCTTAGCGCAATAGCCGGAAACGCCTTGATACCGCTCATATCTCTTGTCGCGCTTACCCAGAGCATACCTGTAGCGGTGATGCTGTTCTCAGGAGGATGGTGGGCCAGAAACTTCAGGAGCCCGCCTAGGAGGGCGATGCTGGTTAACGGGTCTTCGGAGAAGAACAGGGGAAAGGTGTTCGGCTTCCTTCACCTGCTGGATATAGGTGGCGGCATGCTATCAATCGTTGCGCTCCTGATAATGCTTTACTTCAGAATACAGATGACCATAATACTCCTCGTCACCATGCTGCCGCTTCTGCTTTCCACTATCGCCCTTATCCTTTCCAAGGAGAAGAAGCGCAGACGGTATGTGCAGCCAAAACGCACTGCGGTCTCGCTGAGGGGATCGAAGAATGCGTATCTTGGGATAATAATGGCCACGGCCCTTTACGGCTTTAGCGTGTACGGCCTTGGGTTCCCCATACTCACAATAACCGCAGAGGCAGGAAGCAGCCTCGTGGGAGTTGGCTCTTACGCAGTGTATCTGGGAGTATCTGCAATCGTGGGCTATCTGATAGGTTCCAGCAGCTACAATAGGATAAGATCGCTATCGTACCTAGGGTACGTTCTTTCCGGAATAGGATCAATAGTGCTCGGAGTAGGGTACGCATACGGCCTTGGAGATGTTGTGGCATATGGGGCCGTTGCGATGCTCGGATTTGCCTTCGGTGTCATTGAAACCCTTGAGCCCACCCTGATATCCCTTATAAGAAGCGCCAAGGAGCTTGGGAAGGGATTGGGAGCCCTTTCGGGAGCTAGGAGCCTTGGGATATTCTCCGCTAACCTGATAATGGGCATACTCTACGTTGTTAACCCTTTCTATTCTTACCTTTATGCCGGAGCGATATCCATAATAGCCGGAGCCATAGTACTGTTTGCAGGACGGGAACTTTCATAGTGACCTTGTCACATTTGCTCTCCTGATATCTACCAAGGCAGTGTACAGGTTTACCTATGGGCGCGCCTTAAGGATTCCCTCTCTCAAAGCATGCGAAGATGAAGCCTAGAAATGTAGAGAGTTCCGCAGGGCGGCGTATATGAATACTGCCTAGGCAATGAAGACAGGTGATGCAGATATAGTACGGAGAAGGCCTTGGATTATGCCCCAGGCCCACATAAAGAATGCAAGATGCGGCATTATTCTAGCCTGCTCTTAAACAGCATTATGCTCAGGGCAGTGGTTATCACTCCGGAAAGCGCAAGTATTGCGAAATCTATGGCTATGCTGGACAGTGGGAATGAGCCTAGCAGCACCACGTTTCTGAGCGCATCGGTAGCATAGGTCATTGGGTCAATGATGCTGAATCCCTGAAGCCACGATGGCAGGCTGAGGATCGGAAAGATGCCTCCGGAAAGGAGCCAGAACCATATGACCACAAGCTGCGACACCAAGGTTGCGGACTGCACGTCCTTTGTCCTTGAGGCTATTATGGCGGCTATGGATGTGAAGCTTATGCTGAGCATGAGCCCTATAAGAAAGACCCATATAACGCCTATTGCACCCATAGCAACGTGTATTCCGCTGACCTCACCGACAAAGAGCACCACCACGATGTATATTGCAGTTTGTACGAAGCATGACAGTATCCTGCTCAGCAGTATTGCGCCCTTGTTTATGGGAGTCACCAGGAACGACTTTATGTTGCCTCCAAGGCGGTCGGTTATTATGGTAATGCCGCTGAAGACTGAACTGAATATTATAACCATGGCAATTATGCCTGGAAATACAAAGTCCTTGTAAGCGCCTGAAGCCACGTTCACGCGGGTGCTCAGCACGCTGGGAGAGATGTCAGATGAAGGCAGAAAGAACTTCGATTGGAAGCTTTGGGCAATGGTGAATGCCTCTGCCCTCTCCTGTATCACTGAAAGGGCGAACGAGGTTACGGTGGACTGTACATTGCTGTAGTAAACCTGCACAGATGGAACAGAGGAAGGAAATCCCGGAAGCACTACCACAACGAATGAGACCTTGCCTGCCTGGAGCATCTGCATGGCCTGGAACTGGCTGGTCGATTGTATTATGGATATGCTCTGCTGCAGCGCAAGAGAGCTGAGGAACTGGAATGACTGCGGAGTGTTTGCATAGTTCACGGCCACTACTGGCACGTTTATTATCGCACTCCCACCGATGTAGCTGAACAGGAGTATGTACACTGCGGATATGAAGAACGTGCGTGCAAGGTTGAGTGCGAGATTGGCCTTGAATATCAGGAGTTCCCTCTCGCATAGCGCCAGTGAACTGCTAACTATGCCCATTATTTCCACCTCACGCTTGCCTGGCCTCCGCGCATTGCGCCTGTACGGTCCCTCATCCTGGCTCCGGTGAGCTTCACGAACACATCGTTGAGCGTAGGAGGATGCATTGACCTTGATACAACAGTTATTCCTGAAGAGTCGAGCATTTTGGATATTCTAGTGAATTCGCGTTCGTGCTTCCTGTCAAGAAGTGCCACTATCATGTCTCCTTGCAAAACGGATGAAATACCGAACTTTGACTTCAGCATCGAAATGGCACGCTGGGTGTCTTGTGCCCCCACTACGAGCTCGAGCACCTTCTCGCTCCCGGTCGTTTCCTTTATCTGGAGCGGAGTCCCTATGGCAACCATCTTTCCATGATCTATTATGGCGATCCTGTCGCAGAGGATGTCGGCCTCCTCGAGATATTGGGTGGTTAGTATTATCGTTGCGCCCTTCCTGTTGAGTTCCCTTATCCTGTTATGCATCGTGTTCCTATTCTGTATGTCCAGCCCGGAAGTAGGTTCGTCTAGCACGAGTATTTTAGGCTCCTGTATGAGCGCCCTGACAAGGCCGAGTCTCCTCTGCATGCCACCGGAAAAGGTCCCAGCCCTCTGGTCGGCGAATTCCACCAGGCCTGCATCCTCAAGCCCCTGTTGTACCCTCTTGTCGATCTCTTGACTTGGTATCTCGTACAACTTGCAGAAAAGCCTAAGGTTCTCCCTGGCAGTGAGATCGGCCTCGACTATTGTCTCCTGGGTCATTAGGCCCAGCAGCCGCTTGACACGGAACGGTTCCTCGGATATATCTATGCCAGATACCCGTATCTTGCCTGATGTGGGCATGAGGAGATTGAACAGCATGTTGATGATAGTAGTCTTGCCTGCGCCATTGGGACCTAGTATACCGAATATCTCGCCCTCGTGTATCTGGAAGCTCACGTGGTCAACGGCAGTAAGGCTGCCGAACCTCTTAACAAGGTTTTGAACCTCTACCATGTTTCTGGAGCCCATTGCAACCATCGGATATGGCAGGCATCAAGAAAGTAATGGGAAGGCCTTCACGCAGTGCGTGAAAGCTTCACATCCTTTATGAGCTCTGCGTCCTTTATTAGGCCATCCCTCCTGGCGCCTGCAAGCTCGACAAGGAAGGATCCCAGCACAGACACCACGAGGTTTATCAAAAGCGCAATCAAGCCTATGTAAAGCAGCCCGAAACCAGTAGGGAAGTTGGATGTGCTTAGCGGGCCGAAGTGGTTTGCAATAAGCACGAGCCACATGCCCGACACAAGGCCAGCAACCCATCCGAGAAGCAGGGGCTTCCAATCCAGCCTCCTGGTGTATAGACCCAGGAAGATTGCTGGTAGCAGTTGCAGTATTATTATGCCGCCTAGAAGCTGCAGCTGTATCGCGTATGTAAGAGGTATTATGAAGACGAAGCCCAAGGCGATGAACTTTATTATTGCAGATAGCCACTTGGCAAGCCTGGTTTCGCCCTCTGGAGTTATATCCGGCTTTATCTCTTTCGCAACATTCCTTGCCAGGAGGTTTGCAGCAGCTATTGCCATCAATGCGGCAGGAACCATGCCTCCCACAAATATGCCTAGGAGGCATATGCCAGCAAGCCATCCAGGCAGTACCGTGACTACAAGCGCAGGTACGGTAAGTAGTCCGTTGCCCGTCGCTTTAACTATGGCAAGGGCGCTTGGAACACCGTAGAGCACTATACCGAACAAGGCAAGAAGCCCAAGCCCTATGGAATATACAGGAAGCACTGCAAGGCTCCTTCTCAGGGTCTTCTTTGAATTGGATGCGAGGCTGCCGTTTATTATGTGCGGATACAGGTAGAGTGCGAATGCACTGCCTACGAAGAGCGTGAAGAATGCGGGCACGCTAGCTGCTGGAAGGCTGGACCATGGCGCGGATGCCGCTGCGCCCTTTATCTGCGAGATGGATGCAAATGCGTGAGTGAAACCGCCGTAAGATAGCAGAACAGCCAATATGACGACGATAACAGTAGTGAATATTAGGATGTCCTTGAAGATGGACCCAAGCGTGACCCCTCTGAGTCCGCTTGTGAAAGTGAACGCTGCAAGTATTATGAATGATATTATTAGCGCAATCTCGGACTCAAGCTTTGCGCCTACAAGGCCATAAAGCATTATGGCAAGCACAGACTGCATCCCTACTATCTGAAGCGCAATGTAGGGAAGAGTTGCAACAACACCGGTAAGCGCTACGGCAATTGAGAGTGCCCTGCTGTTGAACCTGTCCTTCACGAAATCGGATGCAGTGACATAACCCTTGTTCCTGGAGATCTGCCAGAGCCTAGGCATTGTCAGGAGTGCTATTCCAAAGACTATTGCCACATAAGGCACCGCAAAGAAAGCGGTGGAACCGCTTGCATACGCAAGAGATGGCACTGCAACGAAGGTATATGCGGTAAATACGTCTGCACCGATCAGGAACCAGCTCAGATAGGGGCCTAGCCTTCTGCCTGCAAGACCCCATTCGGAGAGCTTCCCTAGATTCCCTTTTCTCCATCTGGAGCCGTAGAAGCCAAGAGATACGAATATCACGAACAGGATGAGAAAGAGAGCTATGCCAAATACATCTACCAACATACTAACCAACTAAGAATCAATGAGGAATGCCGCGATCAGGAAGAGCACTGCCGACACAGGGAGCATTAACATCTGGAACCAATAGTAGAACGGAAGGCCCCACGCAACGGGATTCACCACGTTGTAGAAAGGCACATCGAAGTAGACGCCGAATGGAATGAGTATCAATATTGCAGCTATAAGTTTCTTGAGCTGCGAATTCAAGCAGACACACCCGCCAACATATTACCCACATAGTTCATTCAATGAGAAGAATTAAAAAGGATTATGTTGAGCGGCTTTGGTATGTACGGGGAGAGCGTGCGCCCCCTCAAGTATTTCTTATATGCAAAGTACAGAACGTTTCCAGCGAGAAGCGCGATGAGAAGTGGATATGGGAGCCGTGAAAATGCCAGGATGACGAACATTAATGCGACTGCTGCCCCGTATAGCGCCTGAGCACGGCGCGGATGGGGCGAGGTCTTGGGTTCGGTAAGCATCACGAATGCGAAGAAATAATTTATGCCGAACAGCATGGAGGCCAGAGCGGCTGCTGAAAAGCCCTGCGATAGGGCGCCAAAGGCGATCTCGAAAACAAACATGACGATTATGAATGACGCCGCAGCAGTGAGCCTTCTCGCAGAATAGGCTAGCACTATGAGGATTGGTGTGAGGGAGATTGCCATGCCGTACATGTTGTAATTTCCTGCAGCCCACCATTCGTCACCGAGCCCGAATAACGGAAGGGAAACAAGAAGGCCTATTGACGCAGGATTGAGTATATTGACACTTCGGTACTGCAGCAGGAACTTTGACAGTACACCTATCAAAACAGCAAGAACCACTGCAGCCGGTGGCGCATTTATCGGAGCCACTGAACCTATTATAATGCCTGTTATTATGCCTGAAAAAGGGATCTTGAAAGTCTGCCGCAGATAGAATGCACGCAGGGCGATCTCCACACACGCCGCGAGGGCAGTGCCTATGATAAGCGCAATGGGAACTTCACGCAGCGTGTAGCTGGATAATGCTGCTAGTGCGGATAGCAGCGCAATGGCCCATGGGTACATTGGGCTTACGGTGTGTCCAAAAATCTTCATCTTACCGATAACCTTTACTGAGATAGATATCCATTAGGGTCCACGATGACGAAGCCATCGTCCCCGAGAGAAGAATCGAAGTTCAGACCATCATCGCCAAGAGTAGCCTCCACTACGTAAAGCTTGTATCCAGGTGCCAAGATCATATTCTGGTATTGGCTTGTACCGTCAAGGCGGACAGTTATTGCAATGGAGCTATTCTGAAGCGTAGTGTATGTAAGATTGAAACCTGAAAGTGCGGCTCGGGCCTGCTGGGAAAGTGGACCGGGATAGGCCTGGTATGCGTACTGCGCGTATTGAGTGCTTGACAGAAGCACCTTGGATGAATTCCCGCTTGGGCCTTGTGAAGATGCCAGAGCGTTTGGCTGCGAGGCATGTGCGCCAGCGCCTGCAAATAGCACTAGCGCCGCTATTATTACAACTGATATAACTATCACCGCTATGGTTTTTGTGTTCATTCTTTCCACCTAGGCTGCGTGGGCAGGTCTAAGACTCGTGCTTTTACCTGTTTTTATAGTGATTCAGGTATTAATAGATGCCGTTTTGTTTAGGCGCATGCATCAGAGCATTAGCTTTTTATAAACAAATGCAATTAGATAGGTAAAGAGATGATGTTATGAAAGGATATATGTTGCTTCTCGCAGCACTCGTTGTGGTGGTAATAGTAGCTGCAGTGTTTGTAATGGTGCAGTCTGCGCCATCGGTAACACCAGTAAAGCCAGGATACAACCTGCTTTCGGTCCAGCTTACCGACCCTCCACAGGTACCTAATGGCACGCAGTCGCTTGAGATGGCATACTCCTCTCTTGAAGTGCATGTGGTAGGATCCACAGCATCTGGATGGATACAATCAAACGACACAGGAAGCATTGATCTGCTATCTGTGCTGAACCTTTCACAGACACTCGGTGCAGTAGCGGTGCCTGACAATGCGGTCGTTGACATGGTAAGATTCAATGTGACTTCAGCAAACATCACAATAAACGGGACAACATACAACGTCACAGTGCCAAGCAGCAGGCTAGAGGTGAACATAAAGGGCAACACGGGTACAAACAGCACAAGCGGAATACTAATATCGATGTCACCTACTGTGGCGACCATACTTACATCTAATGCAACAGTATTCGTGATGGTGCCATCGCTAAAGGCCATAATAATTGGCAACGGTACCAACCAGAATAGCGTTGTGAAAGGATTCAGGTCTAACATATCGATGGAAAGCACCGACAGACTGGAAATGGCAGGAGCAAACATAACCATAACAGGCGTTTCCCTTTCCAGAGTGATGAATAGGACAATGCTAAGCGTCACTGTAAGGAACAACGGAAACAGCACGGCAATAATAAAGCACGTATCATTGGCAGGAAAGATATCAGTAATGCTGAACAACACGGCAGTTTACAGAAAGGCATTGGACCTTAGCTCCGAATTTGAAGGAGAGATAATGAATGCGTCGGCTTGCCTTAATGTTACGCCAGGCCAGAATGCAACTTCAAGCAACACCCCGAAGGCGGATGAGAAAGCAGACCTTAACCAGAAGATAGGAATAAACGCAAGCCTCAACGTATCTGCCAACGTGAGTGCCGGAGATCAGAACGGCAGCAAGGGTGGCAATGACCATTCCAATGAAAGTGCGCTTAACACCACAGGCAAGGGTGGCTCTGAAGGAGACCATGGCAATGCCACTGTGAATGCTTCGTCAAACGGCCAGGGATCGGACTTTGGGGATGTTGGTGACAGGATACAATCTTCCTTTAACATAAGGCTTAATTCGAGCGTATGCACGGGCACAGGATTCACCAACTTCCAGAACCTGCTGAAGACAAGGTTGGAGAACATGACCATGAACGCGCAGAGACTGCAGACACACTTCCAGCTTATGACATTCCTCGCGATGAGCAATGGAACACTTGCTCTTCCACAGAGCAGTGAGGATGTGAATGACAGCGGATATGCACTGGCATCCGGAAACAGCATAACATTGTCATTCAATGGAACTATGTCGTCCCCAGACAGCAGCCTGCTGGCAACCCCAGTGAACGGATCCCAGTATAGGGTTGTTGTGAATGGAGAGGAAGGCGCTTATGCCTTTAGAAATGTTACATACTCGGCACAGTAAAACTGCAGTAAGGACCTATGGACGGGAAAACAGTTGTGCCAGATTGAAAGGTAGCATTAGCAGTTAATCCAATTAATGATACAATGATACGGGATAGCGCTTCTAGGGCGTACGGCCTTGTGAAGGAGTACGGCCTCACAGTATTTGCAGCCATAGGATTGTCCATAGGCATAGTGCTATACCTAGCAGGCATTGGAGATTATGCAAATACAGTATGGGCCGTCACACTGGTGATAGGCGGTGCGCCGCTGGTCCTGGAGACCCTGAAAAAGGTCTCCAAAGGGATATTCGCCGCAGACATAGTAGCCATGCTTGCCATAATAGTGGCGATAGTGCTTGGAGACATGTTCCCCGGAGTCATAATAGTCTTGATGCAGTCAAGCGGAGAGGCACTCGAGAAATACGGCTTTAGGAGGGCATCATCATCGCTTGAGGCACTAATTGCAAGAGCCCCAAAGATTGCACGCAGGAAGACCGGAAAGAATATTGATGAGGTTGGGGTTGCAGAAGTAAAGGTAGGAGATATACTAGTAATAAGGCATGGGGACATAATACCGGTAGACGGCACAGTGATGCATGGGCTTGCATATGTTGATGAATCCGCCTTGACTGGAGAGCCTGTCCCAAAGAAGAAGGTTAAAGGGGACAAAGTGATGAGCGGCAGCATAAACTCATCAGGCACATTTGAGATAAGGACAGATAGGATAAGCGAGGAGAGCGAATACGCCAAGATAGTGGAGCTCGTCAGAGAGGCTCAGAGGAAGAAGCCAGGGATACAGAGGCTGGCTGACAAATATGCAGTATATTTCACCCCGCTGACCCTGATAATGGCTGCGATAGGCTTCGCAATAACCGGGAAGTATGATACGATACTTGCGGTGCTGGTAGTTGCAACCCCATGCCCGCTGATAATAGCAGTGCCCATAGCGGTTATTGCAGGGGTGAACCGTGCAGCGAATGATGGCATAATAGTGAAGAGCGGAGTGGCCATAGAGCAGATAGGCAACGCGGATATATTATTCTTCGATAAGACAGGCACGGTCACGTACGGCGCGCCGCTTGTTGAGAGAGTCATATCCACTGGAAAGTACAGCCCTGATGAACTGTTCTACAGCAGCGCGTGCGTTGAACAGCTGTCATCGCACCCGCTTGCAGTCTCCCTTGCGCAGAAGGCAAAGTCCAAGTTCAAGTCCCTTGAGATGCCAAGCAAGTTCAAGGAGTATCCCTCGCTTGGGGTCGAAGGCACGGTCGATGGGCATGTGGTGATTGTGGGTTCCAAGAAGCTCTGCGAAAGGGTGTCTAGGAGGAAGTTCCCTGAGAAATATCTTGATATGGTAAGCAAGGCAAATGAGAAAGGCAGCCTATGCTCATTCATAGTCATAGACAGAGAACTTCAGGGGATAATAGTGCTCAGGGACCAGATAAGGCCGGGTGTAAGGAAGATGTTCTCTGACCTCAGGGCCATGGGCGTGAAGGAGGCACACATGCTTACCGGAGACAATGAGACCAATGCCAAAGTAATCGCCGACCAGGCGGGCATAAAGACATACGAGACGGGGCTCCTACCTTCGGACAAGGTAGAGATAGTCAAGAAGGCAACTTCCGCAGGAAACAATACAGTCATGGTCGGGGATGGCATAAACGATGCGCCTGCGCTTGCAACTGCAACAGTGGGAGTTGCAATGGGTGCCCATGGATCAGGCATATCGGCAGATGCAGCAGACGTGGTGCTTCTTGTAGATGATGTCACTAAGATCAGTGGCGCAATACGGATAGGGAGGCGGATGGTTAAGATAGCGAAGCAGAGCATATTCTTCGGGTTGGGGGCGAGCATCGTACTGATGGGCATTGCAGGCCTGGGATTCATCCCGCCAGCAATAGGCGCGGTACTCCAGGAGCTCATAGACATAACAGTAATACTGAATGCACTCAGGGTAAGATGACCTAATCGGTGACTGGGTAGGCTTTTAACCTTTTTCAATGACATATTATAGGATCTGTAGCACAGGTAGAAACTGTGATGCGGGGTGTTTGTGTGTATGCAAAAAGATTGCCGTTCGTCGTGTTACTTGCATTGGTTGCAGCAGTATCATTTAGTGGCACACTCCATGCGGCGCTTAATACCGCAGTGATAACCACAGGCAATGCCATACTTGACAATGGTCAGAGCAATACCATAGTGGTGGTTTGGACACGTGGCGGTGGTACACGTGGACCTTACACGGTAAATTTGATTACATCCAATACCGTGAGCACATGCACCACAAGCGGCACGGTATTGCAGACCCACATAGTGCCGGATGGAACTACAACAAATAACTTTGTCATAGCGCCATCGAATAGTGCATTTTTCTGCTCGCAGGTTACTGCAAACAATGCAAACAGGTACACCAACGTGATATACCTGACGGTTAACCCAGCACTGACAACGCCGACGCTTACAATCTCAAACACAATAGTTGATGCGGGGCAGTTCTACGAAACCCTTGCAGCAACGCAGAGCGGAGGCACTACCCCGTACACCTACAATTTCAGAGTGTACAATAGCATAACTAACACAGTAATTGCAAGCCAGAGTGCATCAGCCAATACATACACTTTCCTGGTACCCGCATACTGGACTTCGAACAGCTTATTCTATGCGAATGTAATAGTCACGGATAGTGCCAGCACCCCTGTTTCAGTAAATTCCATACTGACTGCTAAAGTCACAGTGAATGGCCAAATGGTCACTCCAACGATAACAGTTTCAAATGCAATTGTGGACGCAGACCAGAGCTACGAATCATTTAGGGCATACGAGTCTGGTGGCAGCTCGCCGATCACGTATAACTTCCTGGTCTACAACTCCATAACAAACACAGTAATTGGAAATTACTTGGCGACATCAAACACCTATGCCTTCCAGGTGCCGCCATACTGGACGTCGAACAGCCTGTTCTATGCTAATGTAGTCGTAACAGATGCGCTAGGCCTCTCATTCAATTCAATTCTATCATCGAAGGTCACGGTGAATTCGGCATTGAATATCCCAGCGCCGCCCACTCGCAACCACGATGTATTTGATGTGGGGCAGACGGTTACATTCAACGCGTTTACATCGGGAGGAACTGCGCCTTACACTTACAACTTTATCATAGCAGATAACGTACTGTATCAGGATCAGGCAGCAAGCGGATGGATATCGAGTAACAGCTGGGCTGTGGGACTTGCACTTATAGGGGGGTTTGTGTCCAATGTTGTAGTAAGGGATTCGGCATCCACGCCAATAATGGTGAATTCAATATTCTCATCGGAATTCCGGTTTAACCCAGCAATGACTTTAGGCAAGCCAGGCCTCAGCGCAAACACACTGGACTACGGGCAGTCTGTGACGATAACAGAGCCGATAAGCGGAGGCACTACGCCTTATACGTTTAACTTCATAATAGCCAATGCTATAAATGCATCTGTGGTAGCATGCAGCGGACCGGTTGCGTCAATAAATGCGTTCGTATACACACCAAGCTGCCTTGGGACATTATACGCGAATGTTGTAGTTACTGATTCTGCTGATGTTCCAGTCACAAAGAACTCGGTGAATTCCGATACATTTGTCGTAAACCCAGTGCTTTCCACACCGACAAAACCCACGATTAACGACACTGCGCTATCCATAGGCCAGAATGTACTGATCAGCACATTTGAGACTGGTGGGAGCACGCCTTACACGTACAACTTCATAATATCTAATTCGACTACCAATGCAGTGGTGGCAAGCAGCGGGCCGCAGGCTGGGAATTCTTTCAAGTATACCACCACGGCAGGAGGCACGTATTATGCGAACGTAATAATCAGGGACTCCGCAACAATCCCTGTGACAGTTAATTCTATATATTCGGCTACATTCGCAGTAGCTAACGCAAGCCTGAACCCGTTACCACCGATACTCAATGCAACATTGCTAGACAGCGGGCAGAAAGTGTCACTTGTAACGGCCATAACAGGAGGCATAGCGCCATATACGTACAACTTCATAATCTCGGATTCGGCTACAAATTCAGTGGTATCAAGCAGCGGGCCGCAGGCATCTAATTCGTTTGCATATACCACAGGGACAACGGGAATATACCATGCAAATGTAATTGTAGTGGATTCAGTGCCATCCACAGACGTGTCGCATTACTCGAACATATTCGCAGTGAACTCCGTTCTTGCCAGCCCGCAGGAGCCGTCATTAAACACAACCAGCACGAATGTTGATAGCGGTGTCAACATAACAACCTACGAGTCTGGTGGCACACTGCCGTACAGCTATAACTTCATAATATCCAACATAACTGATAACGCTATAGTCGGCTACAGCGGGCCACAGACTGCAAACTACTTTAATTACTACCCAATGATACCCGGCAATTTCCAGGCCAACGTAGTGGTTACAGACTTTGCAACCAATCCCGAATCAGACAATTCAATATATTCGGTGAAGTTCTACGTTGCTGACAGCCTGCACACCCCACAGGCCCCACAGTTCCAAGGTGATAGGTTTGATGAAGGGCAGACTATAAACATGGCAACGCTCACAGCAGGAGGCACTACGCCTTACACCTACAATTTCATAATATCTGCCGCATCAACAGGTGCGGTTGTGGCAAGCAGCGGGCCGCAGGCATCTAATTCGTTCTCTTACCTCACTTCGAGTATAGGGGCGCTACGTGCAAATGTAGTGGTCTCCGATTCAGGAGGCATCACCAAGAATTCGGTTTACTCGGGCATATTTGGAGTGAACTCTGCTCTTGTGGCACCGACCACACCGGTAGCAGATAGGCAGACTGTTGACATAGGCCAGACTAGGACAGTATCAACCTATGTGACAGGAGGCACTGCACCTTACACTTACAACTTCATAATTTACAATGGGACTATCAGGTATTCAGGCAGCACTTCCAGCAATAGTTTTACATATGCGCCAGATAATGTTGGATTGGAGAATGTCAATGTGGTCGTTACTGATTCCGCATCAACACAGGTGACCTTGGCATCGGCATCGCATATAAGCGTCACAAACAACCCGCCACTAAACATCAGCAAGCCATATCCTGCTGCAACATCATTGGATGTTGGGCAGTCAGTCGACATAACAGTGCCCATAACTGGCGGCACAACGCCATACACGTTTAATTTTGTGGTGTACAATGCGATTACCCAGGCCATAGTAAACAGCAGCAGGAGCATATCAGTCAACAACTATTACTTCTATCCGAAATCTACAGGGATATTCTTCTCAAATGTGCTGGTTACAGACAACGCCAGTCTTCCGGTAAGCGTATGGTCTTCAAACTCGATTAACTTCACGGCATACCCTTCGATGGAAGTCTCCGCCCCTTCGGCGAACGTGTCGAGCATATACCAGGGGAATGTCATAAGCATATCTGCGCTGGCCACTGGAGGGAAGCCGCCTTATACGTACAATTTCCAGATAGCCAATGCAATTGATGGCTCTGTAATCACCACCAGCGGGTCATTAAGCTCCAACACATTCAATTACACTGCAAGCACCGCAGGCACATTCTATGCAAATGTTGTGGTGACTGATTCGGTTAGCGCCAGTGTAAACTCGGTAGACTCATCCAATTTCACAGTGCTTCCAGCACCGCCTGCGCCAACCACAACAACCACCACGATACCTTTCGTAGTGCCGTCGGGAGGAGGGCTTCCTGGAACTACTGCAATAACAACTGCAGAAACGACCAGCACAGTTGCACCAACTACAACAATACCGCAGCGCGTAGGCACTGAGATAAATGCCTCTGAGAATGCCACTTCCAAGGTGTGCGGAGGCGCTTCTGACAGTTTTGGGTTCCACTACAGCACAATGCAGTCAACATTCACGGTGAATCCGTCAGGCCAGGTCTGCTTTGGGGTAAGTGCAACCAATATGACAGGGTCGAACACCATACCTGAACAGCATAACCTTACGCGCATAATATTGGCCAATATAACCCTTAACACCACCAATGCAACGATGTATGCAGAGATGCATTATCCGTGCGACATTGGGCCATCGCAGGTTGCGCCATTCATACTCCTTAATGGGACGTGGACGGCCATAACGCCATTCTCGGTAAATTCGACAAGCTGCACAGTCTCCTTCGAGGTGCCCTCAGACCCAATAGTTGGGCTGTTTAAGGTCACTGGGCAGGCAACATCCACAATAGAGACAACAATCCCCGCGCCTACCACAAGCATATCAGGGGCAGGGGGAGCTGCTGGAGGCGGAATTGCAATAGTTGCAGCAATAGTCATAATAGCGGCTTTGGCCGGGGCATACTGGTACTTCGCCACGCACAGGCGCAAGGGATTCAGGCGCTGATGTGAGGCAGTACGACCAATGTCAGAGGACATATCAACATTTATTAAGATGGTCAGACCCATGTTAAGCAGATATAACTTAGTTATATGAAAGATCGGTAGAAACATGGCCAGTTTAATAGGGACCCTCCTGTTCTCTTTGGTTATAGGCTTTGCGATATTCCTATCGCTGCCAATAGTCATGCGCAAGAAGACAAGCGACAGGACGACGAAGCTGCTGAATGCGATAGCCATAGGCATCCTGGTATTCCTAATGTGTGACATATTCTCCAACGCCGTTCCATCGCTTTACACGGGCTCTCTTGATGGATATGGGGCAAATCTGGCCATGAGCGGCCTGTTCGCAGTCGCTCTGGCAATAGGATTCTTCATGCTTTACTATTTTGAGAACAGGTCAGTGCGCGGCATGACGCCCGCACTCGCATCACTTATGATTGCAGTGGGCATAGGGCTCCAGAACCTTACTGAGGGGCTGGTGTTCGGCGCACTTTCCCAGACCCTGGGGCTATTCTCTGGCGTGGCGCTTGTAGTTCTTGTGGGATTTGTTCTGCAGAACATAACGGAAGGCTTTCCGATAGCCGCGCCGTTCCTTGGCGAACGTAAGCCAGAGATAGGCCTCATGCTCCTGCTCTTTTTGGTGGGAGGTGTTCCAACAGTAGTGGGAAGCGTTGCCGGATTTTATTACAGCTCAAGCACCCTGGACATCGTATTTTACGGGCTTGCGCTTGGAAGCATACTGTACGTCATGCTGCCCATGACAAAGAACCTGCTTACAGGAATGGACCACATCATGAAAAGAGTGGTGTACGCAGGCATATTCATAGGCTTCATATTGGGCTTCCTTGTAAACCTAATCTGATGCTGAAGTTGGCGCGGCCTATACTTCGCCTTCTTTGTCAAAGCCTTTGAATTTATACACAGCTATTGCAACAATCCAAGACAGTATGAAAAGCGCGACTATCCCTATCCCCATGCTTTCGAAATTTAGGCCGGATAGCCAGCCCCAAAAGCCCCCTCCCAGGTGCAGCTCACTGGAGACTACCTGCATGACCTCTATGGTGCCTATGAGAAGCGCTACGGCAATGGAGATCAGGGTTATGGTCAGGTTGTAGTATACCTTCCTTATCGGTTTTAGGAACGCCCAGCCATATGCAAGAGTCATCACAACCCCGTCAATGGTATCCACAAGTACCATTCCGCACGTGAACATGAGGGGCAGTACCAGTGTCATCCATAGCGGCACGGATGAAGAGGCCCCGGCACCAACGCTTATGGCGATAAGGGCCACTTCGCTTGCGGTATCGAAGCCCAGGCCGAAGAGTATGCCCACTGGATATATCTGCCATGGCTCGCTCACCATGCTGAAGAACCTGCCAAGGTATCTGCTCATGAAGCCTCGCTTGTTGAGAAGTTCGTCGAGGTTGGCCTCTTTTATCTTCCCTGACCTGAGCCCCTTGAAAAGATAGTATATCTGCGCAACTATTGCAAGGTTTATTGCACCTATGACCCAGAGGAACAGGCCGGAAATAGCTGTCCCCAATATGGCCCCTGCCGCCTGCAGAGAGGGTATTGATCCGGAGACTGCACGGGTTGCGAAAACCAGGATCACTATAAGCAGTATCACTATGGTAGAATGGCCAAGAGAGAACCAGGTGCCCACCGTAAATGGGCGCTTGCCTTCGTGCATCAGCTTCCTTGTTGTATTGTCTATTGCAGCTATATGGTCTGCATCAAGGGCATGCCTAAGGCCGAACACGTATGCCAGTATGCCTAGGCCGGCAAGGAATACGTATGATCTGCCTATGAGCACCGAAGCGCCAACAGCGGCCAGGGTTGCAGCAGCTATGGCAATAAATAATGCCAGAAGCCTTGCCTTCTCTTTTCCTGAGAGTACTGTCTTCATGAAATTCACATGGTGCCTCGCTGTTCGGCAGGTGCGTCCGCATTATGCCAGCCTTATGCATATGGTGCCAGCTACACATGCGATGTCGTGTAGTAGACCGAATTTGAGTATGATAAGTTCTCGCTCTGGCCGCCTATGCAGAACCTCGTGTCATTGAAAGACGTGCAGGTGGTGGAGTTCGTAACCGTAAGTGGATATAGTACCGTGGACAGGTGCCATCCGTTAACGCCACCTATGGACAGGCCAGTATAGTAAACGTTGCTCATGCTGGTGTAGTTGTTGCCCCCGCCTATGCAGTATATGAAGGGCTTGTAATATGAACAGGAATAATTTCCTGGAGGGTTCGGGGCCGGAGCGGTGGAGCTCCAACTGGAGATGCCGCTCCCTGTGACAGAGGCATAGTAATTGAAATTCTGCATGGTTCCGTTGGAATTCACATAGCTTCCCAGGCAGTATATTGTCAGGGAGTATACGAAGCACTGCGGATTTGCGGCTACCGGGAGCGCAGCGGTCTCCTTCCACTGGCCTATGCCGTTTGAAGAGACAGGGGCATAGTATGATCTGGAGATGAATGTCTTGTTGGCAGCCATGCCGCCAACGCAGTATATTATGAATCCTGAAGTCACGCAGCCACTTGTGGTAGCATTTACAGGGTACGTGGTTGTTGCAGCCCATGGGCCCAGGCCGGTTTGGGTAGTGGATGCGACATAGGTCTGATTCGTGACGTTGTCTGTCGTGGAGTTGTAGAACGGGAGGAGCCTTCCGGTTATGCAGAATATTGAGGTGCTGTATGTGGTGCAACTGCTAGGGATTATCTGGAGCGGTATCGATTCCCTCCATATGCCTGAGATCCCATTTGATGTTACTGCTGCCGAGTATGTATCCGAAGTGTAGAAGAGCCTTGTGGAATTTGCGGCAGTCACCCCGCCCATGCAGTATATTCTGCTATTTACTGCAACACACTGCGCATCCCCGACAGGGGTTGGATAGCCCACCGCTGACACCCACCCATAGGGCGCGTATGAGGCGTTGGAGGAGCCATCGGAAGTCCCGGGGTTGGAGGGAGATACAGTAGTAGTATTGGGCGCAGGTGGTATGGAAGTTACTATCGTGGTCTGCTTGGCTGCGCTGCCAGTTGAAGGCGCCAGGAATATGAAGTATGCAACAAGTGCGACTACTATGACTATTGCCAGAAGGTATACCATGCTGTTCATTCTACCGGACTAATATCTATTCTACGTTTTATAAACTTTCTGTGATGCTGGCTTAACATTACGACTCGGCCACCATTTATAACCCTGTTTGGAGATAGTAATTGGGTATGCCCATGGAGCTAAACAAGCTTACGCCGCAAGAGGAGAAGGTCATTGTGGGGAAGGGTACTGAGGCGCCATTCAGTGGAGAGTATGAGGACTTCTTCAAGGACGGGCTGTACGTATGCCGGAGATGCAACGCGCCCCTCTACAGGTCAGAGAGCAAGTTCGATGCCCATTGCGGATGGCCAAGCTTTGACCAGGAGGTTGCAGGAGCCGTCAAAAGGCTGCAGGATCCTGACGGGATGAGGACAGAGATCGAATGCGCGAGATGCGGGGCCCATCTTGGGCACGTGTTTGAGGGTGAGGGCTTTACGGATAAGAACACAAGGCACTGCGTGAACTCGCTATCCATAAGGTTCGTACCTAAGGAAAATGTAGCTGAGTGGATAAGGGAGCATGGAGATGCTGCGGGATTGGGAAAGAAGAGATAGGCATCCTAGATTCACTCTGAAAGGCCGAATTCCTTCCTTATCTTCGCTACCTTTGGCCGTATTACCAGCATGCAGTAAGGCTGGAAGGGGTTGTTCTTGTAGTAATCCTTGTGGTAGTCTTCAGACGCATAGAAAGCGCCCAATTTCTTGACCTCTGTGGCTATAGGTTTCTCGTAATTCCCAGATATACGTTTTATGTAGGCCTCCACAGCCTTGCGCTCAGCATCAGTTGAATACAGTATTATCGAACGGTATTGCGATCCCACATCGGCGCCCTGCCGGTTTAATGAGGTAGGGTCGTGCGCCTTGAAGAAGATCTCCAAGAGCTTCTCAAGGCTGACAGACTTGGGATCGTAGTCCACTTTTATGACCTCGGCATGGCCTGTTGCGCCACTGCACACTTGCCCATATGTTGGATTTTTGGTGGTGCCGCCGGCATAGCCGGGAGTGACCTTCACAACACCCTTGAACATTTTGAATACGGCTTCCGTGCACCAGAAGCATCCCCCGCCTAGCACGATAGACCTGAAGACCTCGCCCATACGTTAAGCTATTACTTGCTTTTGCTTTTAAACGCTTGCACGTGCAGGAGCGTGCAGGCAAATGGGCTTTATCTGAGCTTAGGCAGCTCGCTTATGCTCTTTGCAAGATAGTCCGGCTTCATGCGCTTGAGGAGGGAGTATGGGTCTATGCCATCAGCTATGGCGCACGAGTCTATGCCTGCAAAGCGCGCGGTGTATATGTCCACCACCATGTCCCCAAGGTATATGCACTCTGACTTGTCGACCTTGAACTTCTTGGCTATCATCAGCAGCCCTGCAGGATTCGGCTTGAACTTCTTTATCGTATCTGCGCTCATTATCATGTCCACCTTGCCCCTTATCCCAAGCGCCTTGGTCTCAGACTCCAGGCGGTACTGGTTAGAATCGCTGAATATGGCAACCTTCTTGCCGTCTTTCTTCAGGTCCATTAGGAGGTCCAAGACGCCATCCTTGAGCCTGGGCCTGTAGAACAGGGAGTATAAGTCATATAGGAATGCGTATATGCGGTTCATGGATTCGTCGCGCTTGGCATTCTCAGCAGTCTCCGATGCATAGACGCTCTTCCTGCGCTCTATGTCCTTGACCCCATACCTAAGCTTCATGAACCTGCTCACGTTGACAAGGGATGTTGATGTTGACAGGGTTCCATCCCAGTCGAATATTACGAGCTTGTATTTGTCAAGAAACATGCTTATGCCTCGGCCTGATGATATTGGTCGTATGCATGAGAAGATGCACAAAAAAGGTTATTAACCTTGTCAGAGAATAGGAATCGGTATGATGACATAGGTGATCGCCGAGCATTTTGCGATGACGATCGGTAGGCAGTCTGATCATAAGGAAACAACATGAACACCCCAAGGCAAAATGCCCTTCAGAGGTTGAACAAGAGAAGCATCTCTGCAAAGGACATTGCAAACCAGTTCTGGTGCGAGAAGCAGATGGAGCTTTATTACACGAATGGGGAGAAGCAGACATACGTGATGCAGCAGGGGTCTGCAATACACGAGAAGATGCAAAGCGAGGTCTATGTGCCCCTGCGCGTGGAGCCTGCAAGCTGGGCAGACAGGCTCTACAAGACCGCGTACGAGAACATACTCACGCTCAACACATTGAAGAAGGACAAGCTGGGCAGGGAGTTCAAGGTGTACGGGTCGCTTAACGCGTACAGCATAGCGGGGCAGATAGACGAATTCAGGATGGTGGATGGCAAAGTGGTGGTTGTGGAGAACAAGACCACCAATGCCGGAAGGAAGATGGGCGCGGAGTACACCAGGCCGCATATAGTGCAGGTGATGCTCTACAGGAAGCTGCTTGACGACATAAAGTCCAGGAGCTACAGCGTCCAGAACTTTACGGCCTCCTACAAGCTCGACTCCCTGAAACTGTCCGACGGATTCGTTGAGGGCCTTAAGTCCATAGGGCTCAAGGATGGCCTGATAGGGCTTAGGGAGATATACGAGCGCATGTTTAATGATGTTGCTGCGCTGCCCGAGCTAAGCGACGATCTCGTAGTGCATTATCTTGACAGGGAGACCAAAGGCACCATAACCGAGATGGCTGTGAAGTACGATAGGGAGGCAATAGACAGGGACGTCATATATGCAATGAAGTACTGGTCAGGGGAGAGGGAGGCTGCGCCTGTGCTTGAGGGCGAGAAGTGGAAGTGCAACATGTGCAGGTTCTTTGGAAAGCAGTGCAAGAAGTGGTGGAACGGATGAACATGGACACTGAAAACCTTAGCAAGGATTTGCTGCGCAAGGAGTTCGCAAAGCATGCAGAGGACTACTACAAGGTTGAGCTTTTCGAGAGGGAAGGGTTCTCCAGGCATACCTGCAGGATATGCGGCAAGAACTTCTGGTCGATAAAGGAGAGGGACACGTGCGAAGACAGTTCGCACAGCGAATACTCTTTCTTCAGGGAGAAGCCAAGAAGCATAGGATATGTAGAGTTTTGGAAGAAGTTCTCTGATTTCTTCAGGAAGAATGGGCATACTGAGGTTAAGAGCTACCCAGTAGTAAGCAGGTGGAGGCAGGACCTGTATTTCACGATAGCCAGCATACAGGACTTCCAGCGCATAGAGAATGGCAAGATGTCGTTCGAGTACGGCGCCAATCCGCTGATAGTGCCGCAGATGTGCCTCAGGTTCGGCGATATAGAGAACGTCGGAGTCACCGGAAGGCACTTCACATCGTTCATGATGGCAGGGCAGCACTCCTTCAACTACCCGAAGGAGGGATATTGGAAGGACAGGACAATAGAGCTAAACTACAGGCTGTTCACGGAAGTCCTGGGAGTCGACAAGGAGAGCCTTGTATACAATGAGGACGCCTGGAACATGCCTGACTTCTCTGAGTTCGGGCCTTGCCTGGAGACATTTGCGAATGGTGCAGAGCTTGTTAACAGTGTCTTCACCCAGTTCGAGTACGTGAACGGGAAGGTAAAGGAGCTTGAAGGGAAGGTGGTGGACGTAGGATGGGGATTCGAGAGGCTCATGTGGTTCTACACAGGATATGACGATGCATACGGTGCGGTCTTCGAGAGCACCATAAAGAAGCTCAAGCCAAAGATAGGCATAGACCTGGAGACTGTGATGTTCAAGAAGTTCGCCAGGGTTGCGGGGGAGCTGGATCTTGATGAGGTCAAGAATGCAAGGGAGAAGGAGATGCAGCTGCTCAAGGCAGCCGGCATGACTATGGAGGACTATGAGACCAAGATAAGGCCCACCCAGGCCTTCTACGCGGTCCTGGACCACGTTAGGACACTTCTATTCGGCATAGCGTACGGGTCCCTTCCGTCAAACATAGGCGGGGGCTACAACCTGCGCATAGTGCTAAGAAGGTCTCTTGACTTCATACAGAAGTACGGGCTCGGCATGGACCTGGTTGAAATTGCGAATATGCTGGCTGACGAGCTGCGTGAGCTCTACCCTGAACTAAAGGAATGCCTGGACAACGGCGAATTCGCAGATGTAATAGGGACGGAGGAGAAGAGGTACGCTAAGAGCAGGGAGAACTCCTCAAGGATCGTGGAAGCCCTTCTCAACAAGAAGGAGAAGCTGGACATGAAGAAGGTCATAACGCTTTATGAAAGCAACGGCATATCCCCGGACTTCATACGCGCAGCTGCGCAGGAGAAGGGGATTGACATAGAGCTTCCTGAGAACGTTTACAGCGGCATGATAGTTGGGGACATGGTAAAGAAGGAGAAGGCGAGGAAACTCGACCTTGACGTTTCAGGCCTGCCCAAGACAGAGCAGCTCTATTACAGCCTTGCCGAAGAGTCCCAATCCACGGTGCTCAAGTCCGAGAGGAATTATGTGATTCTGGACAGGACGCCGTTCTATCCGGAGGGAGGAGGGCAGGAGGCGGACCATGGAAGCATAGAAGGCTTGAAGGCAGTAGACGTACAGAAGATAGGCGATGTGATAGTCCATGTTATGGAAGATGCATCTGCCGCAGTAAAGCTTAAGGCAGGCACGAAGGTGCACTGCAAGGTGGATCATGAAAGAAGAAGGAGGCTCATGGTGCACCACACGTCCGTGCATCTTATGAGCGCTGCTGCAAGGAGCGTTCTAGGAAAGCATGCGTGGCAGGAAGGTACGAAGAAGTCATTTGACAAGGCGCATATAGATATTGCGCATTACGATAAGCTGAGCAGCGAGCAGACAAGAAAGATGGAGGAGTTCATAAACGGCAACCTCTTCAACGGCATAAAAGTCAGCGTGAATTACATGGACAGGAAGGAAGCCGAGGGAAGGTACGGATTCGAGATATACCAGGGACACGGGGTGCCCTCAAAGAGCATAAGGATAGTGCTGATCGAGGCCAGGGACGGTAAATTCATAGACGCAGAGGCGTGCGGAGGGCTGCACGTTGCAGGCATGGAGCAGGCGATAGGGATGGTCAAGATAATAGGTACAGACAGGATAAGCGACGGGATAGACAGGATAGTCCTTGCGGCAGGAGATGCTGCCCTTGACTACTTCAGGAAGGAGCACGATTCGCTCTGCGAAATTGCACTCAAGCTGAACTCTGACCAGTCCAGGATAGTGGAGAAAGCAGAACAGCTCAATGAGGAAAACAGGTCAATGAGAAAGCATCTGCAGGATTACAAGAGCGCCCTTGCGGCGGAGATGGCATCTTCGCTTTCGGCGCTGGCACAGGATGGAAAGCTTGTATCCAAGGAGCTGGACCTGGATAAGGAGATGCTCAGGATGATAGCCACGGCGGCTTCTAGGAGCATACCTGACGCAGTGGTGCTGCTATGGAACAAGGCAGGGGAGATTGTGTGCGTAGCAGGGCAGAATGCAACAGAGAGCGCTCTCGAGGCGGCGAGGAGGAAGGCAGGGGACAGGAAGTTCATCGGAGGAGGCTCTGCAAAATTTGCAGAGGGCAGGATTGCATAGCGATTTAGATGTACGCCGATCTGCTGTTTGCACTTATACTGTATCCGCTATTTTTCATATTTCCGGCGTACTGCGCCAATGGCGCCCCGGTCCTTTTCGGAGGGGGCATGCCCATTGACAGGGGCAGGAAGTTCAGGGGCAAGAGGATATTCGGAGACCACAAGACATTGAAGGGGCTTGTTGCAGGGATATCCGCTGGGATAATAATAGGCTTTGTGGAATCGCTGGTGCCTGGATATTCGTTCATGCTCGTTGTAGGCGCAGTGCAGGGAGTTGGCGCAATGTCCGGGGACCTTGTAGGAAGCTTCATCAAGAGGCAAAGAGGCCTTAAGGAGGGCAGCAAGGGGGGCCTGATGGACCAGTACCTCTTCCTGATCTTCGCCTTGGCCATAAGCCTTCCGCTGGGCAACTTCCCGGACGTACTAGGCATACTTTTCATTGCAGTGCTTACAGGGCTCCTGCACAAATTCACGAACATGGTTGCGCACAGGTGGAAGATAAAGGAAGTGCCTTGGTAAACTACCCACCCATAAATGGTGTGGGCTTTCCATAAGTTGAGGAAGTATGTCGCACAGCAACAATCGGTTCAACAACCGCACCTGGAAGCAAATGGTCGTTTACAAGACCACTCCTATTGAAA
>JAJZNA010000006.1:0-25605 GCA_021848065.1 Microcaldota archaeon
CTATCTAACTGCAACGGCGAGAGATCTCTCCAGATCATCCATGGAATATAGCGCATTCAGCCTGTCTCTTGCATCGCTTATGCGCCTTGCGTATTCCAGACTTTCCTGCGGCGGCATATTGTCTCCCAGTTTCATTACCCTTTCTTGTATTGAGTCGAGCCCTTCCGAACATACAACGGCATGTCTTTCCACGTCCATCAAAGTTGCGCGCCCGGTGCCCACAGATATGCGTATATCCGCGACCTCACCCTCCAAAGCAGCTAAACCCCTGGCCAGATGCGTGTCTGGCAGTTTTACTTTCATACCAATCCCATATGTTATCAGGGAGGTCATATTTTTAAGCGAACTCTGCGAAATTTCGAGATGAAGATATGCACGCCAAGGTCGAATTGGATCCCCAACTGGCGAATCGTGCAAAACAGCAAACTGCGAGATAATCTTATAAAGCCTTATATCAGTAATATAGTGCTGAAATGCTCTGGTCGTCTAGTGGTTAGGATGGAAGCCTGTCACGTTTCCGACCCGGGTCCGAATCCCGGCCAGGGCGTCTTCTTATCTTTTCTACCCCCATGCTTGTTTTGTGTTTGCATGGTATCATCATAGATATTTCCGCGTGCACGTAATATAAAGCCATTCTGGATAAAATCTTACGGTGATAGTATGCCAAAACAACATGAAGTCGAAAAGACCATAAAACAATGGAGCATGTCAGGGTTCGACATGATCTTCCTTGCCGTTCCTAAGGACAAGACCGCAGACGTTGCCGAGTCAATCGCCAGCATGAGGGCCTTGAAGGGCTGCGAGATGAAGATGATCGTGAAGAAAGGAATATAGGTTTTATCTGGCATCTATTTTTAGTGTCTTTAGATGCCCGATACAGAGATTACTCCTAATGATACTACATCATCTTCATGGAGAGGGTCAGATAGCTTAGCTGCGTTACTTGAAGCGTTAGATGAAGGTTACCCAATACACTACATCAGCAAGGCTACATTGATGGCCAAGTTAGGTGACAAATACAACGAAAATCTGTTAGGGCAGCTCACAGGTATAATCGCTCCTCCACCGCAAGGCGGCCAGGTTGGCGACCCTGCATACTTAGCACAACGAGCGCAGATAGCCCAAACCTGTTTCATAGTTCGATGGGAACACCCAACAGACCATAGTGAAAATTACATGCTCACAGCACGTGGTGTTGAGCTTTTGAATCAAATCAGGCTAGCAAAATCTGCTCAGGCCATATCTGAATCTTCAAAACAACTGTCAGAATCATCTAGGGCCATGCTGACGTCCTCCCAAAAAGTAGAGTCTTATTCAAATGCAACTGCCGAGCATATGAAAAATGTGGAAGCATACTCAAACGCTTCTGCTGAGCACATGAATAAAGTGGAAGGCTTTGCTAAATCCACTCTGGAATCTTCTAAAAATATAGAGACATATAACATTTTCCTTTTAGGATTTACATTAATACTCGCTTCACTTGCAATGTTGCAACTTGAAGGTCTGCTCTTTCCGGTACCAACGCAGTTACATTCTGTCATCTCCTTGAATGGGATCAACTCGCAGAATACGGTAGTAACATACCTACCAGCAGCAAGCAATAGCGTTGTTTCAAACAGCGTAACACAAAATGCACTAACATCAAATGGAATGATACAGATATCTACTAATCCAGGGGCGTTAACTGCAAACGGGGTTATCAGCGGTAATCTGACCACCCCATCAGGAACGAGCATTGAGAGTAGATTAAATCTAATCGTAATGCTTAACATCTTCTGGCTTGGACTAGGTCTAAGCATGGTGTTATACTTCTTAGATAGGCATTTCAAGATACGCCAAAAGATAGGCGCACTGATAAACTATATCAAAACAAGAAGGAATAGGTAAAGAAATGCTCGCAAGAAGAAACGGGTCACATTTACTTCCAGTATTCAATACTCTATAGGAAATCTATTTAAACACTTTTTCATAGAGAAGCAAGGGTATCTAATTGGGGTGTTGATTCCATGGACAAGGATAAGATAGAAGATAGGTTTGCTAAATTCTACGATGCTTACTATAAAGTAAAGACAGAAGAATTGTTCAAAAACTACCCCGGAGAGAGAAGCCTTACTGCTGATTTAGAAGCGCTTGCTTCATTTGAGCCATACTTAGCAAGCGAACTTACTCAAAATCCGGATGATATAATACCTATTGCTACAGCCTCATTAAGTAAATTATCTAAAGGCTTGAAGATAATAGAGCCGATACACGCGAGGTTTATAGGAAAGAACTCTAATATACCAATCCAAGACATAGGCACACAACTGCAAGATAAACTTCTCACAATAGACTCTATAGTTGCCAGAAAGTTTGAGATGATTCCTATACCTATTTACATTAAGGCAAAATGTGCCTTTTGTGGTACAGATGCAGAACTAAAGAGGGAAGATACAGGAGAGCAGCCAGCATGTCCTAGGTGTAAAAGAAAGTCTTTGAAAATTGATGTTAAAGCCTCAAAATTCATAAACAGGCAAAGACTTAGTATAAAAAGTCCTGTTCAAGATAAATCTGACCCATATACTTATCATTTGGACGTCTGGCTTGAGGATGACCTAGTTGATAAGGTTAAATCAAAGGACAGAGTAGAATTTACAGGGATAATACGAATAGAATATAATCCAAAAGAAGAACGTTATGGATTCGCATTACATGTTATTGGCTTAAAGAATTTGCAGCCGGAGATTGATAGGAAAGCTGCGTTAGAGCATAATATGGCTAAAGTCTTTGAACTCGTTAGAGCAAGTCAATATCAGTTCTTAGAGGGTGTCCCAGAGGAAAGAATAGTAGCCGAGTCAGAACGATTTGGCACTGCTAAGGCCGCAACATTAGAGTGTATTGAAGACCATAAAAAGAATGGTAGCCTTGTTTCACCTGAACCAGGACTATTAGCGACACCAGAATATGCGGAAATAATAAGACGAAATAAAGAGCTTGAAAAAGACACAAACTCTATCAAGAATATAATAACGAAACTTACTGAAACTGATAGTGGTGCTAAAATAACTGATGTTCTTGACCAAGCTGAGAAACAAGGAATAAGTAGGGATAAGACTACCAGAGTTATAAATACTTTAGAGAGAATGGGTGATATTTACTCTCCAAAACCAGGTATCCTTAAAATAGTAAGAAGAGAAGAAGAACCAACAGCATAAAAGTGTTGAGTATGGACGCAGAAGAAGTAGATAAGATAAAATCTCAGTTCACGTATATAGGAGAAAACGTTCTGATTAACTCGGAGTCCGACACCCCAAAGGAAAAGAGAGTTAGTGGCTATTCATTTCACGTTTGTAATGTATGTGGTGCTATTGTAGCAGCAAAGATAACAACAGATACTGGCTTCTACATAAGGAACTATTCTTATCTCATACAACATATCAGCTATCATTTGCCTAAGAGAGGAAAGAAATAGATAGGAAAGAGATAAAAACTTGTTAATGCTAACGTAAATATAACCTGTGGAGAGGTAATAAAATGGCTGTATATCCACTCATAAGTAACGAAAGTTTAGAGGCCATATGTAATATTTTAGCTGACACCAGCAGCGGATTAAAAGGTTCTGAAATTGCTAAACTTTTGGCATCATCAAATATAGCAGATATATCACCAGAGGTTACAAAACGTGTTAGACTATTCAATGCTCTTAGTAAAAAACAGAAGGAAGACAAATGTTCTAATAACATCCTAGGTTTTATTAAAAGGGTAATGGCACCACAGAGATATGTGGGCGCTCCGGAATATTATGAAGGTTTTAGAGCAGAGTTGAATAAAGCACTGAGTTTTGCAGGATATAAGGTAAATAAGCAGGGAGATATTGAGATATTAGAGAAACCTGCAAAATCACTTGACGAAATAGTATCGGAAGTATCTACTGGTAAACAAGGACGTGGTGATCCAAACTTATATGAGAAACTTTTTGACTCTCTAAACTTTCATTCTGAAATTATAAGACATTCTAGAGGTTTATTTATAGAAAGCGAAAAGGACACTTCAAAAAGAACAGTTTCAATTAAGGAATGTGTGACAGCATATGAGGTTTTTGTCAAACATATAGCCGATATTGATGATAGCGGAAGTTCTTTGATGGGAAAGGCATTTTCTTTTACTGATGATAAATACCCACCAATACAAGTTAGTGGTCTGAGAGATGATAGCGGAAGAAATTTGCAGGAGGGGATTAAACTAATGAGTATGGGGATGATGAAGGCTCTAAGAAATATTAACATACACGCTACAGCAAAAGACAATGTAGTTGGTATGTATGAAGCTCTTAATATGCTATCAACAGTTAGTCTCTTATGGCAAACAATAGATAATGGCCTAATAGAAGCATTATCAAAAAGCACTGATTTTAATGAATCAAAACAACTCTCACAAACATTTGAACGATTGAGAGCTTATTATAAAAAACAAGGAATTGATTATCCGGATATACCTTACAAAAATGCCTTATTAAAAGGCTGCACCATGTATTCTGGTCTAATTAATGGTTACGTAGCCCATCCAATACTTAGAAGATTTATAGACGACAATAAGAACTTCATAGGCTCCAAAGAATGCACCTTACTTCCTGAAGAAAAAGATACATTGTATACTTACTTTAAATAAACGTCCGTTTTCCAGGCCCAAGTTGTTCCTTATGCAAAAAGGCTAGGGTTTGCAGGGGGCGTTTATTTTTATGATAGGTTTATCATTATAGGCTGGGTGCACTCTGACGTATTGTTAGTTAAGCACGAAACGATGGTTATGTTACCTTGATATGGTACATAGTTGCCAGTACAACCTTGGCCAATTCTGCAAACTATGTCAGAAAAACATGCGTTTACTCCTGCAGGCATGACACCATATTGCGAGTATTGGTTCTGTGTGCTAGAATAATTCAGAGGGCCTTCCGTTCCAGAGGCGCATGACGCAGATTCTAATGTCCTATTCAGGTAGATGCTCATCCCTGTGCACGTTCCTCCATTACATACATTGGATAATTGACCACCTACGCCATTCCTTATGCTTCCAATGTTATATGCAAACACAGAAATAGGGTCAGAAATAGACTCCCCTGGTTGAATTACAGTATTATTTGCCTGCCACTTAAAAAGGCTCCACTTGACCACTTCCGTAATATTTGGATTATTAGTTGCATGACTTGTGGCTGAGTAATTATACACATTTATAGTGAAATCCTGAGCGGTTGTTGTTTGGCTCGTTGTTTGACTTGTTTGAGTATTAGTATTTCCCCTATTCAGGAGTAGGATAACCACTGCAATAACTAAGACTGTGATGATTGCATACAGAAGTTTGTTATCACTTTTATCGCTTTTCGCCATGCCTACACTTGGAAGTTACGTTTCTGTCTTCCATGAATAAAGTCAGGGACTAAAGCTTATAAAGATTCATGTCTTCCTCGGTCTGCCTAGTTTCTTCCCTTGTGCCCTTGCGCGTGCAAGGCCTAGCATAGTGCGCTCCCTTATCCTGTCGCGCTCAAAGTTAGCCATCTCAGCCCATACGTTTGCCATAAGACGCCCTGATGCAGTGCTCAGGTCAAGCCCCTCCTTCAATGATATAAGCGTCTGGCCTGTCTTGGTGAACTCGTCGAACTCCAGGACCAGCTCGCTCATGGTGCGCCCCCAGCGGTCAAGCGCCCATACTGCAACTCCGTCTATCTCCTTCAGCCTGAGTTTCCTGAGCACCAGCTCCTTTTGGGGCCGGGTGTCCTTGTTGTTGAGCTCCAGGTAGTCCTTGAACTTCAACAGATAGGACTTGTTGGGTTCTGTCACATCCCCGTTTATCCTGCCGAGCTCGTAGTTAAGCCGTTGGGCTCCGTTGCTCAGGTAGCTTGCCATATTAGTAGCTTCGTTCTTAGCCGCTATATATTTCTCTTGGCCAGGGAGTAGAAAAGTCGGCTCTGGGCTCGGCCAGGGCGTCATTTCGATTAGGCTTGATAAACTTCATCATGATGTGCGTAGTCCTCAATCCAAACAGTATGTGTAGGCTCATCAATAGAATAAGTTATTACAAAACTCTTCAATACATGCACTCTTCTTAGATTCTGCATTGGTGCATTAAGAGGTTTGAATTTCTCTGGGTTCTCACATATTTCTTCAATTTTCTTGTAGATTAGTTCAAGATTGTATCTTTCACGCTTTGACATTTTGACAAATAGCTTGTCCACGTGCTTCCTTAATTCTAGATTATAAGGTGCTGTCACGAAGACACCTCAATCTAGATCATACCTTTTTCTGAAGTCCTTTAAGGTGCCTACATGTACAAGTGGTTCCTTATGGATCTTTTTTAGCTTTCTGAGATAAGATGGTTTCACTTTTGGTTCAAAAACAAGCTCCGCATATTCCTTTGCCATTACGTCTATAGCTTCAGATTTGTCCTTCAGATCATACTCTGCCTTTATTATGTTAAGTACCCTATTTGTATCATCTGTTATTGTAACTATTGCCTTTACCATATTAATACGATATTAATATCGTATTAATAGATATATAAACTTTGCTATTTGTATAGCTTTGTATATACGTTGGGAAGCCGACTGAAATATAATTTCTCGGCCAGGGCGTCTTATTTTATGTCAAATCCCTAGAAAGGAAACCTTCTGAAATAGCCTATTGGTTAGACCCCAGCCTGTGTGCAAAAACGATGCCAGGCCTGGTCAAATTGCTATCACGTGCAACCCATTTGAATAGAGTGCCAGCAAGTAACTGCATTTTTATCGGTTTTTATAGAAACTGCATGTTGTGGCATATCAGCTCCTTAAGCCTGGATTCGTTTCTGTTACGATATCCGGGATTTTCTTATTAGACTTTAGTTTTGGAAGCCTTTTGATGTCCCTAATCAATTCATTCCAGTTCATATAAGTGTTGTAAAGTCCAGAAGTCTGCATTGCGGCGAAAAGGCTCCAGCTAACTGTTTGGTTTCTTGTAACAAAAAGTGAAACGTTGTAGGCTACGAAGGTAGCTACATTAAATATTGTAGTAGGTAGTTTTTTCTTATTGAGTATATATTCTCTTTTTAAGTGCTTCCAAACAACGCCATAACGGAACCTTGCTGTGTCTACTCTTTCTACTTCATCTACAGTTACCTTGCCTGTCCATATGCTTGTGTGGATTAAATATACATCCCCAGTCATCCCCATATCTCTCAGTTTATTTCTAATTGCAACGGTATTGGAGCCAGTCCCTAACATATGGTCTATTAGAAGTATCGGCGCAGCTCTATTTCGCAGCAGAACACCTAAATCTTGTTTTGGTAAGAAAATTCGCTTATTCATTGAAGTTCCATCACTAAAAGGATAGCCTTCGTAGGATTTTGTGTAGCCAGCTGAATATCCTAATAGCAAAAGCCCACTTTTTACATGTGTTAGTTCACTAAGTGCTCTATAAACATCTGCTCCAAATTCATGGCCACCCACCATTACCGCTATAGGTATGAGCCTTCCATAATTTGGTATGGTCTTTAGTTGTTGCTGTATATCAATTATAAGTGCTCTACCTTCCCTTGAATCCCTGAATCCATCACCGTCACAGTCTTTTCTCAGTTCTCGTACCAATGCTTCACTATCTACTCGCGCTGTAGCCGGATCGAAGACTTTTACCCATCTTGACCTAATTTCACCTTCTCTCCACGGTGCCCTAAATCCAGCCATGATACTCCAATAATGGGAGGATTTTTCTGATATATAAAGCTTAAATTGCAAGTATTCGACTGTGGTAGTTAAACCCATCGCCATGCCTTGGAGGACGATGGTGGGTCAAATTAACTGGGGCGTTAGCGTCGCTAATAATAACGGCCATGGCGCTTCTGCTTGCCACTTTAAACAGGCCATTTACCCTACGGAGATTATTTTACATGATGGCCTCTGAGCGCAATTCTTACAGCCTGGCGTTATTGATTTAGGAAAATAATAAGAATCAGGCATATCTTACTAGTTTTGACATTTATGAGGAATGGAAGCGGCAAGTATGTACGAAAGGGGCTGCTGCCTAGGCCGCAATACACACAGCACAATGACCTTGCACGGCAGGTGAATGGCGCGCGCAGGGATCGTTGGCGTGGCGACACAAGCGGCCAGATGAGGGCTAGCGCCCTTGCACATGCCTTGAGGGCGCAAACTGCAGGGGCGGGAGGGCGGCCTGGAGGCAGCGTGATGGGTGCAAGGGTATTTGGAATGGCAGGCATGGTTGGCGGACTTGCAACCCCTGCGGTAACATTATATACTGCGGAGACCGAGCAGTTTCCGCTGCCTCTTGCAGCAAAAACTGCAGTATATATCAAGCCAGGCCGCCTTGTACGGGGTAGGAGGCATTACATATCCATGAGTAGGCTGGACAGGATTATGCACGGGAACCCAGACCACCTTTCCAGGGGTGCGACCAGTATATTGAGGGACATAAAGATGCGCGCCATACAAAATTCGCAGTTTTCATGGGCACATAGCACCATCACAAGCACCATACCCGGCTCGCCCGGCCATAGCCTGACTTATGCACTGGTCACAGCAGGTATTGTTATAGTAGGAATGTCGCAGGCTTTGAGGACAAACGTATCCAAAGGCATGCATAATTTGGCCACAACATCGGTTATGGCAATTAATGGAATCGCGCTGGCGCTCACCGGCCTTAGCGCGGGCTATAAGATTGATGCAATAAACCCAATACCACACAACCCATACCATGTGCCCATATCTTATGCGTACTTCCTTTCGGCAATAGCCACTAACATCGGCCTTGGTATCTCAATGTGGAGGGAAGCCGCGGTGGCCAGGTGGAAAAAGGTGGCATTTGCATGCATAAGTGCGCTGTCAGCGGGAGTCTCAACCACTGCAATAGCCATTGGCGCCATCGTAGGAAACGGCACTGTCCATGCGGCATACGAGATGACAGAGGCGCTGTCCTACGGCGTGTGGGCTGCAATGGTTGGCGGCGTCCTAGTCTTCCATAAAAGAGTCTTTAACGGGAATGGTGCGCGGCAGAAAAGTCATTCACAATGACCATCTCAGCCATGACGTATCATTTTAGGAAGATGCCTTTTTTGTTTGAAATAATACAATAGATTTTTGCCAGGCAGATAAAACAGATCTTCCTTTCTGGGAATTTGACAACGATTTGGCCAGGGGAGCCTGCAAAATTTAATAAAATATTGCGCATTTAAAGTATTATGGGAAGGATAGTGGTCATTGGAAGCATAAACATGGACATCGTATCCATAATGGATAGGCTGCCAAAGCCCGGAGAGACAGTATTTGGCAAGGAATTGCAGTACATACCGGGAGGAAAGGGGGCAAATCAGGCAGTTGCGGCATGCAGGCTTGGAGGGAAGGTGGAAATGATAGGGAGAGTAGGCTCTGATGAATTCGGCCAGGCGCTTAGGAACTTCTTGAAGGGTGAGGGAATAGGGATAAAAAAAGTCAATTACACCAAGGGTACGCCTACAGGGACCGCAATGGTGTGGATAAACGGAAGTTCACAGAATTCGATAGTAGTCATGTCTGGCAGCAATGGAAAGGTTACGGAACGGGACGCCATTGATTTGGGACTGAAAGAAGATGACATAGTTGTGTCCCAGTTTGAAATACCTAACGATACGATATTTGCTGCGTTCAAGGAGGCGAAGTCGAAAGGGGCACGGACCGTGCTGAACCTTGCGCCCGCAGTAAATTGCCCCAGCGAGCTGCTAGCTCTGGCGGATTATATGATACTTAATGAGCATGAAGCAGCATTCTTCTCGGGGAGCGAACTTGCAGGGGATTTGGATACTGTAAAGAGATATGCAAAAAAGCTGCAGACACGCGCTGACCAGGCAGTGATAATAACAATGGGCGCTGAAGGCGCATTCTGCGGACGGGGGGCCGAAGAGGTGCGTGTGGAGGGGGTGAAGGTAAATGCAGTAGACACCACAGCGGCCGGAGACTGCTTCACAGGGGCTTTCGCTGTGGCACTTTCAGAACACAAATCACTTACGGATTCGCTCGGCTTTGCAAACAGGGCTGCGGCAATAAGCGTGCAGAGGATAGGGGCATCTTCATCGCTGCCAACTAGGAAGGAGATGGATGCGGCGATTGGAAAGCCTTGAAGCACGGGCAATGGCAACCTTTTATATTTTGCAAAAGAGATGACATGCGCTGCTGCTTAATTGCAGCAAGGTTGGTGTGTTATATGATGTACAAGAATCTTGGGAGAACAGGGGATAAGATTCCTGCGATGGGGATGGGAAGCTGGGAACTTGCAGGAGGGAATGACGATGGGGTTGAAGCGCTCAAGCATGGACTTGAACTGGGCATAAAATTCATAGACACTGCAGAGATATACGGAACCGAGGAGACGGTAGGAAAGGCGTTGAAGGGGCAGAAGGATGTGTTCGTGGCCACGAAGGTCTGGCCAAATCATTTCAAGCATGATGATGTAATAAGGGCGTGCAACAGCAGCCTGGCAAAGCTCGGGATAAGCACGATAGACCTTTACCAGCTGCACTGGCCGAACTACAACGTGCCCATAAGCGAGACGATGTCTGCAATGGAGGAGCTGCAGAAGCAGGGCAAGATAAGGCATATAGGCGTGTCGAATTTTTCAGCTAAGGAGGTCGAGGTAGCGCAGAGTGTCATGAAGAACTCTGAGATAGTGTCCAATCAGATAGAGTACAGCGTGGTGGTGAGGGAACCTGAAATGGATTTCGTAGAATACTCCAGAAAGAATGGGACTACAGTAATAGCATATAGCCCATTGGCACATGGCGTACTATACGACAATAGGAATGGCAAGCTTATGGAGCTCCTTAGTGAAATAGGGAAAAAATATGGCAAGACGGCTACACAGGTAGCCCTCAACTGGCTGATATCCAAGGAGAACGTGGTGACTATACCCAAGGCCAACTCGGCAAGGCATGTGGATGAGAACTTCGGGGCGGTAGGATTCAAGCTTAAGGGGGACGACGTGAGCAGGATAGATGCTCAAGCCAGGGCATTCGAGCAGCGTTCACTTGCGGCATCGTTCAAGGAAAGGAACAGGTCGCAGTTTGGAGACAGCAAAACAGGATTGAAGGTTTAGTCAGAATTGCGTGCCAGATTACTTTTCACACAGGGCATCGAATATGGCCTTTGCCCCAGCCCTTGATCTTTCAGTTATATCAGCCTCATGAAGATAGGCCTTGTCTGCAACAGTATTGCTTGCGATGAACACTGCGGCTGTGGCAATGTCCCTCAGCCTGCCCAACATGAACAATGTGGCAGATTCCATTTCTACAGAGATATTACCCTGGTCAGCCATGCTCTTGACGAAGTCCCTGTCTTCTGCATAATAAGTGTCGCTGCAGTATACGCCACCTTCATGGAACCGCAGCCCGGATTCCCTAAAAGAGCGGGTTATGCGTGCCATGAGGCGCGAGTCAGGAACCTTTTCATCGTCCTGCGCACCGTAGCCAGAGTAGAGGCCTCCGGGAGGATGCCTTGACCTTGTGGATATTACAAAATCCCCAAGGTTTATGCTTTCTGTAAGCGGCCCGGTGGTGCCGAACATTACTATTTCCCTTACGCCATACATGGCAAGCTCCTCTACAAGTATTGCGCATGATGGCCCGCCAATGCCATGCGACGCCACAGATACGGCGGTCCCGTTGTGCTTTCCAGTATATACAAGGTATCCGCGGCTGTCACTGGCCAGCCTGCAGTCATCAAGCAGGCCGGCTATGTCCTTTACGCGGTCCCTGTCATCACATATGAGAGCAAGCTTCGCTATGTCCCCTTCTGAAGCCTTTACATGAACAGGTTTTTGCATGTTGATCGCACTGATGCATAATATGCTGCTCCGCTCGTATAAAAACATGCGGATTGGCACACTACGAGTTTAAATACCTTGGATTGGAGCCTATTATGGGAAATGTGGTTTTATGTCATCTAAAAAACATGCTGAGACGGGAAAAAGAATCGATTCTTTTGGATATGCTGCACTTAAGGAGGGAGGAACGCTGGAGCCGTTTAGGTTCAAGAGAAGGCAGTTGGGCCCCAAGGACATTCTTATAGACATAGAGTACTGCGGAATATGCCACTCCGACATACACGAAGTCAAGGGAGAATGGGGGAGGTCAAGATATCCGATAGTTCCGGGCCACGAAATAGTGGGAAGGGTTTCTAAAGTAGGTTCGGCTGTGAAGAAATTCTCTGTCGGGGAGAAGGCAGGAGTTGGATGCATGGTTGGCTCGTGCGGCAAGTGCGAGGCATGCAAGGCCGGCGAAGAGTACGACTGCGCCAAGGGACCGGTCTGGACATATGGATCTGATGAAAAGAGCATCGGAGGGCGCACATATGGCGGATACTCGAACAATATAGTGGTGGATGAGGGTTTTGTGCTGAAGATATCGAATAAGGTAGATATGGCATCAACCGCTCCGTTGCTTTGTGCAGGCACGACAACTTATTCTCCGCTAAAGTACTGGAAGGCAGGGCCAGGCCAGAAGGTAGGAGTGGTAGGACTAGGTGGGCTTGGGCATGTGGCAGTAAAGCTCGCAAGTGCAATGGGCGCTGACGTGACAGTGTTCACCACATCGAAAAACAAGGTGAAGGATGCGCTTAGGCTTGGTGCAAAAAGGGCAATAGTGGTAAGCGATAAGAAGGCAATGGCAACGGCCATTAGGAGCTTTGACCTCATAGTAGACACGGCATCTGCAGTGCATGACGTTGACCTCTTCCTGTCGCTTCTGAGGCGCAATGGGAAGATGGCGCTTGTGGGGCTGCCGAGCAAGCCGCTTTCAGTTGCACCGTTCTCGCTTGTCTCTGGGCACCACGTCCTGGCAGGGTCTGGGCTTGGAGGCATACGCGACACACAGGAGATGCTGGATTTCTGCGCAAAGAAGGGAATATCTGCAGACATAGAGCTGATACCGGTGCAGAAGGTTAACGAGGCATACGGCAGGGTCGTCAAGGGCGATGTCAAGTATCGCTTCGTTATCGACATGTCAACGCTTTGACAAGCATTGCCGTATGGATTAGACAGGCGTGCGGCATGCTCAAAAGCCGTATATATGTGCAAATGCACAATAAATAATTGTGAAGGAAACGTGGTCAACGGATTAAGAGGGTCCTTCCCAGCGCGGTAATAGCGCCCTTCCTTTAGACCACGTTATTATCTTCCTTTAATATCCGTATAACTTCCCCATCCTGCACTTGGTCGAAGTCCTGGTAGAAGGAGCCTATTGCGAAGAAGACCTCTGGAGAGTAGAGGCAGACAACCTCATCAGCTTCCTTCCTAAGCGCTTCGAGCACCTCGGCAGGAGCAACAGGCACGGCAAGAACCAGCCTTTTGGGGGACTGCTTCCTTACGAACTTCAGGGCTGCCATCGCAGTGTAACCAGTTGCTATGCCATCATCCACAACTATGACATATCTTCCTTTTATCACGCGCGGGCCCAGCCCCTCGCGGTACTTCTTCATGCGCCTTGATATCTCTGCCATCTGTTCTGCAGCCTTCCTTTCGATATACTCTTCGCTTGCGCCAAGCATGGAAACGACATTCCTGTCAAGGTACCTGCTGCCGTCTTCGGCCACTGCACCCAGAGCGAGTTCCGGGTCCTGCTCCGCACTTATCTTCCTTGGCACAACTATGTCCAAGGTTCCTCCAAGCCTTTTGTAGACCTCATGCGCCACAGTAATTCCGCCACGAGGAATAGCCAGGATCATGGGACTGTAGCCAGCATGACCCTTGAGGGCCTCTGCAAGCATGATTCCCGCTTCGACCCGGTCCTTGAATAACATCCCAACCAATAGCCTATCGCACAGGTAGTTAATAAGAATGCTGGGCGGTGTGGGAGCTACCTATGGCCCTTTCCCCAGGTCCCCATCACTTGGCGCAGTATGGCGAACTCGCCAAGGTGGTACGCATTGTGGTCAGATACGACCAGTATTTCGCGCAGTATTGTCTGCCCTGTTCCATTTGGCAGCTTAGCATATAGATCTGTCTTTGGGTCTTTGACTATTTTCTTTAGCTCCGCAGAATCACTATCGAGCTTTCGGATGGTCCCGTCCCAGTCTTTGCGGGTTGCCTTGGCTGTGGGTGACGGCCAGTAGTCCTTTGGCCATTCCCTCTCCTTGTAGTCAGGGTTCTTTATGAAATCCAGTATGTCCCATTGGGCCAGGCGCATGTGCTCTAGCAGGTGCCAGGGGGAGTATGTGCCGTTGGGAAATACTGCGTTTATGCCTTCTTCTGGAAAGTCCTTTACCGCCTCAGTTATAGTCATGTGGGCATTGCCACCCTCAATAAGTGAAATCAGATGAGATCGAAGCGCATTGTCCCTGTCCATAAAAGAATTACGCAGCAGCTTGTTAAGAATCTTGCTTTGTATGCCCTTTATGCCCCTACATCCCCATAGGAAACATGCTGAATCTGCTCAAGGCCCAGGCAAGTAATAAATACTAGTTCTTTTTGAAATAATTTGTCTGAAGCCAGTTGGGGAATTTATTGACAAAGGAATCTCAAAAAAGCATTGGAAGATATACAGCTGCTGCAGTGGGCCTTGGAGCCATAATTGGCGCGGGAATATTCGTCCTTAGCGGGACTGCGATATCCCTTGCGGGATCCAATGCGCTCATAGCATTCGTCATAGTAGGCATTATTGCAATAATGATAGGGTTGGAGCTGGGGGAGCTTGGCTCCATACTTCCCAACGCAAAGGGCGCCTCTTACTCTTACGTGTACAGCGCCTTTGGAAGCGAATTGGGTTTCGTGACAGGCATTGTTCTCTTCTTCAGCTATGCGACGAGCATATCCGCCATATCTCTTGGTTTTGGCGCATATATGGCGAATCTGCTAGGCATGGGGCAGTCCACACATACGGCGTTTGCCATACTCCTGATAATCATCCTTTCGGGAGTCAATCTACTAGGCGTGAGGAAGGCTGCGAGGGCGGATTCATTCCTGGTGATGGTTAAGATAATGGTGCTACTCGCCCTGATAGGATTTGCAGTGTACGCCGTAACTGCGGGAGGAAATTTCACGCCTTCGAACTTCTCAGTGTCTGATTCGCAGGGAGGCATAGGCGCACTGTTCGCCGCAAGCATAGCGATATTCTTTGCTTACTCCGGATTCCAGAGCATTTCCACTTTCACGTCAAGAGTTAGGGGAGGTGCGGTGGAAGCTGCCAAGGCGATAATGATTGCAATAGTTATAAGCATGGTGCTATACGTCGCAGTTGCAATATCAATGATGCTCCTATTTCCTGCAAGCCAGTTCACCATAACGGCTGACCCTCTTGCACAGGTGCTTGGATATGCGCATGCGCCGCAGTGGATGCTCATGCTGGTTGACATAGGTGCGCTCATAGCCACGGTCTCTGCCACACTGGCAATGATACTCAGCTCATCGAGGATGGTGTACCAGATAAGCTCGGACAGGCTCCTGCCGGTGCTGTTCAGGAAATATAACAAGAAGACCGACGTAGCTGCCAATGGGATACTGGTCTCCGGGGTTATAGGGATAGTCATGCTATTCTCGGGCAACATATTCACCATAGCGGCCATAAGCAATTTCGGGCTCCTATTCTCATACCTCATGGCAAGCCTGGCGATCATACACTTCAGGAGGAAGGGAGTCGTAGGGAAGTTCAGGATGCCACTTTACCCATACCTTCCGATCGCAGCCATAGTCGCCATATTCATGCTGATATACGGCATGCCGCACGCCGCGCTGGCTATAGGCGCGGTGCTGATAATGGCGCTGATAGTGGCATATTATACATTGAGGGAAGTGAGCGACAAGAAAGTTGTGAGGGTCAGGCTCTTTAGGTGAGCGCCCTGGAAATCAAAATAAGGCTTGCCAGGGATTCGGACCTCGGTGCATACACAAGGCTTCTTCAGAAGTCGTTCCAGGACACATTCAGCGATGACGCCATAGGGCTGCCAAAGTCCTTCTTCTCCGAGGAGATCTTCTCATCTGAGCGCATACAGGGGTATTTCAGTTCCAGGATAAGGGGCGGAAAGGGAAAGAAGACATGGCTTGCTTTCCACGGCGCAGACCTTATAGGCGCAATGACTGCCAAGAAGGTTGGCCGCGAAGTGGAGTTCGAGGGCTTTTACGTTGACGCAGCTTTCAGGGGAGGAGGGATTGGCAAGGTGCTGTGGCAGCGCGCGATGGACTTTGCAGGAAAGAGGAACATAATATTGGTGACATTCTCGCACAACGATAAATCCAATGCGGTTTACAGGAAGCTCGGATTCGTCAGGTACGGCGAGGAGATGGCTATGCATTGGAGCGAGTGGCCAGAAGATGCTAGCGCAAAGCTCTTTAGGATGAGGCTTGTGCAGAAGAAGGGTTGAGGGCTTTCATCGGACCCTTTCTAGGTATGCGCCCCATGCAGCCTCCCTATACATGTGCGCGGCCTCTTTTGGGTCGTTTGCCTTGTATATGCCCCTTCCAACAATCACGCAGTCTGAACCTGCACGTACAGCATCCTGAGGGCTCGAGTACCTTTGGCCCAGGCTATCTCCCTTGCTGCCCATCTGCACGCCAGGAGTAAGTATTGCATGGCCGGGAAGCGAAGCTGACGACAGTTTCATGAGGCTGGATGGATCAGAGCCGTTGCCTATGTATCCGGATATGACTTGCGGGGCCTTGCTAGCGAACTCGATGGCTTTATCAGTGTATGCGCTCGTAGCGAGATTGCCCTGCGAAGACATCTGCGCCAGTAGAAGAGCGCCGCGGGGAAGGCCGTCTGATTTCCCTTCCATCACCTTGCCTATGGCATCGATTATGCCAGGACCTGGAACGGCATGTACTGTCACCATGTTAGCCCAGTCGGCAATGCGATAAACGCCTCCGGAATACTGCATCACCACAGTATTGCCTATGTCCGCGAACTTCCTGTCCTCTAGCACAAGAAAATTGTGCTTTTGTGAGAGGCTTGATATCTGTGCCAGCACATCCTGCGAGAAGCCATTCATGGTGTCTATGTGCGTCTTGAGTACGGCTATCTCAGGACCCACCTTATCGGCAAGTTCAAAAAAGCGGGATGGGTCAGTCTCGTCGTTGGAGAACGCGAGGTTCGTCTCTTTTTCAGCCATTATCCTGAACAGGGCCGCAGCTGCAGGATTTTGCGCAATCTGCGCCCTTTTTGAGTATTCGAGGTTTAAGCGGCCTGGCATTCGGTTCACTGTAGAGAAGATGCCCTGAAAAGGTATATATAAGAGCCCGAACAATCTTCTGCCTAGTGTGGACATGATAAAAGACGACCTTGTAAGGCTCAATGCGATAAAATTCGGGGACTTCACCCTCACGTCAGGCAAGAAATCCAGCTATTATGTTGACATCAAGGCAGCGGAAACTGATCCGGACTTCCTAAAAGAGCTGGCAGAGGAGATATCAAAGAAGGTGTCTGCAAAGAAGGTCGGAGGAGTGGAACTCGGCGCGGTACCTTTAGTGATAGCCACGGCACTTAGAATGGGAATACCATACCTGATAATAAGGAAGCAGGAGAACATGCATGGCACCAGGGGCCCGTTCATCGGCTCGGTCAAGGAGGGCGACAGGATAGATATAATAGAGGACGTTGTGACCACGGGGAATTCTATACTGCGGGCGGTTAAGACACTCAGGGAGCGCGGAGCCATAGTTGAAAGGGCCATATGCATAGTTGACCGCGAGGAGGGCGGAAGCAAGCTGCTCTCAGACAACGGGATAGAGCTGCTGGCGCTGGTAAGGATCTCCGAAGTTATGGAAAAGAAGCTGTGAGCGGCTTAGGCTACAGTGCAAATCTTGCGGGAGAGAAATTATCGGCATTTACACCGGAAGGCTTCCTCCCCTGTATTATCTCACTTATCGCATACCCGGATGCTGCTGCAAGGGTCATGCCCAGGCGGCACTGCCCTGCGGCTACGAAGAGATCCGAATATCCAGGCACCTTCCCTATCACTGGAAGCTGATCCGAAGTGCACGGCCTGAAACCATAGGACTGCCTGACGAAGCTTATCTTGTCGAAGTTCTTCATGTGAGCCTTCACATTGTCAAGAAGCCACTTTTTCCTAGACTCCTTGAACTCTGGGCTGTGTCCGACCATCTCATAGAATCCGGTTATTCTCAGCGTGTTTTGGTTGTGCTGTATTATGGCGATACCAGTATCTTCAAGAAGGGCAGGGGCGTTGACCACCTTTGCCATGCCAGTGCTGAAAAGCATTATCATGCCCCTAGCAGGCATGACATTGGGCTTGTATCCCAGCGGCTTGAGGGTCTGGTCTGCCCATGAACCAGTAGTGACTAGGTACTTGTCGGCCTTGAGCTTCTCGCCAATGTCCACATACTCCACCTTTCTCCCAGACGTCTTGAGTTTTGCCTCCTTGCCAAGTATTAGATTTGCACCCATCTCTGAGACCCTTGAGCGCAGGCTTTCGTAGAGCTTTATTGGATTTATCGATACCTCATTCTCGAACATTGCGCCTCCCTTGAGGTTCATGTAGCCCAGCTGGGATATCTCAGCTTCGTCTATGAACCTGCCCTTCCCAGCTGCAGCGGCCTTCCTGCCATCCTCTTCATTTGAATATAACGCGGCTATTCCTTTCTGTACGTCGGGGTTTATGTGCTCCTTCTCGAAGAAATCTAGATAGAGCTTGAGGCTCAGCATCCCCAGCTCCCTTATCTTCTCTTCGTAGCCAGTCATGTTGCCGAATGCTCTCATGAACCAGTTCATGTTCCTGGCCACCTGGCTGGGGGAGATGTACACGGCGCCCCAACCAACAGTAGCTGCCTGGAATGCCCTCCCCGGGCTCATCGTAGGGCTCGAGGTCAAAGACGAAGGCTGCAGCAGCCCTGCGTTGTTCTTTGACGTGAGGCCCTCACGGTTGCGGTCTATTATCGTTACACTGTGCCCTTCCTTGAGAAGGTTATATGCGGAGAACAGGCCGTTGATGCCGCACCCAATTATCACTATGTCAAGTCCCGATTTCCTCTTCGGCTTTGACTTCATCATAATCACTTGAAACGTATAGTGTCCAAGTCCATCGGAGCCCTTGATTCGCAGTGCATCATGTTGCCCATGGCCCTTGCGAGGTCTTCGCACTTGGACTCCTCGCCGTGCATGGTGAATATCTTCCTAGGGGAAGGCCTGAGGTTCCTTATGAAGTCCATCAGCTGCCTCCTGTCGCTGTGGCCTGAGAATCCATCTACAGTCTTGACCTGGAGGTTGACCTTGAGCCTGGAGAGCTTGCCATCCTCTCCTGGAAGTGCTATCTCGCTTACCTTGTTTTGTATCCTCCTTCCCAAAGAGCTTACGCTGTTGTATCCTACGAATATGACCATGTTCTTAGGGTCCTCGGCCATGGCCTTGAAGTACTCCTGTGCGGCACCGCCGTTAAGCATTCCTCCGCTTGCAAGTATTACGGAAGGGCCCTTGTCAAGTATCTCGCTGCGCTCGCCTTTCGCAACCTCGAATATCTCGCTCTCAAAAGGCGAGTTGTTGCTCAGTATCCTCTGCTGTATTCCTGCGCGCAGGTATTCTGGATAGGCAGTGTGTATTGCACTTGCCTCAAGTATCATGCCGTCAAGGTATATGGGCGTCTCAAGCTTGTACTGCGGGTTGTTTGTCATGTAGCTCTCAAGCACTAGCTGCAGCTCCTGCGACCTTCCAACGGCAAAGAGAGGTATGAGCACCTTGCCCCCGTTCCTAACCGTGGAGCTTATGGCGTTCATGAGCTCCAGCTCTGCCTGTTTCCTGTTAGGGGTTATGTCATTTGGGCCCCCGTAAGTCGACTCTATGAAAAGCGAATCTATGCGTGGATACCTGGTGTCTGCCTCGTCGAGAAGCCTCGTGAACCCATACTTCATGTCCCCGGTGCTCACTATGTTGTAAAGGCCCTCGCCAACGTGCAGATGCACTGTGCCGCTCCCGAGTATGTGGCCGGCGTTGTGGTATGTAAGCTTTATCTCATCGGTGACGTTTGTGACTTCGCCGTAATCCCTTGTTATCATGTGTGAGAGCATTGACCTTACGTCCTTCTCGCCGTATAGAGGCGAACCGCCTGTCTTCATTACAAGCTTTATGTAATCGTAAAGAAGCAGGGCAGCAAGATCCCTTGTGGGAGGCGTGCAGTACACCGGGCCGGTGTATCCGAACTTGAACAGGTACGGCACGAAGCCCATGTGGTCCATATGGCCGTGAGTGAGTATGACGGCATCGAGGTCGTTGAGCGTTATGTTCATGCTGTCCAGGTACGGGTACGCCTTGTTCTCACCCTCCCTGTTGGCTTCGCCTCCGCGTATGCCCGGTTCAGGGCTTATGCCGCAGTCTATCAGTATCTTTGAATGGTTGGTCTCTATGAGAAGGCTTGATCTCCCTACCTCCTTGAAGCCGCCGAGGGCTGTGGCCTTTATCCATTCGCTCTTCATCCCTATGCGGTTTATCTTCCTGCCCATTGTGCCCAGGAACTTTTTCCTGAAGGGGCTCTCCTTGAGCATCAGCTGCCTCACGCCCTTTATAACATCGCTGTTCATTGTAGGCTGCCTGAGCACCTTTGGCACCCAGTTGGTCTCCATTATTATGCGTATGAGCGTAGAACCCCCTTTCCCTATGACTAGCCCAGGCTTGAGTGCCTCTATGTAGACTTCGCAGAAGTCCGGCACGAATCTTATGCCTTCAGGGCCTACTCCGGCATCTGGGGGAAGTATTTCGCGTATCTTCCTTATGGCCTCCTCGGGCTCCATGAGTTTTGAAGGATTTGACCTTACTATGAGCCTCTTCTTCACTGATGCAGATATGTTCTTGATGACCATTTCGTCCTTGTAGATTGAAGTTATGTTATCCACATAGATGGCGACATCTGGGCCCTCGAATTCTACCGAGGACGTGCCGGCATCTGCAGGGATCATCCCTTTTACCTTCTCTAGAATTTCCTTATTGTACTCCTCTTCGCTCACTGCATCACTAAAATACGCATGCAGACTCAAGTCTGCAGCAGTAGGTTCCCATCAACACCAATTACTTTGACAGCTTTTCTATCTCTTCCTTGCCGTATTCCTTAAAACCCTTCTTGGTTATCGTAACAATTCTTGTTCCGTCACCAGTTGCGGCATCTCTCCTCATCGCTATCTTAAGCGCCTTCAGCACATGCTTTACCGCCTCCTGAGTCGTCATGCTTGGATCGTATATGCTCTCTATGTATCCCAACGCCGTGAGCGAGCCGCTCCCTGTTGCGGTGAACTTGGATTCCTTGGTATATCCGCCCATTGGATCTATGTTGTATATCTCTGGAGCAGATTTGTTTATTCCTCCGAGTATAAGCTGCACCAGATATGGGAACATCTTGTTCTCCTGAAGTATTATTGACAGTATGGATGTGGCAGAAGTTGGAGTGAGGCTGCGCTTTTCCTCCATCGAATATATCTCGTCCTGCATCTTTATTATCTTCACCAGGTATTCTGCATCTCCGACGCCTCCTGCTATGGTCATTGCCATGTTGTCGTTTATGCGGTGTATCTTTACTGCCTCTGTGCTTGCTATGAACGTATCCATTGTCGCCCTTGCATCGGCGCCCATCGCGACACCGTCGCTGCAGACTATTCCTACTGTCGTAGTTCCCTTTTTAATTGCCTCATAGAATTCTCTATCTACCATCAGTACACCCATTAAAATTATGAAAATAAACAGATAAGAAAAGAAAAAAACAATCCAGACTTATAGTATTAAACTACCATTACCTATAAAAGGCTTGCTATTATCGAGGGGTTCGGCATATGCGAAAGTCTTGTACAGGTTAGTTATCTTCACCTTGTACGTCTTTCCAAGCCTTGGCTTCGTATTCTTTACGAATACCACCATGTCATTTATCCTGCCTATCCCATCTCCCTTAGGATCCTTTGCTGCAATTCTAAGGTCGTATGTAGCCCCTATGCTCAACTCTTCCATTCCCATGTTTACACCAATCCCAATATTACGCAAATCGCTTGGTAATATGACTTACCAAGAAACTTGGTCGCATTTAGTATCTAATCCGAGCGCATATATAAAACTTGTGTACAAAAATTGTGTACCAGCTTGGTGACGGCAGCGATCCAAGGCATCCAAGCTCATTGGTTGGATTCAAGCTTCGGTGTGGAGACATCCAGACCCATATGCCGCAAACTGTCAATCAGCTCGGGCCTGCCTTTTTCAGTGCACATGAATACAAAGTGCCCGCCGTTTCCAGCTCCGAGAAGCTTTCCGCCGTCAGCCCCGTGCCTCATTGCCGCATCGAATATTGCCTCGGTGGGCCTATTGCTTATTCCGGGAGTGAGGGCCGCCTTATTTCTCCAGTCTTCTGTCATTATCTGCCCCATGTCATCAACAGAGCCGCTGCGTACGGCGTCAAGCATTTTGAGCGCGCAGTCCTTTATGGCATCTAAGTGGGAAAGAGTCTCTTTGTCGGACCTGCGTATATTCTCTATGACCTGCCAGAGTTGGCTGTGGCTCTTCCTCATCCCTGCATTCACTACAAGCATCCTATTGTTGATCTCCTCTGCCTGAGTGCGGCTAATGTCGAGGCGATTCACTTTCACCGCGCTGCTGGAGAATTCCACATGGTCGAAGCCGCCATAAGCAGAGACGTATGGATCCTGCTTGCCGGCATGGACTCCAAGGCCTTTGGTCTCCATCGAAAAGGCAAGGTCTGCCATTTCGCCCTTGCCCATCTTCACATTCGACAATCTACAAAACGCATCGATCATCGACAATAGTGATGCAGATGATGACCCTAGCCCTGAGCCATACTTGAGAACATTGTCCAAGACAAGCTCGAAGCCGGACTCAGGGGTGAAATGTTCTATCACTACACGGTAGAATTTGCTGATGCCTTCAAGGTTTCGAGTGCTGCCGCTCTCATGGATGCCGAGGCTCTTCTGGCTTACGAGTATGGCATCATCGCTCCTTCTTGTAATCGATGCGCACGCATACAGATCCAGCGCAGAGGCCACAACTGCGCCGCCGTGAACAAGGTAGTAGTCCTCCAGATCCGTCAGGCCTCCCGCAAAGTTTACACGGTACGGGTACCTTGTAGTTATGGCTTCCATAATCAAGTGATAATCGGCAAAAAGTTCATATACACCAAGCATAAGATGCCAACAGTGTCATGCCATGGTTGGATGCCAGCCGGCGCGTGATGGAGGCAGTGATTGCACGGGAAGCAAGGCGGACTGGCCCCTTGCTGCGCAGGAAAAACCATTGAGCATGACCTGCAAGTGCAAGGCGTTGAGGTATTTGCGTCATTTTGTGAATGTTATGTTCCTTATGCCGTATCCGAAGTATGGGCTTGGCTGAGACGGATTGCTCTGGGCAAAGAATGTTATGTCGCTAAATCCGCCTGGCACAGTCATGTTTAGCGCATACTCATACTGGGTCGACCTTAAGGTAACTTGGCCGTAAGGATTGCCGTTCAGGTATAATGAGAGCACCGTCCCATTTATAGGCGCTATCGCAATCATGCTCATTGCCACATTCTGGTCCGAAGGCGAGAATAGGATTACGTTGCGCGTGTTGTTGCCCCACCACATGGTGCTAACATTGGCGTCGCACGGAGCGTACGGATTGCAGAAGGTGTAGCCAGGTATCCACGATGAGCCTACGGTGTATGCCACAAGCGACTTTCCGGCATTCTTTGATATGGCAGTTGATGTGGAGAATACAAAGGTCGTGTTTGACTGATATACTGGCTGGCCGAATGATGCGCTAAGATACGAATACAGCACCTCCTGTTCTGTGAGGTTGTATGCTGGCCTTAGCACTGAGATGAAGCTTGTGTTGTAGTTTGCCAGGAACAGAAGCGTGGCGTTTGAGAAGTTCTCCGAAATCGGCGATGGGTATATCAGTCCGAAGCCTTGTTCTAAGTATGATGACGCAGATACTAGCGGCACGCTGCTGACTGCAAGTGACTGCGTGCTATTCTCCCTGCTCGTATAGCCGCCTACTAGTGGCTTCAATGTTGCAGTGGTGTAGTAGGTCTCCATGCCTATGTACTGTGCAGGTGTTTGAGATGCGTTGGCCAGGGCTGGAAGCATGAGTACGCTGAAGCTGCCCGGGAGTTTTCCTATCTGGCTGTATGCCAGAGGTATGTGCGCAGAAGTTATGAGGGAATTTGCGAATGATGATGACAGGGGCATGCCGTTGTATTCTATCAGGATTATAGCTGCAACAACCGCAAGATACTTGTACTTCGTCTTCTGGTCCTTTGACCTGGTAAGTATTTCGAATCCGAAGGCAGCCATTATGCCAAGGCAGATGGTAACTATTATGTCAAACCTGCCAGGCTCCCTTATTATGTTTAGTAGGGGTAGCGCCTTGTAGAGGAGATAAAGGGAAGGTATGCTGGTTACGGCAGAGTACACCTGAAGGTATGGGCCCAGCGAGAGCCAGCCAAATACAAACATGAATGCTATCCACAGAGGTGTGCGCTTTGGCCCGTTCTGCTTGAAATCGTAGTATATTGCGAGCAGGGAAAGCAGCATCACAGAATACCCTATGTAAGATACCTTTTCTGCTATGTCTATCTGGTAAGTCGCGCCCTGGTACACTAGCCCGTAAATGACAGGCAGGTAGGATTTTGCAATGCCGTTGAATATCCCGTTGTAGTAGCTTGGCAGGAAGAACGATGCAAGGTTATCGGCCCATAGCATGTTCTGCGCAACCCCGGAATTCTGCTGGGCTACTGAAAATGCTGAAGAATTCAAATAGGGCAGCATAGCAAGCAGGAATGGAAGAGATAGGATGATTGAGAAGGCTGCCACCATGCCGATCCCTAGCAGTGATCGCTTTGAAATTGAATTTAGGGTGAAGAGCTTAGGCTTCTGTGGCGTAGCCTGCAGCTCCGCGACTTGAGGCTCCTTAGAATAGAAAAGCCAGTATAGCAACGTGAACACGCCGGTGGCGAAGAATACCATTATTCCTTGCTCTATGTCTCCCATGAATGTTAGAAGTATGAAGCTGACTGCGGCAAGCAGGGCGTTCCTGACGCGGAAGTCTTCGAGGGTACGCATGTAGAAATACAGGAAGAGCGGGACCCACTCGATTATCGTCCAGTCGAGGTGGCCATAGGATTGCGCTATGTGCATGGGGCTGAAGGCGAATATAAGCCCGGCTATGAATGCAGCGTGCTTGTTCTTTACCAGATGGTCGGCAAGGACGAACATGAACAGCCCGGAGAGGGCGAAGCTGCTGAAGAATAGAACATTATATGCGAATGCGCTTCCCGCAGCCTGGAATGGGAGAGAGAGTATTCCTGCGATTGGGGTAAGGGTCTGTGTCACCAGATTTGCGCCTATCGGATGGAAAAGCAGTTTTGTGAAGTATGGCGACTGATGGAGCACGAATAGGGAATATGGCACCCACCAGAGATTGAACATGCTCTGATAGACGTCGCCGTATCCATTGACAACAGAACCGAATATATTGATCGTTATCTGCCAAAACATCACCAGGGATATGGCAAGGTAAAGCCCCAGGGCCTTGAGCTCAGAGCGGTGTTCCACCAGAAGGTATCTTCTTATGCTATCTACGCTTATGTTCAATATTGCACCCAATTTGCACCGCGTCCTTATGGCTCACGGCAATGCACAGAGATAATATAAA
>JAJZNA010000006.1:25615-78895 GCA_021848065.1 Microcaldota archaeon
AATGTTGTTTATTTATATGTTTGTGACCGCAGGATATCGCCAGGCATACGGCATAGGTGCATGCTGTACGCTCATGCATATTTATGCGGACAGTATCGGATTGTTGTGACGCGCATGAAGATGTACAATGATTTCACAGTTGTCCTGCCAACGCTTAACGAGGAGAAGAACATAGGTGTCCTCATACACCGGCTTCTTAGGGAATACAAAGGCATACGCGTTGTGGTTGTCGATGACGGCTCGCGCGATGGCACTGCAGGAGTGGTAAAGAAGATAGGCAAATCGCACGGCAGCGTAGAATTCGTGGATAGGGCTGCGCAGGGAAGGGAGCGTGGGCTCACTGCAAGCGCGATAGACGGGATATCGTCCAGCCGCACAAAATTTGTCATAGTGATGGACGCTGACCTGCAGCACCCAGCGGAAGTGGTCGGCAAACTGGCGGGGAGGCTTGCTTCTGGGAGCGGACTGACAGTGGCAGTCAGGGCAGACGTCAGGGGATGGGAAGCACACAGGAAGCTTATATCAAAGACACTCATGTCCATGGGATACGCAATATTGATAGCGTCGGGAAGGGAAAGGTGCAAAGACATCTTCTCGGGATTTTTCGGGGTGGACAAGAAACTGTTCATCGAGACGCTTGAGGCGAACAAGGGGCGCTTCGTTTATGGGGGGTACAAGATACTATTCGATTTCCTCAAATGCAATTCCAGGGGCTCGCTGAACATATCCGAAGTGCCTTACTCTTTCGGGCTTAGGAAGCACGGCGCTTCGAAAGCGGGTATAAAGCAGGGAATGCTGCTCTTCAAGTCGCTCTTGACTTGAAATGGGCTATTGCTGCTTCAACTAGGCTGACAAATAGCGGCGCAGGGGCCTCGAACCTTGATTTAAGCTCGGGGTGGGACTGTGTGCCTATGCCAAAGCCATCGCCCCATTCCACGAACTCCACAAGCTTCCTGTCGCGCGTCATCCCGGTCAGCTTCAGACCCCTCTTCTTGAGGATGTCCCTGTACGCATTGTTGAACTCGTACCTGTGCCTGTGCCGTTCGCTTACCACGCGTGATTTGTAGGAGTGATAAGCTATGGAATTGCTATCTGGAAGCATGCAGTCCTGTGCCCCAAGTCGCATGGTGCCGCCTTTCTCAGTTATATGCCTCTGCGAGTCTAGCATCACTATTATCTTGTGCTTTGACTTGGGGTTAAATTCCGATGAGTTTGCATCGTGCAGGCCTGCCATGCTTCTAGCGTACTCTACAGCCATCAGCTGCATGCCCAGGCATATGCCAAGGCATGGGATGCCCTTCTCCCTCGAGCGCCTTATTATGTTTATCATGCCTTCTGTGCCTCTTGTGCCAAAGCCCCCGGTGACAACTATGCCATCCATGTCGTCGACTATGGAGAAGTCATTGTCGGGGCGCTCGTAGCCGGAGGATTCTATCCAGGTCAGGTCTATTCTTGTATCGGTCCTTGCACCTGCATGTATCAGGGCCTCTTTGACGCTTGCGTAGGAGTCCCTGAGGTTTGTGTACTTCCCCACTATACCGACCTTTATTCTGCCTGAAGGGGAAATTGTCCTCTTGACATTGGATTTCCATGAATTGACCTTTGATAGATTCCTTGCGTGGGGTCGAAGGCCAAGGTCCTTTATAAGCAGCCTGTCAAACCCCATGTCCATGAAATGCAAAGGTATGTTGTACAAAGTCTCCTGGTCCTTGTCATCTATTATCCTGTCCTTGCTTATGTTTGCGAAAAGTGCGAGCTTCTCTTTGGTGCTCTCAAGCAGTTTGGAGCTCGACCTGCATATTATGAAATTGGGCCTTATCCCATCCTCCAGGAGCAACCTGAACCCTATCTGCGCAGGCTTTGTCTTCTGCTCGCCGACAACATCCAGGGTAGGGAGGTATGTTAGGTTTATGAATACCACATCATGCTTCAGGGAGAGCTGCCTCATCGCCTCTATGAAATAGCTGTTCTCTATGTCCCCGACAGTGCCTCCGGTCTCTATTATGAGCACGTCAGGCTTCTTGGACTCCGCTATCTTCTCCACGCGGCTTATTATCTCATTAGTCAGGTGTGGTATGATCTGGACTGTCTCGCCCAGATATCCTCCGGCCCTCTCCTTTGCTATCACTGAACCGAACAGCTTGCCTCCGGTGAGCGATAAGTCTCCGGTAAGGCTCTTGTTGAGGAAACGTTCATAGATGCCAAAGTCCATATCGACTTCGCTGCGATCATCGAGAACAAAGACCTCGCCATGCTGATACGGATTCATTGTGCCGCAGTCAAAATTCAGGTATCCATCGAATTTTACAGGCAGGGCCTTGTAATCGTAGAAATCGAGCATCTTTAACATAGAGGCTGTGACTACTCCTTTTCCGAGGCCGCTCATTAGTGAACCGAGGACCACGATATATTTTGTAGACATACAGTACTATTATTAAACTGGGGAGGATTTAAATGGCTTTTTGTAATAAACAAGAATTATTAAGTGTTTGATAGAAATAGTGGAAAAGGTGCAATCGATGTTGAAATTAGATGCAGGCGCTGACGCCCCGGAGAAGGTAACGGCATTCATAGAGATACCGAAAGGCAGCAATGTGAAGTATGAATACGATGTCAAGACGGATATGATAAAGGTTGATAGGATCCTGTACACGTCGATGGTACTCCCTTACAACTACGGATTCGTTCCTGGAACCCTCGGAGAGGATGGGGATCCGCTGGACGTGCTCGTCATAAGCTCTGCGGCATTCGTGCCAGGAGTTACAGTGACAGTGAGACCCATAGGAGTGCTGCTCATGAGAGACGAAGAAGGAGTGGACAGCAAGATAATGGCAGTGCCTACGGAGAAGATAGACCCTTCATTTGCCGCGGTCAAGGATGTTAAGGACCTTACGGAACACACCCGAGGGCTGATATCGCATTTCTATTCGTACTACAAGAATACCGAGCCAGGGAAGTGGGTAAAGCTGGAAGGCTGGGAGTCTGCAGGCAAGGCCAAGGAACTTATAAAAGCGGCAATAGAGAAGGCGGGCAAATAGCCTGTCCAGGCCATGCTGACATAGGGCCGTACGAGAATGGCAGTCCCGCATTAATGAGAGTGCAAGCATGGATATAGAGATAGACTTCACCAAATCTGCTCAGGACAATGCAGACTACTACTTCAGCCTTTCCAAGAAGCTCAAGAGAAAATCGGAAGGGGCCTCCATAGCTGTGAAGGACCTCGAAGCCAAGAGGAGCACCGTGGAAAAAAGGCCCGTGCAGGTCAGGCAGGTAAAGAAGATAGAGGAGAAGAAGTGGTATGAGAAGTTCAACTGGTTCAACACCAGCAACAACATGCTCGCAATAGGAGGGAGGAGCGCCATACAGAACGAGCTCGTGAACTCAAGGTATTTTGAGAGCAAGGACCTCTTCTTCCACGCAGACATATTCGGCGCTTCGGTGGTGGTGCTCAAGGATGGCGCGGATGCCCCAAGGAACATACGCGAGGAAGTTGCACAGTTTGCTGCATGCTTCTCCAAGGCCTGGGAAAATGGGATGTCTTCTGTCAACGTTTATTCTTTGAAGAGGGAGCAGGTGACAAAGTCCAAGGAGAAAGGCTCGCTCGGCACTGGAAGCTTCCTGCTCGAAGGCGAGCGAGAATGGTTCAAGGGCGTGGGACTGGAATTGTGCGCTTACAAGGAGTTGGAAGGCCAGAAACCAAGCATAGTCCCGATCTCCACGTGCATGGCCATCGGCGTTCGCAAATATATGCTGCTCAAGCCTGGAAACATGAAGAAGTCCGATGCTGCCAAGCTCATTGCAAGGAAGCTGAACTTTAGCGATGTAGATTACATAATGCAGCATCTTCCTGCAGGTTCATTCTCTGTGAAGGAGTAAGGTGTTGCAGTTTCAGGCAACGTATATGTAGTGAGCTGCGGCAATGGCTAGAAGTGCCAGGCCGAGCAGTATCATTCCGGAATTTAAGCGCCTGTACAAGCAACCACGCTAGTCCTTGCGCCGAGCGCATATAAATAGTGTGGCAAATAGTTAGGTAATTGTCAGGTTTTGCGCTCCGTGACTTTAAGGGAAGTCATGGAGGTGCCAGGAATATCGAGTTTATGGCAAATGATATAAGGAACCCAAGTATCCCCAGTATAATTATCCCTATGAGGACTACCTTGAGGGTTCTCTTGAACGTGTCCATGTCAGGCTTATAGCTGACGCTTGCCACGTGCTTGGCATCTGAGTAGAAACCCTTTACGATCTTTATGGGGTCTAATTTTATCTTCATGTCAATCTTCGAATATCTGGTCCAGGTCTATTTCCTGGCCTTCTTCTATCTTCTGCTTTATTCCTGTTTCAGTGTATTCTGGAAATTCGACACCGCTCAGCACCACCATAACCTTCAGGTTGGATTTCTGCAGCTTGGTGTCTATCCTTGCACCCCATTTGAGAAGCGCATCTGGGCTTATCCTGCTTGATACGTTCTGGAATATTGCTTCTGCTTCCCTCAAGGTAAGGTCGTCACCGCCCACTATGTTTACCAGCGCCTTCTTCGCGGTTGAGATGTTAACATCGAGAAGCGGGCTTCTTAGGGTGTTCTCTATGGCTATGGTGGCCCTATCTTCAGAGTTTACCGAGTTTGCCTCACCCATGCCTATGACTGCATAGCCAGAGTCCTTGAGCACGGCCCTGAGGTCGGCAAAGTCTAGATTTACCATGCCAGGCTTTGTGACCATCTCTATTATCCCTTTTGTTGCATTCGCAAGTATCTCATCGCTTATCTTGAACGCCATATTTAGAGGCAGGTCTGGAGCAACGTGAAGCAGCTTGTCATTAGGTATTATGAGCGTGGTGTCTGTGGACCTTTTTAGCCTTGACAGCCCCTCGAGAGCATTCCTCATCCTTATCCTGCCCTCACTTGAGAACGGCAGCGTGACCACGCCTATGGTCAATGCGCCGCATTCCTTTGCCTCATGCGCTATAATGGGCGCCGAGCCTGTCCCGGTGCCTCCACCAAGACCGCAAGTGACGAATACCAGCTGTGCATCGCCAAGTATGTGTTTAATGTCCTCCTTTGACTCGACTGCAGACTCCTCGCCGACCTTCGGATCGCTTCCTGCGCCTAGGCCGCGGGTTATCTTCTTTCCAAGCAGTATCTTTCTGTGAGACTTAGTCCTTGCAAGATGCGGAGCATCAGTATTCATTGCCACTATGTTTGCTCCTTCTATATTAAGCTCTGACATCCTTGTGGCAGTGTTAGAGCCGCTGCCCCCTGCGCCCACTACGTATATTTTTGGCTTTGCAGACTCGATGAACTTTAGCAATTCCTCGTCATCCTGTGACAATATCTCGGGCATGGACTAAATCGCCAATTATAATAGTATTATGACGTTGTTAAATAGCTTTCGCTTAAATAGTGGCACCGGTTAGCTGAAAAGAGCCAGTATTTCCTGTTTCCGTCCTGCGAATTTGTCATGCACAGGCCGCGTTATCTTCCAGAGCGCGGATGCTGCGGCGGCCTTCAGGTCCATCGGGTGCAGCTTCTTCTCTGCAAAATCGTGCGAGAGCTGGTTATAGGACTCGTACACCAAGTCTCCACCGTACTTTGCATCCCTTTCTACCTTCAGCTCCGCGTTTATCGGGAAGATGGCATACCTGCACAATTCTAGCACAGGATTTTCATCGACTACCCCTGGAGGGCACCATGCGCTCTTCATCACATTCCTTATCTCATCTTCGTCAGCCAGTATCGGTATCGATGACCCAGGCTTTGACTTCGACATTTTCATCGCTGCGACTATCTCCTCCTTCTCTGCGCTGCCAGATATCTTTGGAGGCTCTGCTAGGCTGGGCAGCAGGTGGTGATGCAGTGGGACTATCTCCCCTAGTTTCATGTCGCCGAAGAGTTCCAGTGCGAGCATGTGCACTTTCCTCTGGTCTATTCCGGCATGGGGTATGTCAGCATCAAGCGCCTTTATGTCTGCAGCCTGCATTATCGGGTATATGTATTGTGAGACATGGAGCGTATCCTTCTCACTCCTGCCCATTATTACCAGCGTGCGTGTCGCCCTTGCCATGGTAACGCGCCGTGACATCTGTATTATCATCTTCCAGTAATCGTCATTGTTGTGGTACAGCTCTGAGCCAAGTATTATTTCGGTGTTTGGGCAGTATTCCTTGAATAGCTCCTTGTAAAACTTGGCTGCCTTTATTATGCGGTCCCAATCGCCCCCAAGCTTGTTGTTGGCCATAGTATGCCAGTCTGCCAAGTATATCTGGGTCTTGACTCCTGCCTTGTCTAGGTCATTTATCTTCTTGCCTGCAACTATTACGTGGCCTATATGCGGCATGCCGCTTATCTCTATTCCGAGATAGTGCTTTGGGTGCGCCTTTGTCTCCAGCAGATTTTTCAGCCTTTCCTCAGTTATTATCTCTTCGGTAGGCTCAGACTTTATCAGGCGTATTTTCTCGTCAATGTCCATTGAATCAGCATAGGGCAATACGTAATATTGCACCTATGTTTTTATTAGTTGTTTGTGCAACTTCAATGTTAATATGAAGGCAGTAATACTCGCAGGTGGGCACGGCAAGAGGCTTAGGCCGCTTACAGAAACGGTACCAAAGCCCCTGATAGAGGTAGCGGGGCAGCCCATAATAGACTGGCAGGTAAAATGGCTCATGTACCATGGGATACGCTCTTACATAATGCTTGTGGGGCACCTGAAGGAGAAAGTTATCGAGCATTTCGACGGCATCAAGGATGAACTCGGAATAGAAGTGGAATACTCTGTGGAGAAGAGGCCACTGGGGACCGGCGGAGCACTCAGGAATGCTGAAAGCATGCTGTCTGGTGAGAAAAAGTTCTTCATGCTCAATGGCGACACCATAACCAACATGGACATAGGGATTATGAAGCTGGATGGAAGCATTGCATCCATAGCCCTTGTCCCGCTTAGGAGCCAATATGGCGTGACGCACCTTGACGGAGACAAGATAATCAAGTTTGAAGAGAAGCCCATGATAAAGGATTATTGGATGAATTCAGGGCTTTACCTACTGTCAAGTGAAATATTCGGAAGGCTACCTGAAGAGGGTAATATTGAAACCGAGACGTTCCCGAAGCTGGCATCTGAAAGGAAGATAATAGGGACAAGATTCCCAGACGCGTACTTCAAGGGAGTGGACTCTGTGAAAGATATTGATGAAGTTACCAGTGATCTGAAGAGTGGCAGGGTATTTGGCAGATAGAAAGCAGGTATCCATTTTTTCTTGCTGCTCCGAGATGCAGTAGTGGCAGATAAATAAACGTATCAATGAATGGGAATTTCTCTGATATAAATAGATTTCTGTGGCTTGGATTCCTGGAAAAGTTCCTTGCAAAAGCTATATAAATGACCTATGGCACCATAACCTATGTTCTTTCTAATCTTGTATCAGTCACAGCGAGATTTTTGCATTTCTAGCTTCAGGTGGGGAATTTGAATTCGCTCGACAAGTATGACGGATATTTGGATGCTCTGCGCAGCTTGGGTGTGGCTGATGCCATTTCATCATCAGCAGAGCAGGATCTGCGGGAGGTGGCATTCCGGAGCATATTTTACTCTAGGCTGGACGAGCCCCAAAGGCATAATCCGCATGAGATGCTCCTTGATGGCGGCATAGACATAAGGGATGGGCACTTCCAGGACTATATGCTACTCCTCAGCTTGGACAAGATAGGCTTGCAACTCAAAGAGATGCAAAGAAGAGACATGCATATAGGTGACGTCACAGGAATGATGGAGGCGGCTTTTGGAAGCATGCTGGGGAGGTATAGCAATAAGGGATACAGACAGTACACAAACAGGACAGGCGATACTGGAGTTTATGTCACGCTTGAGCCGCATCAGATCGGGGAAGAGCTCGAGTCCATAATAAAGGCATTCAATTCAAATGCGAATGACAACGCAGAGCTACTTTTGAATTCGCTTGTATTCTTCCTAGACTTCGTAAAATTGCACCCAAAGGAGAATGGAAATGGGAGGCTGGCCCGATTGTTTTGCAATGGATATCTTACCGGAAATGGCATACTGCCAATGACGGTTGTGTCCTTGAAAGAGTCCAATGACATGTACCTCAGGAGCATAGGAGTTCAACACATGTCAGGATACATTGGGGGATTCCTTGGATGGGCAATAGTCTCGATGATTGGAAAGAGCAAGATCAGGGAGATACTGGACAATGCGCCTCAACCGAGCCCCCATAATCCGCACGAAATAGAGCTGCATATAATATTATCAGTTCTTTCCAATGCCACGCTTGACAGGGATCGTGTGGGCAGGACTGCTGAATGGATGTATGAAAGGGGTGCTAAACTGGGGAACGAATCACTGAGACAGGCAGCATTGTGGATATCCACAATGACAAGGCTTGAAAACACGCTTCTGGAAAAGGCAGTGTCCGAATGTGACGATGGCACGGTGGCTATGGGCTTGCTGTTAATGGAAATGCGTGACTATGACAGGTACGTTGACCATATCAAAAAGATTGCGAAGTTTGGAGGAAACCATAGTAGAATGGCAGCCATCGGCATACTTGGAAGGCACGCTGGCGGTTTTGATGACGAATTGATAGAATGGGTAGTAAAAAACGAGCCCAATCCAAAGATAGTAGGATTGCTTGCCAGGGCATTGAGAGAGGTGGAAAGAGATAGAGCACTTGCCATAATAGAAAGGCTGATGGGCAGGGACGAGGATGTTATAAGGTTCAATGCATACCGGTCCCAAATAGCCCTGGCAGAAGATGGCGAATTACCCAGGCTGATAAGGGCAAGCGTGGAGGTGGGCAGTGAAAGATTGGCAAAAGGGGTTATTGAAGTCGTAAGCGGCATGAGTAAGCTGGATACCCCAGGCGTCCCTGAAATCCTTTCTGAAGCGGCCAAGAGGAGAGGCGATATAAGAAAGGTGCTTCTTGGCGAGCTCCTTTTGAGCAGGCACGTTGACCCAGAATATGTGCACATGTGTTCACAGATAATGAAAGGGGATTATGATGCCATTGACAATGCTTACGCAACCTACCTTGTAGGCAGGGAGAAGGGGCTAGGATACATAAATAGCGAATTTGGAAGGGCCCCTTATGATCCGGCAAGGAGTACTTTTGAGAACACTGCCACAATACTTGCATACGTAAAGGACCTTGGCGAAGGAAAAAATCCCCCTAGGATAAATGAGAGCGTGTTTAACGATCCAGATGCATTATTTGTATTGACCCTAGAGCTTTCAAGGAAGAGGGAGGATAAGGCAGTTTATGCTGAGCTTTCCAGAGTACTTGGCATTATTGAAGGCAGAAATGCCATGGAAGTTGCAATGCGCGGGCGCGATGTGGAAAGAGGAAGAAAATTCAGCAAGGCATTTGTGCTGCATGCAGCGAAAAGCTTTGGCTTTGATAAAGTGCATGTAAGTTCGAATGGAAAGCTGGGAAAGAAGGTCAGGATTTAGAAAGGTGGCATTATGGCAAGAGTTGCATATCAAAGGGAAGGTGGTAAAAGCCTGGAGAATTTGAAGGCATGCGTGATGGTCGGCGTTGACAAGGATGGTGTTCTTGTAGATGATTCTAGGCTGCTTCATGAGAATAGATCAAGGGGATTCGAAGCGAATGGCTTGGAGTTCCCTTATAGTGTGCGCACAAATTATATGCTTGGAGGGATAAGCCACGCATACCATGGGGGCACACGGCCTATAACCGCGCTGATTGCATTTGAAAAGGAACTGAAAAGGAATGGCCACAGTGCAGGCACTTCAAAGGAAGCAGAGTTGCTTAAGATCATACTTAGGGACGGAGCGGACATGGTATTTGACGGGCTTATAGAGAGGCATGTAGGAGAAGCGGAAAGAGAGCTTGCCAAGAGGATATATTGGTGGGATGGAGGGAGGTTCTTCAATTCAGATGAAGCGGGGGAGTATGTTGTTCCTGTGCCGGGGGCGCGTGAGGCAGTATTGGGGCTTATGGACACGCTAATGGGAAATGTTGCAGTGGTTACAAATGCGCATAGCGCAAAGATTGCACTGAGGGACCTGAGGGCATGTGGATTTTCAGAAAGGGAGATATCTTCAATCGTAATGGAAGTTGCGGCCAAGAAGCCCTCGCCTGAAGGCATATATAAGGCGCGTTTAAGGCTTGAGGAGAGGTCAGGAAAGGGCATACCGGGGCATAGTGTCGCATTCGCAGGCGATGCTGCAATAGACATAACAACAGCAATAAAGGCAGGGGCAGTGCCGGTGGGGCTGCTTAGCGGCATGGGGCGCAGGAAGCATTTTATCTTAAGCGGCGCCCAGGTAGTCGTAGAGGACATAAGCGCCCTTGCCGCAGTATTAAGAAGGGATCATGGCTCGCAGTAGTGTTTTTAATCCTTTTAACAATAGTTACCATATAATTAAACAGTGTTTAAATGGCATCACATGGAAAGCGACTCTTGAAGGCGGACGCGGAAGGTTTTGTGAGACCTGACTATAATGGGCATTCACTTGTGAATGTGGCTAATTCCGTATCCATGCTGCTAGGAGGTACGCCCACTGGAATTCCACTCGATGAATCATTATACAAAGACGCAATAGATGTGCATGGGATAAAAAAAGTAGTTATGATAGTGCTTGACGGCTTTGGCTACGAGATGCTACTTGACGCAAAAAACGCCCCGTTCTTCAGGAAGTTTGCAAAGGCAGGGGTATTGAAACCCATAACAACCGGTTTCCCTTCCACTACTGCGGCATCCATAACTACAATAAACACCGGACTTACGCCGCAGGAACATGGGCTACCGGAGTGGGTGATATACCTTAATGAAATCTCAATGTTGGTTAACTCATTGCCATTCACATCAGTTGTAGGCAACGAACAGCTTGCCAGAAGGGGAGTGGATCCCAGTGTTCTGTATGGGGGCACAACAATCTACCAGAAATTGAAGAGGCAAGGAATACCTTCGATAGCCTTCATGCACAAATCGCTTGTAAATACAGCCTACACAAAAATCATGCGCAAGGGAAGCGTTGCGCAGGGGTTCGCCAATGCTTCGGATGGAATACTTGAACTTGGAAGAAAGCTCGGATCGATAAAAGGCAGGGCTTACATAAATTTCTACGTGGATAACATAGACTCCGCTACACATTTTTACGGACCAAAAACAGACCAGTCTAGGGCGGCTATAGAATCGCTTTCATGCCTGTTCGAGAAGGAGCTTGTAAACAAAGTGTCAGCGAAGGTTGCAGAAGAAACCTTGATAATCCTAACGGCGGATCACGGCCACATAGGCGTTGATGGACAAAGGACACTTTTCCTCAACAATGACCGCAAGCTTGCAGGCATGTTCAAGAAGGGGAGCGACGGTAAGCCCATAAATCCCAGCGGAAGCGCCAGAGATGTGTTTCTTAATGTTGAAGATAAGCATATTGATGAGGCATGCGACCACCTCTCTCTCAGGCTAAAAGGAATTGCCAAGGTCATGAAAACTGAGGACGCGATATCTTCCGGGCTGTTTGGCACAGGGAAGATAAGCGGCAGGTTCAGGAACAGGGTGGGCAATATACTGCTCCTGCCTTATGGAAATGGAAGGGTATGGTATGAACACGTTAAGGGCATGAAGTCGGTGCACAAAGGCGAGCATGGGGGGCTTAGCAGCAGTGAGATGCTCATACCGCTTGCTATGGCAAGACTTTCAGATCTGAAACAGTAGGCGCTCCGATACAAAGTATTGCGTCATCGTCCCAACAGCCTTAGCACAGCATCGGGCTTGTTGCTTGTTATCGAATCTATCCCCATTGAGACCATGCCCTTTATATGATTGGGATCATCAACGACCCACGCAGAAACGGTCTTCCCATGGCTTTGTAGTAGATCCACCGTTTTCTTGTCGATAGTATCGTATTTTATTGCAAGGCGGTCAGCCTTGGCAGAGTCAACAACATCTAGCACATTCAAGGGCAGCCCCTCAAGCAGGACGCCGGTCTTTACATCGGGGCATATGCTCTTTGCAGTTAGAACCCGTGAATGCCAGAAAGAGATTAAGAAAAAGTTGTTCGGATCGTAGCGCTTTATCAGTTTTGCAACAGCGGTCTCGGTGCCTTCCCCTTTGAGCTCTATCTGCAGAGTAACTTTGCCATATGCAAGGTCTATGACTTCCTGGAGAGTTGGTACCTGCTCCCCTTGAGCAATGCGCAACTTCTGTATCTGGCCCAATTGAAGATCCCTTATCATGCCAGTGCCATCAGTGGTACGATCTACACTCGGGTCATGAATTACAACAACCTCTTTGTCCCTTGTAAGGTGGACATCCATCTCTATTGCATCCACGCCCATCTTGATTGCTAGCCCGAAGGATTTCAGAGTGTTCTCTGGCGCATACGCAGGCGCGCCGCGATGTCCAGTCACTTCCATGATGGTTTAATGCAGAATTACCCTTATAATCCAGCCACATTGGCGCGGAGATGCACAGTGCCTAGCCATCTGAAACATGGGGCTACCTGGCGCTTTGGAATTATGGGCGGAGGGGTAGTGCAGCCCATGGCTACGCCACAATTACAGTTGGATGTGCAGTCTTCAAGGTCATGCAGAGCCTACCTTGAGCACATGCTCAAGTAGGACCTCCTCAGGCTGGGCCCCTTCAAGATGAACTGAGTCGTTTATTACAATCCTCGGGACGCCCATAACCCCATATTGCTGGGAAAGTTCCATAAATTCCTGCGCCTCTATCATGCTCCCATGTATCAGGTTATTTTCGATTGCAAACTGGTGGGCAAGCCTCACTGCCATTGGACAGTATGGGCATGATGGTGTCACAAAGACCTTTATGTCTACAGGGTTCTTCACTGATTTCAGCTTCTCTTTTGTAGCCTCTGATAGGCGCGTAGAGCCTCTTGATGCATCAACTATGTCCTCTATAAGCGAAGAGAACTCATATCCAGAGGGGATTCCGAAATATGCAACATTGTATATCTTTTTGCCACCTACTATTAGTGCAGGCACCTTGTCCACTCCCAGGAACTTCGCCTCCTTTTGACTTTTCCCTATTTCGTATGTTGTAAGCTTTATTCTGCTGTCTATAGACGACAATTCTTTTACCAATTCCATAGTGGCGCTGCAGAACTGGCATTTTGCATCGGATGGATCATAAAACAGCATGAGATTCACCTCGCCAGACATGCCCTTTGAGAATGTCTCGGTTATCTGTTTTCGCGTTTCTTCGTTTATGAAGGCCATATTCTATCAACTATAATAATGAAAGATATCAACTGAACAATTTTCTCAATCTGGCCATGCTGCCAAACCATTCTGCTTCGAACTTGCGATAGTTCTTCACAGCATCTTCGCCCTTCTTTGTTATGCAGTATTTGCGTTGTGCCTTTTCCCCTGAAGCAGTGGCATTGAGCGGCTTTGTGTATCCGTTTTGGCTTAGCCAATCCAGGGAAGGATAGATTGCGGATGCGCCTGGGCGCCATATGCCATCGGATTTGCTAGATATCTCGTGCATTATCTCAAACCCATGCATGGGCTTTTTGGATATGAGAAACAACAGGTAAGGCTTTAGCATTCCCTGCGGCATCATATTGACCTTGAATGGCCCGCATGTGCAGTATCCGTTTGGCATTTTATCAGCAATATATCAGAACTGATATAAGAACTGATATATAAAGCTTGCCAAAGAGGCAGGTATGCCTGCCATCGATTCGCAGTTTGGCCACGCCACACGTCAGGCAGCAACAAGTTTTGGATCGAACCTGTGCAGCTCGATAAACTTGCGCATCCCTTCTTCGCTTATATCCTCTTCGGAAGATCTCACTAGGCTGAGATAGACTTCAATGCTTCGAGTAGCAGGATTTATCTTGTTTGAGAGATTGTGTTCAAGCGGCGCCAGATAGGAAGTTTCTTCCCCTATTGCGATCAGGCCTTTTCGCGCAATCTCAAGCATCTTTGCTGCTACATCGGTTATTGGAGTGTTTCCAAGCTTGGAATCCAAGCCATTCTTCTGCACATTCAGTCTTGCTTCAGAGAGCTGCTTTTGCGTGAAAGCGCCCAGGTACTCTTCAGCCTCTGTGCTGTTGGCTGCGAGTCCCAATGCCACGGAATTTATGGCCATTATCATATCGATGTTGGGTTGGAATGGGCAGCACCTAAGCTCTACCGTGCCAAAGACGCTCTTAAGCCGGGCTTCCCACCATAGAGTGCCCTCCAGGAAGGCCATATCAGTTGGGGTTATGCGTATTTTAGTTGCGCTACCATCCTTCAGGTTATGCACTTCCACGTACTGCCCCAGATATTTGGCCATTGGTTCCTTGAGGCCTGGATCCGCAAAGCGGAACTCCTCACCACGCCTTGCAGTAAGTATGGGACTGAATTGGAGCATACGGTCAAAGTAAACGGGCACAGAATCGAACCTTTCTGCTATACCCACCCGTCGTGCATCAATCTTGCCTGACTTTACCAACGAATCCCAGCCGCGTCTTCCGAATTCCACATGTTCAGTCATCTTGCCTTCCACTATTGCGGAGTTTGCTGTGAGAGCCTGCAGCGCAGGGGAGAAGCCATTGAGGGCATTTGATACTGTTGGAGCCTCCCCACGCGTGACCTCCACATGGCATTGTGCCGCGGCATTCATTGAGTTGATGCCCAGATGCTCCCCGAAGATTTCCAAGAAGGTCAAGTATCTGCCTTTTGGCATTACTAGCTTAGGCTCTGGTGAGGCATATGGCTGTATCCCCAGACCCAGTACATACATGCCGCTCTTCTCGGCCACATCGCACACTGTGCTTAGAGTCTCCCTCAGCCTCTCTTCGGCTTTGCGAAGAGTGGGCGAAGGAGTAACTGACGCCTCTATCTGCCCCGTCCCCACATCAGTAGATATGCAAGCATTGTATCCGCCGATCTTCTTGGATACGGATGTGCAGCACACCATCCACCGCCCATCTATGAACAAGTATCCATAGTTCTTTTGCCATCCGTTCCGCATTCTGGCAATATTTTCCAGAAATTGGACAGTCTGCCTGGCCGTTGGAGGCTTCAGCGTTTCCCTATCCACAGCTATGCATTCTATTTCCGGGCCTATCAGCCTGACTTGAAGCTCCTCCTTGAAACCCGCTAGGTATTTTTGCAGAAGACGGTCTCTGGTAGCCAATTTTTGCATGAAGGACTGGTTGATGCCGCATATTTAAGGGTTATGGCCCAAGTTATTCCTTAAGGAATAATCACGCCTTTCGTCTGCAAAATTATGAAAGGATATGCATTGTAATAAACGATAAGGCAATGGATGAATGGGCTGTTTGCTATTTTCATCTGAGAAAAGATGCTGAATAAAAGTTTATGACAAGTACAGGTCAGAATGGGCCCGCGGAGAATCGAACTCCGGTCTCCGCCGTGTGAAGGCGATGTCTTACCATTGGACTACGAGCCCGTGCAGATTAAAATAATAGTATAGATAATTAATACATGTGGTATGATTGCCTACAATATATTACACGGGAAAGGGGGATGACGGCACTACCGGCCTACTTGCAGAAGGCAGGCTTGGAAAGGAAGACGTTCTTGTGGAGGCGCTTGGAGACCTGGACGAGCTTAACAGCACTATGGGCATAGCCATGGCATATGTGAAGGATGAGAAGGTGAGCGCGCAGCTTGGGATGATTCAAAACGACATATTCATACTTGGCGCAAATCTCGCCGCTGTGGCAAACACAAAGATGCAGAAGCGGCAGTTGGGCGATGAGCCTGTACAAAGGCTTGAGAGGGACATAAAGGAATTGGGAGAGATGGCGCCAGAGCTAAAGGAGTTTGTCCTGCCGGGAGGCAGCGAGGCTGGGGCACACCTTCACCTGGCAAGGGCGGTCTGCAGGAGGGCCGAAAGGAAGCTCGTGGCAGCCAGCAGGAAGTATGCTATGGAAAAAGATGCGATAGCGTACCTAAACAGGCTTTCGTCATACCTATTTGCTGCTGCGCGCTATGCCAACGCAAAGGACGGCGCTTCTGAGGCGCACCCCACATACTGAAAAGTACTACTTATAAAAGCTTGGAAGGTGGAATACTGGATAGAGTGTTAATATGAACATGACATACATAGGAGTAGGAGTTTTGGTGGTGATAATAGTAGCCATAGCCCTTCTGTACCCTTACATAGGCGGCAATACTGCGGCAACAACGACCGTTGCACAGGCGCCGACCACGACACAGGGGAGCAATGCATACAATACAACCACAACAGTCCTGCCTTCGAACTCTTCAGTACCTAGCAACGCGTCTGTAGGATGCACGCCTTCAAAGTACTACACGTGCAGCAACCTTACGTACACATATTTCGCGTCAAACGGCAGCTCAGCCATAAAAGTCACTGTGGGCCAGGATACGGGCTCCATGTGGAGCAGCTTCGGCATAGGATATGCGCCTGAAGGCACGAACATAAGCGGGGGAGTTCCATCAGGAATAATGTTCTACACGGCCAATGACACGTCCGCCAGCAATGTCGGGACGAGCCTGTCCAGCGGAAACACGACTACGCTGACGATACCTGCGGGCGCTAACCTTGGCAACAGCACAAAGGGCACCCTGTGGGTATGCTACGTCAACTCCGGCATACTCTATGTTGGAAGCACGTGCGTGGCCCAGAGAGGAGTCTCTGCTACATACGTGGCCATAGGAACAGTGAATGCCCAGTCCTGATGGACTGAGACCTTGAATGCTCTTGGAGGAAAAGGCATCATATGCTGAAGTACTCCTTGAACTTTGGGGTTGTTGATATCGCTCTGCTTCTCTTGTATCTTTTTGACTCTATAAACTCCTTCTCTGTAAGCTCCCTTATGTGGTCGTACGTAGAGGTTCCGAAGTACTTTACCAGCTGGCTCTGCAGCACGCCTTCGTTCTTTGCGATGTATGCCAATACCCTAAGAGAGCCGCGGCTTATGTCGGGACCGGTGGCAAGGGAGCTCACCTTGGAGATGTAAGGATCCTTCAGGCTGAACATGTACTTCCCGCTTATCTGCAGTATCTTCAGCGCGGTGCTTGCGGAATCGTACTCCGAGATAAGCTCGTTTAGCATGCGCTCCACGGCGCCTGGGGAGGCTATACCTGTGGCAGTGCAGATGTCATTGACGCTCATTGCATTTGGGGACATGAAGAGCGCAGCCTCTATAAGCCTCTTGTAATCTATCTCGTCTGCCATTAAATCTACTTCAGGGCTATTATTATTTCTGAGAAGAACTTTTCCTGCACCAGGGACACGCGCCCATTGTGCGCCAGGAACAGGAGAGGTATGAAGAGTCCTAGCAGTACGTCTTCATTTGAGGATATTGAGGAGAGATGGTTGAAAGTTATCATGCCGCTCTTGTCCACATTGCGATTTATCTCCTCGTAGAGGCGCTCTGTCTCCGCCTCTATGTCAAAATTCTCCAAGGATATGGGGAGCGCAGGCTGCAGCTTCTGAGGCACGAGGGTCCTCTTGTCCTTTATGCTTATTGCCTCATCAAGCGCAGATAGCAGCTCGTTTAGCGAGATCTTCCTTCTTGGGGCGAGCCTGAGCCTGAAGTTCAAGGGATCCACAGATATCTCGGGGCGTCCAACCTCCTCTGCGATCATGCCATCCTCGGGAATGGGCTCCTCGTATTCAGGCATAGACATGAGGTTGGACTTCATCCTAAGCAATATTGCCGCTGCCAGTATTATGTTTGCAGGAACCCTGAAATCCAGTACCTTGAGCCTTTTCACAGTGTCTACATAGCTGTCCACTATCTCCATTATGTCTATGTTCCATGGATCTAGCTTGTTGCGGCCCACCAGGTCTATAAGGAGGTCCCTCCAAGTCGCCTCACGGTTGACCAATTCGATTACGTCAGAGCCGTTGTGTATCTCTACCTGAAGTTCCTTCTGCACTGGCGCCATAGGAATATTTTGGACTTCAAGCAATAAATACCTTGCGCAATCCTCGGATAATGCAGGCAGGAGTGGAGGTTGCCCATAACGACAGGTCAGGATAGGCAATGGAATATTTTTATAGTTTAAATTTGAGATACTTTAGGTTGCATGCCATCTTTTGAGAATGAATTTACGTACAAGAAGTTCATTGAGAGCGGTAAGGAAGGGGATTTTGACGCGCTGTTTGATGGCGCGGCTGAGAGGGTAAAGAACAGCCTTCTGGGAAAGAAGGTTCCCATATACATAGATGGAAAAGAGGTATATGCCAACGAGGAGCTTAAGGAGACATCACCCATAGACGGATCACTCATGGGAAGGTTCCAGAAGGGAGACAGAAGTATTGCTGCGAGGGCAATAGATTCCGCTCTTGCGGCATTTGAGGCGTGGCGGGGAATGAGGTACAAGGACAGGGCCGCGATATTCATGAGGGCCGCTAGCCTATTCTCGCAGAGGAAATTCGAGATTGCTGCAATACTGAGCATAGAGAACGGGAAGACACGGTACGAATCTGTTGGAGAAGTTGACGAGGCCATAGACTTCCTCAGGTACTACTCGATAGAGCTGCTCAGGAACAGGGGATACGTAAGGAAGACTTCGCTTGCAGCGAGCCCAGCATCGGTCAAGGCAGGTTTCCAGGGAGCTCCGGGGAGGATGGAAAAGGTAAGCATCGTAATGAAGCCTTACGGAGTGTTTGGGGTCATAGCCCCATTCAATTTCCCGATATCAATATCGGTAGGCATGAGCGCAGGCGCGCTCATGACAGGAAACACAGTGGTGTTCAAGCCATCGTCCACGGACAACATGACCATGCTGACCGGCCTCAAGATATATGAGATATTCAGGGATGCAGGTGTGCCTGCGGGAGTGTTCAACTACATCACCGGGCCGGGCTCCGAAGTGGGCGACGAGCTTCTTGTGAATCCCAAGGTAAGCGGCATCGTGTTCACAGGTTCAAGGGCGACTGGCATGGGGATGATAAAGAAGAGCTATGATGCTGGCATGCAGAAGGTCTTCGTGGTGGAGATGGGCGGCAAGAACCCAGTCATAGTCTCAAAGCACGCGAACCTTGATGATGCAGTCTTAGGGATATCGAGCGCTGCGTTCGGGTTCAGCGGGCAGAAGTGCAGCGCGGCTTCGAGGGTTTATGTCCATGAGTCAATAAAGGAGGAATTCCTTAGCAAGCTTGCTGAGAAGGCCAGATCGATGAGGATCGGGGATCCGCTCAAGAAGGAGAATTATATAGGGCCGCTCATAAGCGGCAGTGCCCTTGCCAGGTACAAGGCGTCTGTTGAGGAAGCCGCTAAGGACGGAAGGATAGTGTACGGGGGCAAGGAAGTTGACATGGGGCTGGGAGGCATCTACGTGGAGCCGGTGATAGTTGAAGCGGGCCACACCAGCCCGCTGTTCCACAACGAGCTATTCATACCTTTCCTTGTAGTGGACTCTTACAGGGAGTTCGATGAGGCCATAAACAAGGCCAACGATGTCCCTTACGGCCTGACGGCAGGCCTCTACAGCAGCAACAACAAGGAAGTAGCAAGGTTCATGGACAGAATAGAGGCCGGTGTGGTGTACGTGAACAGGGAGACCAGTGCAACCACCGGGGCAATAGTTGGGCTGCATACATTTGTAGGATGGAAGGGAAGCGGGCTTACAGGCAAGGGCACAGGAAGCAGGTTCTACCTGCAGCAGTTCCTGCGCGAGCAGAGCGAGGCAGTAGTTAGATGAGGTGATCGGATGTGCCTTTTCAGATTGCTAGGCAGGGGACTTAAGTACAAGGTAAGGAGAGCTACATGCAAGGGCAGGACCTTCGACCTCGAGATTGCGGATACGCAGCGAAAGCTCACTATAGGGCTCATGAACAAGGAGAAAATGTCAAAGAGGAGCGGGATGCTCTTCATATTTCCTAACGAGGCAAGGCATAAGTTCTGGATGCTGAACATGAAATTCGCCATAGACATATTATGGCTGGATGGACGGAAAAGAGTGGTGCATGTGGCAAGGGATGCAAAGCCATGCGGCTCGATATTCACATGCAAGGGCATTGAGCCGTCACATGATGCCAGGTACGTGGTGGAGCTCAAGTCAGGGGTTGCCAGGGAAGCGGGTATCTCGGTGGGAGATTCATTCAAATTTTAGAGGGCATTGGCAGAACCGCCCCTAAGGAGCCCCAGGATTATCTCATAGGCCTTGGGATTGAATATCATGCCGCCGTGGGTTCCTTTCACTTCGATGTTGTGGCAGTTTGGGCCATGGCGGACAGAAGTATCCCGCGAGATTATGCCATCCCGGCTTGGGAAGATGGAAAAATAAGGCACCCTCATCTGCCCATCTAGTTCCCTGAGGGCGCCCATGTCCTTCCATAAATTGCTTGAGTGGTGCATGGCATTTGCCATCTCTGAAAGAGCAACTGGTATAAGCATGATTGGGGCCATGCCTATGGTGCCGTTGGATACCGGCGCCAGGCCTATTACCTGCTCCACCTGCCCGGGGTGCCTGTTTGCAGCCACTATGGCCAAGGCAGCGCCGAGGCTGTGCCCTATGAGGGTTACTTTCCTTGCACCGCTTTCAGAGTATACCCTATCTATAGTGCCCTCAAGCTTTTGCAGCAGTAGCTTGGATCCGATATTATTGCGCCCCATGCCTGAGAAGGATGCGGAATAGCCCATGCGCAGCAGCCAGTTTCGCATCACAGACATGGCCTTGTCAGGTAAGAACGCGGGAGGCACAAGTACAACGGGTTCGTAGTTGCCTTTGGCCGAGCGGTCATGGAATACATCGCTTCTTAGAAGGCGTGCCAATTCGGCAATGCCGGACAACTCATCGCTTGGATGCACGTAAGGTTTTGTAGAAAAGGATATGGCCACAAGCTCCGCTGCATGCACAGCATCGGCCATTCTTGCAGTGTTATGTGGGTTTTTCAGAAGATTCAGCATTTATGCACCATTCGCTTTGCGGAGGGGAGCAGATTGCAATTATAATGGAGAGGTAAAGAGGTTTTTAAAGTTATTCTGTGATATTATCTCATCTATTTGCTCATGACGATGCTGATGAATGTAATCAAACGACCTATTTTGCCGGCACCCGTAAAGAAAAGCCTGGACAGAGTGTCCCGGAAGCTCTCGTCATTCGGCGTGCAGGATTTTGTCAATGAGGAACTCCATGGCCCATCGACACACCTCTTCAAGAAGAGAGGGAAGCTTGTCAGGCCGATACTGGTCCTCATGGGCGCGCATTTCATAGGATGCGATACGGATAAGTATGTGGACCTTGCGCTCGCTTCCGAACTCATGCACGTTTCATCCCTCATACATGACGATATAATAGACAACGATGGGGAGCGTAGAGGAATGCCTACGGTACACAGCAAGTATGGGGACAAGGCCGCAATATTGGGGGGTGACGCGCTCATCGCCAAGTCAGTCATGATTGCATCCACATACGGCGGAAAGATAATGGAGGAGATGGCAAAGGCGAGCATGGATATGTGCGCAGGAGAGCTGCTTGACTATGGCTTCCAGAAGTCTGGAAAGGTTCCGGGAGTGGAAGAGTGCCTGGACATAGCGGGCCTTAAGAGCGCGTCGCTTATAGCGTCTTGCTGCAGCGTAGCCGCAGTGCACATGGGCAGGAAGCAGGCAGGGAACATGTACCGTTTCGGCAAGTCGCTTGGAATGGCATTTCAGATAAGGGACGACATAATGGATTACATAGCCTGGTCAAAGGGCAGGAGAAGGAATGCGCTAGTGCCCAATATAGTCTCAAGCCTGGAAGCGGAGAACGGGGATAGGCGCATGCAGTCTGTCCTTGACGCCGTTGAACTCAATGGCATGTACGTTACAAAGGCCATATCAGAACTCGATGACGTGCCCGAAGCCGAACTGCTCAAAGGGTACGCAAGGCTAATACAGGTAAGCGCCTAGGCTTTCCTGCCGGTTATCATGAACGCGACGCCAGCCCTAAGATCTTTTAGCTTTACCTCCTCAAATCCATGCGAGCGCAGTGTCTTGGCCATGTTCTCCTTGTCAAAGCGCCATATGCTGTAGGTTAGCCACCTGTAGGAACCTTTGCTTACGGTGCCTCCCACAAAGTTTATCACACTGAAATACGCCCCCATGAATGCACGCTGGAACGCGTTGTCTGGCTTGGCCATGTCTATTAGCACGAATCTTCCGCCTTTCTTCAGCACCCTGTGCATCTCTGCTGCGAACCTGTCCAGGTCATCGAAGTTTCTCAGGGAGAAAGCAGTGGTAACCACATCAAATGAGGAGGCAGGATAACCTGTTGAGAGCGCATCCTTGATCTCAAATCTGATGTTCTTCAGCCCCTTCCTTTCGGCCTTCTGCCTTGCATGCTCAAGCATGTCATTATTGAAATCTGTTGCGATTATCTCAAGGTTTTTGCCCGCGGCGCTGCCAGTGGAGCTTACAGCTATTGCAAGGTCGCCTGTTCCGGTGGCGAGATCAAGTACCTTGTACTCGCCCCTTTGGAGCATTGCCTGCCTTGCGGCCTCCTTCCTCCAGCCTATGTCAAGGCCTGCGCTGAATAGATGGTTGAAGAAGTCGTAATGCTCGTGTATCCTTGAAAATGTTTCGTGTATTTTCTTGCTCATATAATTACCTATATTACAAATGCGATGAGTACGGATGAGAATAAGGCTATCGCAGCCGCAGTGTTGTATTTCACCACCCTGTCGAATATAGCTGCGTCATCGTTCACCTCTACTCCCGAATGCTCGGACATTAGGACGGCAGACGCACCCAAGGCCCCCGCAAATATCAGCGGCGACTTTAGCATCACTGCAAACGAGAGGAACAGGATTGAGGCTATTACGTGCGAGTACATGGAATAATCCAGGGCCCGCGCTACCCCCACTGTTGATGCAAACGTCTTGAGCCCATTCTTTACGTCATATTTCCTGTTGATTATGGAGATTATCGCATCGAACCCCCCTCCAGTGAATATGACACCGATTGCAAGGATGTAGAGGACGGGATTGATGGGCACAAGGCCCGAAGCGCCTATGTATCCCCCAAACACATCCATGGACTCCACAATACCCAGCACGTAGTGCCGCTTGTTTGTGTACTTCTTTGACATGGGATCTGCTATCAGCAGTATTAGGACTACGGGGGCCAGTATTAGTGACAGCGTATTGAGAAGGTATGCACACCCTACAAAGATTGCGGAGGTTACTATGACCAGGCCAAGCACGGTGCTTTTTGGCACGGAGAGGCTCACCATTCGCTTGACTTTCTTGGAGTTCTTCAAGTCCCCCTCGCGCCCTACGTACCTGTTTATCAGGACGCCTGCGGACCGGGCGGATATGAATGCGGCGCTCACCAGGGCCACGGTAGCCACAGATATGTGCACCGGAGACAGCATCACACCGATATAAAGGAAGCACAGGTTGAAGATGATGAACTGCGGCGCGAGAAGTTCCTTTGCAAGCATTATCATTTTATTCTTTTCCATTTTTTCTCAGCCTCGCTTTCAACAGGTCCGTCCATAGATATGGTCTCAGGCCATCCTCTCGCGTATCCTTCTTCCCGTGTCTTCTTTGTGGCGTCTATAAGCACCTTTGACCCGTACGCCGAAATGCTTGAAGCATGGTCCAGCGAATCTGTGGAAGTCCCCTTTATTATTTGTATATCCCTCTCTGGATCCACCCTGGTGGATAGGGCCCACATTGCGGTGCTTAAGTCACGTATATTGACATCATCATCGAACGCCACGACGATCTTGGTAAGCGATAGCTGGCCTAGGCCAAGGATCCCGAACATTGCCTTCTTGGCATCTCCTGGGAAACGCTTCTTTATTGATATGAAACACATGTTGGTGAATGCGCCTTCAGAGGGTAGATATATGTCCACTATGCTGCTGTTTACGGCTTTTATCATGGGCTTGAGGTAGCCCGAGAGGAATTCGGCTGCAACTGCATCCTCGCTCCATGGGAACCCTACAACGCTGGCCGCGTATATTGGATGCTCCTTCGCATATATGGCATCCACATGAAATACGTGGGCAGGTTCAGGTATGGAATAGTAGCCAGTGTGGTCTCCGAACGGGCCTTCCATCTTCTTTTCGCCATCGACATGGCCATTTATCACTATCTCTGAATTTGAAGGCACTGCCGGGTACTCGCCATTGCGCACAAGATTGGTGCTGCTGCCCCGCATCATACCTGAGAATGCGAATTCGTTTATGCCCTGCGGCAGAGGCGCCACGGCAGCCATTAGGTTGTACGGGTCTGTGCCTATCGCAACTGAGACCTTGAGTGCAGTTCCCGCCTCTGCGGCCTCTGCGGCATGTATGGCCCCCCCTTTCTGAGACTGCCAGTGCATCCCGGTGGTTTCGGAATCGAAAACCTGCATACGGTATATTCCAACGTTTGTGGAGCCATCAGAGGGGCTGTTGGTTATGACAAGCGGGAGGGTTATGAACCTGCCGGAATCTTTAGGCCAGACCTTGAGAACTGGAAGTTCATCAAGGCCTCCGAGGCGCTTGTAGCCGCTGAGGCTTGCTGATATCTTAGGTTTGGAATCCATCACTGCTTTGGCGCCCTTGAGCATCTCCATCTTTCCAGCAGTGTGCATCTTCAGTATGAGATCCGAGAGGGGCAGTTGGTTGAAGAGCTCGGATAGGGTAGGCAGGGAGCCGAGCAGGTTTGTTGCTACAGGCATGTCATAGCCATCGACATTCTCGAAAACAAGTGCCCTGCTCTCATTCCTGTGCGTGCGGTTCTCCAGGTTGGTTATAGCGCTGATCTCGCATTCGGTGCTGACCTTTTCGCGTATTGTCGCTGCGCGGCCCTTTTTGGAGAGGTAGGCAAGGTAGCCCGATAGGTCGTTTATCATCTGTGCACCCTTTTGCGATGCGCCTCGCCAGTGCCCCCGTCCCATTCGCGCGTCAGCTCTGTGTTGATGCCAAACATCCCCAAGAGCCTGCCCACAGTAATGGAAATCAGCTCGTCCATGTCCTTGGTCTCAAAGTAGAATGGGGGAAGGGGCGGCATTACCACTGCGCCTGCCTCTGCGACATGGAGCATGTTCCTTAAGTGTATTACGCTAAGAGGAGTCTCACGGGGCATTATCACAAGCTTCCAGCGCTCCTTGAGCGCTATGGATGCGGCACGTATTATCAGGTTGTCTTCATATCCGTTGGCGATTCCTGAGAGCGTCTTCATTGAGCATGGGGCGACAAGGGTGCCGTCAAGCCTGAAAGATCCGCTTGAAATAGGCGCGGTTATGTTGCTCTCATTGTAGCTGAAATCTGCCAGCTTCTCTGCGTCAGACGGCCTCAGGCCAAGTTCCTGCTTGAGCACCATCCCAGCTGCCTTGCTCATCACCAGGTGCGTCTCAACCTCGTCAAGCTTTGAAGCCTCTTCAAGAAATCGATAGCCGTATGCTATCCCAGATGCACCTGTCATCAGTACGGCTATACGCTTCTGCATATTTTCATGTAAGTGAAAAAGTATTTAATTACGTTGATGCAGATGGGCTGGAGTAGAATGCGTTTATAAGTTTTGATGCTACACTTCTAGCGTGGTTATGTGGCTTTGAACGCAGGCATTGTTTGGGCAGTAGTAGTACTTATAGCGTATAGCTTTGCTGATCTGTTCGGAAAGAAGGTGGTGCTTAAGTTCGGCTACAAGCGCGCAACGGCATTGGTAAGTGCCATAAGCACTGTGCCTTTCCTGATCCTTTATCTTGCGTATCCTGCACAGCCAATAACAGAATATTCCATAGAGCTGTCAGCAGTTGCAGGCATCTTCTACGGAGTAGGATTCATGCTCCTTTACAAAGCGCTGGTGACTGAACAGACAACCAACACATTCGCGCTTTCGGAGTTCTTCAAGGCCTGGCTGGTGCTATTCGGGGCGTTCATAGCCGGAAGCGTGCTTGGACTTGGACAATGGTCGGGCATAGCGCTCATATTCCTAGGCTCATTCATGGTTATAACCACCGAGAATCTCCACATAAACAAGAAGCTAGTCTACGCGCTTTCAGGGTTCATATGCTGGGCAGTGCTCTGGACGATGATGTACTACGCGATAATAAACTCCGGGACGTATGTGCCTGAGGGGCTTATCGCCGCTTTCTTCGCAGTGCTTAGCGCAATCATAGTTTACGCAATGTTTCCAGACAGGAAGCGTGCAGTGGCAGGGCATGGAGAGGTAAGGCATTGGGCAGGATATGCTGCAATCGTAGGGATTGCAATAGGGTCCGGCAGCCTGATATTCGGATTCCTCATAATATCCAAGATGCTCGCCCAGGGAGCTGCCATAATAGCGCTCACTCCGATAATTGTTGCGATAGCTTCAAAGAGGATATACCTGGATAAGCTTACCACAGTACAGATCGCAGGGATCCTCATTGCGGTCTTTGGAGCGCTTGTACTTGCCGTCCTATGAATATTAGCATGCAGACCAAGGTTAGGGCGGTCCTTGGATTGGGAATTAGAAGATCGGAGGTTACTTATTTACGATGCGCCTAGTTTCAAAACGGTCCCATGGGAATACGATCCATTTGTCCACTACCTTTAGGTAGAAGTCCGGCTCGAACTTGCTCCATGGCTTCTTGAAGAGCACAGCGGTCCTTATCTCAAGCGGCTTTTCCTTGGACAAAAACCCCAGCACAGTATGCATCGTCTCGCCTTCTTCTATAAGGTCGTCTACCAGGAGTACCCTTTTCCCCTTTATGCCGCTGGTAAGAGTCGAGAGTATCATAGGTTTGCCGCGCTGCCTTATGCCTGTGTAGGATTTTACGTTTATTATGTCCATCCTCACTTCAATTGCATCGGCAATAACCATGGCCAGAGGGATCCCGCCTCTTGCAATGCCTATTACAATATCGAACTTCGTGCCCTTCGCTTTTACCATGCTTGCAAGGGAGTTTGCCATGGTACCATACCTGGCCCATCCAAGATGCCAAAGACGATGTTTAGCCGCCATAAGGAACTATCCTTTGGATTTTATATAAATGTTTGCAGCTAAGCGCGCGAGCCTGCTATTATGCCAAGAATGTCATCGCTGCGCTCAAGGCTTTCTACAAGATAATCTGGAGAATACCCCATGAGCTCCTCGCTGCTGAATGTGCCTGTTGGCAGGATTATTGTGGTAAACCCTGAAGCCTTCCCCATGCTTATATCATTTGGGGTGTCCCCAAAATAGAATATATTGTGGCTTGGGATTGTTGACTTGAACAGCGACTCCGCTTCCTTTACAGCCGCAGTGGCCAGGTCCAGCCTTTTTTCAGACATATCGCCGAAGCCTCCGAACTCGAAGTACCCCATCAAGCCAACTTTCTCAAGCTTGAGCTTGGCTGTCTCTTTGACGTTCCCGGTGATGAGCCCCATGTGATATCCTTTGGACTTTAGGCTCTCCAGGATCTCTGCCGCGCCTTTGGTGGCATGTATGTCTGCAATTTTTATCTTTTCTTTCAGGCTCTCTGTGTATGCTGCGATGAGTTCTGGCATGTGCCCCATCACCTCGGTGCGGCTTAGGCCGTAACTTTCAAGTAGCGCCAGCAATATTGCCGTGTCCGTTCTTCCAGCGTACTCTTTTTTGTTGATTCTAGTTATATCCGAATCGATGTTGAACACTTTCTTAGCTGCCGAATCGAAGCATTCTGCCAGGGACGTCCCATCAGAGCATTTGATCCCGGGTTTCACTAAAGTCCCATCTATATCGAATAGTATAACTTTCATAAATAGCAACTAGCGCGTGGGTAATGCTTGCCATTTATATACTATATACTTGATAATTAAGCTTATGCCAAGGTGGCGGAATCCGGTAACGCGTACGCCTGGAAAAACATTCCTGCAAGCGTATGGCCTCACGGCCATTAGGGTTCAAATAAATTCCTGTGACATCAGGAATTTTGAAAATCCCTACCTTGGCGTTCTACTAAAATGATAATCCCTTCCAGGGATATTAACCCGTTCTGTCGTCAATAATGCGAAATTCGTAGTAGGGATTTGGACCGGTGTTGAAATCCATGAATGGGATTTCAAAGCTTAGAAGAGGTATAGCTTTTAATTAAATCCTTAGTTTAAATACTATTATGATAAAGGCAGTAATTCTTGATGTTGACGGTGTAATTGTTGGGGAAAAAATAGGATATAATTCGCCATATCCCCATTCAAATGTACTTCGAGCACTGAAAACAGTTAGAGGAAAGGGAATACCTATTGCTCTTTGCACTGCAAAGCCACATTATGCTATTCAGGAGATAATAAAAAGAGCAGATTTACACAATCCGCACATTGCTGACGCTGGAGCAGTAATTATCGATCCGATTGATAATATATTTGTAGAAGAACATATAATTGAAGAAACCCTCGCAAAGAAAGTTTTAGAGACATGTATGCAGAATAAGATATACGTCGAATTCTATACCGTTGATGACTACTTTATCCAACGGAGTGAAATATCAGCTATAACAAAGAAACATGCACATATTCTACAACGGAAACCAAAAGAACTTACGGACGCTGTTAAAGAGAGCACTAAGTATTCTATTACAAAGATTATGCCCATTTCGCTTAATGAGGATGACAAAAAAAGAGTGTCGAAGGTTTTAACACAATTTGATAATGAACTTTCTATTAGTTGGGGAGTTCACCCTGTTGCATTACCATTACAGTTTGGCATTGTTACAGCAAAGGGAAGTTCCAAAAAGGAAGGGGCAGAAACGATAGCAAGAAGCTTGAAGGTACCGATGGAGGATGTACTTGGAATAGGAGATAGTACGAGCGATTGGAAGTTTATTTCACATTGTGGTTATGGGGCGACAGTATCAAATGGAAGTAAAGACCTGAAAGACCGTCTAAAATCAAAGGATATAGGAAAATACCATATAAGCGACAAATCTGTCGATCAAAATGGTATTCTAGAAATACTGAAATATTTCTCTTTAATATCTTAAGAAACTCCTTTTGTTGGGCTAATAAGCGTTAATAACCGCTTCACTGGCGTTCTGCGACTTCATTAGAGGATATCCTTCAGCGCTTGAAACGCTACCTTGTCATATGCTTAAGCCTACACTGAATAGACGAAGTAGCTATAAAACTTTTACTGGAATCCCAAATTCTGCTTCTAAAATTTTGAAATGTTTTGAGTCCTTAGTCAAAATGGTCGCCCCTTTTTCCAGCGCATGCATTGCTATTATTATGTCAACGTCATCTACTTTCTTTCCTTTCACTATCAGCTTTGCTGCAATATCTGCAGCTTTAATAGCATCTGAATAGTTCAGAGTAACCGTTTCTATCTGCGCAAAGAATAATGATGCATGTATGTAAGAGTTTTTAAAACCCTTAAGCTCGTTGTATTTCTCTCCTGTAAGTACTTCGTACGCACATAGTGCGTCAGTATACATTGCTTCAGCCCCTGTTAGGTTATCCTTTACCTGTTGGTTGCCTTTTAGGAACTCTATTACAATAGAGGAATCAAGAAAAAGCTTCAAGGCGATGCACCCTAAATTGCTTTCTGCGTTTTGCTACAAACTTCTGAAGCTGATCCGCCTCTTCCTTATCCATTATGCCGAAAAACTGCTCAATATCAGAAAATTTTGTTCCCTTTACCTTGTCTGCCATGTCCGAAAGCAATTCGGTAAAGCTCTTCTTGCCCTTTATTGCAGTCAGTTTTTCGTATGTCTCATCACTTACCATGATGCTCTTCATTTTCTCATCTATATATAGACTATATACATATAAATATTTTTCTATAGTGGTGTTGTCCAATGGATACCAACACGCCAGTTGATTTGTGAGCCCTGATAACCCCTTCACAGGCTCTTTGCGACTGCATCAGAGAATATCTTTAACCAGCGCTTGAAACGCTACCTTGGCGTATCTTTTCTATATGGAACCCACCACCCTCTTGGTGCAGAGAGAATTTTGCAGGGCATGGCGCAATGTGCATCACTCATGCACTATGGAACGTTCCAGAATTTCTGCGGCTTGCGAAGCGTCACCATATCCCAATACGGCATTATTTGCGCCGGGGATTCCATCCCTGTTGTGCTTGATCAATTCTGATAGATATTTACTTTGAGCAGTAGGCATTTCTGAAATTCTGGAGAGGTTTGACAGGCTCTTATCCGAAGCGTCCACGGAGATTATCTTGTCGTCTTCGCCCATTTCGTCACGGACGTACAGCACCCCGATGACCCTTGCAGACAAAAGCTCTGCCACTTTCAGTGGCCTTGAGCTTATGACAAAGGCATCGAGCTCTTCGCCGTCGCCGCTCTTCGTGCCGGGGATGCAGCCGTAATTGAATGGATGCGCCAAGTCCGCAGATAGCCTTCTCTGCAGAGCCATTTCGCCATCCGCATTGATTGCATATTTCAGGTTCGATCCTGCAATAAGCTCTATGCGCACATGAACAAGCAATAGGTTTTTCATCAGATCAGCTTGCCGGGTCACTACAGTATGTCGGCTCGCAAACATTTATATTGATAAATGAAGAGATACAGGAATGGGGACGCAGCTTCTTAGCGATAGTACTCCATCCGGAGGTGCTAGTCTGTCAAGCCGTATTGTAGTGGCCTTCAAAAAAGGGGAAATGGACCCGCTAGGCTCATCCTTGGAAAAATCGGTTGGGAGATTCCTTAACATACATGCCCAGAGCATAAGGACAAGGAGAGTATACACAATTAATGCAGAAATAAGCAAGAATGAGGCAGACAGCCTTGCAGCAAACCTATTCGTTGACCCGGTCACCGAATGCCGCGCGAAGGATAGCGACAATGGCTTTGATTGGATTGTCGAAGTAGGGTACAAGCCAGGCGTTACCGACCCGGTGGGCAAGACGGCTTCTTCAGCAGCAAGGGAGATATTGGGAAGCAAAGCAGAATACGGGATTGGAACCGCTACGCAGTACCTTGTAAAGGGAGTTGGCAGGGAGGCAATTGACAGGATGGTCAACGAATTGCTCGTGAATCCGCTTATTGAGAATGTTAGGGTGTTTAGCAGGGAGGAAGTGCATGCATCTGGCATAAAGGCATTGCATTACGAACTAGGCGGCAGGGCAGTCCCGCAGGTAGGAGTTCGTGACCTGAATGTCAGCGACGATGAACTGGTTGGGATCAGCCGCAAGGGAGTGCTCTCCCTGAGCCTTGGGGAGATGAAGACAATACAGAAGCACACCCAGAGCATGCAGTTCACCGAATCGAGGAAAAAGATAGGGATGCCGCAAGAGTTCCTAAACAAGCTCACCGATGCGGAACTCGAAGTGATAGCACAGACACAATCAGAGCACTGCAAGCACAAGATCTTTAACGGCAACATAAGGTACTCAGAAGATGGTGGCCAGGAGGAGGAAATCAACGGGCTGTTCGGCACATACATAAAGGCACCTACGGAGAGGATGCTCGCACAATATCCGTGGATACTGTCGGCGTTCAGCGACAACGCAGGCATAGTCGACTTCGGCAATGGCATGCTTATAGCTGACAAGGCTGAGACACACAATGCGCCGTCTGCGCTGGACCCGTATGGAGGGGCAATAACGGGCATACTTGGAGTCAACAGGGATGTACTTGGAGCAGGGCTGGGTGCCAAGCCGATACTGAACATATTTGGCTACTGCTTTGGCAATCCTTTCTACAGCGGAGAGCTGAAAGGAGGCATACTGCATCCGTCAAGGATAAGGAACGGGGTGCATAGGGGTGTGATAGACGGGGGCAACCAAAGCGGGATACCGCTTGCTGACGGATTCGAGATATTTGACGATAGGTACGGATTCAGGCCGCTGGTTTATTGCGGTACGATAGGGATTATGCCAAAGTCAATACTTGGAAGGAGTTCCTATGTAAAGAAGGCTGAGCCTGGAGACGCGGTAGTTATGGTTGGCGGTAGGATAGGCAAGGACGGGATACATGGAAACACGTTTGCATCTGAGGCCCTTACAAGCAACTCTCCAGTGCAGGCCGTGCAGATAGGCGATTCCATAACCCAGAAAGTCATGGCGGATTTCCTTATAGAGGCGAGGGACCTGGGCCTCTACAGGAGCATAACAGACAATGGGGCAGGAGGCCTCTCTTCCTCAGTGGGTGAGATGGCGAAGGATACCGGAGGCTGCACCATGGACCTTGAAAAGGCCCCGCTGAAATACAGCGGGCTTGAGCCATGGGAGATACTGGTGTCAGAATCGCAGGAAAGGATGACACTTGCAGTGGAGCCTGCAAAAGTAGATGAGTTGGTAAAGCTCGCTGCAAAGAGAGGGGTGGAGGCCACTGTAATAGGGGAGTTCAATGGCTCAGGGATGTTTCACGTCAAGTACGGGCAGATGACAGTGGCATACCTTGACATGGGATTCCTTCATGGAGGGTTCCCCAAGATGGATATGGAAGCCCAATGGAAGACGGTTCTCCATGATGAGCCGGATTTTAAGAGCCCGGAGAAGCTTGATGGCACACTGAAAGAGATGCTCGCAAGATTGAACATATGCTCCAAGGAGTACCGCATGAGGCAGTACGACCATGAAGTGAAGGCCCTCAGCGTGGTGAAGCCATTTGTAGGGAAGGATTTGGACACCCCTAGCGATGCTACCGTGTCCATCATCAGACCGGGCAGCACCGAAGGGATAGTAGTGGCACGAGGCATGAACCCGTACTACTCCGACATTGACACTTACCACATGACAGCATCTGTGATAGACGAAGCCATACGCAGGGCCGTGGCAGTAGGCGCAAAGCTCCCCAGCAACAAGGATATCATGTATGCGCTGGACAACTTCTGCTGGAATTTGGCAGCAGTCGATTCTGACGAGGGAAAGCTCAAGATGGGGCAGCTGGTGAGGTCGAACCGCGCGCTGGCAGAGTACTGTGAGGCATTCGGCGTGCCGTGCATATCCGGTAAGGACAGCATGAAGAACGTCTGGAAGCTCAAGGAGAAGCTCGGGGACAAGGAGATAGAGAAGGTAATTTCGATACCGCCTACCCTCCTGTTCTCAGTGAGGGCAAAGATGGAGGACGTTAGCAGGGCAGTGACCATGGACGCCAAGAAGGATGGGGACATAGTGTACGCGGTTGGTATGACTTATGATGAGCTTGGTGCATCTGAATATTTTGCATATATGGGGGAAAAGGCACGGGGTACGCCGTATATAGGAAACAGGGTGCCCAAGGTGGATGCACACAGGGCCAAGGAGACATATTCGGCGCTGGGGCGCGCAGTGGAGACTGGATGCATAGCCTCTGCGCACACACCGACAATTGGGGGGCTCGGAGTTGCAGCTGCGCAAAGCGCATTCGCCGGAGGGCTCGGTATGGAGATGGACCTTGCAAAAGTCCCATATTCAGGACAGGGTAGGGACGATTACATAATGTTCTCACAGTCTAACAGCAGATTCATTGTCACTGTGCCTCCTGAGAGGAAACGTGAATTCGAAGACATCATGAAAGGCACAGTATTCGCAGAGGTAGGCAGGATAGATGGGAGCGGTATGCTTAGGGTAAAGGGCCTTTCTGGGGCATATGTAATTGACTCGGACCTTGCCATGCTCAAAGATGCGTGGAAGAGGACGCTTGAGGGAGTATGAATGGCGGACAACAATAAAGTAAAGGTGCTCATACCTTCAGGCTACGGCCTTAACTGTGAGGAGGAGACGGCGTTCGGATATAGGATGGCAGGGGCTGATGCGGACATAGTGCACATCAATGACATAATAGAAAAGCCGGGTACGATGGATGACTACCATATACTGGCGCTCGTTGGCGGATTCTCTGATGGGGACCATATCGCTTCTGGGAAGGTCCACGCAAACAGGCTGAAATACAGGCTGGGCGAGCCGCTGCAGAAGTTCATAGATGAGGGGAAGTTGATTATAGGAGTGTGCAACGGATTCCAGGCAATGATCAAATCAGGCATTCTTCCAGCCGTTGGCAAGGACTACGCAAGGCAGACGGTTACGCTTACGTACAATGATTCGGGCAAATTTGAGGACAGATGGGTGCACCTTAAATCCAACCCAAAATCCAATTGCATATGGACTGCAGGCATAGACAGGCTTTACCTTCCGGTAAGGCATGGGGAAGGGAAGGTAAGGATACAGGATGAGAATGTGCTTAACAGCATCACATCCTCAGGGCAGATAGCCCTTTATTATTCGATTCCTGAAAGCGGGGAGATAGCAATGGAAAAGGACTATCCACACAACCCAAACGGCTCTGCGCTAGGCATAGCGGGGCTCGCGGATCCTACAGGCAGGATCTTCGGGATGATGCCGCACTGGGAGGGATTCATGTCCCCATATAACCACCCTGCCTGGACCAGGCTGAAGAGGGAAGGCACTCTCCCACGCGAAGGCCCGGGACTTGCAATAGCACGCAATGGAGTGAGGTATGCGGCAGAGAGACTGGTGTGACGCACATGCCAAAGATCAGAACATATCTTGACGTGGTCCCTGAAAGCGTTAAGGAGGATGTGTCACGCGAATGGGGGGAGAGGAAGAAAGAGACCATGGCATTCGCGAAGGAGCATGGAATAGAGATAGGCGTTGGGGAGTCGTTCAACAAGGTGGTTACATTCTCCCTTTCAAGCGGTTACTACCACATGTTTTCAGGCATAACGTCCATCGCAGACATATCAGCATTGGACGAAGTGAAAGGCAAGGTATCGGAATTGATAGCCAGGATGGCACATGACGAGGCAAGGAGAGGGTGTGTTCCGCTTATGGCATCCAACCTCTGTGACTGGGATTCTGGATACGCAAAGAGCGTGGGCGCTAGCAGGGTGCTGAGCGATGCGATAATTTCGGCATGCGCAAAGGATAGGATAATACTTACTGGTGGGGAGACGGCAAACCTGGGAGACCAGATGAAGGGCAAGGGAATGGGATGGATGTTCACACTCCTGTCGAGATACGATGGCAAAATGCCTGGAGATGAGAATGCTTATGGGGGAATGGACCTTGATCTCCAAGAGACTTTTGGGTTTGTGGCGGATAGAGGCAGGTTCGGAATTGTCAACTGTAATGGAATGCCGCTACTTCACGTCAAGAACCCATCAAAATTCATAATCACGGCAGACGGTTCGGGGTCGAAGTCGATAGTTTGCGATAACATAGAAAAGAGGACAGACATATATGACACTCTTGCAAGCGCAGGGGATGACCCCACACGGGACGGGGCGTTTCCGGTAGTTGCAAGCATAGGCGTGCACGCGGGCTCCGCTTCGGGAAAGGCGCAGATGCTTGGATACATGAAGGATGCGGCGAGGTCATGCATGCTACCGCTTGTAGGGTCTGTCTTCGATACCGCGCCTGACGTATACACGTACACGCTTAACGGAACCGTCCTTAGTGAGGTCGTGGATATGGCAGGGCTGGACGGAAAGGGCATCTCCCCTGGCCTATCCCTGGTCATACTCTATGAACGCCAGAGGACCAATGGAATAACCCTTCAGAGAAGGGTGCTTGAGGAGGCCTTTGGAAAGGACTGGCATGGCATGAAACTGGACGAGGCAATAGGCATTATTGAAGGGGAATTGGGGGAGGGATACGCCAGTGGAAAGATACACGACCAGAACACCACGCTTGGCGAGATGGTGGCGCTGCCTTCCACACCATACTTCAGGATAGACCACAGAATGCCAAGAAGCATAATGGAAACGGTCAAACTGAAAATAAATGTATCGAGCGGTGGGCTCGTGGGCAAGACACGAAGATGTCTCGAGCCCATGGGAATTGGAGCAGAATATTCTAATCTATTCGAGGCACCTGACTTGGTTCTCCTGGTGCAGATGTCCAGCAGGCTGCGTAAATCCAGGGGTAGGATAAGCGACGAGGTAAGCTACCACACCTGGGGATGCGGGGTAGGATACGTGATAGGCACCAGCGACCCCGAGGGGGTTGTGGCACATTATACTGGCAACGGAATACGCGCAGTTGTTGGAGGAAGCATAATAGCAGAGCGGGGGATACGCGTGTCGTCCAAGGGTCTCGATTCAATGGACGTTGGCGGCACACAGGTTCTCAGATACAGGTACACGGATAGGCCGCTGGGATAAGTGCGGAATCGGAGCGTCACTTCTTCTGCTCCAGGTACGCCTTGTATCCCATCTTCTCTAGCTTTTTGGATTTTTCTGATACGGAATCTGCCATAGACAGCTGATACCTCTCAAGCCTTGACTGGATAGATTTGTCGCCCGTGCCAAGGATTCTGGCCGCAAGAAGCGCTGCGTTCTTGGCGCCATCTATAGCAACTGTAGCCACAGGTATGCCTGCAGGCATCTGCACTATGGACAGGAGCGAGTCTATGCCGCCCAGGTTCTTTAGCTGCCGTGGCACGCCTATTACGGGAATGGAAGTCATCGAGGCCACCATGCCAGGAAGGTGTGCGGATCCCCCTGCACACGCTATTATCACCTTGAGCCCGTCCTTGGATGCAGATTTGGCATAAGAATACATGGCCTCTGGCGTGCGGTGCGCTGACACTATGGATATCTTGTAGGATATCCCGAGCTCTTCGAGCGTCTTTGCGGATTCCTGCATAAGCGAAAGGTCGGAGTCCGAGCCCATGATTATTCCTACAAGGGGTTTTTCCATGCCACCAGCCATAATGATTGTTTACTTCGCTACACAGATATATAATTCCGCGCGGAAGTTGCCCTTTTTATAGCCTCTTCGGCAGTCCTGCCAGTAGCAGTGATATGGCCCATCTTGCGCCCGGTCCTGGTGTCCTTTTTGCCATATATGTGCACCGAGACGCCAGGTATTGACAATGCCTTTTCAAGCCCGGCCACCTTAGCTAGGCCGTTCCTGTTGCCTAGGATATTTACCATGGCAGCATGGGGCACTAGCATCTCGGTGCTTCCCAATGGAAGCCCCGTCAGTGCCCTTATGTGCTGCTCGAACTGGGACGTGGCACATGCCTCTATGGTGTAGTGCCCAGAATTGTGCACCCTTGGGGCTATCTCGTTTACCAGGACATTGCCGCGCTTGTCTAGGAACATCTCTATCCCGAACACACCTGCGCCCTCTAGATGGCGCATGACGGACAGTGCTACAGAGTTTGCCTTTTTGCGCACGCGGGCGCTTACCCTTGCAGGGGCAATGGTAGTGTGCAGTATGCTGTTAATGTGCACATTCTCGGACACGGGATATACGGCTATGTTTCCATGCACATCGCGTGCAGCCATGACGGACAGTTCAGTCTTGAATCGCACCAGTCCCTCCAGGTATAAATCCCTGGTCCCAAGCTTCATCATCGCGGCAGGGATGCCGGCTGCGGAAGTCAGGAGCGCATTGCCATGCCCGTCATAGCCCCCAAAGCGTGCCTTGAGCATGACAGGATATCCCAGCCTTTCTGACATATTCTTGATGTCGCTTATGGATCCCACCTCTGCAAATTCTGGGACTGGAATGCCATTGTCGCTTAGGAAGCGCTTCTGCGAAAGCTTGTCCTTGACCATGCGCAGCGTGCGTGGGGATGGATTGACCGTGACGCCCTTGTCAACAAAGCGCTGCAGTATCTTGTCGTTGGCCAGCTCCCATTCGATGGTGATGAAGTCGGATTTTTTGGACAGAGTCCCCATTGCACCCTCATCATCAAGGCTTGCGACTATCTGTTCGTCGCACACTTGCCCTCCGGGGGAATTTGGTGAAGGATCTATGACAGTGACAATGAACCCCATGCGCTTGGCCTCGAAGGCAAGCATCCTTGCAAGCTGCCCGCCGCCCACGATGCCTATCCGGTTTTTCATGTGCGCCATCCCGGATTAAACCGCATTCTGCTTCCCAAGCTCCGACATCCGCTTTTCCCATGCATCAGCAACCTTCTCGGCCTTCTTTGAGGCTATGCCAACATACTTGGAAGGGTCTTTAAGTATCGATATCTGGGCCGGAGTGAATTTCTTTACATACGGCTCGAGACTCTTGTCTTTCATGACAAGATCAGCCAGCCTTGTGCCCGTCTCGTTCGCCTGATCCGCAAGCTTGCCCATGTATTCGTGGGAGTTTGGATGGCCGTATGCCGCAAGCATGAGATGCAGCGGCTCTGCAAGAGCCTTGTCCGAGCCCATTGCAAAGTTCCTGAGCATGTTCTGCGCATGTGGCTTTATGCTTCCCGCAATCCTTGCCGCACGGCGAACCGAGTAGTCGAACTGGTCGAATAGCTGCGGTAGATAGCGCTGTGAAGCCGAATTGGTAAGGTCGCGCTGGTGGTCTGATATCTGGTCAAGGTACATAGTGGACATGAAAGGCATGGTAACTTTCCACAGGCTCTTTATGTTTTCAAGCCCTACAGGGTTGGCCTTGTGGGGCATGGTTGATGAGCGGGATATGTCCTTGCCCCTAGGCTGCCCTATCTCAGCTATCTCCGGCCTCTGAAGGTTACGCATATCGTCAGCCCAGTTAGCGAGTATTGTAAAGCTGCTTACGGTGTAATGGAATAGGTCTGTCATAGGCTCAGGCTGCACTATCTGCGTCGATATCTCCGTAGGGGAAAGCCCCAGTTCATTAAGAACATCTTTTTCGAACCTCTCCGGGTCATTCACAAAGAGTGATGATGCATTGTATGCCCCCACCGCACCTGAGAACTTGCCTTTGAGATTTTCCACGGCATCAATTATCCGACCTATCCTGCCGCCTAGACGGCTCACGTACCATGCCATGGTAAACCCAAAAGTTATGGGCTCCGCGTGCTGCAGGTGCGTCCTGCCTATCTGGAGAGTGTCCTTCTCCTGTCTCGCAATGCGTATCCATGACCTTTCAAGCGCAATGAGGTCGGGTATTATTATCCTAGTGAAAGCGTCCTTGTACCTGAGCATGTTTGCGGAGTCTACCACATCGTATGAAGTTGCGGTCCTGTGCACCCCCGTCCTTGCCTGGGCGCTCAGTCCCCGCTTTATGACATTTACCTGTGCTATAACATCATGTCCGGTCCTTGATTCCTCCTCGTAAACCGCCTTGGCGCTGACGCGCTCTGCAGACTTGGCTATCTCCCTGGCCGACTTTTCGCTTATCACCTTCCTTTTCGCAAGGACCGCTGCGAGGGCCGATTCAACCTTGGACTTATACTTCACATAGGCCTCTTCGGATAGGTATGGCAGAAGGTCTTTGACACAATACCTGTAATCGCTAGGAGAGAGCATGTCGTATACTGATACTAGGTCGTCTTCCAATGCATCACCTGAAGGATTCACCAGTTATGTCCTCGAAGAGTTTTATGTATATCCTGCTTACCTGGCTTATTGTATCCTGCGGAAGGGCAGGTATTGGAGGCTCCGCATCGCCATGCTCGCGTGCCGACATTAGCCTTGAATGGTAGCCCGAATCCCTATAGAACTGCCTTACAAACTCCTTTGACCTCTCAACGTATTTCCCATTATCGAATTCCGCTGAGTCCCAGAACCTATCTTCGTCTGGGGTTCCGAAAGTGTCTACAACCATAAATGCCCTATCCCCATCGAATGCAAACTCTTTCTTGCCGTCCACGTGTATTAGCCCATGCCTCTTGACCCTTGAATTTATCTGGTCGTCTATCTTGAAGCATAGCTCCCTCATCTGTTCGTACTCGTCGTTTGACATGGCAGATATCTTCAGTGCCTCTTCTGTGGAAAGGTTCCTGTCCACCTTCTCAAGCTTAGTGGTGACTTCGAAGAATGGATCTGGAAGCGGCTCTGCCAGCTTCACTTCGTGGCCTGATGCAAATCCGAGCTGCTCCGGCTTTACCGTGCCGTTCCTGACGCGGTCCCACAAGGACCCATATACGAAATACCTCGTGACCAGTTCGAGCGGGATGAGGTAGTTCTTTGAGTTGCTGCCCAATTGAGAGTAGTCTGGCACGACGTTTACGCGCTTTACCCGCATCCTGTTTGGAGGTGTCAGTTTTATGAAATGCGTCTGTATTCCCAGTTTTTCCAGTACACCGAACCAATATGCGCTTGTCCTGCAAAGCGTCTCGCCCTTGTAAGGCACCTCGCTGGGGATTATCTTGTCGAATACGGATATCCTGTTTGAGAACACGAATTCCAGTTCATCTTCCCCAGCAGCATACACGTCCTTTACCTTCCCCGATCTTAAGAGCTCTTCCAAGTATTCACCCTGGATGCCATCAAGCATGCGAAGCATGTCCCCAGTATGCGCATTCGCTGGCAACCGTTTTAATATTGAAAAACAAAATATAATAAGATGCGTCTGTTGGTGTGCATACGCCTGTTTGCAGGCTGGGTCAAGCTGGCTGGAGAGCATTTATAATTTAGGTGCGCACATCTGAATTATCATAATCGGTCAGGTGTGCTTGAATGGCTATAGAACGGGGTGAGATGCAGAAGGTGGCATCGTCATACGATGCGAAGAACGTTACGATAGGCGTGCTAGGATCGCATACCGCTGAAGAGACAGGGGTGGCGGCCAAGGCACTCGGATTCAAGGTCGCAGTCGTATGCCAGAAGGGGCGCGACGAACTGTACACCAAATACAGCGGGCATCTCTTCGACCATAAGATAGTGCTTGACAGCTTCTCGGACATAATGAACGATGAAGTGCAGGACAAGCTCATAGGAATGAACACGATATTTATACCGAACAGGTCCTTCTCAGTTTATGCAGGATACGGCAACATAGAGGATAAATTCAGAGTGCCGCTATACGGCAGCAGGTACATGCTAAGGACAGAGGAGAGGCACGGAAAGAAGAACCAGTATGACCTGCTTGGAAGGGCAGGCATAAAGATACCCAAGAAGTTCAACAGGCCAGAGGACATAGACAGGATGTCGATAGTTAAGGTGCAGCAGAAGGAGAGGCCGCTTGAGAGGGCGTTCTTCTATGCAAAATCTTCGCAGGAGTACTATGAGAATGGAGATAGGCTCGTAAAATCGGGCCTTATAGATGAAGCCGCACTTGGAAATGCCCACATAGAGGAGTATGTGCTGGGCCAGAAGTTCAACGCCAACTTCCAGAGCTGGGCCATGAAGGACCATTTCGGCGACATGGACTTCGTGGGATTCGATGATAGGAAACAGTCAAACCTTCACGGCGCCCTGGGGCTTCCGGCAAAGGAGCAGCTAGAGCTTGACGTTGCAATAACAAACGAGGAAGTAGGCCACTACGGGCTTACCATGAGGGAATCTTACAAACCTTTGGTATACAAGGCCGCGGAGCGCATGCTCGGCGCTTGTGTTAAGGAGTATCCCCCAGGACTCTTTGGCATGTTCGCCCTGCAGGGGGCCCTTGCACCGGATCCGGATGCTGGTAAGGCTGGGAAGCTCAGCTTCTACGTATTCGACCTGAGCCCGAGAGTGCCTGGATGCCCTTGCGTAGGCCCCACATCTCCGGAGATGAGGAGGCTGAGTCTTAAATACTCGGGAACGCTTGGAAGGTACGGGGTAGACAGGATAGAGACCGCAATGGACCTCCCAATGATGGACATAAAGGAAGCAGCATTGCAGGGCAGGCTTGATGAGGTGGTTACTTGATGACTAAAGAGCAGATAGACAGAGTAGTTGAAGGGTATGACAAAAAGGATATCAGGATAGGCACCATATGCTCGCATTCGGCACTGCAGATATTCCACGGTGCCAGGCAGGAAGGATTCAAGACGATAGGCATATGCACCAAGGACAGGGTGCAGACATACAAGGCCTTCCCATGGGCCATGCCTGATGAATTTATGGTGGTGGACAAATTCTCGGATATACTCCAAGAGGAGAAGCAGGAGTTCCTTAGGGAAAGGAATACGGTCATAGTGCCGCACGGATCCTTCGTGCAGTACGTAGGTGCCAATAACATAGAGGAATCGTTCAACGTGCCATTGTTCGGCAACCGCATGACGCTTGGCTGGGAAAATGACAGGAAGAAGCAGCGCAAATGGATAGAGGGCGCTGGCATAAAGATGCCCAAGGAGTACCCAGATGCGTCCAAGGTGGATTCAAGGGTATTCGTGAAATTCTCCGGTGCCAGGGGCGGCAGGGGATTTTTCTCGGCAGGTTCGAAGGAAGACCTAGAGAGGAAGCTTGCGGAAAGGGTGGCGTCAGGAATCATAGACAGCAACGATGCGAAGAATGCCGCAATACAGGAGTTTGTGCCTGGAGTAAGGTACTACTTCCAATATTTCTACTCCCCTTTCGAAGAGCCCATAGGGCAGCTTGAAAAGGGGCGCGTGGAACTGCTTGGAATAGACAAGAGGATAGAGACAATAGACGAAGCGTACAGGGGCCTTCCGGAAGTTCCCCAGGAGTTCTTTGATTATACAGTCACGGGCAACCAGCCTGTGGTCATAAGGGAGAGCCTGCTCCCGGATGTCATGGATATGGGGGTGAAGGTGGTGGCAAGGTCCAAGGAACTCTTTGCGCCAGGGATGCAGGGCGCATTTTGCCTTGAGACAGTATACCACCCGGACCGAGGCTTCACGGTGTTTGAGGTGTCTGCAAGGATAGTCGCAGGATCCAACCTATACACACAGGGATCGCCTTACTCGTCCATGATATTCAATGAGCCGATGTCTACCGGGCGCAGGATTGCCAGGGAGATGCGCAGCGGCATGGCGTCAGGGGAACTGGAGGAGATAATTTACTGAAGGGCTGGAGCTTTGCACTTTTACCACAGTCATCCGCAGCGCCAGGGGTATTTATATAATACTGTAAGCAACTATCGAGGGAGGAGTGTACCTGTAATGCAGGTGAATTATTAGAAAGATTAAAAAACCTTGCATACATAATATATTTCGAGTTTCTGTATAACTCAAAACTGTACAGCGGCTTATTTCCTTAAGTTTTAAGGAAATTTTAATAATTATACCTTTATTGTGTGGTTTATTGGCAAAGGAACAAGAAGGAACAAACGAGTCAAAGGGTCAGCAGCCTAAGAAGGCAACTGTCATGAATATAGTCAGAATTTCGGGCAGGGACATAAACGGAGACCTGGACATACCCAATGCGTTAAGGCAGATAAAGGGTATAGGATACAATCTTGCACATGCTATTTCTCTTGGAATAGAAAGCCAGTTCGGCATATCATCCGAGACAAAGATAGGCTCTCTTGAAGAGGATAAGATGCTTCAGGTAGAGTCCGTCATAAAGGACCCTAGGAAGGCCAACGTGCCGCAGTTCCTCTTCAACAGGAAGAAGGACAACGAGACAGGAACAGACACCCATCTCGTAGGCACTGATCTCATAGTAAGGACAAGACAGGACATAGATAATGATATCAAGATTCAGAGCTACAGGGGCTTCAGGCACAGGTACGGGCAGAAGGTACGCGGACAGAGGACAAGATCCACTGGAAGGACTGGTGCCACTATCGGAGTCACAAAGGCAAAGGTCGAGGCTGCAGCAAAGCCAGCGCCAAAGGCAGCACCTGGAGCAGGCTCATCCGCATCGAAGCCAGCTGCGGGAAGTTAGATGAGGTGTACTGATGGGAGATCCAAAAAGGAATAGGAAGAAGTATCAACGCTCAAAAGTCATGTGGAACAAGGTCAGGATTGACCATGAACACGAGATAAAGGAGAAGTACGGACTTAAGAACCTGAGGGAACTCTGGAAGGCAGGCACGGAAGTCAGCAGGATAAAAAGGAATGCCAGAGAGGTCCTTTCCAACAAGGCTGGCAGCAAGGTGGGCAGCGACATGATAGCCAGGCTCGTGAGATACAGCATAATAGAGAAGGGAGCCAAGGTGGATGACCTCCTTAGCATAACCCCTGAAGCCATACTTAACAGGAGGCTGCAGTCAGTAGTTCTCAAAGCAGGACTTGCAAGGACCGCAAAACAGTCCAGGCAGCTCATAGCCCATGGATTCATAGCCATAAACGGAAGGAAGGTAAAGTCTCCAGGATACTTGGTAGCCGCTGATGAAGAATCCAGGATAGGATACTACAAGCCGATCAACCTTGAAGTCAAGCCGCAAGAGGAAGAGACAGCAAAGGCAGAAGCAAAGGTCGAGGCACCTAAGGCAGAAACAAAGTGATATTTATGGCAGGAAAAAAGAAAGCCGAACCCAAGCAGAAGGATAAGCAGCAGAGGAAGCCTACGGAAGGTAAGGATACAGTATCATATGAAAAAGTTGCAATGGAGGCGCAGCAGAAGTACAGCACCCCTAAGGCAATCAGATGGGGAGTTGCGCACATATACTCATCAAAGAACAACACCATAATAACCTTGACGGACCTGTCTGGCAGCGAAACAATAGCCACAGGAAGCGGAGGGATGGTGGTAAGCGCGGATCACGAAGAAGGCTCGCCATATGCTGCCATGCAGGCTGCATACAAGGTAGCCGCCACAGCCATAGAAAAGGGAGTCACCAACATAAACATAAAGATAAGGGCTCCTGGAGGCCACGGATCCAAGATACCTGGACACGGAGCGCAGTCTGTCGTAAGGTCGCTGGCTAGGAGCGGAATAAAGATAGGCAGCATAGAGGACGTGACACCCATACCTACGGACACTACAAAGAGACCCGGAGGCAGGAGGGGAAGGAGAGTATAAGCCAAATTACGGAGGCTTATACCAACCGCATTCAGAGAATACACGCCTAGGCTAGCCAGTATTCTGCGGATTTCCCAGACGGCATTTTTCAGCAGTTGGGCTTGCGCATGCGCTATTTCTGCAGTTCAGCCAACTGAGGTTATGAATGATGCTGCGCTGTTTGCCAGGCCTGCGATAGGTGCAGGGAATATGCCAAACAAGACAGTTATGACAAGACAGACGGCTATTGCTGCAGATACTGTAAGAGGCAGGGCAAGGGGCCTTGCGCCTTCCTTGCTAGCGTACATCGCCATAATAACCCGGGCATAGTAGAACACCGATATTGCAGTGTTTATTATGCCGAATATTGCAAGCCAGAGGAGGCCGGAGTTAACCGCGCTCATGAATAGGAGGAACTTCCCAACAAAGCCCGTTGTCATAGGTAGGCCTATAAGCGAAAGCATGAAAACACTCATGGCGAACGCTGCAAAACGGTTTTCTCCGCTAAGGCCTATGACATCATCCACTTCTGACCTGTTCCTTGACTCAAGCACTGCGATTACTGCAAGCATGCCTATGAATATGAATAGGTGCGAGAAGATCTGGAAGATTGTAGCAGCTATCCCGGAGCTTCCGGACACAGCTATTCCTATCAACATGTACCCTGCCTGGGATATCGACGAGTATGCAAGCATCCTCTTTGTGTTCCTCTGCATCAGGGCGACTATATTCCCGTAGAACATGGTAAGCACCGAGAGGATGGCTATGACCATGAATGCAGTGCTTGAGGTGGCAAACAGTATGACGAGTACCTGTATCAGGGCTACGTATCCGACCTTCTTGTTTATGCCCCCGAGCATTGCTGTCACGTATGCAGGTGCGCCGGTGTATATGTCAGGCACGAGGATATTGAAAGGGAATATTGACGCCTCAAAACCAAGGGAGGCTATGAACAGGAGCGCGGCGAAGGAGAGCAGCGTCGCCTTGCCGTAATAGCTAAGCGCGAAGCTGTTCGTGCTGCCGTATGCAAGTATTATGGCGAAGGAGAGCACGGCTATGGATATTGCTGCCATTATGAAAAGCTTGGCGGCAGACTCCAGGCCCCTGGTGGAGAAGAGTATTATGAACACCATGGGAAGCACTGACATCTCAAGTCCGAGGAAGATGGTTATCAGGGATGTTGAAGAGGCAACTACGTACATGCCCGCCAGGGCGAAGCTTGATATCACCGCGAAGTCCCCGTATTCGTCGGAATAAGGGAAAGCTATGAGATTCACCAGCATCAATCCCACGGTGAATAGGGATGCGAATAGCAATGAGAACGGGTTTGCCGAGAACGTGCCGAGAAGGACCCCGGATGCGCCTGTGAGAAGCATGTATGCGAACATGGAAAGAAGGGATGCCAGCACGAGCATATTGAAAGTGAATTGAATCTTCTTGCCGCCGGCAAGGCGCACGGCCAGGTTGCCGAAGACCAGCACGGCTGCTGCCGCGGCGATTGCGTATAGGGCGTAGGTCAGACGATCACCAGGAAATACATTGCAGCGAATAAGCATATTATGCCGGACACAACGGCAAGGGCATACAGGTTTATGTCTCCGGCAGATACCCGCCTTATAGTAGTTGCTGACATCATGGTGAAGTGGCCGATGTAGTCGAACGCGGAGCTGAGCCACGAGTCGAATATGTCAGCCCCCTCGGCAACGTAGTATATGAACGATGCGATTATGCCGTACGCAAATGTCATTGCAGGGTTCGTGTACATTATTTTCCCTATAGCTCCAAGCTTAATGTGCGTGCCCCTTGCGTAAGCAATGTAGCTTACGGCCGCTCCGGCGAACACTAGGGCGGAAAGTATAATGCTGTCTTCAATGTTTATGCCCATGGAGAGCCCGGACAGGAATGGGAGCGAGCCACCGTAAGCCATGAATGAGGGCATGTAGACAAATGCTGCTGAAGCTGCGAGTGTGAGTAGTGCCAGAAGTGCCATTGGATATACCATGGACTTTGGCTGCGAGAGATAGTTGCTGCGGACCGAATGGTTCTGCGTGCTTCTTGAAGGATAGAAGAACCACCTGAATATGTACACGCTTGTAAGGAAGCTTATCAGGGACATTACCAGGTATTCGCTGACGTCCTTTGAGAGGGCTACGCTTATGCCTTCGGTGGAGAGGAACCCGGAGAAGGGGATGAATCCTGCAAGCGATAGTACGCCGGCCAATGTCGTAAGGTATATCAGCCTGTTGGACTTGAGACCGTACTGCTCATTTATGTAATCGCGGCCAGTGGCCTCCATGACGTTGCCAGAAGTGAAGAATAGAAGCGATTTGTAGAAAGTCTGTACGAAGAAGAAGTATATCGCAGCAAGCAGGGCGCCGCTGCCTATGGCAACCAGCATTATGGAGAGCTCCTGGACCGTGGAGTACGCTATGACCTTCTTTATGTGGAACTCCCTGAGGGCGGCCAGAGTGGAGATTACTGCAGTGACGATGCCGAAGGCTGAAATCAGGTACAGCACGCCTGCGGCCTGGAATATTGGGAAGAGAAGCACAGCGGCGAATACGCCTGCCTTAACCATAGTGCTGGAGTGCAGGTACGCAGACACAGGGGTGGGGCCTTCCATCGCATCTATCAGCCACTCATGGAAGGGAAACTGTGCGGACTTTGTGAATATGGCAATTAGCAGAAGCATCACTGCGAGATAGAGCCCGGGAGGCACGGACACGCTAAGCGATGACATTATGGCAGTGAACGAGAGCGTGGCGAAAAGGTTCCAGAATAGCACGATGGATCCAAGCAAGGCCAGGTCGCCGAGGAATATGATTATGAGAACCTTCCTTGCTGCGCGTGTCGCCCTGTCCCGGTTGTGCCAGAACCCTATCAGCAGATAGCTCGTGAGGCTCAGGAACTCCCAGGCGATGAATAGGGTTATGAAGCCGCCGCTTATTGAGAACAACGCCATTGCGGCCTCGAATGCCAAAAGCTCGATGTAGAATCGCCTCTGCTCGCTCTGCGCCGACATGTACCCTGCGGAATATATCATCACCAGGGTGCCTATGAACATTACCAGTACAAGCAGCATGAAATTCAGCGGCGCCACGAGGATGTCTATGGCGAACGCGTGCCCCCCGATTGAGAACCAGTCCCACGAGAACGAGCCGTAGCTTGCCAGGCATGCGAGGGCAAGGCCCACAGCGCTTGCAGCAGCAGCGATGAGCTTGGGATAGCGTGGGTTCCTGATGGATGCGACTGCGGCCATGCCGGCCAGGACCGGGATCAGTGAGAATAGGGCGTTTATCATGCTACCACCTCATCCTCGACAGCTTCCTCACGTCCAGATCCGTGCCTGTGTGCTTAAGATAAATATAAAATGCCACTACGGCAATCACCTCGACTGCGGCCACAGAGAATATGGACAGGAGCATTACGGCTACGCCAGGGTTAGGCGGCGAATTCACATCGAAGAACCCGACCAGCGCGACTATGCTGGCCATGAATATGATCTCTACGGAAAGCATTATCACTATGAAGTGCCTGTCGGCTGCAAGACCCGCTAGGCCTATGGAGAGGAGCGCGAGGCTTAGGGCAAATGGATATACTACAGGTATCAGACTATCAGCCTCGAGAATCTCCTGAGCACCATTGTGCTGCTTATCGCTATTGAGAACAGAAGCAGTACCATTAGGTACAGGACAGGATAATCTGAACGGAAAGATGACGAAACCGCGCTGGCGAAGCTTGGAGCCAGGGGCTGCTGGTAGGTTTGCGGGAGATAGTTAAGAAGCAGCGAGAACATCATGAACAGGACCAGCGACAATGCAAGCATGTAGGGGATGTTTGCGGTTATGTATGTACGCTCCTCTGAGGCTATTGCCACCATTAGGTACACTGAGAAGCCGCCAACGAATACCAGGAGGCTAAGTATGGCGATCAGCGTCTGGCCAAGGTCGATGAAAAGGATTGAGCTGCCGGCGAAAACGACCGTTAGGCATATGACAGAATACAGCAGCCTTTTCTGGAAGAAGATCAGGAGTGCGGATGCGACCACTATCGCTGCGACTGCATAAAATGCGTACAAGTCGAGCATGCAGTTACCTACTCCAGCTCCTCAGGCCTTGTAAGAAGCTCCCTCTTATCATAGGCCTCGTAGTCATAATTCTTGGAAAGGGTGAGGCATTTGGGCGGGCATACCTCTGCGCATAGGGCGCAGAACAGGCATCTCTCATGGCCGACCTGCGGCATCACCTTGTCGCCCTTGTCCGTGATGACGCTCACCATGGTTATGGTCTTGTTGGGGCATATTATGGCGCATGCAGAGCAGCTTATGCACGTATCCATATCAAGCCTCAGCCTTCCGCGGTAGTTGTCCGGCAGGGACTCCCTGACCTCAGGGTACTCGGTCGTGTAGGGTTTGCCAAGGACAGCAGTCTTTATCGTCTTTATTATAGGCCCTATCATCCCATCACGCAATGAACAGTATATATGTTATTACAATATTTATTAATGAGAGAGGTATCAGCCAGAGCCACCCAAACCTGAGCACCCGATCTATCCTCATCCTGAACGTTGTGGCCCTCACCATTATTATGAAAATTGCTATTATGAAGGCCTTTGCAATTAGCCAGAACAGCGGCGGCGCGATGGATGGCCCGCTCCAGCCCCCAAAGAACAGGATTGCCAGTATCACACTGCCTAGGAACATCCTCGCGTAGTCGAGGAAGAGCGAGAGTGCGTAGTATGGGGAGCTGTAGTCTGTGAGCCAGCCAGCTATGAGTTCGGAGTCTGCCTCCTTGAGGTCGAAGGGAGGGCGTTCGAACTCTGCGAGGAGGGTTATGAACAGGATGACGAAGCCTATGGGCATGAGAACCACATAGTAAAACTGCGACTGGGCCGATACTATGCTCTGCAGGCTGTACGAGTTCGACAGCATGCCTATGGCGGCTATGACCATCAGGGTAGGTATCTCATAGCTCAGGAGTATGAGCACTGACCTCTGCGCGCTTATGCCTGCAAACTTGTTGCCAGTGGCTACGGCAGTCATGAACAGAAGAAGCGGCATGAAGCTGATTATGGTGAACACCGCTATGAGGCCTAGTCCGAGGTTTGTAGCCTGGAGCGCAGGAGAGTATGGAATTAGAAGTATTATGAATATGGAAAATGAGAGCATCAGAGGCAGCGAGATGGCGTATAGCAGCCTGCTCCCCTTGGCAAGCGATACTTCCTGCTTGGATAGCAGCTTTATCAGGTCAGCCATGTTCTGCAGTATGCCCCACATGCCCACATAAGTGGGGCCGTGCCTGTACTGCACCCTGGCTATGAGCTTGCGCTCGAGCCACCCTACAGTGTACCCGAACACGGAGAATATGATGAATACCATGATAAGGTAGATGATCGCCCCTATAGCGTTGTAGAGCAGGCTGGGGGAGGACATCCAGAAAGATATGTTAAGTATATTGTTGATCAGGTCATTTGCGAGCATTATCTATCGACACCTCCCATCACTAGGTCAAGGCTTCCCATTATGGCGAAAAGGTCCGCCATCCTTGCCCCCTTTGACATATGCCTTAGCGCAGCAAGGTTTATGAAATTTGGCGATCTTATGGAGAGCCTGTAAGGCTTCTGCGGGTCTGCCACCAGGTACATGAAGACCTCGCCCCTTGGCAACTCGCGGCTGGAGGTGGCTATGCGGTTGGCGGGATTTGGGCTCCTAAGCTTGACAGGCATGCCCAGCGCATCTCCGCCGGGAAGCGATTCGAGTACAGAGCGCACTATCCTTATGCTCTCGCGCATCTCCAGCATCTTGACCTTGTACCTTGCAAAATTGTCTCCGGAAGTCAGAACTTTCGGATTGAAATTCAGCTTGGAGTAAATGTAATACGGATTGTTTTTACGCGCATCGAAGTTGACTCCGGAAGCCCTGAGAACCGGACCTGTGACCCCAAGGTTCTTGGCCTGCTCGGCAGATAGCACACCAACGCCCCTCATCCTCTCCATGAAGATTGGATTCTTCTCTATGTAATCCTCGTACTCGCCTATCCTGCGCTCCATGTAGTCCATGACTTTCATTGCATGGCCGTGAAATTCCGGACCTATGTCCTGGTTAAGGCCGCCTAGGCGCATGTTGACATAGAACATCCTGGATCCTGCAGCTTCCTGCAGCAGGTCTAGCACTATATCCCTGTCCTTGAAAGCCCACATGAATACAGTGAACATCTGGCCAAGGTCATTGCACAGCGTGCCGATGCCGAAGAGGTGGCTTGCAATGCGCTGCAGCTCTAGGAGCATCGTGCGCAGGTATTGCGCACGCTCCTTTACCTCGATCCCCATTGCCGCCTCCACCGCGGAGACATAGGCCTCGTTGAATGCCATAGGGGCGACGTAGTCGAGCTTCTCCATGTAAGGTGGGCACTGCATGTACATGCGCGTCTCCACGAGCTTCTCCACCCCTCGGTGCAGGAAGCCTATGTGGGGCTCCACGTCGACTATTGTGTCCCCGTCCAGATCCACCTCAAGGCGTATGACGCCGTGTGTGCTCGGATGGACGGGCCCTATGTTTATTCTTGTGACTGGCATAAAATATCACTGTGGACTGTCCATGTTCCTGTAAGGCGCGGACCATGTGAATGACTTGCGCAGGGGAGGATCCACCCCGTCCCATTTCTCCAGGAGCAGCCTGCCTGCGCGCCTGCCCCTTATCTCGATTCCGAACATCTCGCCCATCTCTCGCTCGTACCAGTCCGCGGAGAGATGCACGTCTATTATAGTAGGCACCCATGCGTCTGTTGCAGGCATATCTACCTCAATGATCTCGTCCTTTGATTCGGAGATGTTGCGCAGCACGTACACCGCCTCGAGCTTGTCTGCATAGTCTACAGCAGTTATCTTGACCAGATAGTCGTAGCCTTTGCGCTTCATCTCGCTTATCGTGCCCTTGAGTTCTTCCCTCTCAACCTTCAACAACACCACCTATCTTTTTCTGCAGCTTCATCAGCGCGCCGAAGAGGTTTTCCGGCCTCGGAGGGCATCCTGCAACGTAAACGTCTACTGGAAGGACCTCGTCTATGCCCTTGACGATGTTATAGCTCTCCCACCACGGCCCGCCGCATGTGGCGCACTCGCCGAAAGCTATCACATACTTGGGGCTGAGCATCTGCTCGTAGAGCCTCTTGATCTCAGGCACCATGGACTTGGTCACCCACCCTGCAATGACCATCACGTCGCATTGCCTTGGGGTGCTCCTGAAGAGCAGGAAGCCTTTCCTCTCCGCATCTATCCTTGCGGAGCCGAAGTCCATGAGCTCTATGGCACAGCATGCAAGGCCGAACTGCAGGGGCCATACGGAGTTCGACCTCGACCATTTCACAATATCCTTGCTTAGAGGCATCGCCTTTGCCAGGTCGGCCATGCGCGCAAAAAGGGCGTTTGGCTTCATCTCCCTGCCCTTGAGCGATTCGTAGACTAGGCTGTCCATCTCCCTCTTGGCGTTTGCGAATTCCTCGCTGCTGTAATCCACGTTTTCTTCTGGCATAAACATCTCACTTGTTCAGGTTCAGCATATCATTTAGATAGGAAGTCGCACCACGCACGCCTTTCCCAGATGACATAATTATGGGCACTCTGAAAAGATGTTTTTCCCTTGAATCGTAGAGTTCTGCATACGCGTTGCTTAGGTCCTCTAGCCCCCTAATGCTCTGACCTAGTAATTTGATGGAGTAGTACTTTATTCCATAAGAACCCATGGTTTTCCTGAACCGTTCCCAGTTTTCCAAGGTTGGCGACCTTCCAAGTTCCCCAGTTATTTTAGATATGTTGGCCATTCTTACACCAGTTATTTGGAAGGTTTATTGCGCGATTTCTTCTCCGTTCCCATGCTGTTCGAAGGCGCTACAGTGGTGACTGTGCTGGTCGAACCTAACCCTCCCGTTGAAGAGGAACTTTTGATTATGCCGCTGCCGTCGGACAATGAATTGGACGTGGTTAACTGCGTGGATTGGCCTGGAACAGTATACGCGTTGCCTAGGTATGGCGCAGCGCCTCCCACAGTAGCAGTCTTGGTTCCATTGAGGCTTCCGGAAGTGCCGTAGCTTATGGACGGCTGCACGTTGTTAGGCGGCTGCGTCCTGAATCTGACATAATATATGAAGTACTTCATGCCTGAAGTGAATGTCGAAGAGCCTCCGAAATCAATGTTAGAGGTGAGATATTGCGAGTTATTTACATAACTTATGATGCTGTAATTATCAGCAACGTACGCCGTTCCTCCTGCAGACCATATTGAGAATAGGGATATTGCAGTAGGAGTGGCCACTGACGAGATGGTGCCGTATGTTTCACATAGGCTGCCGCTGCATGAAAGAAGATCGCTTCCTGCGCCGCTGCTGCTCCCTATCTTGAGCCCGTAACCGTTACATCCATCAGTAGACACGCCTCCGGTGCTATAGCAGACCCATTGTGCATCGTATCCCGAAGTAGTGCCTGCAATTGATCCTAGGAAGTCAGTATCATTTGTCAGGCCATTTATAGGAATTACAGATGACAGCCAGCTGTCCTGACTGCCCATGGTGAATGTCACGCTGTTGTTTACAGTTGCAGTGCCTGCACGGGCATACCATTTGGAATCCAAAGTCGTACCACTGAAGTTGTCGTAGAAATTGAATACGGCATTGCCATTGTCTGCACCTGCGTAGGAAGACGCGGGACAGTTGTGCGGGCTGCCGCAGTAGAGCTGCGGAGCGGCGCCGAGTTGCGCAATGGAGTTTCCGTAAAGATCTGTTGATGAAGGCGCAAGGCCGAAGTACCAGTTGCTATCTGTTGAGAGTGCAGGTATTGAGTTGGGAATCCTGCACCAGTACAATATGTTTGCAGAAGTGTAAAGGTTCTGTGACTGCGTTTCGTTTAAGGTATTGCCTTCAAGCCAGCATGGGGCAGTGTTGCCATCGCTGGCATTGTATATGAATACATTCATCATGTTTG
>JAJZNA010000003.1 GCA_021848065.1 Microcaldota archaeon
CCGATCCGAATGCAGTCTTTCCTGCTATGGAGCTCTTTCCACCAGGGTTAATGCCTGCCAGGGTCGCTATCCCGAATATGTTGAAGAGGCTGAATCCCCTGTTAAGCCCTGCAGCTGCGGCTATAAGTAGGACTATAAGTAGGACTGGTATGAGCGCGCTTATGGACCCAAGCGAAAAGAGCACATATGGGAGGAGTGCAACAATCATGCTATTCTTACATAAATATAGCCATTTATGCTATAAATATCTATCCGAACACGCCCTCGGATGCCTATTTGCGCACAGCAGACACCGTGTCCCATCTTGTGGCAAGGGCACGTGCCCTCTTCACTGCACTCTCGCTGTCCGCATTAGAGAATATCGCGCCTATGGATGCCATGCAATCCGCCCCTGCAGCCACTATGCGTTCTATGTCTTCCATCCCAAGCCCCCCAATGGCTACTACCTTTATCCTCCTCCCTTTTGCCTTTTCGAATTCCCTGGCGGCCTTCACCACTTGGATCAATGGCCCTATGCCCACCGCATTTTCATCGGTCTTGGTGCCGCTCTCGTTTATGGGCCCAACGCCCAGCGCATCCGCCCCTCCCTCCATTGCCCTCATCGCCTCTTCCCGTGTGGTTACGGATATGCCCACTGTCATTACGGATAGCTCCTTTCCGTACATCCTCATGGCCACTGCAAGTGGCATGTCCTTCTGCCCAAGCCATATCCCTCTAGCGCCAGAGGAAATGGCCAGCTCTATGTCGTCATCAACAGTCATCTGCGCCCCTGCAGCATGGCACATCTCCCTTATTGTGATGGCTTCTTTTAGCATAGTCTTCCGATCCTTGTAGCCTTTTGGCCTGTACTGCACGTTGCGAATGCCACCATCTAGGAGCACCTTTGCCGAGCCGATGTGGTCACCTACCGTTATGCCATACATCCCGTCAAATACCTCAACCTTTCCTGGCCTGGTGCCCCTTCCACTTCCGATTACACCGGTATGCCTAAATGCCATCCAATCAACTTATTGCATCAGCAGCAGCCTAACAAAAACCTTTGCAATGGCTTCGTCAGATACCTAATCTGTGTGCTTGGCCATCTCTTTGAATATGCTTCCACTAACATTGGCTATGGGCACGGTGGCGTCTATGCGTATCCATCTGGTCCCGTATCCCTCTTTGATCATCCTGCCATAAACCTCCTTCACATCCCTTAGGAATCCGATGTTCTTCTCGAACTTGTCCAGGCTCTTCTTGTGCCTAAGCTTCCTGGCAGCCGTCATCTCCACAGGCATGTCCAGATAAAACACCAATGACGGGTTTTCAAGCCCAAAGAGCCCCACGAACTTCTTTGCCTCCATATAATCGAGGCCAGAAGGGCATATGTATGCAAGCGCGGTGTAAAGGTACCTGTCAGTCACCACAATCTTACCCCTCTCAAGGTCCTTCCTTATCCTTTCGGTATCCTTGAGTATGTCCATGAGGAAGAGGAGGAAGTGCTCCTTCCTTCCGAGCTTCATATTTCCGGAAAGGTACCTGCGTATTATCTTCCCATACTCCGATGCATAATCCGGATACGAGTATGTCGATACGCCCATCCCCGCTTTCCTGAGCTTCTGCGCCAGGAGCCTGGTCTGCGTCCTCTTGCCAGCGCCGTCTATTCCCTCAAAGCACACCATGAATCCTCTGCGCATGGCATCACTTCCTGAAGTGCTCATAACCCCTGCTGCGCACTGTCTCTGCCTTCCCATCCCTGCGCAGCACCACTGCAGATCCCTTAACTTCGCCTATTATGCTAAAGCCGAATCCAGCCCTTCCCGCGGCCTTCTCAAGCATGGGCAATCTTCTTGGTGATATCGTGAAGAGCAGTTCATACTCCCCTCCAAATTCGAATGCCATATCCTCTATGCCTATGCCTAGCCTATCGCGCGTTTCCAGGGCCAGGCTGTCTATTGGTATCCTGGAGTACTCTATTTCAAAGCCTCTTCCGCTGGACTTCCCAAGCTGCCAGAGCGCAGCGAAGAGCCCGTCAGAGAGGTCTATTGCGGATGATGCCCCGCACTGAGAAATGGCTATCCCTTCCTTTACCCGCGGCTCTATGCAAAGCATCATCTCCCCCCACTTCTTATTGCCCGTCTCCTTCCACATCCTGTATGCTGCGCCATTCCTTCCAAGCTTTCCCGTAAGGCAGACGAGGTCCCCTTCCTTGGCGCCTCTGCGCCTCAGTATCCTGTCCTTCTGCACAGTCCCTATCGCAATTCCAGTCATGCACATCTCGGCTCCCTGCTTAAGGTCGCCGCCTATGACTTTTACGCCATATTTCCCAAGGCATCTCCCAATGCCCTTTTCCAGGGACCTAAGCTCAGACACCTTGGTTTCTGCCGGCAGCGTAAGCGCGGACATGAAATATTCTGGCCTGCCTCCCATTGCGGCTATGTCGCTTAGGTTAAGGGCTGCAAAGAAATACCCTACCTTATCCCAGCCTGCACCTTTGGGCATGTGCGAGCTTCTTGATATGGAATCCGTGGTTATGAGCGTATATGCCCTGCCTGCTGGTATGGATGCGGCATCATCGTCTTCCCATTCATAATCGTAGCATCCCTTTATGGCCTCTATCAGCCTGCGCTCGCCAAGGTCTGCCATCGTCTTCTCCACGGAAGCATCACTGTAGATATGTCATTATAGCAACTTATAAGCATGCCTTGCAGGCTTATTCGCATGCGCGTCCCATTCAGGCCCCTGCAGAGACCTCCTTATAGGCCTTCTCAAACTCCTCCCTACCTGCCTTAAGCATCTCTTCCAGCAGCCTGTCATCCTTCCCCTCCGCAACCATCTTCACCTTCGGCCCGGTGTTGGATGCCCTGATTATGAACCATCCCCTGTCAGTCACCAGCTTCACTCCGTCCATGGTGATGAGCTTTCCGCCCCTTTTCTTCAGGTTCCTGGCAACCGCATCCACAACCTTGAACTTCATCTCATCGCTTACGTTGAATTCCACGAGCCTGCTGGTGTATGTGGGCAGCGCCTCCAGGAGCTCGGAGAGCTTCCTTCCTTTCGAAGAGAGCAGTTCCACCATCTTAGCAGCCGCAAAGAATGCATCGTCGAAATAGTATGACTCCCTGAAGTACATGTGGCCGGATATCTCCCCGCCCATCCTTGCCCCGACCTCAAGCATCTTGTTCTCAAGGTTGCTTCTTCCAACCCCCGTAAGCACCGCAACGCCGCCGCGCCTCTCCACAACCTCCTTCACCGCGTCAGAGCATGACACCTCGTACACCACCTTGTCTCCAGGCTCTATCATGTTGTCTGAGAAGAGTGCAAGCGTGCGGTCTCCTCCAAGCACAACGCCCCTGTCGTCAACGAAGATGGCCCTGTCCCCATCCCCGTCAAATGCGACGCCGAAATCCAGCCCAGACTCCTTAACCATGCTGCACAGCTCCTTTATGGTTTCAGGCTTGGGCTCAGGGTCGCGCGATGGGAACCTCCCATCAGGCTCATCATTTATGGCCACTACCTCCTGCCCGGCCCTGCGCATTATTCCGGAAGCAAAACCGCAGCATGTGCCGTTGCCGGGATCTATGCCTATGCGAAGCTTCCTTTCCATCCTGCTGTTCTCCTTGATGAACTTCTCGTAGTCCGCCATTACCTCGTTGCGCTTCTCAAGTATTATGCCGCCCCCTGTTGCAGCTCCGAAATCCTCCCGGTCTATGATGTCCTTTATCTTCTCAAGTCCCTCCCCCAGCCCGAATACCTTCCCTTCCTTTCCGCACAGCTTGTAGCCGTTCCACTGCGGCGGGTTGTGGCTTGCACTCACTGCTATTCCCCCGTCAAGCCCGTATTTGGCTATGGTGAAATACATCAGCGGCGTGGGGGCTACGCCTATGTACCACACCTGCGCACCTCCAGCCACAAGCTCGTCGAGCAGGGGCTTGGTGAGCGCCTCATTGCTAAGCCTCACGTCCATGCTTACGGCGATGCGCTTGCCTTCAAGCATCCTGAGCATGGCGCGTGCCACGCTCCTTGACAGTTCAGGATCTATGTCCTCCGGGTAGATGCCCCTTATGTCGTACGCACGGAATATCTCGTCCTTTACCATCTTGTCACGACAAGAGTTAGGCACGCATAGTAATATGAGCGTTTTCTCAAAACGCTGCAATGCATGGCGGATGTCGTGCCGCCGTGCTAAGCTTAAGAAACCCTACTGCATACTGTTACTGTGGTCAAATGGCAAAAAGGAAAGTGGATTGGACCTCATGGGTCCTGAAATTCGTTGGGAGCCTGGCTTACCTTTCGGTAGTGCTTGGGCTGTGGTCTGCAGGCGTTGATGCATCCGGCCTGTTCGGCCCTATACTGTTCGGCCTGGCCGTGGTGATGTCTGTGGCATTCTTCATAACCACCCTGGCATCATTGACATCAGGCAATGAGAAGTCTGTTGCATGGGAGAGGAAGTCCTCATTGGTTGCGGGCTTTGCACTGCTTGCCCTGCTCGCCCCTACGGTGTCATCAGTCTCGGCAGGATGGGGCACCTGGCTGATAGTGTCCCTGGTGGGATTCGTCCTGACTTACATAGGCGCGGGAATGGAGAAGAGCGAATAGGCGCACATAAGCCTATCCGCATGGCAGCTTGTTTTTTACGCCCGCAGGCGCCCAGGCGCCTTCGGGTAATTTATATTATCACGAGCATAATTCCAGATATGCCTTTTCTAAAGGGGTTATTCAAGTTTGCAAGGAAGGCAACAGGCGGCGCCGATTCGGGAAAGGCGGCAAGGCTGTTCAAAGATACTGAGGCTGCGCACCACGATTTCGTGCGCGATGCCAAGGCCCTCGGGATAACCCTTTCAGACATCAACCTGAAGAACTATTATGATATACTTGAGATGAAGTACACGAATGACAGGAAGCTGGTAAGGGCCTCGTACGTCAAGCTTGCGAAGAAGTACCATCCGGACGTGAGCGGCTACGCAAACGCCGGGCAGAAGATGGCCGAGATAAATGGCGCATACGAGGTGCTCAGCGACCCTAGGCGAAAGGCCGAGTACGACCAGAAGTTCTCAAAGGGCAGGAACAGGATGGGCCCTGATGTAACAACTCTTTTGCACGATGAGCTCATGCGCAGGTATGTCGAAGCGAGGAACAGGGATTTCGAGGAGTTCAACAACCGGGTCGCCATGCCGCAGCAGATCGACAGCATAAGGGCTGCGATCGAGGAGACGGTAAACTGGACAAAGTGCTTCACTCGTGTATCCGATGATATGTTCGGCAGCTTCCTGCGCAGGGGAAAGCGTATAGTGCGCCTGCGCAATATCAATGCACGCATGGTGAAGAATGCCTCCAGCGCTCCCGACTACGACATGCTTGCAGAAAACCTCTCCCGCCTGGAAGGGCTGGCACAGGCTTTCAAGGAAGCAGAAAGTGGGATAAATTCGGTGATAAAGGGCGTCATGGACGAGGTCTCCACTGAGGAAGCAAACATCGCATACCGGCTGCGCAACTCCATAATACAGTGAAAGCGGATTGGCAAGCCTAACAGAAACCTAACGCTCTCAAAGCATATTTAATTCTTAGATGTTTATCTAGCTGCATGAACAGATTCGGGATCTTCGGCGCCGCTGCAGTTGCGGTAATTGTCATACTTGCTGCGATAGGAATATCCACTGCGAACCACAATGTTGGAACTTCACTGCCAACGACTTCACAGCAATCAACAACACCTGCGCAAAATGCATCTTCAAACACGACTGCTCCAGGCAGCAATTCAACGTCTACTGGCTCCAACCTCACAGTATCATCTGGCGGAGGCGCTTTGGCATGCCCTATGGCCTTCTATCATATATCTGGCAGCGTTACTGGATATACTGGCCTGTCAATGTACACGCTGAATTCAAGCTTCGGCACATACAACGATTATGTTCTTGCACCTGGCTCATCCGGCACCCTAAACATAACTGAACAGCTCTCAAACGTCCTTGAAGAGCCTGCAAATTCACCCATACTCTCAAGGCAGCACTACGTTATACTGAGCCTTGAAGGCAATGGGACAAGCACAACAGGCGCATCTGCAGTTCCGGGAGTTGAGACAAGCATAGTGCCCCAGAACTACACTGTAAATGCAAATGAGACCCTCAGCTTCACAATTACGGTAACGGCAAATTCAACTGCAAAAGGAACGTACTGGACAAGAGTGGACGGACCGTGCGTAGGGGGCGTATATCCGTTCTTCATAACTGTGGGGAACGGGCCATACAATGGCACCGTGGCTCCGGTTGTGTCAACGTTTGCATAAAAGCTGTGATGGTTTCATCACAAGCTTTTTAAGATGCCATAGCCAAATATATCATCATGGCCAAGAAAACTAACAAGCAATCGAAGTCTTTCTGGAAAAGCACGAGCAGGGCTCCATCAGCAGTCTCGCTCGCCATGGGGTTCCTGATAGTGCTAGACGGAATAGTCTTTCCATCCATAACTTCATTGCTGCTTGAGATAGCTGGATTGGTATTGATACTATCCGGCATAATCGGGATATACCTTCTTGGAGGGTCGAAGTAGCCGCTAGAGCTTCTTGCCGTCCTTGTCTATCTCCCCCTTAAGTATTCTGGAGGTGGATATGGGCTTTAGGTCATCCGCCAGCACGTACGCTATCTTGATTATGCGCAGCTCGTTAAGCCCGTTCTTTTTTCTTATCCTGTTTATCTCCAAGGCCGACTTATACGTTTCTTCGCTAACCACTATCGCATCAAAGTTCCCTGTAGTTGATGGCCCGTACCTGTCCTCCAAAGGCCCTATGGTGTACCTCTTCTTCAATGAGTGCGCAAGCTTATCCAGTGCAGCCTTTCTCTCCACATAAGGCGGCACATCCTCCCCTGGTTTGGCCCTAAGTACGTAAGCATCGGTGGTAAGCCCTATGTAAATGAAGTCCCCAAGCTCGAATGCCTTGCTTATCAATGCCACATGGCCCTTGTGAAGATATCCGAAGGTCCCTCCTATGACTATATTCATGCCTATCCCTTCTTTTTCCCTGCAGATGGCCTGGATGCCTCTATTGCATGCCTTTTCGCTTCCAGAACCTTTATTGCACCTCTTGGAACTGCCGCCTTCCAGCTCTTCCCGTTCTTTATCCTGCCCCTTATCCTTGTTGCCTGCAGTATGCGCCTGTTGTGCCATTTGGTGAATGCAACCGCAATGCCATGCTCCCTGAATATTCTCCTCACTAGCCCATTATTGGAGAATACTATCCCTATGCCAGGCTGCGATTTCATTATGAATTCAAACCATCTGTCATTGTCATCAAAGTCAGGTATCAGTAGAAACCTGACGCTGCCTGGCCCTATCCCCTCGCCCCTGAGCGCCGCCCTTATGACGCGCACCCTGTCTGCGGCCGAGAGCGGGTTGGTATCTGTGCCTTTATCCTGGGAGCTCCCTATCCCTATGACTAACTTCCTGCATAGTGACATGGACTGCCTGAGTGCGTGCATGTGCCCTTTATGGAACGGCTGGAACCTCCCTATGAAAATGCCCAATTCGTATTCCTTCACAACAATTACCGCAGGCCTCTTTCAGCAAGCAAATAGTATTATCCGAGCCGCTTATTTAAATTGCATTGCGCGGCCCATTGACGAAAGATTATTGCGCATGCCTTATCGAGGCGCATAAAAGGAAAAAAGAAAAAGGGGTGCAGGCAATTGCCTGCACCTGCATGCTTTTCAGTTCACTTCGAACTTCACGATCCTCTTGAAGAGGACGTTGTAAAGTGCCGCACATATTAGGCCTTCTATGAAACCCCCTATCAATGTTACTGCTAATATAATCAAAAGGCCTATGGCTCCTGCAAGCGGAGTAATTGCAAGCCATATAATCCCAAATACCAGACCAATTATTGCAGAAACCACTGCATAAAACTTTGCAAAGGACAGGTAGTCTATCTTTTCAACTTTTATTCCCATCAAAACACTCTCGTAATACGAGACGAAATCAATCTATATATGCATTGCTGTATCCTGCCTTGCCAACTTCCAAGCATTATCCGCTAGCAGTTAAGCGAAACGATGGAATTGCCTGCGGCGCTGTTTGCTCTGCAGTACTGGTGCATGTCCATCATCTGGTTGTACAGCAACTGCTTTGCCTGCTTCTCCGATATTGTCCTGCCCTCTGATTTCAGGTATATGAAGTAATTATCGTAGACGCCCATAAGCACGCTAACAGAGCTTTCATTTATGCCTACGTATACGTACGTGGCATTGAACAGCGTGCCTACGTTTGCATATCCAACGCCCATCGAATTCCTCAGAACACTTATGGAGTATAGGTAGAACGCAGCAGCATCCGAGGAGGTATTGAACATCGCATAGTTTATCTTTACCTTATAAGAGCCATTTTTAGATAGAAGCTCCTCACTCGCAGAGGTGACGTTCCCATAAGTGTCATTGTGTAAAATGGAAATTGTGGGTTCATTGGCATAAGTGAAGTTATTCGACAGTATTCCCCCAGCCTGCATTATCCCTACCAGTTCCCTGTACCTTCCAGGCATGCTGACCGTGCTGTTCTCTATTTTGTACACCCTAGTTATGTTGTCCCCGCTCTCATAAACCAGTGCCAGTGTGAGGTTTCCACATCCAATGTTAAAGCCTCCGGTAGCGAGGTTCTGAAGGTTGGTTCCGTTGACACTTGAAGACCTTACATACCCTGGATATAACCAAAAGGAGTCCACCACAAGATAACTCGCCCCAGTTGATCTAAGGTATGTGGAATTGCATGAAGGCGAGAACAGGAAGTTGTCGAATCTGACGCTCGCATTTGCTGGGAATTGCCATAAGCCCCCGTTCCATCCGTCAATTGCGCTGGCACGGTTGCCAAAGTATTCTATTGGGGCCTCGTCAAAAACGTTGGTCAGGAACGTGGCGTTGGGGGGCGTGTAAGTTGATATCCACTTCATCGTGGAGAGGTAATCCACTGTGAGATCCGTAGGGAATCCTGCCTGCGCCACCTGCATCACCGAGCCTGCAAAAACCATCAGAATTATGGCAGCGAATGCAAGTTTTGCATACTTGTGAAGCCTCGGGGTTTTGATGTTGCTGAGGAGAAGGTCAAGGCCTGCGCCGGATAATATGGCTATTGGTATTATGGCCAGTGAGTCGAAGCGCCTGTATGAGATAGCTATCACAGCGCCTATGGCATACATTACAGCTACTGCCAAAAAGGCATGATTCTGATACACCTTTCCCTTGCCCATGGTGAAAAAGTATACTGCAATGGCTACGAGGAAGGTGGACGTAAAGAAGCCTATTGGGAGAAGGGCATAATAGAATGCACTCATTTTGATATTGATAGGGTTTGTAACTGCTCCAGATCCGTAAAGTGAATAGTCATTGTTTGCCAAGAACTGCGTAACCGTCTGCCTGATTCCTCCCTGATAATTGGCGGCATTGAATACGCCTATATTATACTGGCTTGGTATGTACACCGTAAATGCAAGGGCTATCAGCAGAATGCTTGTCAGCAAGGTCTTTGACATCCTGCCACTTCCTTTCCAGATGGCCAGTGCCAATAGCGTAAATGCATAGGTGACTAGCGTATACACACCACCATTCCACGATTTGTCTGCAATAACCAGTACGGCAACTGATAGCACTGCGTATATGTATGACCTGCGCCTGTCGCTCCCACGCTCTCTGATGGCGTACAATAAAAGCAGAACAGATGCGGAGAGCAGGACTGACGCTATTACATCCCCGGACCATACTCCAAGGCTTTGCGAGTATATTGCCAATGGTGAAATTGCGAAGAGGATGAGCGCAAGATATCCCGCACTGTCCCTGCCTGTTAGCATTTTGCCGAAGAGGTACACTACGAATGCGCTAACGGTGACCAGGAGCGCCTTTACCAGGTATAGCGTCTCGGAGACGTTCATGAATGCCTTTAGCAAGGCATATGGCATCGTAATGAGATAGACCTGAAGCCACGATTCGTTAAAGAAGATTCCAGTGTTCCCCAGTGCGAACTGCTTTATCACAAGCATCGTATTCAGGGTTTCAAGGTTAGTTATGCTTCCGCGGATAAGTGGATAAACTCGTGTCGCCAGTACAAGTAGCAACAAAATGGCCAGCTTATGTCGCAAGATTGCTTCCGTTATCTTCATTTGAACTGCCACAGAATACTCTTATTCTATGAGTTAGTGTAATAAAATATATAATCCGTGCAATATTATTGAGGGCTTATAATGCATGGCAATATGGCATGTAAAGGGGCATGCCGCTCGTTGCGAAACCGCATAAAACCAAGCACTTAATAAAATATAACACTGTTATAAGTAAAATAATCTGGGATAAAATGGGAAATGGAAATCTTTCTGGAAATAAAAAGAACGGCATGTTCATCATTCTTGCAACAGTCTTCTTCGCTGCGATATCATCTTCAGGACTTGCATATGCGCAGTCTGGTGGATACGGCACGTCTTCAATATCCCTGTCGCACTATGCTTACAACACAACCCCTGGCAGCCACCTTGATGTCCAGTACACTGTAAGCCTTGAAAGCGGCAACACCTGGGGCACAACGCTGAACGTTGGCAATGCACAGTCACTGTCCGCATCAGGGATAAATGTCTCCCTTAGCGACACCTATGGCGACCCTAACTATTCCGGCACGGCAACCGTGAGCGTATCTGCATCAGCAAAGCCTGGGGCTTACAATATCACTTTCTATGCCACTGGCGATGACCCATCCTCAAAGAATGCGACCCTGACGCTTAATGTCATGGCGCCTGCATCAAACAGCACACCATCAAATTCAACTGTCATCCCTGTGGTTGTGGTTTCTTCTATCCCCCATTTCAAGGTAATAGCTGAAAACACCACAATGGTGAATGCCACCAACGGGGCAAACTTATCCGTTCAGTCTGGCGCCATACGCGCCGTAGTAAGGCCCGGCACATATGCAATGATAAACGGCGTGATACAATCCGAATACAATTTCTCGCTTGTGGTATTCAGCGCTGCAAACGTCTCAAGCCCTGCAAATACTCTAAATACCACGCCTAATGGCGAGGCGTATGCATTTGCTGTGAACGGCCAAATAACTCCTGATATCTCCTTAGTCAATGAACCTGGCGACCCTTATGCTGTAATAAGCTATGTTGTAGCTGGAAACAATACAACTTCATGGACCTGGCTAGGGGGCACCTACAACGGCACAGTTTATACTGGCGGATCTTATGCCGCTAAGAATGTATGGACCCATCCGAATGACACTGTAATGATGAACGACGTGTTCTTCAAGCCTGTTCTTTGGGTGTTTGAGACAGAGCAGCTTCCAGCAGCTACAACCTCCGTGCAGCCTGTTACGTCCTCACCACAGACCACTGTGCCTGCTGCCGCTACTGGATCTTCCACGCTATTGGATGTTGCCGTAGTCATTATATTGGTCATAATTGCAGCAGTGGCATACCTGCTTGTGAAGAGGCGCTGATGCGCCTCTGAAGCTACCGGCACTGCTGTTCAAGCTGTTGCCCCTAAACAATGGCATATTCTTTATCATCGCACTGCACATCCAAAGGCCGTGCCGTTGAATGCAAGCGTGTGCTGCTGCAATGCCCCCATTCTTCCTAATCTGGAATATGGTTCCGGTGGTCTGAAGGTAGTAACTCCCTTTATACGTGTAAAACCCTCTATAATTGTCCAAAGTTAACCTGTTTCTGACGGCCTCACCGCTTTTGGTGTCTATCGTGTATCCTATTCCCTCGTTGTAAAGGTATAGTGTGTTCGCAGTCATTGCAGCTGCTATGGTGTCATTGGCAAAACCAATTCCCATCACAGCCGACCCCGTTGTCCTGTTTACAAGAAATACTGTGCTGCCATATCCTGTCCGATTGACAACTGCCACAGCATCATACCTGCCATTGCTGGCTATGACTGCGCCATTGCCGGCCCCGTATACATGGTAATTACCATTCAGATAGTGTAGCTACATCTGCCGCAGCACTAAGCTTCTAGGGGATTGAAGCTTACAGAATTTGAATAAACATTGCCTGCGCTCTGGCCAGATGCCGTTCTATTCATGCACTGCGTCGGCATCTGTACCCCATTGTAAGGCAGCATGGCAAAAAACGAGGCAGAAAGCGCCAACGCTACCAGCATGAGTGCGCATATTGCAGTAAATGCCTTCCAAAAAGGCTAGCCCTAAATTGCAACAGCACCATTCCCACTGCCATATATCTTTAAACTACTACGGCGCCTGTTGGGAGGGATGACACTTCATTTTGTGTGGATGCCGTGCCTATGCCTGTGGATACTATGTCTATATGCACGAATTTGCCTGCGGCCGACGCCACTGCATTAAACTCAAGGGGAACGTCATATTGTGCCGATACGCAAGTGTCAAAGGTGAAGTTTGATGGTACGAATCCTGTCTGGTTTACAAGAGCCCCGTTTATGTCTGCTGACCCAGACCCAGAAACGAAGTAGCAAGGCTGCCCATTCCACGAACTTAGGCTGTAAGAGCTTATGTTAAGGTTTCTTAGGGAAGAGGTATCCACTACCTTGTTTACTGCTGTCAATGTCACCAGCGCGAACAACCCGCTTATGTTGCTCATATTCCTGCCCATGTTGCTGCATATGTACCTGTTGTTAGGGTCAGAGTACTGTGTTATGTTCTGCCAAGCTCTTATGCAGCTGTATATAGTTCCGTTGCCCGAGTGCATTACTATGGTGGTCACATTTCCTAACGATGGCAAATCCGTGAAAGTTATTACCGATTTGCTATAGTTATAATATTTCAGTATTGTAAGCACAACTCCTGGGTCAGTATTGTTTACTATTATGTCGCCACTGTATGACATGTTGAGTTTGGGCATGGTGCTTACTTTGTGGAGCATTGCGCTTGCAAGTGTGCTCTGGTTTAGGCTGTGCGCGCTGATGAGGGCAAGAGGCAGAGATCCGTACGTCAGCACAACATATGCCCCGCCAACCAGCACCACTGCTATCACCACGACTAAAATTTTCATTGCAGTGTGCCTGCTGCCTGTACGTGCATCTGTGCTTCGTCCACCTTTTGCGTTAGCATTGGCCAATTTAACACCGTTACTTATATTTTTCCAGCACGCTTTAATAACATTCCTGCCCGCCTCGATGCAAAATGCCTGTAGTGCGTATCCGAACCCAACCTATCCATGCCTAGTTCTTCCTAGGGGGCCATGGGAATGGCACCAGATCATCTATCTTCCTTACAGCATATTTTCCAGACTTGTTTGCCATTATCACATCAATATGGATTCCCGACCTAAGTGAATTTTCCCATATGAGCTGCTTGCACATGCCGCAAGGCGTGCAGAAAACGCCATCCTCTGGCTCTGCATCACTAACCGTGGCTATGGCAACTATATCCCCATCCATATGTGCAGCCGCATGTGCCAATGCTGCCTGTTCACCATGCAATGTCAGGGATGCTGTATCCGATCCATAAGCGGAAGCCGAATAAACCTTACCAGTCCTGCTAAGCACAGCTGACGAATACACTGTGCGGCCTTCCGGTATGCCGTATGCATATTTCAGTGCCTCAATTGCAGATCCCACCAGTTCGCTGTATTTCGTGTCCATTAAACAACTACCCCTGTATATCTATTCATCGATAATTTATTGTGCGCGCCTTTATATAATTTCCACAGTTTAGTAATAATTATTGGTAATTTAATGCCTTCGCCCCATACACGCGCCGCGGGCCCAAATGCACAGGCAGCCATGGAGTACCTGATGACTTATGGGTGGGCGATACTCATAATAGCCATAGCTGCAGTGGCGCTATATTCATTAGGCATATTCGGCGGTGGCTTTGCCTCGCAGGGATCAGCATGCATAGCAGAACCCGGATACTACTGCGCTGACATGGTCATGAACACAAGCGGAAATCTCGCAGCAAACATAGGGCAGTCCAGCGGGTCAACCATAACGATAAATTCAATTGCATGTACAAACTCCTCTTCTGCCCCGTCTTCAACAACCGTTATATCAAACACAATCATGAACAGCGGTGCCATAGTGCCGCTATCGTTTCATTGCCCAGGGGCATCAGGTCCTGTAGGCAAGTCCTACAAAGGCTATCTGTGGATAGTGTACAGCTCCGGCCAGCAGTCAGGGCTTACCGCAATGGTTGCCTCGTTCAGCGCCACAGTGCAGAGCATAGGGAAGGTGACCACAGGGGCAACAACGGCAGTCACTACTGCAATAAGCTGCTATTCACTCACCCTTTCAGGTATTCACGGCACCGAATCTGCAGCCCCTTCAAACAGCGTTGGATGCCCTTCAGGGCAGTATATCCCAGGCACAACCGTAACCATAACTGCCACCCCTTCTTCCGGATACGCATTCAGCAGCTGGTCAGGCAGCGGCACCGGCAACTACTCCGGCACATCAAACCCTGCAACGGTTACCATGAGCTCATCGATAACCGAGACCGCGACTTACTCTCAGGCGTTCACCTATTCATACGGGGGCACCAACAGCGGTTCAAGCGCAACTATAACCTCGGGATACAGCCTGTACCTCTGCTCAGGGGTCAACGGGCAATACGGCAACAGCACATTCTCTTGGACCGGTGACAACACCTATTACTTCAGGCCAGGTGTCATAGGCACTTCAATAGGTCACCAATCCTCAAACACTTGTGCGTTATCCCCGACAACACCGTATGCCGCTGTAGGTGGTGTTGGCGTATCATCATCCTCTTACACAATACCTACTACTGGAAACTTCTCAAGCACGTCACAGACACTTAGCTGGAGCCCATCATCAACCTCGGCGCACGATTTCCTGTTCATAGCCACAAGGTATTCAATAACTTCAGTAACCCTCCCAGCAGGGTGCACTGAGCTTTCGCAATACACCGGCCTTGCTGCCTATGTGTATATCGCATCCTGCACGGGGTACTCAAGCTACAGCGTGCCTGTTGTGCTATCCACCGCAACAGCTTGGTCAGAATGGACTGTGTATGATGTTACCTGATGGCGCCTTGGGCAGGGTTTTTCAGGCCTTGGGCACATGCCACATGCGGCAAGCCCTATGACTCATTATCTCCCAATCCTTTCCCTGTAGCTTCTGCGAAGCGCAAGCGCCTCTCCTAGAAGAAGCCCTGCCGTGAATGATAGGAGCACGTCGGCTCCAAAAACCAGTATGCCTCCCTCGAAGGCGTTGGCAGCAATGAATATGGATGCCGGGGATGCCGTGCTGCTCTGCGTGAACGCCGGATTGAAGGCAAAGTCTATCCCAATCCTTATCACATATGCCACTAGCCAGAGGAGCGTCACTTCCAAAGAGCGCTTGAACATCACCCGCCCATCCTGTTCGAAGACGTTCCCTTTTCTTCCAAGCGCAAGGCCCAGCAGTATCCCTGCTGCTACCGATATGAACAGCACAGCATCCTGCCACAGCGCAAGCCCGAAGACCAGCAGCGCAGTGAGCACTATATATGCAGCAGGCCGCGTGAACAGCTTTTTAGCAGAGTACTCGGACCCGCTCATGCCCCGCACGGTTCTGATTGCCACTGCAACTATTAGTATGGCTATAAACACTTCGCCTGATACAAAGGCCATGTATTGGATTGATGTGGCATCATTATTAACCATGCCCCTTTGCCTAGAGCGCCTAAGCACATCAAAGACGCCTTTAATACTGTTGCATGCAAATAGCACTATGTGCTTGGCATGCGAAAAATGTCCATGTTCATGATGCTCAGCCTTGACGGCTTTTTTGAGGGCCCAGGCCACGACCTGTCATGGCACAATGTGGATGACGAATTCAATATGTTCGCTCTGGATATGCTAAGGGGCGCAGACCTGTTCATATACGGCCGGCGAATGTATCAGGTTATGGAAGAGGCCTGGCCAAGGATGGCAAAGGACCCAACCCTGTCAAAGGAGAACAGGGAAATCGCTTACCTTATCAACAACACTCCAAAAATCGTAGTTTCCAGAACGCTTAATGGCGTCAAGGAAAACGAGTACTGGAAGAATGTGCGCCTAATGCATGAACTTGATATCGAAGAGATACGCCGCATCAAGTCTCAGCAAGGCAAGGACATAATGGTAGGCGGGTCAGAGCTCGCCACTACCCTGGCCAGAGAGGGCCTTATAGATGAATTCATGTTCATGATGAATCCCGTAGTGATAGGCAATGGCACACGTATACTCTCCGGTCTGGGGCTGAAGCTCAACCTTGGACTTATCGGATCCAAGCAGTTCAAATCAGGAAACGTCCTTCTGAAATACGCGCCCTCCCCACATCCATGATGCAAGGCATATTACTGGTACCCACGGATTCCTCTACTCCTGCCGACCTGGCAGTGTCTGTTGACTGCAAGGCTCTAGGAAGCTATAAAAGGCCACTTTATGCATACGTAATCTAATGTGACAGCTTGCACGTCTATTTGGCCATACCTGCCTACAATGAGGAAAAACGCATAGCGCATGTGATGGAGGACTGCATCAGCCTGATCGGCAGGTTTGGGGATGACATTACCATAATGGTCATCTCCGAGAGCAGTGATCTTACTGATTCTATAGTGGCAGGCTATTCAAATAAGTACAGGAACATCTTGCTCCTCAAGAGCAGCGATCGATTGGGCAAGGGTGGTGCCATCATGAAGGCGTTCAAGGCTTCTTGCGAAAAGTGCGGTGGCAATGACGTACTCGGCTTCGTGGATGCTGATGGTTCAGTGAGCGCACAAGAAGTGGAGCGGTTGGTGCGTCTCCTATCTTCCAACAGCCTTGATGGTGTAATGGGCTCACGCTATCTTGCCGGAAGCAAGATGGATGGCAGGATGCCCCTGTCAAGAGCCATCTCCAGCAGGGCGTATAACCTCCTAGTAAGGATGCTGTTTGGATTTCATTACACCGATACCCAGTGCGCCTCAAAGTTTTTTACTGCCAAGGCACTGCAGCCCATCCTCCCTAGAATTGCACTCAAGCATACCACCTTCGATATCGACTTGCTATATAACCTGGAGCTTGATGGACGGAAAATTGAGGAAGTTCCTATAACGTACAAAGTAGTCCCCGGCGGCCTAAAGCCGGCAATAATTGCAATATTCCTGACCACACTGTGGCTGAGGGTATCCCATACCTGGGTATGGGGGCTCATGCCCGAAAGGTTACGCAACTCGATTTCGTACATAACAAACAGGGCAAGATGACCCTGCACGTCTGCTACGCTCTATTTAATAGGTTGTTTCCAAAAATATCTCTGATGCGATGAAAGCGCTTACAAAGCAGCCTGCCCGCAAGCTCCCAGAATCTGCTACGAGGCGCGTAGCGCTTATCGCTATCCTTCTTCTTGTCGTTCTGATTGTGCGGCTGTTTTACTATACTGGGCCTGTCTTCGCAAATACACAAGATGAGATAATCTATTACAGCCAGATAGTCAATACTGCGGTCTTTCACAGCGGCTATAACTTCTCTTCGTACCGCAATGTGGATTTCAGCAATCTAACCAACGTAAATTTCAATCCGGATAAGGCATTCCAGTTCTATGTGGGCCTAATGTATCCCGAAATAATGCTTGCGCATGCCTTCGGATACAGCGTAAACCTGCCGATATACTATGTGATGCTTACCTCAGTTATAGAGGCCCTGTTCATTTTCCTTATTGTGGAGCGCATTTCCAGCATACGGGCAGCTGCCATAAGCTGCATCCTCTTCGCCTTCCTCCCTCTTAATGTCCTGTTCTCGACCCAGCTTGAGCCACAGGTGCCGTTGGCAATGGCATCAAGCGTAGCCGTATACTTTTTCATAGTGGCTCTCGATGCGAAGACTCTGAGAAAAATTTCATCGGTTTCTCTTGTCTCTGGCCTTTTTATAGGGTTTGGCTTTGTAACGAATCCATTTGGCTCGGCGACACTAGTTTTCATTGCCTTATTCCTTGCCATATTATCTGCAAAAATCCTAATTAGCCGTTCTGGGGGAAAAGAGGACCTAAGAAAGAACATCATCATATTCGCCCTGATTATTGGAGGATTTGCAGCCGCCTATTCTGTGCCTGGGCTACTCTACCAAGCAGAGTCAGGAAATTTCTTTCTATATCCTGAGGTGTACCATTCGATAACCCTCTACCAATTTGAGACCCAGGCCTCTCCGTATCTTAACATTACGCGAAACCTTTCTATCGTAGAGATAACTGGGAGTCCATATTTTTATCTTCCCATACTGATGGACCAGCCAAGCTATTATTATGACCCGTACCTGAGGTACTGGGGGATATCCTTCTATGTCCTTGTGGGCATGTTGCTATTCTTGCCAAAGTCCAAGCATAGTTGGGCCTATTTCTTCGGACTGATGTTCATTGTTTACCTTGCGATAATGTCTCTGGCCCCAACTGCCATCATAACTCGGAATAGTGCCACATACGTTCTGTTAGACAGCAAACTGCCTTATGTTGCAGAGGCGCTTACACTGCCGTCGGTTGTAATGGTGGCGCTTGGAATGGATGCGCTTATACGGTCCAGAAAAAAACTGTTTGTGACAGTGGCAATACTTATACTTTTGGCAGTTGTGTGCACAGATCTAATCGATTTGCAGCATGACTCGCAATATTACCGCGCTTCCATAGCCACTGTAAAGGACCTTGCTGCGTTTGCCGCCTCTCATCCTAATTCCACAATATATGCCCAATGGATATTCGCAGAAGAGGCCAACCTGTATTCCGGATACAAATACCATATCAATTCAACAAGCTGCGCAAGCGAAGGCAGCCTGGAGCTAAATAACAGCTATATTGCGCTAGGCGGAACAACAAATTTTGACATGTCTCCCCCAATAATGTACAATTTTACTACATGCACTCTTGCAAATTTCTCGGAATACTCACGGGCATATAATGTCACAGACCCTTATGCACGCTTCGGCAATGACTCTGTCCCACAATTCGAGATAATCAATCTTTCCAACAGGAAATAAGACTAAATTCCCCAACCGCCACCATCTAATTGCCATAAACAACTGCAGGTTTACTATACTGGGCGTGATGCGGTTACCGGCATGTTTCTGAAGAAGGCCACTTCTGCCACTTCATAGCTCCAACCCTCCTTTCTTCAGCTTCTCCATCATATCCTTCGTGGCGTATGTCCAGACAACACCTTCGTGGTTATCAGTATCTTGCAGCTTGCCTGGAGGTAATCCAGTATTCTCATAATTGTCTGGTGCATTACTTTGTGGGGTAGTCTGCGCTTAAGCTCGGCTACATTGATAACCTGTTTTGCATCCTGCAGGGTATGCTCTACCATTAGCACAGTATCCAGCGTCGGTGAGTGCATTATCTGTGTTTGCATTTGTTTCATAGTTATCTATATGCTAAATAGATATGCGAATATATTTATCTAAGACACAGAATATATTCGACGGAATTCTACCTGCAACCTTCCACTTGCAAAGCGATGCTCTCTAGCCTTTTCATGTGTCTGCCTATCGCAATACTACCCGTGGCCAGTAGATGTACTGCATCTGTTCTTCACGTCATTTATCTCCTATCACGGCGTCTATGAAGACTCTGTTGTCTCCTACGTATTGGGCCCTATCAAAATTGCGTGTGAAGATGTATATCTTCTTTCCGTTCACGCTGAAGCTTGCAGGGGGGTTCAATCCGCGAGAATGTCTGAATCTTGTAAACTTACCATCATACCCTACCTTGAAATCTCTTATCTTGCTCCTTTCTAGCGAAAACTGCTTTGCCATACCTTGATCGTAAAAATTCAGATATGCCCCTACTGAAACATATCCTGAATGTTTGTGTAATGGCTTTCCCAGTGGCTGAGAAGCATGTGCAGATATCCATTCCGCTGCGCTCAGCTTCCCCAATTCATCGGAGAATATCCAAAGGGCCTCGAACATGCTGCTCCTCGTTTTAATGTAGTTCTCTATGAACTTGCTTCTAGGCACGTCGCCGCGTTCAGAATCTATGAACTTTACCAAGGCATCGTTAAGGGTTATGCTTATTTTTTCCTTCATCGCAATACACCAAAGTATTATGGCAGATAAGATATATAATACTTATCTTATAAGTAGGATAAATTATGATAACTTCAGAGAATATAATGTGCGACACACCCCCCCCATAAGGCCGATAATATAAGCGTTTAGGAAACCATGCACCTGCTCTCTTCGCGAAGTGGGTATGGACTCGGCGGACTACAGCAAACGCGTATGATTTACAAACAATGTTAGATAATGATATCCGATATTGTTTACTAGCATTTGTTCAGTATATCTACTTATTTACAGCGATCCAACAATCGACATAAGTTCTTTTGTCTTAAGAACTCTAATTCTCTTCTGCGGGCCAAAATCATTATCATTGCTCCATATTGCAGTATCCTCATTCAATGCGCATGCAAGATACAGCCAATCTTTTGGGTCTGCAATTAGGCTACCAGCAGGATGTAAGAAGGGTTTAAGGTCTTTGTCTGGCACAAATGTTACCTGAGCAAATACCCTCTGAATCATGCGTAATAGCTCCTCGTCATCCATCCCTGACTTTTCCTTGATTTCTATGATATGGGCTGCCAGTTCATCCTTGAGAAATTCCGGGGCAAAAAGTGTAAGTGTAGGGTTGAGAACTAGGCGCCTGGTAGTCGAATCCTTTATCAGGCAGGCAAACAGGATATTCGCATCAACTGTTACTCTCATCGAGAAGCGCCTTTGCGTGCTTTGCCATGCTCTTCGATACCTTCTTCTCTATAAGCTTCCAGTCCTTCATGGTAAACTTGCTCTTTTCCGCTAGTTTTTCCAACTCTTCGAAATCGGCAAGTTTCTGTTCTATTATGTTTCTTACGGCGCTTGACCATTTAATCGATGGATGTTTTTCCATATCCCTTCTAAGCTCTTCACTTATGACTAAAGTTATGTTGGGTATATAATCACATAATTATTATGTGAATAAACATATTAAAACCTTGCCACAGCGTCTTTAGCAACAAACTCCGTAGTCACTATTATTGGTAAGCCGCACTCACGGTATGATGGATTTCATGGACTAGGCGTCCTTGCAAGAATATCTTGCAGTCCCATATACTGGGCATTTATATACAGATGCATACGCAGCCATACCAATTAATCCTGACTATCGCCTTTAAACATCCAACGTACACCATACTTATCTGTCAATGCCCCGTATACTCCAAAGAATGCCTTGGATAGTGAATCCAGTGAGGTATTATCCGCCCCTTCAGCTAATTTATTAAAGATGTCTTTTAGCTCTTCGTAAGTCCCTACGATATACAAACATACTGTATTCCCTTGTTTTGGCGTCCTTGTGGGGTGCAGCCAATCTGAAGCACTAAACTCTACAACCTTGCTTTTAAAATGAGCATAGAGGACCTTGTCTTGTGTCTCTTTAGGCATCTGGTCCTTTACTGTAGAATCAGAAACCTTAGTGATATCTAAATCTCCACCTAGACACGACCTATAAAAATCCAACGCCTCCGCGCAGTTCCCATTGAAGAATAGATACGGTGTAAATTTTTCCATTACTATCACCACAACTAAATACCTTCAGACTATAAAACACCACCTGGTGCGATTCCCGACCTGCTTCTTAGGGAGTGCCACTTCTGTCGTCGATGAAATATTTATATGGACTCGGCGGGGCTTCCAACAAAGTTGTAAATCCCTCTCGTATAACTATATAACGCTATACAAGTACGGCTAGGATAATAGCAGGTACGATGACGAACCAAGCAAGTAGATACATCAGATTAAGCGGGAAGCTGCGTACATCTATCTTCTCTCCCAAGACGGTTATAAGCAAGTCCAAAATTATCGTAAATAGGAGAGAGGCGACACCGACTGGGAGGAGTTGGATAACTGATACGAATAAATGCAATTCTGCTAGCACAACCTTAGTCGTTATGAAAAATGACACGAAGCTACAAATTGGTACAGTAGCTATTGCAAGGGCTGAAGGAAGCTTCTTGACAATAGCGAGGGGGTGTTTATAGTCCATGCGGATTCTGAATAACTTGAAGTAGATAAGGAAAAAGACAATGCCCAACAGCCAAAGTCCGATATATCCTATTAATGGGATAAGGATAAAAACCAGTTCATTAGTCATAAACCCCAACTACTTATTGTAACCTTGAACAGTTATTATAATTATGCCTGGGGTGATATGCATATGCCCACGAGGGACAAGTGGAATGGACTCGGCGGACGTTGAAATAAAGTTGTAGAATCTTTAACTATTGCAAATGAAAGCAGATTATTACATTTGCAATAGACATCAATAAGTATTTATACTTATTCTACCTAATATACTTAGGTGATTGAATTGACAAATATGACATTGGCTGTGCCCGACCAACTCATGGCAGTGATGAAGAAGCACAAGGAGATAAAGTGGAGTGAAGTGGCAAGAGAGGCACTGGCAGAGAAGGCAAACGAGTTAGAGTTAATGGACAAGATACTCGCAAACAGCAAGCTTACTGAGAAGGATGCCGTAGAAATCGGTAGAAAGATAAAGGAAGGAATTGCAAAGAGACATGGGTTGTTATGAATGCTTGTTGTAGACGCGAATATTGTAATCGCAGCTCTACTCAAAGATAGCAAGACCAGAGAGATAATAGTAAGTGGGAAATTTCAGTAGTTGGACATTTCACGACGTAGAGGCCCTTTCTTCCGCTAATGTGGAAGTTCCATAAACTTTTCCTGTGTATCAAAATAAGACGGCAGCAACACGTTGG
>JAJZNA010000026.1 GCA_021848065.1 Microcaldota archaeon
ATCGTAAATACAATGCAACAGGCATTGCAAACGGACTCAAAGAACTGAGAACATACTCTGCAAACGCAGAGGAAGCCAACGACCTTTAGTCGTTGGAGGATGTCACAAGCGTTCATGCCAGTTGATTTTTATGACGGACAAGCTCTACCTTAAAGACATGTACCTCAAGGAATTTGATGCCATTGTGACAAGGATAGATGGAAATAAAGTGTATCTCGACAAGACGGCATTTTATCCTACAGGCGGCGGCCAACCAAACGACACTGGCAGGCTTATTTCAGGCAGCGGCGAGTTTGTAGTGAGCGATGCAAAGAAGGACGGTGAGGATGTTATGCACACCGTTGAAAATCCCTCAGCACTAAAGATTGGGGACAATGTCCACGGTGTAATTGATTGGGATAAGAGATATGCATACATGCGCCATCACACAGCAATTCACATCTTGGATGGAATAGTGATAAAGTCCTATTCAAATGGGGGTATCATTACAGGAAGCCAAATTTATGCGGATCGCGCAAGAATGGATTTCGACATGCCTGATCTCAACAAAGATCTGGCCCAGAAGATAATAGACGATACTAATGATGACATATTGCGGGGAAGGAGGGTAATAGTCAAGGATTTAACCCAGGCGCAGGCTCTCGCAATGCCAAGCCTTGTAAGGACCCAACCTGGAGTGGAGCTTATCAAGCGGCTAAGCACTGTCAGGGTAGTCGAAATTGAAGGTCTCGACATGCAGATGGACGGCGGTCTCCATGTCCTCAATTCAAAAGAAGTCGGAAAGATAGTGATGAATTCGTACAAGAACCAGGGGGCTCACAGCAAGAGATTAGAAATAAGGCTGGAATAGTGCCATCCACAGTTTCCATGGGGGTATGGTAGGTATTTATAGCTGGTTATAAAAGCATTAAAGCCAATATAGGAAGGCAAGCCATATTTGGCGATTTAATGAAGTTTACTCTCAGGTCCCAGTATAAACCCTCCCCAGGCCAGGCGCAGGCGATAGAGGAGATAGTGGGAGGTTTCAAAGGTTCTCAGAGGCAGACCCTTCTAGGCATAACCGGCAGTGGAAAGACTTTTGTAATGGCAAACGTTATACAGCGTCTACAAAAGCCAACTCTCATAATCGCGCACAACAAGACGCTTGCAGCCCAGCTCTACACTGAACTTGTTGAACTATTCCCGCTAAACAGGGTCGAGTATTTCGTCTCTTATTATGACTACTATCAACCTGAGTCGTACATTCCTACCAAAGATCTCTACATAGAGAAGGATTCTGCTGTAAACGAGCAGATAGAGAAGATGAGGCTGCACGCAGTCTCTAGCCTTGTGAGCAGGAATGACACGATAGTTGTTGCAAGCATAAGCTGCATATATGGCATTGGGAACCCTGATGATTTCAGAAACATGTCACTGGCGCTTAGGCCAGGAACCAAGATTTCAAGGCAAAAACTGCTTCTCTCTCTTGTAGAGATACAATATCAAAGGAACGACCAGGCCCTTGAGCCAGGGCGGTTCAGGGTAAGGGGAGATACCATCGATGTAATCCCCGCGTACGAAAACAATGTTGTAAGGATAGAGCTTGAAGATGACAAAATAAAGGTCATAAAGGAGATCGACTCTATAACAGGCGACCTCATATCAAAACTAGATGACATGGTGGTATATCCAGCAAGGCAGTTCGTTGTGCCCCCAGAAAAGCAGGAGGCGGCCTTCCAGACCATACGCAAGGAGCTTGGGGAGCGGCTCCTAGAGCTCCCAGAACTCGAAGCCCAGCGACTTGAGAAGAGGGTTAAGTACGACCTCGAAATGATAAAGGAGATGGGATACACTAGCGGGATAGAGAATTACAGCAGGCATTTCGATGGCCGCGCCCAAGGTCAGCCTCCCCATGTGCTTATAGACTATTTCCCCAAGGATTTCCTTCTTATAATAGATGAGAGCCACCAGACAATTCCGCAGTCAAGGGCCATGTACAACGGGGACTATATGCGAAAGAAGAACCTGATAGACTTCGGGTTCCGCCTTCCAAGCGCATACGACAACCGCCCGCTCAAATTTGAGGAATTCGAGGCAAAGATGGGCACCACTCTTTTCGTATCTGCCACTCCTGCACAATATGAGCTTGAACACAGCTCGAAAGAGGTGGAGCTAATCACGCGTCCTACCGGGCTTTTAGATCCTGCAGTGGAGGTGAGGCCGATGGAAGGACAGATGAAATACCTCATGGAGCAGGCAAAACAGACCATAGCTACTGGGAATAGGGTACTAGTCACCACCCTCACAAAAAAGAGCGCTGAGGACCTAACGGATTTCCTTTCAAAACAGGGTTTCAAAGTAAGGTACCTTCATAGCGAGATAGAAAGCCTTGACAGAATAGAGCTCATTCGTCAACTAAGAGCCAAGGAATTCGATATCCTCGTCGGAATAAACCTTCTTAGGGAAGGGTTAGACATACCAGAAGTTGGCACGATATTCATTCTCGACGCAGACAAGGAAGGATTTCTGAGAGATACAAGGAGCCTTATACAGACAATCGGAAGAGCAGCAAGGAACGTTGATGGGCGGGTGATCCTATTTGCAGATGTAATGACCGATTCGATAAGGGATGCGGTAAGTATAACCGAAGGCAGAAGGGCAGCCCAAATCCTATACAATAAGAAATACGGGATAATTCCAAAGACAATAATCAAGAAAATCGGAGAAAAGACGAGAGATCTGAAGGGTACAAAGCATCTGTCCAAGTCAGACATTCAAAATGAGCTTGTCAAGATGGATGCGGAAATGAAACGCTATGCGGAGGAATTGAATTTCGAGAAGGCCATAGAGATGCGCGATCGCATAGAGGACATGAAAAGGGCAGCATCAAGGGTGAAAAAATGAGAGATAGCATATTTGTAAAAGGGGCAAGGCAGCACAACCTCAAAAACATAGACGTGGAGCTGCCCAGGAATAAACTCATAGTCATAACAGGGCTTTCAGGATCGGGGAAATCTACCCTTGCATTTGATACCATATACGCTGAAGGGCAAAGAAGATATGTTGAAAGCCTATCTGCATATGCAAGGCAGTTCTTGGGCTTAATGGACAAGCCGGATGTAGATAGCATAGAGGGCCTGTCCCCTGCAATTAGCATCGAGCAAAAAACCACCAACAAGAACCCGCGCTCTACTGTGGGTACGGTAACTGAGATTTACGACTACCTAAGGCTTCTCTATGCGAGGATAGGCACGCACCATTGCCCCAAGTGCAACAGCTCCATCAGGCCTCAGAGCGCAGAAAACATCACAAACCTAATAATGTCTTCAAAAGGTCAAAGCCTTGTATTCCTTGCTCCAATACTAAGGGGGCAGAAGGGCACGCACGAACAGGTAATTGAAGATTTGAAAAAGCAAGGCTTCTCAAAAATCAGGATAGATCAAAAAATATACTCTTCAGATAGCGCAAGGAACGAGGCTAAGCTTGCAAGATATGAAAAACACTGGATAGAGGCCGTAATAGACACCGTCAAAATCAACGATGAGGAAAGATCAAGGATATCTGAAGCTGTTGAGCAGGCATTGCTTGTTGGAAAAGGCAAAATGATAGTTATAGGCAGCAAGGAGGAAAAGGACAAAAAGAAGGAATTGGACAGATTCTCCAACGAGACTACTTATAGCACCTTCGGGGCCTGCCCAAACCATCCAGAAATCGTATTCGAAAGCCTTGAACCCAGGATGTTTTCGTTCAACAGCCCGTTCGGGGCCTGCCCAAACTGCCATGGGCTTGGTGAGATAACGGAAATATCCGTAGACCTTTTGATCCCAGACAAATCCAATTCCATCATGTCCGGCGCCATAGCCATCTACGGTAAGTTTGACCTCGCATGGAGGGCACAGCAGATCGCAGTTGCAGGCAAAAGATACGGATTTGACGTATGGACTCCTATAAACAAGATGACAAAGAAGCAGCTGGATGTCATACTTTACGGTGACAAAGAGCCCGAGCCCGAAGGCAAGAGATGGCATGCGCATTCCTCTCGAGGGTTCGAGGGGGTGATTCCACAGACAATGCGCCTTTACAGCGAAACCAAAAGTGAGTGGAGGAAAGGGGAGATAGAAAAGTTCATGAAATCTGAACTATGCAAGACCTGCATGGGCAAGAAGCTGCAGCCTGTAGTTCTCGCTGTCAAAATAGAAGGTAAAAGCATAATTGATGCCACAGACCTTAGTGTCGACGAGGCTGTCGACTTCTTTGGAACTCTCTCCTCAAAGCTTCAAGACAAGGATCTAGTGATTGCAACCCAGGTGCTCAAGGAGATAAACGAGAGGCTCGCATTCCTCAAAAATGTGGGGCTTGGATACCTCTCTTTGTCAAGGAGCGCAAGGACTATATCTGGCGGAGAGTCCCAAAGAATCAGGCTTGCTACCCAGATAGGAAGCAACCTTATGGGCGTCCTCTATATTCTTGATGAACCAAGCATTGGGCTTCACCAAAGGGACAATGAGAAGCTGATACACACTCTGCAGGGCCTCAGGAACATTGGAAATACCCTTGTAGTTGTAGAGCACGATCTCGACACCATTTTAGCCGCGGATTATATCATTGATATGGGCCCAGGGGCAGGGGTACATGGCGGGCACATAACTGCGCAGGGTACTGCAGCTGAGATAATGGCAAATAAGAACAGCCTGACTGGGAGGTACCTCTCAAAAGACCTTCAAATAGAAGTCCCAAAATCGAGGCGTGCACCGATAAACTTCATAAAGCTAAGGGGAGCAAAGGAGAACAACCTCAAGGATGTGACTGTTGACCTGCCATTAGGCGTTCTATGCGGAATAACTGGCGTATCCGGATCCGGAAAGAGCACCCTTATGAATCAGACTGTTATGCCGCTGCTCAAAAAGAAATTTGGGGAGCAGGTAGACAAAATTGGGGAATGCATGTATTTCGAAGTCCCAAAGATTGTGGAGAATGTGATAGTGATAGATCAGGATCCCATAGGCAAGACTCCCAGGTCAAATCCTGCAACCTACACAAAATTATTTGACGAGATAAGAAAGCTCTTCGCATCAACCAGGGACGCACAGGTAAAAGGATTCAAAGAGGGAAGATTTTCATTCAACGTGCCTGGGGGAAGGTGCGAGACATGCGAAGGCGATGGGGTCCTAAGGATAGAGATGAACTTCCTACCCGACGTTTATGTAGAATGCAGCGAGTGCCACGGAAAGAGATACAATAAGGAAACATTAAGAATCCTATACAAAGGCAAGAACATCTCAGAGGTGCTCAACATGGAAGTCGAGGAGGCATACGCTTTCTTCCAAAACATTCCGCCTCTTTCAAGAAAACTAAAGACTCTTGTTGATGTTGGCCTTGGCTATATCAAACTTGGCCAGAGCGCAACGACCCTCAGTGGAGGGGAAAGCCAAAGAGTCAAGATTTCAAGGGAGCTGAGTAAGAATAAGTCGGGTCATGTGGTATACATGCTTGACGAGCCAACCACGGGACTTCACTTCGATGACACAAAGAAACTGATAGGGGTCCTTAGCAATCTTGTAGCAAAGGGAAACACCGTCTATGTAATAGAGCACAACCTGGATGTGGTTAAATGCTGCGATTATCTTGTCGATCTGGGCCCAGAAGGGGGTATGGGTGGGGGCAAGATAGTTGCAACCGGAACGCCTGAGGAAATAGCCAGGGCAAAAGGCTCGTACACAGGAAAGTTCCTCAAATCATTTATGGAATAGGTCCAATCATGTTCTCGATAAAAAGCCCGTCTGACTTCGACGCAAAAGAGATGCCAACTGAACCTGGCGTATACCTATTCAAGGACCAAAATGACGTTATACTTTACTGCGGAAAAGCAAAAAACCTGCGCAATCGCGTGTCCAACTACTTCCAGGATCCCCATCGCCTCGCGATAAAAACACAGCAACTTGTTCCAAAGATAAGAAAAATCGACTATATTGTGGTGTGCAATGAAGTTGAGGCTCTGCTACTTGAGAATAAGCTGATCAAGCAGCACTCGCCGAAATACAACATCAGCCTAAAGGACGCAAAGACGTTCGCATACATTGCCCTGACCAAGGACAACTTCCCCAGGGTACTCACAACGCGAAAGACAGGGACAAAACTGGAGTCTTTTGGCCCATATACTGACGGCACAAGGCGCAGGGAGCTTCAAAAGCTCATAGTGGGCATCTTCAAGATAAGGACTTGCAGGAACCTGCCAAGCAGGGAGTGCCTGAATTATCACATCGGCATCTGTACAGCTCCATGCATAGGAAAGGTCACGCAGGAAGAGTACCAAAAGCAGGTTGACGGCGCAAAGCTCTTCCTCAAAGGGAAGACCGAGAATGTAACACACCTGCTTACAAAACAGATGCAGGAGGCATCGAAGATGGGGAGGTACGAACAGGCCCTAACCCTAAGGAACCAACTATATAGCATAAGCCTGCTTTCAAACAAGCAGATAGTTGACCATGAAAGAAACTACGACCAAGACGTTATCGCATTCAAGAAGCTTGGGGAGCGTGTTATGGTTGTGCAGATGAGCATCAGGCACGGTGTACTTCTAGGCAAAAAGGACTTTGAAATAGACTATCAGGAAAATTTCGAGCGCGAGTTCCTCAGGGCATTTTACTCCACAAACATACTTCCACGTGAAATAATCATTAGCGAGCAATGCTGGCAAGATGAAGAGGAGAGATCTGCGCTGGAAGAGTACTTTGCGTCAACGAGGGGTGCCCCAGTAAGCATGACTGTTCCTGTAAAGGGCGAAAAAAAGGAACTTCTGGCACTTGCAAATAAGAACATAGAAGTGAACATGGATCACGACGCCGCCCTTGCGGATCTGCAAGAGGCGCTAAATCTCCCCACCCTCCCGTTGGTGATAGAGTCATTTGACATATCAAACCTGGGCAATGAGCACATAGTTTCGGGAATGGTCCGGTTTGTTAATGCAAAGCCAGACAAAAGCGGCTACAGGAAATTCAAGATGAAGACCGTAAAGCGCGCGGATGATTTTGCGAGCATGCGTGAAGTGGTGTACAGAAGGTACAAGCGGCTGTTACAGGAAAAAGCCAAGATGCCCGACCTTATCCTAATAGATGGTGGCCCGGAGCAGCTAATCTCCGCAACAAAGTCGCTCAAATCCCTGGGCTTAAGTATACCTGCAATTGGCCTGGCAAAGAAGCTTGAGGAAATATACCTTCCCGGCGAGTCCATCCCAAGGCGATTTGATAATAACAGCAAGATGATGCTACTTATAAGGGGCATCAGGGATGCGACACACGACTTCTCAATAGCTTACAACAAGAAACGCAGGCAGATGAAGATGCGGGAAGAATTTAATGCTGTGAATGGGAAACCCCACCTGCTTTAGCGTTGGGATGAAAGCGAACCGCAGCCAATCCCATGGCCATCTGCACTGGCTGCCAAAAACATTGTTAACCTCTGGATATACCTCATTTGCGGGATGCAGTGACTGCATGGACACAGGGGAAGCCCATGCCGTTTATGGGTGAGGAATGTAAATTGCAGCATAGATTATAAAGCCTTTGCGCACATTAAAATATCTCGGGATTGATTTAAATGGCAACAAAGAAAGCCCCGGCTGCAAAGCCGTCAAAGAAGTTGGAGTCGTTCAACAAGTCGCAGGAGATATATCAGGTTCTGGAGAAGGGTATAATTGAAAGTGAGGCACTTCTGAACAGTGCTGCTGATAGGCCTGATGACGATGCCCACATAGTGGAGCTCTTGGAGAGCACTTCCGGAGAGAGCGCATCAAGGTTCAAGTCAAAGGCTTCAGAATCAGCGAAGAAGCCTGCGAAAGGCTCAAAGAATCAAAAGGCAAGGAGGCGCTAAACTTGCTGCCTCTTGCCTCCTTTTCCTATTGACAGCCTTACTCCATCCTCTGTCCTTGTTATGGTGATGTCGAACTCCTCGCTTCCAAGCATCCTTCTGAGTTCTTCGTACGTGTACGAGCCTATGTCTGTCTTGTTCCCCTTGCTCCTGAGGATCTCCTTTCTCTTCTCTATGAGGAAGTCCTTCTCTATCGTAGTGTAAACTAAATCTAATTTAGGTGACTCTGCGCCGTATATGTCATCTATGCCAAGCTCTATTGGCTTGTATCCCTCACTCTGGTATACGAATGGAAGCACAGCCCCGAATTCCGACTTCAGGTCTGTGACTATCCGCCCGACTATGTTCTTGTCTCCTGCAACTACGAAATCGTCTCCGTTAAGGAAGCCCACGAATGCCTTGGAGCCGTTCTCCTTAACCTTGTCCTGCAGAAGTTGCGAAGCCAGCCTAAGTATGGTCATCGCAGAGTCGTTCCCGAACCTGCTTGCGAACTGTGCAAGTCCGTCAACCCGCACCCTTCCTATCTCGTACTCGCTGTCAGCCTTCTTCACCGCCTTTTCCACTGCATCCGATATCTTGTCCTCATTGGGTAGGTCCACGAGAGGATCGAACTTCTTGCCCTTCTTCCTTAGGAATATAGTTACAAGGCTCCTGACTTCCAGCGGGTCGAACGGCTTCCTTATGTAATAATCTGCACCGTACTTTATGCCCTTGAACCTGCTCGATGTCGCCTCCATGGCGCTTACTATTATGACTATTATATCGCTCAGGCTAGGGGTCCTCTTTATTGTCTGGCATATCTCAAGCCCATCGACTCCCGGTAGCATAAGGTCCAGTATGACCAGGTCAGGCTTCTCGAACTTTATCCTCTGCAACGCCTCCTTGCCATCGTACATCTGGGTTATGTCAAATCCTTTTCCAAGCGTAAGTGCCATTAGCTTGTTTATGTTCTTGTCATCCTCAACTACCATTATCCTCCTAAGCGCAGGCTCGTTCTGAAGTATGTAATATGTAAGTATGCCACCACTGTTTCTGGATGCTATGGCGCTCGCATTCTCGAGTTCTTCAAGGTTCTTCCTGAGCACTTCTTCCCCGACATTCATGGAAGCCGCAAAGTCCCTGAGTTCACTATAGGTAGCCTGCTGCTTGTCGTTTATCATAGCGATTATATCCGGTTTTATATCTCCTACAGTATCCATGGTGGTCGCCTGAATATGTCATGCGTATGAAAGTATATATTTCTTGTCCAATATTTTCGTGCTGCGTACTGCCACTTATTAAAAGTTTCTTATTCAATAATAAATGCGGAGTGCGACCATGGCTTTCAAGACAGCTCGTCATTACAGGCATCACCTTTCCAATCCAAAAGTGGTGTTTGCGGTGCTAGTCATAATAGTGCTTCTGTTCATATTCATCAGCCTGCCCAACATACCTACTATATCCTCAAACAAGGACGTACAGTTCTCAACAAATTCAAGCTTCAACTTCAGGCTTCCGGGAAACAGCAGCATAGTCTCCGTATTTCTTGCTTCCTCTTCAAATTCGAGCTCCACGGTGTACATAAGCAAGATACCTGTACTCGAAAGGCATATTCAGGTGGCGAGACTGCAGAAGGGCACTCCTGTAAACGTAAGCCTGTACGGCTCGGGTTATGCCGACCTCCAGATGCTTATGAAGTCAGGCACGGCGAATAATGCTACAATTTCCCTTTCATATATACCAAACAACCTTCGCATAAGCCCTACTGTGCTTCAGTACCTCAACTCCACATCGTTCGGCAAGACCACTATAACCATACCAACTACCGTTTACACTACCAGCACGCAGACCTCGACTTCCACTGTGGTCACCACCGCACCTGTCACTAACCAGACCCTTCAGGCCCTAATATATGCAAACCAGTCAGAAGAAGGCGCCCTTATGGTTAATTACGATAAGCTGTACAGGCGGGCTGCGTCTCAGTGCACCCCTTCACAGTACAATAACACATACGCCCAGAAACATGGCACAGTGCCCAAAGGCCCAAGCACCTTCGCCAACGTGACGATGGCATCTCCAAAAGCAATATTCTCATCCGTGCCTCAGAAGGTCACGGGAGACGTATACCTGGTCACATACACTGCCCAGATACCGATAGGCAACCTGGGTGCAATGCAGCTACAGATAAATGCGCTTACCAGGGCAGTGACAAGCTACACCTTCCTAGGAATATTCCAGGGATTCACGTTTTCAACAGCATTGCAGAATTACCAGGCGATGAACCTGAGCACAAACCCCTGCATGCCTTATATCAGCTAATGCTGTTCCTGTATCTCTGACCTGTTGTACTGCATGGTCTTCTTCTTCATCTTCGGGGTTATTGGTATTGTGAACCAGAATGTGCTTCCCTTACCAACGTCAGACACCAGGCTCATGCTTCCACTGTGCAGGTTCACTACCTCCTTGGCTATAGAAAGCCCGAGCCCTGTGCCTGCCCCCTTCTGCTGCACCAGTCCCCTCTTGAGCTGGTAGAACTTCTTGAATATCTTTGTCCTGTCCTCCTTGCTTATTCCTATGCCTGTGTCGGTCACATCCACTCTTACGGATCTTCCCTTTCTGTACACCTTCACAGTTATGCTTCCCTTCTCTGTAAACTTTATCGCATTGCTTATAAGGTTGGAAAATACCTGTATTAGCCTATTCGGGTCCGCGGTTATGTCTGGAACTTCCTGATCCACAATCCAGCGGAACTCAAGGCCTTTGTTGGCACATGCTTCTGCAAGGGATTTTATGCTCGGATTCTCCTCAATGTCCTTGAACTTCACTGTCTGCAAGTCCATCTTCACTATTCCAGAAGAAAGCTTCGCCACATCCAGTATCTGCTTGACGAGCTGCATGAACCTCTCAGATTCGTCGTATATTATGCTTATGTTGTCCCTCTGCTCCTTTGTGAGGGGCCCAAAGTCGTCAGTAAGCATAAGTTTGGAGAATCCCATTATGTTTGTTATTGGTGTTTTCAGGTCGTGCGATATGTTGTATATGAACTGCGATTTCAGCTCGCTTTCAGTCTTCAGTTTCTCGACGTCCCTGGCCAACCTGTTCCTGTCCTCACGCGCCTGCTCCAGCTCCCTCTTCGTCAGGAGCTCTCTTGACACCACGAGGTAGCCTACCACTGCGTCTTTCTCATCAGTTATCGCTTTTATGGTCTGCTGGCATGGTATGCTCTGCGATCCTGACAGATCCAGCATGTTAACAAATACGTCGCTTATGAACCCGTTAGACCTGGCTATTGCCATCGATGACGTCAACCTGTCCTGGCTTTCCTTTTCCGCGCACATGGCATATATCTGCGTCCCTACATTGTCCTTTCCCAGCCTAAAGAGCCTCTCTGCGCTCTTGTTGAATGAGAGTATGTATCCTGACTTGTCCACACGTATTATGCTCTCGTTGGATAGGGATACGAGGTCGTCAAAGTTCTTCTCCAGGCTTTTTATGAACCTGTCGTAATCCGTTGATATTATGCATGACATGAGCCCATCGCCCTTCAGGACTGTAAGCTTAGCTCCTATCTCTATGTCATTTCCAAAGTTGAATGACACATGGCCTGAATAAGTGCCCTTGGAAGAGCCCACCTGTTCCCTCACAGCATGCTGGTTCTCAACGAAATCGAAGAAGCTCTTCCCTATGACCACGTCCTTGCTTACTTTCAGCATCCTCTCCATGTTCTCGCTTGCCCAAGTTATCCTGCCGTTCAGGTCAAGGGCTATGAACACCTCCACATCGGAGTTGTCCATCAAGAATGTCTTGGCCTTCGCCTCTCTAATCGGGCTTACGTCCCTGACAAGTACGTGGAATAATGAGTCATTTATCCTGTTTGAGGTAAGCTCGAACATCCTGTCCCGTGACTCCCTGCCGTATGCCGATACCGGCATGCCTCCCATGAGCCTAGAGATTTCCTCACTTGAAATGTCGAATACGTCTGCCAGGCTTTCATTGGCAAGCTCCTTCTGGTTCCTGTCGAACTGATTCATTGCCGACTTGTTCGCCTTTACTATGGCGCCTTTCTGCTCCACAAGAAGCTGTGGGAGCACGCTATTGAATGAAGCATCGAAATACCTGGCAAGGCTAAGGCTCTTGTCCTTCTCAAATTTCACGCTAGCCTCGCCGCTGACCAGGCCGGAAACTACCCACAGCATCTCTGCAAGCCCCTGCGTGAATATCTGGTCGTTCCTGGAGAGAAGCGTAACAGTCCCGAAGGACTTTCCTTCCTTGGCAATGGGGAGCACCATGCAGCACTTGAATCCTTCGTTGTAATACCTTATGAGCTCGCTGAATGTGGAATAGCTGCTCAGGCTGTTGTCAACGTAAGGTTTGCCTGTGTTTATCGTGAATTCGTCAACCGTACCAAGCTGCCCTTGCTTATCCTTCACTATGACCTGGTCTATTCCATATGTGGATTTCAGCAGCTCCCCGAACCTGCTCATGACATCCTTGGGCGTCTGTGCCTCTTTTGCAATCCCCATTGCACCTAGCAGCAGTTTGTCTGGCGCAGCATCTTGGGAAGCCATGCTATCATATAATCTTTTTCATAAAATGATATAAACATAGCGTGGCTAGCGGCGAAGTCAAATGGATGTCCAGACTATTTTCGAAGGCGTTTTCAAGGTTGGCGGAAAGCTGGCTACGCGGTCAGCCTACCATGGCAAGAAAGTGTATGGGGAATCCTTGGTGGACATCGGCGATGAACAGTATCGCCTGTGGAATCCATATCGCAGCAAGCTCGCTGCCGCCATACTTAACGGCCTCAAGGAGATGCACATAAAGGAATCCTCCTCAGTATTGTATCTTGGCGCATCGACAGGCACTACTAGCAGCCATGTCAGTGACATAGTGGGCCGTAGCGGAGCCGTGTATTGCGTAGAGATTTCTGAACGTAGCATGAGGGACCTTCTCAAGATATGCGAAGTCAGGGGAAACATGCTGCCTATCCTGCAGGATGCACGAAAGTCGGATGCGTATGCTGAAGACGTCGGCAATGTGGACATAATATACCAGGATGTGGCCGCACGGGACCAAGACCAGATACTTATATCAAATTCAAAGTTCCTGAAGAAGGGTGGTTATGCGTACGTAGCAATAAAGTCGCAGAGCATAGATGTCTCTCGCGACCCATCTGAAGTATTCAAGGAGTTCCTCGACAGCGTATCCAGCTCTTTCAAGGTTCTGGAGAAGATAGACATAGCTCCATACGACAAGATGCACCTGTTCGTGGTGCTGAAGAAGCTATAAGGCGGTAATATTAATATTACGCAAAGGGAAATGATAACATGCAATCTTTCAGGCTCTCTGGGTACCTTGGCATGATCCGCAAGGATCTTGCCCAGTCGAGCCTGGTGTGCCGATGCTGTGGTTCCTCTCCCAGCTCAATGTCTTCACCAAACGGCACTTTCTGTAATTTCTGCGAATGGCTTGCCAGGCCCGGGGATGCCGACCAGCTCCATTCAAATACTGAAGTTTCCACGCATCTGGAAGGAATGAGAAAAGCCATCGCAGAGAAAGTGTGGGAGCCTGGCATAGTTCATGCCGATGCACTTGCGGCATCAAAGGATCCATTCTTGATGTACGGGGCATCGCACTTCTATAAGTTCTTCTCAGATTTCACGTACCGCAGCGTGGACTACGCCCAAGGCGGATTCATGTATAGCAATGCCGAGAAGAGAAATGACGAGCCTAATCTAAACAAGCATAATGCCATGTCCCTCATTTCAGCATCAAAAGGGTGCCTGTTCAAGTCGCTAAAAATAATCTCAGGAGGGCAGCTTGACGCAGAGCACGCCTACCTCAAATTCATGTGCAATGTGGAGCTGAAGAGATACCAGCACGCCGCATCCGCCTTAGAAGAGCTTGAAAAATTGCCTGGATCACAGGAAATGTCGCACTATGCACACATGTTGCTCCGCATAGAGGCGTCCGATACGTTATCGGCAAAGGAAAAACCTCCAGAAACTGGGTCCGCCCAAGGCAGTGCAAACTTCTTCTACTATCTGGCAAAGTACCTTGCCAAATCCGGAAGCCTGGAAGACTCATTGCGCATACTCAAGGCGCTTTCCGGAAAGGTACGCATGCCTATGGCAGATCACTATCTCGATAGGGTGTCCGCTGTCTCGGCCGCATCTAGTTTATGAACTGCTAATGCAGCCCTGGCCAACTTTAACGGCCACTGAAAACCATCTGGGCATAATTGCCTATCCCTTGATCACTGCCACTGGCACGTTTCTGGATACTGGTATTGCGAGGTTCGTCTCTTCAACTACCTTCACCACTTCATCTATGTCCTTGTATGTCCATTCCGCTTCCTCGCTCACTAGCCTGCGCGTCCTTATGCGTATCTCTATGTTCTTCCTGCGCAGCGACTCGAATGTCTTTTCCGCAGGTATCTCCCGTATGGCCTGGTGCCGTGACATAACCCTGCCTGCACCATGGCACGCCGACCCGAAAGTTTCCTTCATAGCACCTTCGGCGCCGCATAGCACATAGCTAGCCGTGCCCATGCTGCCCGGTATAAGCACCGGCTGCCCCACCTCGCGATACTTTTTCGGGACCTCAGCCCTGCCCTTGCAGAATGACCTGGTTGCGCCTTTCCTGTGCACATACACCTTCTTCTTCTTGCCTCCAACCTCATGCTCCTCCAGCTTAGCTATGTTGTGGGACAGGTCGTAGAGTATGTCCATGCCCATCGCATCGGAGCTCCTGCCGAAGGTCTCCTCGAAACTCCTCCTTATGGAATTGGTTATTATCTGCCTGTTAGTGAAAGCGAAATTGACTGCGCACTTCATTGCCGCCAGATAATCCTCAGCTTCCCTGCTGCCTATGTGTGCGTAGCTGAGTTCACGGTCTACCAGAGTTATGTCATGCTTTCTCTGGTACTCCACAAGCGTTCTGAGGTAGTCGCTGCATATCTGGTGCCCGAAACCCCTGGATCCGGTGTGTAGCATGATCACCATCTGCCCTTCATAAAGCCCGTATGCCTTGGCTATCTTCTTGTCAAATATGCTCCCTACCTTCTGTATCTCAAGGAAATGGTTTCCAGCGCCAAGCGTCCCGAGCTCGTGCAGGCCCCTGGACTTTGCCTCTTTGCTCACCTTCGAAAAGTCCGCACCGTCCATGCCTCCCTCCTCCTCTATGTGCTCTATGTCATCCTCAGTGCCGAACCCTTTACCCACTATATATCTTGCACCTTCCGTAGCGACTTTCTCAAGGTCTGCCTGTGTCAGCCCTATCTGCAATCTGCTTCCAACTCCGCTCGGTATGTTCTTGAAGAGTGCATCTGAAAGGCCAAGTATGTTCTTCCTAAGCTCATCTTCTTCCAAGTCCGTCTTTATGAGCCTCACGCCGCAGTTTATGTCGAAGCCTACGCTTCCCGGTGATATTATCCCATTTTCAGAATCGAAGGCCATGACTCCTCCTATCGGAAATCCGTAGCCCTCGTGCCCATCCGGCATCACCATGACGTTGCCTACAAGGCCCGGGAGCGTAGCTGCATTTTTCGCCTGCTGCAGCGTCTTGTCCTGCCCCATCCTTTCCATCATGTGTTCATTGGCGTAAAGGACTACGTCCGTCTTCATCTGCCCGCTCTTTTCTACTACAAACCTGTCCTTTCCAATGTTTTTTGCGTCCATGTATTCATCAAAATACGATGTAAATATGCAGTAAACTATATATATCAGATAATGGCCATAAAATTGTATCATTTAAAAAAGGTATTAAACCTTTAAATATATGGGTTGCAATTAGTACGTGTTGCAGGGATGGCGGAGCCTGGTCAAACGCGATGGACTCAAGATCCATTGGCTTAGGCCTACGGGAGTTCAAAATTAAATGAACAAATCTCTCTCCCTGCATCATTTAAAAATGGTAGAGAACATGAAAACATCTTCAAAACAAAAGCATCGACCAAAAGACGCAAATTCTGCACACGCATCCAAGGCCAAGCCCTCAAAAAAGATGAAGGCAAAGGTAAAGGAAAAGGTGCTGTTCGAACTTGAACACTACCCGCAGACTGAAGAATTCACGAGTTCCGCAGCCTCAGCCCTCATGGTATTGAAGTATCTGAAGCCTGACCTGAAAATGAAGAAGGAAGAGGAGTACAGCATATGGCAGGAGGCTGTTAATGGGAGCGTGTGGCATGGGTCAAAGTACGGACTTGCATATGCGATAGCAAAGAGGGGAGGCAGGGTTAGGATAATAAGCAACACGAAGGACGAAGGCTACGACAAGAAGCTTGCAGTATACGAGAATGTAAATCTAGACACCCTTACTGCGTCATTCAACGAGATAAAGAAGAAGGCTGAAGACCTTAGTGTCGAGGAAGAATATAATCCAAACATCTCAATAAACACCGTAAAGAAAACACTATCAGCTAATCATATACCCATCGTGCTAATAGATGCAAATGCCCTTAACCCGTATCTCGAGTCATCGCCACATTGGATAGTGGTGAAGGGATATGATAAGGATGCATTCTACATAAATGATCCGTATTCGGACAACACAGTAACCCTGGATCATAACGCATTCAAGCAGGCGCTAGGATATGACAGCAATTTCCACTTGATAGTCACTGACGTAAGACATTCAAACTCCAGCGCCCGCCCCAAGGGCAAAAAACAGAGATAATCTTCACTATATCCTAAATCATAGGTGCGCAAACTTCGGGCTTGCGCATAAGGGCAGCTGCCAGCAACGAATTCCGGCAGCTTCCGCCCTCACTTCAGCAAAAGATTATTTATGAGTGTCTTCATCAAAAAGCCGCGGCGTGCAGCAGCGCCGTTATAGTGCCTTACCCTCGTCTTGGTATTCGTCACTATCTTCAGCGTATTGTAGCACTCGACGCACATAAGCCTTCGGGCTACCGCCCCGCTCTTCACGTAGTGGTCGCGCTCCTGTATGTATCTTGGAGGCACAATCTTCACCTCATCCTTGCTAAGGTGCCTGTTGCATGAGATGCAGCTGTTTTCCACCAGATATGCAAGGTCTCTCCTCTCGGCGTCCTCGACTGTGTATTCGACGCCGTCAGACCCTGCCACCTTCATTTCGAAGGCCATCTCCGTACCGCTTTCCAAATACCCTTTACCCAAATCCATTCCCATTTTTTCACCCCAAACTTAACTTTTACCTTCTTTTCCCCAACTAAATCTATTACAGCTTAACTACTATATAAACTGTATCTCAGCGTTCCACAAAAAGTATTTAAATGGCGTAAGCTCCTAGTTATCTGTAGACATGAGGTATGTGATCGCGCTGGGCGGAAATGCGCTTGTAGGACCAAAATCCGCCGACAAAGTGGCTTATGAGATTGTACGGCAGCACGCCCTGGGGAACCAAATTATAATTACGCATGGCAACGGCCCCCAGGTTGGGGAACTGGCAGCTGCGCAGAAGAGGGGCCTTGCTGTGCTCACTGCAGAGACCCAAGCCTGGATAGGCACCGTTCTTAAGGAAAAGCTGAATTCCGCGCTGTTGCATAGGGGCATGTCTCCCGAAGGCGTGGTTGAGACAGTGCTCACCGAGGTGATTGTGAAGGCCGATGACCCTGGCTTCAAGCATCCGACCAAACCCATAGGCCCATTCATGTCCGCTGCCGAGGCATCATCCGCACGGCGTAAGGGCTTCTGCACAAGTAAACTCATAGGTGGATACCGCCGCGTGGTGCCATCCCCAGAACCGCTGGAAATAATGCAGATGGATGCCATAAAGTACCTTTTGGGCAGGCATCGTATAGTGATTGCTTGCGGAGGGGGAGGCATCCCTGTAGCACGTTCGGGGAAAGGGCTCAAGTACATCGATGCAGTTATCGATAAGGACAGTGCATCTTCCATACTCGCCAGCGCAATTCGCGCCGACATGCTGTTCATACTTACCAATGTGGATGGCGCGTACCTGAATTACACTAAGCACAACCGCGAATTGATATCAAAGTCCACCATCAAAGCCTTGAAAGCGAGCATGGCCATGGGCCACTTTGAGGCAGGAAGCATGATGCCCAAGGTGAAGGCATGCATTGATTTCGCCGAGTCTACTGGAAAGTGCGCAGGGATAGGCAGCCTATCCCATCCTAGGGATGTATTCTCTATGAAAAGGCTAACCCTAGTCACTCCGTAATCCACTCATGCCTGACGCGTCATTTTCTCCTGCCCGCGGCCCGTACGCTTGCGAAGACCTCTTCTATAGAGGCATCTGTCTTGAACCCGTTAGGGTCGAACTGCGTCCTAGTCACTCTCGCTCCAGTTTCCTGCAGTTTTTCCATAACTGCATAATGGGACACAGACGTCACTCCCAGCCTTTTTGTAAGCTTAGGCACCGAATAGAACATCGGAACGTCGAGTTCCTCGTACAGCAGATCCATCTTTTCAGAAGCAGCATCGCTTATTGAGTTCTTTCGCATCTTCATTATGGTGTCCCTGTCGCGCATGCTTCCAAGCCATATTGGCCCAAACGGTTCCATCTTTGACTTGCACTTAGGGCATAATGGGCCGAGAAGCGGGGCTACGCCCTTTTCGAACATGTACTCGTAGCATTTGCTGCAAAATGCCCCTATTCCTGTATTCTTCATGGACGCTATGGACTTGTCTGCTCCGAACTCCAGTCTTACGAATACACGCATGTAATGCATGTCCGAAATCGAAAGCAATGGCATCATGCCGAAATTAAACTGCGCCGCAGTCCTAGCGGTGAAGTTCAGCAGTATCCTGAGGCCCGCCTCCTTGCACATCTCATTATGGAGTGGCCTTGATCCATACACCTTTATGCATGCCCCAGCATGTGCACCACAGAGCACTGCCGTGTCAGTGGCGGTTATCATGAGGTTAGTCCCATTCCATGCGAGCTTCATCAGATCGAACATGTTGGGCGCAGGGCTTCCGAAAGGGTCATGGTCTATAGCCTCGAAACTTCCTTCATGCTCATTCGCGAGCCCCTGTACGCTCTCGTTCATTACCTTGAGCTTGAGGCCGTTGAGCTTCACGTTCTTCTTAGCTACGGCAGCCGCCTTCTTGTTAATGTCTATCAATGTGACGTTTTTGGTTCCTGCTTCCAGGGCATAACGTATTGCGCGCACCCCTGTGGCCGCAGTGGAATCGAGTACCCTCATGTTCCTTGTGCGCACAGCCTTTAGGAACATAACTGACATGTCCCTTAGCATGGCCATTTTCGGGTTGTAGAATGCGTCTCCTGTTAGTATGCGTGCCTTGCCTTCAACTATGGTCTTCATAAGGATCCTTTCCTTTCGTCTTAAGTATGGCGTCAAGAAGCCCATGGGCGTACTCTATGCCCGAGAATGCGGTTATTAGGTCGCCTTTGGCAATCCACGATTCTGAATCGCTAGCGTACATCTTTGCAAGCTCCAACACCTCTTTCTCCTTTGCGCTAAGCTCCACGTCCTTTGCAAGCTTTATGTTCTCGTGAAAGAGTGAGACTGTCTTCCTGACCCTCTGTTCAAGTTCCATGTGATTCCAAGAACACCTCTCACCCAAGGCTTAAAAACAGTCACATGCCGCTAAGTCCCTCTATGTATTTCCAACGTCTTGAACAGATTGCTTATGTATGTCTGATTAACCTCGCCTCTGGGCATGCAGTTTCCTGTTCTTCCTGTATGGGGGTTGTGCAACACTAGCGTCACTTTTCTCCCAGATGACCCCTTGCTTCCCCTTACTTCTATCCCATCCTTGCGAAGTGCTTCGATCAAATCAGCAACGTCAACCTGGCGCCTGCCGGATATTGTGTCCATTGTATTTTGGTAGCTGCTAGTACTCTCTGCATCTGCATCATCAGTTTTTGCAGTAAGTGTTGGGCGCATGTCCTCATATTCCACTCCCATTCTCCTGAGCCTACTGCATACTTCCCTATCACTAAGCTTGAACTCATCGGAAACCGCTCTAATGCCCCCCTTTCCGCCCCTGAACGCATCAAATATGGCCACATTTAGTACTGCTTCGGCGACTTTTGGATCAGAGTGCCTAAATCTTCCCATGGGCATATGTTGGCCTATATCTCATATTTAAAAACTTGTGCTGCTGGGCGTTGTCCAATAAACAGGTGTAAATACCGCAATCCCATACTAAGGCCAGATAAGTCGTTACACGATGAATGTGTTGTACACAACTGCCTTAAGTAGAAGTTCCTTTTCTATCATTCCTGCCCTC
>JAJZNA010000018.1 GCA_021848065.1 Microcaldota archaeon
TTTCAATAGGAGTGGTCTTGTAAACGACCATTTGCTTCCAGGTGCGGTTGTTGAACCGATTGTTGCTGTGCGACATACTTCCTCAACTTATGGAAAGCCCACACCATTTATGGGTGGGTAGTTTACTCAAGTGCATTTTTATATGCTTCTAAAGTATTCTTTGCGCATCTCTCCCATGTGAAACTCCTTGCGTATGCCGTGGCCTTTCTGCGCAGCCCCGCACCATACCCATTTTCCTTCAGGTCGTATATTATGTTCGCCATATGGGCTGCGTCCTCGGCCTCAAAACAGTATTTGCGCACTTCTTCAGATATCTTCCCATGCTTGTATATTATCACAGGAAGGCCCCTCGCCTGCGCCTCAATTATGGGCAGCCCAAAACCCTCATATAGGCTTGGGAACACGAACGCATCGAAACTGTCGTATATCTGCACCATTTTTGCCTGCGGTGCGAATCCCATGAACTTTACTGACTCCAGACCGTTCCTGTCCCTGAACTCCTCCAGTCTCTTATACTCTATGCCAGTGCCATATATGCTAAACGAGTAATTATCTCCTTCTATTATGTTTGCAGCTTCCAGAAGCAGCATTACGTTCTTGTGCCTCGCCATGGATCCCAGATAACCCACATTGAACCTTCCCCTACTCTCCTTAGTCTTTAATGGCTGATTTATCACAACATCGTTTATGCCAAGGTTAACTACAACACCGTTCTTCCTCGTTCCGAACTTCCTGTACACCTCACTCATGGTGAGTTTGGAGTCGAAAAGGAGAAGGTCTGAGTTCTGGACAGCATCCCTTACATATGACTTGACCATCCTGTTGTAAGTTCCCTGGAGAAGTCCCGATTGCAGGCCCTTCTGGAACCTTGCTATGTCATGCACCGTGGTAACCACTGGCACATTGCATCTCTTTTTCAGGGGCTTTGCCAGGAATCCCATCTCCTGGTTTGTTATGTGGAATATGTCGTATCCGCATTTTACTCTTCTGGCCTTCAACCGCATCTTCATGTTCATACTCACAAGTCCGGAGACGTTGTTCCTTTTTGACTCATTCAGTGCGTATACGGGCTCAACGGGGCCATACTTCTTCAGCGCATTCTGCAGCTGATATGCGTACTCAGTGGGGCCGTCCCCACTGCCCTTCATCGGTTTTATTATGCTTAGTAGTGCAAGTTTCATCTTCTTCGCCTTCCCTTCTGAGCTTCTATGTATCTCTCCACAATAAGCTCCATCAACAGTCTTACTCCCTGTTTCCTATTCTTGTACTTCCTGTTTAAAGATAGTATCGTGTTTTCTTTGTCAAGCTTCAGGAACTTTATTATTCCATCTCTTTCAAGCTCCTTGGATATCTGGAATGCCTGCTTCCCGTCCTTGGCCATCTTCCACCTTTCCATCCTTTCCGCTATAAGGCATGCCTCATCATTGACCTCGAATGGGTTTACGAACTTATGCTCTGCCATCCTGGTCACTATGGCCCTAAGCGCGAAGAATGCGTAATAATCCAGGTAGCTGAGCTCAGCGTCAGGCTTCTTGCGGCCAAGCTTTTCATAGGTTTCAAGCACGCCTTTTGACGCCTTCTCAAGCAACCCTCCCGAATCCCTCTTGCCTGGAACAGTGAACTTGTACAGGTAGTCGAGCATTATCCTGTTGAATGAGCCGTACGACATCCGCGAGTATTTCTCCATCTCCGAGTACTCGCTGCTAGTCTTGCCCCTAAGTTCCTTCCTATGTTCTATGAAGAAGTCATCGTCTCCAATCCTCTCAACCTCTCCTTCTATCAATGGCTCCTCATGAAGCATCCCGCGGAACGTTGTCCTGCCCCTCCTGAACAGGCGTATCTGCCAGCTGAACCGCAATCCCCTCCCTTCGCTTCCAGCCTCCTCATACCTCCTTATGGCGAACGCTGAGCTTTGTGTGCCAGAAATAATTCCCGAAATGGCACCTTTCAGGGCATCGCTAAGCCTCTCATCTGTGTCCATGAGAAGGACCCATTCACTGCTGCACTTGCCCAGCGCATACATCCTAAGCGGGTCAGGATATCCAAGGGCAATGGTGTAGAACACCTTAGCCTTGCCTAGCCATGCCTTTTCAGCTTCGGATACGAGCCTTGCATGAAGCTTTGCGCTGCTGCTATCCACAATGACTATCTCATCGGCAATGTCATGCAGGCTGCGCACTAATGACAATGCTTTTTCGATATCGTTCCTTGAAAACACTAGCAAAGAGAGTCTTCCTGGCTCCATAAGAACTATTATTTAACTCCATATCAATGATATAAATTGATGCGTATACGGGTGCATGCTCCAATGATACTTGCAAGAGACCTCAGCATCAGGCATACTGTAGCCAGCGGGCAGCCTCTGGCTTTCTACTCACACTACTCCAATGGAAAGCACGGGGAGGACCTTAGATATGTGACCCAGGCAGGAGAGATATCCATTCTCAAGCGCTCAGGGCGCATCTCGTTCTGCTTCTCGGGCGAGTACACTGAAAAGTCGGCAAAGGATGAGATCGTATCGAGATTGGGCCTTGGGGATGACATGGGCGAGATATACCGTAACATAGGCACGGACCAGTTCATGGAAGATGCCATAAAGAGCTTCAAGGGCCTGCGGATAACCCGCAACGACCCCTGGGAGGCCACACTCTGCTTCGTCATATCCCAATTCAACAACATAAAGCGCATAAGGGGCATCATGGGTCGCATGATCGGCGAGTTCGGGGAGGATCGTGGAAAATACCATGCGTTTCCTACTCCTGAGGCGATAGCCAGCGCTGACCTTGGTGCAATACGCGCGTGCGGCACCGGATTCAGGGACAGGTACATAAAATCTGTTGCAGAGGAATTCGCGTTCAGCTTTGACAAGAAGAAGCTCTACGGCATGGGGTATGGTGACGCCAAAGCAGCGCTCATGGAACTTGACGGGATAGGTGACAAGGTTGCAGACTGCATACTCTTGTTCGGATATAACAAGCTTGAGGCATTCCCTATAGACACCTGGGTGAAGCGCATAATGGAACGGGTTTATTTCAAGGGCCGCAAGACAAGCATAAGGAAGCTGCACGAGTTTGCTGCAGAGAGGTGGCCCGGAAGGTACCAAGGATATGCGCAGCAATATATATTCTGGCACGGAAGAGAGAATATTGGATGAGCAAATGATACCTGGTCTGGGATCCATAGAGAAGAAGCTGGTCAAATTGGAGTCTGACCGTGATGCGGTCATGCAGCTATCAAAGGACCTTATCCGCATGTCCGGGAAGGCCATAGCTGCCATGCATGCCAAAGGATCAGCAATACCAAATTCCACAATAATGGAACTAAAGGAGTGCAAGGCAAGACTTGTCCGAATAGAGAAGGGTTTTGAATACTATTCAATGCAGGCCCATCAGGAGTTCTCAGAAGCCATGATACTCTATAACATACTGCTTAACAAGGAGATACCTGGCATGGGCTCCATAGGGGAAACAGAGGTGCCTTACCTTCTGGGCCTCATGGATGTTGTTGGGGAACTCAAGAGGGAGGCCATAGAATCCATGCGCAGGGCCGATAAGGACGCCGCAAAGGGATATTATGCAATAATGTCTGATATCTATGACTCTACTCTACACATGCGCTTTGCAAGCTCTGTGCTTCCGGACTTCAGGAGGAAGCAGGATACTGCAAGGATACAGGTCGAAAGCGTGATGAACGAGATGCTTCACCTCGACATAGGGCCAGCAGCAAAGCTTTAAATAGTTAATTACGGCACTTATGTAGCGAAGGGATCTTCTATGAACAATATGAAGTTGCAAAGCGCAATGGAATACTTGATGACGTATGGATGGGCCATCCTGATTATAGCAGTCGTTATGGTCGCACTATTCTCATTGGGAATTCTCGGTGGTTCTCCGCTTACCACAACGTGTCTACCACAGTCAGGATACCAATGCTCTGGTGTTGTATATTCACACACTTCGGGTAACGTAGTGGCTACAATAGGCCAGACAACAGGTAACAACTGGGCATCAGCGAACGTATATTTTGTTCCACAGGGCACGTCAACTACTGGCGCAGGCGTTCCATCATCCATATCAAATAATCCCACGGGCGGTAATGTTATAGGCACGCTTAACAGCGGCGCTACAGCAACAAGCATTGACATACCTGTCTCTGCCCCAAGTACTGCTGCAGGAACAAGCACTTCTGGACAACTATGGGCTGTGTATTATGTGACTTCTGGAGGTACAACCCAGGGACCATACTACTCACAGTTGGCCACGGTAACACTGAAGGCAGTATAATAACTGCCTTCTTTTCTTTTTCTTCTTTTCCTTTATTTGTTTGATTTATTACAGAATCTGGATGCTGTACTATCTAGCTGCAATAATTCTGGATAAAAAGCTCGGTGGTTGTAGAATCAGTGTGCAAGCTCCTTCTTGATCCTGAGGACCTCGTTAAGCTCGTTGGCGCTCAGGAGAGGCTTGGGAAGCCTGTCGGTATCATCTATAGCTATCCTTGGGCATGCGGTATTGACGAACGCGTCGAACTCGCGCATATTGCTCACAGATTCGAAATCGAAGGTGTTTGCCACAAGTATCCCTGCGCTCATGCCCTGCTGCTCTATCTTGCCCTTGAGCAGCTTGGCCATGGCCATGTTGTGCTGCCCGTTCTTGGTAGTTACAAGTATCCCGAAGCTCCTAGCCTTCACGGATGCGAGTATCTTGCCATTAGACCTCTTCTTGTATATCTCCCTGTACTGGTCTATGAACTCTACGCTTCCCTGGAACGGCTCAACAACTAAGAATGGCTTGGTGGTCATCAGCAGGGCACCGAGAGGATGGAACATTCCTCCCCCGAAGTAGACTATCGCATCAACCTGCTTGTCTATGGACGCTGCGCTGCCTATATCGCACCCAAGTATCTGCCCAGGCTTCTTTGCAAAGCCGTAAGGCCTGCCCACTACCACTTTCTTTCCATTCTTCTCATAGAACTCCTTAACTGCATCGAGCTGGTGTATGTGCTGTATGGTGGTCACAAGGCCTATTGTATTGAAGCCGGAAAGCTTATCTAAGGACTTTTGCAGTATGGACAGGTCTGCATCTATCTGGTATGAGATATATTCAACATTGAAGTCAACGTGATGGAACTCGGCATGGCCGAAGTGCACCAGCTTGTCGGCCTTCAAGTCCCTGGCCTCATCGAGTGCCAGGTCGCAAGCTCCGAACGTTGGCGAGGCCGATATGATGACTTCGTGTCCCTCGGCTTCAAGCTTCTTTGAGTGCTTGAGGGCTTCCTGTTTAAGGCCTTCGGGGAACTGCAGTAGTATGCGCATATGCATCAGTTAATCGTTAAGAATCCGCGAGAATACTAATGCCGTGCCAGGTATATATTGTTTTCTGTGCAATTTAAGTAACGATCAAATGGAGCAGGTAATCCTAGTAGACCATGAAGACAGGCAGATCGGGCTTGAGGAGAAGCTCAAGGCCCACCAGAACGGAGGAAAGCTCCACAGGGCGTTCTCCATATTCGTATTCAATAGTAAGGGCGAGACCATGCTGCAGCAGCGCGCCCAGTCCAAGTACCATGGCGGCGGTTTATGGTCAAACACCGTATGCAGCCACCCAAGGCTTGGGGAGACTCCGCTCGATGCAGCGCACAGGAGGCTGCAGGAGGAGATGGGCTTCGATTGCGATATGCGCGAGGTGTTTGCTTTTGAGTACGAGGCCAAGATGGACAAGGGCCTCACCGAGCATGAATACGACCATGTTATATTCGGCAATTACGACCATGCGCCAAAGCCCAACCCAGAGGAGGTGCAGGCATGGAAGTGGATAGGCCTAGATGAGCTAAAGGGGGACATAGCAAAGAATCCCGATTCCTACACTCCCTGGCTTAGGATAGTGATGGATGATATCATAAAGCACTACAGGCAGAAGAAGTAGCTGCAATACAAACCTTCCCATACTTTTTAAGCAGGCATCTCTCATGCACATTAGCTTACTAACTTAACTCCGCCAGAATGACATCTCACTCTAATCATCTTCTTTTATTGCGTTGGACCTGAACTACTTGGCTTTTGTGTGTCAACTCCATAAGAAAAGTCCAAAGTCTAGCTAACCTATAAGCGATATTTAGGACGCGGGATTATTAATCAGGATACAGCTGGCTGTATCTGGGTCATCTTTATCTCGTAGGTGCCTGAGAGCTTAGATGCAGCCCTCTTGAGGGCGGTCCTTGCCACATCCTTGGCAGATGCAGTGGTCCTGACCCTGAATATTACCTGGCCCCTCTTGACCCTTGCAGCAACTGAAGACGGGCTTCCGAAAGACAGGGACATACCTTGGGAAAGTCTGTCTGCTCCTGCTCCTGTTGCCCTCTTCTTCTCCCTAATCACGTTGTGAGGGAAAGGAAGCAGAGCCAAATGGTAATTGGTAAGTAGTTCACGTTCAAGGTGCTTGTTCGCAACCAGCCTGGCAGACTCAAGGGCATTGGACCTGAGCTGCACGTGCTGGTTAGATATGAGCGTAAGCAGCAGGTCATAGTTAGGCTTGTTGGTGCCCATATTGAATATTGTAAGGCTTGTGTGCGGAAGAGACTTGATGTAGTTCTTCTTCGGCTTCTTCACAGAGTACCTTGCCCATGGCTGGCTGAGGATGCTTCTTACGGATCTTGCAGGTCTAAGCTTCATATAATCACTAATCACTACAAAAATGCAGCAAACAGCAGAATATTATGCGCAATTACTTTTAAAACTCTTTCCATAAGCAGGCCATTGGCGCAGATCCCAAGCATTAAGGCCTACTAATGCCAATAATATATTGGAATATCCCGGCCAGCTTAATAAGATTGACGCAATATTTGAATTATGCCTAGCAATCCAAAAAAGGCTACTGGCGCGGGCAGGCGCATAAAGATATTCCCATCAATATTGAACTCGGACCTTGGGGATTTGCGCAGCGTCATACGTGCCCTGGATTCCTGCCATGCCGATGGGGTGCATCTCGACGTAATGGATGGCAATTTCGTGCCAAACATAACTTTCGGGCCTGGCACAATAGCTGCCATAAGAGGTGCTTCAAGCCTGCACTTCGAGGCCCACCTGATGATAAGCAATCCCGAGAAGTATGTTGCCCAATTTGCCCAAGCCGGCGCAGACTCTATAATCGTGCACTACGAGGCCTCACAAAGGCTGCATGAGCTGGCAAGCAAAGTAAAATCTCTTGGTAAGGGGTTCGGCATAGCCCTAAATCCACAAACAGAAGTGGATGCGATAAAACCGTATCTTAGCAGTATAGATACGCTTCTCATCATGAGCGTCAATCCTGGCTTCGGGGGCCAGAAGTTCATGCCAGGATCTATAGATAAGATCAAAGCGGCCCGCATGTTGCTCGACAATTCATCTGCAAGCACTACTCTTGCTGTTGATGGTGGCATCAACCAGCACACCTGCCCAGATGCAATCGCAGGTGGCGCTAACGAGCTTATCATAGGCAGCGCAATATTCGGGAATGGCGGTGTTAGTAAGAATCTCAAGGAGTTTATGGGCATCTGCACTAGCGCAACATCCGCGGATGCATGATGCACCTGCATCAACCCGTATGCCTTCTATAAAAAGGAAAACGCCTATTTTAATTTTACCCCACAGCTTATATTATTTGGCAATTACTAATAAATATCATCAGCGAGAATACATCTACTGAGAAAAAAGCACGGAATAGAAGGGCAATTTACACTACAGCGATGTGCAAAAGAAACATAATCTTATAAAAAGCTACAAAAATAGGGAGAAAATGTCTGAAGATTCAAAGGTAAGGCAGATAGGCGTTGGTGGACTGGAGCTTACTAAGGAAGACAAGGAAATGGTTAATCGAGTCCTAGATAGCAACAGGCTATCATACGGCCCTATGTCTAAGACATTCGAAGCAGAATTTGCAAAAGTCCACGATTCCAAATTTGCTTTATTTACCAATAGCGGTACAAGTTCGCTTCACATAGCCATCGCCGCGCTCAAGGAGCGTGGTGGGTGGCAAGATGGCGACGAAGTCATAGTCCCTTCAGTTACTTTCGTTGCAACATCAAATGTCGTGATACACAACAACCTCAAGCCTGTGTTTGCGGATGTTGAACCAAATACATTCAACATTAATCCCAAGGAGATAGAGAAGCATATTACTGAGCGGACAAGGGCTATAATGCCTGTCCATCTTCTAGGGCTTCCGGCTGACATGGACCCGATAATGAAGCTTGCAAAGAAGCACAATCTCAAGGTAATAGAGGATTCAGCAGAGACTATGTTCGCTAAATATAAGGGAAAGATGGTGGGTTCATTCGGTGACGTAGGCTGTTTCTCTACATATGTGGCGCATTACATAGTTACTGGTGTGGGCGGAATCAATACGACCTCTGATCGAGACCTTGCAGTAAGGCTCAGGAGCCTGATGAACCACGGCCGTGATGCCATATACATAAGCATAGATGATGACAATACAACTGACAAGGGGAAACTTCATGAGATAATCTCAAAGAGGTTCAGCTTCGTCACATTAGGCCACAGTTTTAGGGCTACTGAGATGGAAGCCGCCCTTGGCCTCTCGCAGCTTAGGCGCAAGGACGCAATAATAAAGAGGCGCAAGGAGATAGCAGCAAAGTATGCGCAGGGACTCTCCGATCTCAGTGAGCATATACAATTGCAGGAGACTCCTTCAGACAGGGATAATGTGTACATGCTCTTCGGAATTGTGTACAAAGGGGGAGATAAGACGGAACTGGTAGATTTCCTCGAAGAGAATGGCATAGAGACAAGGGACCTTCTTCCCCTGATAAATCAGCCAGTATATGTAAAGATGTTTGGGAACCTTGAGAACAAGTACCCTGTGGCAAAGATGCTCAACCATTCTGGATTCTATATCGGGTGCCACCAGTACCTTACTGACAAGGACATAGATTATGTTATAAGCAAATTCCACGAATTTTTCAGGGGTTAAAAGCCTGGTGCATAAATGCGAGCATGTATCTATAGCATGAAAGGGAATTTCAACAAGGACATAGGCCAAGGCGTGCAGAGGTATATGTACGAGATCTGGTATAATCTAGATAAGATCGTAACGCAGCCTGACAGCTTAGATAAACTCGAGCTTGGTTTTGGCAACAACCTAAAGTTGAGAAAGGCATCATTCACACTTCAGTCCCTATCACACGATTTCAGTAATTATGATATAATTCACACCCCAGCGCCGATAATGTACAATCCTCCAAAAAGGGGCAAGGCAGTAACACTGACAACAGTCCATGAACTTGTCATGGTTCCAAAAGATTGCGAATATCTAGAAAGAATGGCAAAGGGGCAGAAGAAGAGTCCATTCGATTTTATCAGTAGCTACATAGGGGCCCAGATAAAGAAGCAGATACTAAATTCAGACTACATAATAGTAGATTCGCTGCTAGTTCAGGATGAGGTCATACGCTTCGGCGTACCTAGGGAAAAGACATTTCTAGTAAACATTGGAATGGATGATAGGTTCACGCAGGGTTCCACAGAAAAGCCTGCCAACCCTGATTGCTTCACTATAGGGTACCTTGGCGCGCTTAGCATAAGGAAAAATGTGCAGTTCCTCATAAACGCCATGAAAGAGCTTGACGATAAAGAGGTATGCTGCAGGATATATGGCAAGAAGAGCGGTGAGTATGAAAACCTAGTCAAACTGGCGGGGAACGACAAGCGCATAGCGTTCATGGGCTTCGTGCCAGAAGACCAGCTAGTCCAGACTTACGAAAGCTTTGACGTACTGGTGCACCCCATACTCTACACTGGGTTTGAGCTTGAGATACTCGAAGCACAGTCAAGGGGGGTGCCTGTCATAGTCTACAAGAATGGGATAATCTCCGAGGAGGTAAAGAAGTATTGCTTCGTAGCTGATGACCCGAAACATGCAGCATCTATAATTGCTGAGATAAAGAAGAATGGGTACAACGAGAAGGAAAGGCAGGCTGCAATGAGCTATGCAAGATCCTTCACATGGCTCAAATGTGCAGAAGAAACATTAGAAATATACAAAAACCTGGCTTAACTAATTCAGGCTCAGGCCAAAATTATTAATTAAGAATATAGTCTCTGATGGTTCTCGTTTTCGAAGCTATTTGTCTGGTTAGGTAAATAATGTCACGTACCTGCTGCAGCGCAGGATATGAGTCTGGCGATAACCAACTAATGCAAGATTCACTTATGCGGTATAAACTACTTTGCCCATGACACTGCTTTCTGCTACTTCACCGAATGCCCTGCTGTCCCTGCTTACTGCCGCATTATCACCTATTACAAACAGGCCCTTCTTGCCACGTGTCTTCACCCTCTTCACTAATACTGTTCCGTCTTCGGGGCTGCGAAGCACAACCACGTCCCCAGGCGAGAAGCTTCTGCACCATCTGCATACCAGTACGTAGCTGCCTTCATGGATCGAAGGTTCCATGCTCCTTTCAGCCACCCTGAATATGCCTATGGGCAGTGTTGCCATCTCAGGCCTTCGGGTATACGAATGTCCTCTCAGTAGGGTAGAAGGACTTAACCCTGACTGTGGCAACCTTCTTGGTCTTCCAGAACGCCTCGGCAACTTTCTCAACGCTCTCCAGCAGCTCTTCGGCCACCTTCAGGTCAGTGCTCTGCTTGGCCTTCGATGCCAATTTTAGCGTGTTCCATACGAGCTCGTGCAGGCCAGGAACCTCCTTGAGGTGGTCCGGCTTGAAGTAGTCACTCCACAGCACTTCGACCTCATGCTTGAGTATCTCCGCATGCTGCTCCTTTACTGATATGTACCTTACCAGCTTGTTCCTGTCTTCAGCAGAAGATACGCCTCCTTTTACCACGTCAGCTATAAGGCTGTCCATCCTCACCACAGTGTGTGCTGCGACCTGTGCAGCGTGCGGGTCGTATATTCCGCATGGGATGTCGCAGTGGGCGTATGCCACCGGGAACCCTACAATTCTATCCAACCCTCTCAGTATAGCTTTTACTGCATTCATACCATCACGTTATAATCTTCCCAGGAAAACTAAATAATACTTTTTGGCTAGCCCCACATCTCTGCCTTTATCTCCTTCTCAGGGACACCCAGGCCTGTAAGTCCGTCCTTGAGCGCTTTCACGAAAGCCGGCGGTCCGCAGATGTAGCTTACCCTTTCAGTTACGTCAGGCACATACTTCTTTATCATGTCCGCATTAACGTGGCCTGTCTCACCGTCCCATTTATCCTCCGGCTTGGGCCTGGTTACGGTAACCACCAGCTTGCCTCCAAGCTCCTGTACCATCCTCTCGAGTTCCTCCTTCTCTATTATGTCATTTGGGTATTTCACACTGTAGAGCAGCACAATGTCTGGCTTAGCTCCTTTTGATATTATGTACTGCAGCATGGAGAAGAACGGCGCAAGGCCCGTGCCTCCGGCCAGGAAGAGGAGCTTGTTGCCTGAATTTATATCAAACTTGAACTGCCCGTAAGGCGCTGATATATAGTATACGTCCCCCACGTTCGCCTCAGCAAGCTTTGTAGTGAGCTTGCCTCCTATGAGCGATATGAAAAACTGCAGGGAGTCGGAAGGCGGGCAGTTTGCCATTGAGAACGCCCTGCTTATCTTCTCCCCAGTCTGCTTGTCAATATGGGTAAGCATCGCGAACATGCCTGATGAGAAGTCTATGCTCTTCCCGCTCTGCGCCTTGAATGTGAACGTTGTGACCTCCGGGGTCGTCTTCTTCGTAGCTGAAAGCACGTATGGTTCGTTCAATATCATAAAAACATCCTATATACATCCGTCATGGCTAAATTTAAATATTCTGCCGCAATCCCACAACCGTCGTACACGCGGCACTACTCCTGCATCCAGCTATCCAGGATCATGCGTACCGAAATGCTTAAATATTTATTTAAGTAAATGAGCATTTACTTAAATAAAAGGTAATACAAATGAATAAAAATACGCAACGACGTAAGGAAGTGCACAGTATGCTGGGCAAAGGCCTTGCCGTATTCCCTGTGCCTGTGCTGCATCCAGGCACACAAGTCTCGCTGGATATAATCTCGACGCTGAACTACGTGCAGCTGCTCCTTATGCACGTAGGCCCGATGATAAGCGCCGTGCTTTTCATACTCGCTGGCATATTCTATGCCATAGGACAGCTGTTTCCTTCCCACCAGCGTGCAACCTTCCATACCACTGCCATAGACATGATAATAGGTGCAATAATCGTGGCGGTACTCTCAGTGACTTCAAATGGCTTCGCCGCGGCATCTGCGCACCTGCTCACGAATGTGACAAACGTAACCTGAGTGGTATGATGGATGCATTTGGATATGGGTTCGGGATCGCTATAGCCGTCATGGCCATCATGATATCTATGGGAGGCATGGCTGCAGGGCTAGGTTTCGCAGCAAATAACAGGAAGCTCAAGGAATTCGGCAAGGAAGAACTGCTCCAGTCCCTTGTAAACGGGGCGCTCCTCGGTGGCCTCGCAATTCTCTTCATGCCAAACGGGATAATGGCAGGTGTGTTAAATGCACTTACATTCTCCAGTCCCACTTCAATAAACTGCCCTGGCGCACTGGCCCAGAACACTGCAATATGCTTCTCGTACGACTACCTATCCGGGCCCGGATATACTCTAAACGGCGTATACCATCAATCCGTGTTGTCTCAGGTGACTGCCCTCATGGCAGGCTTCCTGGCGCTTAACGCAGCGCTTGGCATAATAGCCGGGATAAAGCTCAGTGCAGTTGTAATAAGCCTCTCCTTCTCATCGCTTCTTAACCCCATAATAGGGCAGATACAGTACTTCATAAAGACCCTAACTACCATATCCCTCGGCATTCTGGTGCAGTCTGCCCTCCTCCAATTCGTTGCGATGAGCGCCATATCAGCCATCTTGCCCATCGGGCTTGTTCTCAGGACATTCTATCCTACAAGGAAGCTGGGCGGTTTTCTGATCGCAGTGGCAATAGGCACCTATGTTGTATTGCCAATGTCGTATGTCATGAATGCGAACATTCTTGACTCCTATCAGTCTGCATCCACCACATCTGCAATATCCAGCCTGTCTGGCTCGGCGGGCAGTATAGAGTCGCAGGCCATGTCTGTCAACAAGAATGCAATAGAGAACATAGGCTTATTGAATTCCATAGTCAGTGCGCTAAATGCCCTGGGTTCCGGATTTTCATCAATCTTTAATGACATCATGTCTGCAATATCATACTTCATAATGGCCGCATTCATACTTCCGGCATTCAGCCTTGTGCTCACGGTAATATCAATAAAGGAGCTGTCCGGAGTTCTGGGTTCCGAAGTGTCATTCAGCCTTTTCGATATGGTGTGACCATGTACGAGCACCCCTCCCCAAACGTATCGTACTTCTTGATGTTCTACGCAATGGCTGCGGTTATACTGCTTGCATCTGTCTTTATATATCGGTGGTATGTGGTCATTTCAGCTTCAATAATGCTGGCAATCGCAGCCGCATTGTTCCATTCCGGCCATGCAATCAACAACCTGCTGGTAAAGAAGTCAAAGATAGTGGAGATCTCCGGCAGCTACAGGTTAAGCCAAAGCCTTGCCACTGCATACCGGCGCATTGGGCGCTCGTACTGCTCGGTGGCGGTTGCCAAGGTCATCCCCCGCCCCGGATTCAGCTATGATGGCCGGGCAATGCAGGACCTTTTGGAAAGCTCCAGTCATCCATTCGAATTCTCAATATCATTAGAAGAAGTGGACAGGAAGAGGATCATAGAGTCCCTCCAGACTAGGCGCAAGGTCAAGGAGATAGCACTTTCGCGCGTCAAGAATGGGGCGCATGATAAGGCAAATGAACTCAGGCGGCAGATAACTGCAATAGACGAAGAAATATCCAACATAAGTTCAGGCGCAAAGTCCTTCGGTTTCTACATGCTCTTAAAGACAAGGTCCATTGCAGCCACGCTTCACGAATCGGATTCTGCAGCTATAAGCTCCTTAGAGGCCCTTTCCAATAAATTCTCCGCAGCGCTTGGCCTGGACTGCAGATCTGTACAGGGCGAGGAGATGCTGGGGCTATTATAGGTGCATTCAATGGAAACCAAAATACTCACTTCCAAGGCCCTCTCGCAGATCCTCTTCATGCCTTCCACGTCAGAACCCGACCGGGGATCAGTGGAGGCTGCCTGCAAATCGGGTATATTCATAGGCAATTCAAGCATATACTCCCTTCCCGTATTCCTCGACCCGGACGGGCTCCTGAATCCGCACATGCTGATAGTGGGCATGACTGGAAGCGGAAAAACTTTCCTTATGAAGAGCCTTATAATGCGGTTGTCTGTGATCAGGGAAGATGCCATAGTCCTGTTAGACTTCAGCGGGGAGTACAGGGACATTCTCGCAGACTATGCTGTCTCTCCAGGGGATTTTCAAAGGAGGACGCCCGGCGCCCACGGGATCTCGTACATTGATTTTTCCAAAATGGGTGAACGGACCAAAGTTATCGAATCGTCTGCAATACTGTCTTCATGCCTGGCCCTAATGCATAGGCGCACCACGTCTGCTTGCGCTAGCCGCATGTTCATAGTTCTTGATGAGGCATGGAAACTCCTAAAATCCGAGAAGGGACTGGAGACCATAGTGAGGGAAGGGAGGAAGTATGGCGTGGGCCTCATACTCGCATCACAGCTCGTCGCAGACGCCGACGCACAGGTACTATCCAACATCGCAACTCTCTTTCTATTCAGGACGCAGGACAGGAAGAGCCTGGAACGAGTAGCGAAGAATTACGGCATATCTGACAAATGCATAAGCTCTGCCCTGGAGTTGCCCCAGGGAAGCTGCATAATTGTGCAGGTGTTCAAGTCGAATTCAAGGTCCGTGTTCACAGTGAAGCAGGTCATAGGCTTAGCGCCATGCAAGGCCATCATGGTTAAAAAAGGTAATTCTATGGGAATAGAAGTCGATCTAAACCGGCTGGAAGCTGTGGCTACCAGCCTATGCAAGGACGCAGCAGGGGACATAGTGCAGCAGGCTAGGGGGCAGGGAAGTATCACTCTAGCCGAGCTGATAAGGCAGCTGATAATTCATGGCGCCCCCGCAGGGCAAGTTCTCAGGGAGATGCGAACCTTAGGGTTTGATGACGCGTCTTTATCCGACGCATTCTCCATTGCAAGGTGTGAAGTTGGTGACGCGCATGGAAGTAGATAGATTCAGATCGTACCTGAGCAGCACGATTCCGCTTAAGTCAACGCTGCTCACAAGCATAGACTCCGCCAAGCGGCATATGTCTTCATATCCGTCCTCCCGCCTGCTGCCTGGAAGATACCCAAAGTACCTGATAAAGCAGAGCGATGGCCCTTTCTACGTGGTGGTGCTTAAGGAGGACGAGGTGCTGTTCACTACGTATTCCGACACATCGCCGCTATACTTCCTTAGGGACACCCTGTTGCGGCTCCTGAGCGTAATGGCAATGCTCTCTGAGGACTACTCAATAAAGGCGAATGGCCTCTTCCCCTATTTCATAAAGTCCCTGTCAAGCCAGAGCCCGCAAAAGCCGCTGCAGAGATGTTCGCACGACAGAGTGCCTGAACTTATGCTCTCAAAAAGAATAGTGTGCCTGCTTAATGAAAACAAGGCGCTGAGACTGCAGGCCAACACTTTGCAGCAGGATCTCATGCGCATAACTTCGGAACTCATCCTTAGCAAGTACAGCTATAACTCCAGCGCAGCGAGGATAGCCATGGAGACAAAGCTAGATGCCTCGTATGTGTCAAAGGTCCTGGAGTCCATGCGCCAGAATGGCAACCGCATAATGCCTTCAAAGGGAGGTAACTTCAATATAGTGAGAATATGACTGCTTCTGCATACCTGCTGTATCAGCTCGCCCCGATAGTGGCCGGAGCGGCATTCTTTGTTATCCTGAGAGGCCTAGGGCTTAGGAAGGCAAAGATACGCGTAGAGGTACCTTCAGGAGATGATGCTGTAGAAGGCATCGATCCGCGCCCAGGCTATGCCAGGCAGATACGCCTGTGGGACCAAACCGTTACGGATCTCCTCATCGTGAGGGGAAGGTTGCCTAAGCGCCGCACATGCAGCATAAGGGACTACGCGCTAAAGAATGCAGGTATAGTTCCCTTAGGCGATATTGGCGCTCTGGCATCTCTGCGCACTATTCAAAGGCCTGTTGGAATAACTCTGCTTGCAGGAGAGCCGCAGCAGCTTACGCGCCTTATGCTAACCCCGTGCGTTGCCTCGGGCCTGGCTCTTGCCCATGAACTGGACAGAAATCTGGAGGTTGTAAGCCTATGGGAGTTGTAAGCGGCATAGCAGTACTGGTCATAAAATCAAGCGCCCTTGCAGCCAGCGCCTCGATAGACCTTGTGCTGTTCTGCAGGCGCACCGGGAATTGCTCTCCAGAAGGCGTATACGGCAAGGCTCTCGGCTTCTTCGCCCTTTTCGCCATCTCCTCCATAGTGTACCTGGTGTTGTTATGACATTCGTAAGCAAGGTACTGAACTACGCAGCGCCAAACCGGCGGCCTTCCGCTGTGGCCCTGGCTGCCAATATCTCAATTACCTCTGCCATACTCCTAACATTCGTTATGCAATGGGCATACCTGTTGATATTCTCTGCAGTAATATCTGTGGTAGTAGTGGCTGCAAGGCGATACTTTTGCAATGGCATGAAGGTGTCTGTGTCCAACTTGGCAGTGCTATGGCTGCTGCTCATAGTGCTTAGGCTCCCGCATCCTCTATAATTGCTCATGCATTCAGAGCCTGAATTCGCGCACCTTTCTCCAGTCTTCTGCGCCGCCCTGTGTGTTATACAGCGCCAGTGTGTCTGCCGAGCAGGGCTTTCCGGAAAGTCCGTACTTCTCCAGCTCAGACACCATTCTTTCCTTCTCCTCAGCATGCAGCTCCGCATAGAGCAGGCTTATATGCGGCATTAATTTAGGCCTGGAGATCCCAAAGGCAGACAGCGAGTAACCAAAAGCCTCGTCCAGCTCTGCGCTGCCCTTGACCTTTATGAAAAGAGACCTGAAGTAGGAATCTGTCATTCCTATCCCGTCAAGCTCAAGCGCAATCCTGCCTATCCTTTTGGAAAGGCCCCCAGATACTTCAAGTGCCTTCTCCATGTTGCATTCCACCGCGCCAAGCAGGGTGATGTGAGGGGGGAATTTTGGGGATCCGTACCTTCCGGCAAGATTCCCTATTATGTCCTCAAGCTTCCTTACGACTTCTCCAGCCGGCATGAGCCATAGTGAAAACCCTTTTGCATAGTGCGGGGCCATGATATGTCCTATGCCAAAAAGGCTTAATATGCCTGTTTCACTGATACCTCTTCCATGCGCTTGATACGCAAAGAATAAAAATATCCTATGAGAGGTAAGCATCTGTGAATTAATGCTATTCGCAAGGCGCAGCGACGCTTCATTCAATTTTGGCATATCTAGGGACGGGGTGGATGAGCATCTTGTACAGATACCTTTCCTGTTCAGGAACATAATCCCTCCCTCAAAGGTACTTGACCTTGGGTGCCACGGCAGCCCCGTGCCTCTACAGCTTGCGGCCATGCGGTACAATGTGACCTGCATTGACTACTCCGATTACGGAAAGAGGCACCCTAACCTGAAGTTCATACACGGGGACTTCGATTCTCATAATTTCGGCAAGGAGCGCTTCGATGTGGCAATAGTTATGAACGCAGTGGAGCACTTCGGCCTCCAGTATTATAGGGCCGACGAGCCGCGCGACAAGCACGCCGACATCAAGGCCATGACAAAGGTGAAGGAACTCGTAAGGCCCGGAGGGCAGCTCATATTCTCGGCAAAGTACGGCGTGCCAGATACCGTGTCAGTGTCTGGAAAGCCGTTCACTCGCGTGTACGATGACAAATCCCTGGAAGTGATCCTAAGTTCCTTCAAGGTTGACACTACAGAATACTACCTAATAACAGACAGGAGCTCCATACGCCAGGTTCCTAAGGAGGAGGCTGCAGGGTGCAGGTACTACAACAACAGCGGCACGTATGCTTTCGTCTGCGTTGCAGCTACGAAGCTGTGAATTTTTAAGGTTTGGCTGACAATCCAAAATCATGAAGATTCAATCAGCCATGGAGTACCTGACCACGTACGGGTGGGCGATACTTATAATAGGCATATCCCTGGCTGCCCTATTCGAGCTTGGGGTATTCAATCCGCTTAATTATGCAGCAAAGGCAACTCCTGGATCGTGCAGTGTGAACAGGCCGCAGGGCCCAAACACCACGGAGCAGCTATCCCTCAGCGGGGTGTGCACAAATCTCATGCCGCAATATGTGGCCGTCTTTTCAGGCACTTCAGGCAACGTCATAATATCGAGGATGTCGGAGATTGCACCTAACTCCGGGGATGGCATGACTATAACTATGTGGGTAAAGATACCCAAGACGAATGTATTCGGGGGCGTAGCCCTCGCAGCAGGATATGGGAATACACAGATTGGCTGGGGCACAGAGTTTTCGCCATTCAACCCTCCTGGATGGATAACTTCGTCAACTGCGGCGCAGGCCAATACCTGGACATTCATAGCTACCACTGCTGTGGTGGGTGGGCAGGGCCAGATATACGTTAATGGCGTCCAGACCGCAACGGGGTCAGCAGGATCCGGAACAATAGGCATAGCTCCTCTTTCCATAGGTGCAGGGGGCTGTTGTGGTAGCGAAGGGCTAAAGTACCTGTACAACGGTTCCATGTCAAACGTGCAGGTTTATGACACTGCCCTCTCGGCAAACTCCATAAGCGCCCTGTACGCAGAAGGTATAGGCGGCGCACCCATAGACCTGCAGCATATCGTAGGCTGGTGGCCCCTCAATGGAAATGCAAATGATTACTCTGGCAACGGGAACAACGGCCAAGCGTACAGCGTTTCCTACGTGAGCAACTGGTGGGGCGGCTACACTGCCCCCTGAACAGCTCGAGCTTTGTCATGTGCGGGTCATAAGAACTTGAGCAGCATGCCGGCCACAACCTCCGGATGGCTGTAATGCGGAGTATGCCTTGCATCTTCCACCATCTTAAGCGTGCTGCCCTTTATCATGTCATGGAACTGCCCGGCATAATTGGCCAGCGCAATCCTGTCGTTGCTGCCCCATATCACAAGGCACCTGCACTTTATGTGCCCAAGAAGCTCCTTATCAAGCAGGGAAGCTTCATTGTCCGAATAAAGCATGCTCCTAAGCACGTGCTCCCTTGGGTTCAGGGCAAGCGCATCCTTGATCATGAGCTCCCTGTATCCTGGGTTGTTCCTGTGCCTCTCCTCGGCAAAGCTCCTTAGCCCTGCAGAATCCTCAAGCACCAGCCCTCCCACTTTCTCATGCGCTGCGTAGTATGCCGCTATCCATCCGCCGTACGAGTGCCCGAAAAGTATTGGCTCAGAGTCTATGTTGCTCCTGGCAAATTCAAAGACTGACTCATAGTGCATCCTCAATGAATAATCCATCTCCGGAGCTTCTGACTCTCCATGCCCCATCAGGTCCAAAAGATATATGTCCATGGTTCCAGGAAGGAAGTGGACAAGCCTCGTCCAGCTCTTAATGCTGGCAGAGAATCCATGCAGGAACACGATGGGGGTGCCTTTTCCCTGGTGGTGCTTATAGTGCATTTTACCGTACTTGGTGGCAAAGTACCCATCCTCAAGGTCGTGCTGGAAATCCATGATTATATCTTCCCGAATCCATTAAAAAACAGGTGCCAACCTGAGCCATATGCTTATAAATTCATAGCGGGAAAACCCACCTTTTCAAAGGTAGGATGAAAGCGAATGCACATAAATCTTAATGAGGTAATAAATGCGGTCATCGTGAAAAGAGCATACAAATTCAGGGCGTATCCTTCAAAGGAACAGAAGGCTAAGTTAGACTGGCAGATGTTCCTTG
>JAJZNA010000009.1 GCA_021848065.1 Microcaldota archaeon
CTAACTTGGTATTATATTCGTTCCAATCCCTTTTTACTACTATCATGTAGTCGCCAAAATTACATGATACGAAGGGGTTTTTACCCCTTCGGAAATAGTGGAACTAGGCTAATTATTGGACAACGCCTGCTGCTGCCTCGTAGGCTATGCAACTAAAGGGGCTGCCGCTTCAACCGCAGCGACTATTCCTCCATGTAAGGTGCGAGGAAGTATGTTATCTGCGCGTCGCCTATACCATAACTGAGCTTCAGTGGCTCGTTCGTCTTAAGTCCTATGTTTATGACGCTGCCGATGGGGCATGATTTTACCATGTTCTCCAGGAACTCCAGGTTGAATGTGGCATCGGCGTTCTTCTCGACTTCAAACTTCTTAAGCAGTGATCCTTCCTTCTCGTGGAGAGCCTCAAGCTCTCCAGAGTCTCCCCGAGCGCTGACAGCGAATTGGTCCTTGCTCGCCTTGAATGATATGTATGATGATATCAAGCTGGCGTCCTTTATCATGTCCTTGAGGGGTTCACCAACCATTTCCACATTGGCATCGAACTGCACGCTGGGCTCCTTCTCAACATTCTTCTTGACGTCAATCATCTGCAGCTTGTATCTCCTCCTGCTCCCTTGGCCTATGAACTCTAGCAGGATCTTGTTGTCAACATCTCTTATCACGAGCGACTCCCCGTCCCTTGTCCTTGAGAGTATCTTGCTGAGGTTCTCCATGTTGAGCCCTACGCCCGCACTCTTTTCAACATCATATTTTGAGAATGCCTTTGCTGGCATAGCGAATGAGACCATGCTTATGCTAGAAGGGTCCATGGCTTTCAGGCTTATGCCTTCCTTGGCTATGTTGAATAGCCCCTCGTCAACGAGGTTCACTATAGATTCAACACAGTCCCTCCAATACTTGGCATTGTCTATTTTTAGCTCGAACATATCCTCACTCAAGCCTAACGAGTAGCTAGTAGGTAGTATATGCCACCTATAATAATATATAGCTTGTTCATTTTCAGCCGGCAATTTCCGTCCGTGTTCCGTCATATTTATATTGTAATTCGCCTCAGATTCCCTCATGATTGCAATCGCGTACTCCCTCTCAGATCCTGCATCATTGAACATAGCGGAATGTCTGAAGAGCAGATACGGTGTCATGGAGGGCGATCTATCGCATCTGCAGGAACTCTTCCTCTACAGGGTCCCTTCTCCTCTGGTCCATGCAGAATTCCTCGATTCTTTGGGTGCCGATGCCATAATATTCGCCAGCAAGCACTCCAGCGCATCTGGGGTGGCATCCATGACTGTGCACTCAATGGGCAATTTCGGAGCCGAAGCAAAACTCGGCGGAACACCGCATTCCCTTTCTGTGGCTGCGCCTAGCCTCATGCTATCCATACTGGAGGCTATGCACAAGTCTGGGGCTTCTGTCGAGAAGACATACGAAGCTACACACCACGGCCCTCTACTCAATACTCCCGCAGTGTTCGCCGAAATCGGCGGAAATGAAGATGCCGTCAACAACCGGGATTATGCCGAAGACGTCGCGGGCGCGATATACAAAGCAGCCACACGCACCATAAACTTCAAGGCCAAGTACCGCAAAGTGGTGATCGGCATAGGTGGCAACCACTATCCCAAGAAATTCACTGACCTGGCTTTGGAGAAAGGATACGCGTTTTCCCACATTATCTCTAAATATTCCCTAATAAATGATCTCTCCAGTGACCTGGGCATGCTTGAGCAGGCCGTCCAGCGGTCTTCAGAGCGCCCTGAAACCGGTGTGCTCGAATGGAAGAGCCTAAACTCCGAAACTAGGGACAGAGTGATCAAAAAGCTTGACAGTATGGGTATATCGCATGAAAGGGTATAAGCTGGTCCTCGCATTCCTTGTACTCCTGCCTCTTGTGAGTGCACAGTACTGGTTCCAGTCTGGCTCGAGAGGGGGCCACAGCACCGAGTTCAACAACGGCGCCATGGTGACTATACAGACCCTTACAAGCCAGAACACCAAGTCCGGATCGGTTGCGTACTGGGTCGGGGAAGACCTGCAGAATGGCGCATTCCTGCAGGCAGGGTATGTGATAGAGAACCAGTCCGGAAGGTACCCTTCCTACTGCAACGCTTCAGGCTGCGGCAATTATGAATACCTCTCTGCAGGCTCTCCGGAGTGGTTCTACGAGTATTTTCCGCCAGGCAGCAGCAACATGTTTCTCGGAGCGATAGGCCCAAACGCATCTGCCGGATCAAATAACACTCTCCACACCTACGGTTTCTACTCAAATGGAACCAGGTGGTACTTCACCATGGATGGCCACACCCTGGGCGACGTTAACCTCGGCACCAACACTTCCGGGTATAATGATGCGGTGGCTTTCGGCGAACTTGCAAATTCTTCAAATACTGCCACGTGGCTCTTTCCTGTTGCGTTCTACAACCTTTCCATATACCGCTTCGGCCGTTTCGTGCCTTCACCAACAGGCTATTCTTACATAGGGTACGGGGTAGGCAGCCTAAGCGACCTCCAGAATCCTTATGGCGTAAGGGAGATAGGGTCCAGGTCCAATGCATTTGAGATAGGCTCTGGAATACCACGTCTCCCTAACAACTACCCGCTGTGGCAGAACTCCTATACGCTTACAATAGTCTCGCAGTACGGCAATCTGTCTTCTAGCGTAGGGTACATAGCCTCAAGCGCGGTGCCTATCAGTGCCCCAAAGTACATATACCTTAACAGCACTGCCAGGGAAGCGTTCGTAGGTTGGTCCGGCTACGGCGCGATAAGCTACTCCGGCCCCTCCAATTTCAGCACAGTGCAGCTATACGGAAACATAACCGAGCAGGCGCAGTGGCAGCTGCAATACTTCGTTAACGTCACATCACAATTCGGCACGGTGCATGGAACCGGCTGGTATCCTGCCAACTCCACAATGTTCTATTCGATAGGGCAGAATATGATATACAATGGCAATGGCTCACGGGTTGTGTTTAGCGGGTGGTCCACAGGCCCCGCCTCCCAAAGCTCCAGTGTCAAAGTCAGTTCCCCAATGTCCGTGCAGGCGCTCTGGGTGCATGAATATCTGGTCAACGCATCGTCGCAGTACGGGAACACCTCAGGCTCTGGCTGGTATCAGTCAAATTCTACGGCAAGTATATCTGTGCTGACGCCTTACAAGAACGAGAGTGCAACAGAGCGGCTTGCATTCTACTCCTGGAGCGATGGGAATAAGAGCGCTAACTATGCCTTTACAGTCAACGGCCCTTACCGCCTCGAAGCCTCCTTCAGAAATCAATACTTCGTGAGTCTTTATGGCATAGACCAGTACGGGAACCCGGTGAATGCAAGCACATTCTACCTCACAGGCACAGCGCCTGGAAAAGAGCTGTACCTCTACGGAGGAGAACCTTATACAGTCACAGGCGCTCTTTACAAGGGAACCAATCTTACCGTAAACAGGCAGCTTGTGGTAAATTCTTCTGGCAGGGTGTCGGTGGCACTACCCTTATATGATGTGCATATATCTGCATCAGACGTATTCGGGCTTCCCGTAGCGGTCCCAGTAATCCTGACCATTGAAAATGGCACAACTCTTGACATTCTCCTAAATGGCAATGGCTCTTCCGGCACCACTCTCCACGACGTACCTTATGGCAGACTTGTGGCCTCCACCGACTACCTAGGCTTCCAGCTCTCGTCTTCCGTGGAATATGGGCAGCCTGTGCATCTTACTGTGCTATCTTATCTGGATTTTGCAGTATTCGCCGCAGTGGTGGTTCTTGCCATAGTCATATACTTCATAGCAAGCAGGCACGTCCTCGGAGGGCATAACCAATAATGCTTTATTCCTTCCTTACCATATCTGACTCATGAAAGTGGCAATGCTCATAGCGCAGAGGGATTTCAAGGACGAGTCAGTGTCAGTTTCCAAGCTCATGCTTGAAAAGTGGGACATATCTGTGTCTATAGCGAGCTACTACACCCGGGATTGCATCGGCTATCACGGTGCAGTATACAAGCCTGACATAGATGCGGCGTACCTGAATCCCGACGACTTCGATGCACTGATCCTTATTGATGGCAAAGGCATAGACGAATTCAAGCTGTGCGATTTCAGGCCCCTTCTAGATACTGTAAAGCTCTTTTCTTCCAGGCGCAAACCCATAGCAGCAATCAGCAACGCTGTCAAGATACTCGCACGTGCAAATATAATCTCAGGAGTGAAGGTTGCGGTTCCTAGGGATGACGAATCGCTAAGGCTGGTCAGCCTTTACCGCGGCGTCAGGTCCCACTCTGACATGGAGTCTGACAAGGGCATACTCACACTCTCAAATCCAGATATGATCTATGATTTCGCGGATCTTATAATAACGACGCTAGGGGCGAAATAGCACCAGCCCCTGTTACCTGTAGAATATGTGCTTCTCCGAACCGCACCTGCTGCATACCACTGCCCTGTAATTCCTATCGCTTGGTATCCTAACCTTTGCATTGAGGCCTTCTATGAGAACCATGTTGCACTTCTTGCACAGTATCTTGTTCATGTATCCTGCAGACCTTATCCTGTAGTGGGACTTGATGGATTTTGCAATGCCCGCGTACCTGTCCGCCAGGATATCCGGCCTTCCCATCTTTGCGGTGCGCTCCTTGGCCAGTTCGAGCAGCCTGGATATCCTTTCCTGTGCGATCTCGCTAAGAAGCCTTTCGTTCTTTACCATGTAATCAAAACTCTACGTATATCTCTCCTGTAGAATTATCTACTCTGGCCCTATATGTATTTATGTCTGTAACCCAGGGCGTATTCCCATCTGCCTGCCCGGTTTCAACATCGAAAGCGCCTTCATGAAGCGGGCATATTATCTTACCGCCATCCACATGCCCTTTTCCAAGAAGCCCTCCCTTATGACTGCATGTGCCGTCAATCACGTGTATCCTACCGTCAATCTTTACAACGGCGAGCTCCCTGCCTCCAATGCTTGTGGCAACAGGTACATTGTCCTTCAGGTCGCCAATCATGAGCCCCAGTTTATGCTCAACCATCACATCATCCAATAAAATCCTGCACGTCAAGCCTTGTGTTCTTCTCAAGGAAAGCTGCTATATCGTCTATCTTTACCCTCTCCTGCTTCTTCTCATCCCTGTATCTTACAGTTACCGTATTGTGGTTTGGGGATCCTGTGTCAACGGTCTCGTAATCGACAGTTATGCAGAACGGCGTCCCTATCTCGTCCATCCTGGCATACCTCCTGCCTATGGACCCTGCATCGTCATACTCCATCCTGAACTTTGTCTTGAGCTTTTTGTGCAGTGCTGTTGCCACTTTCTCTATAGAATCCTCATGCTGCAGCGGGAATATGCCTGCTGCAAACGGCGCAAGATAGTTGGGGAGCTTCATCACCGACCTGTCTTCTATCTTGGCGAACATGGTGTCTGAAAGCATCCACACGTTCCTGTCTATGCCGAAGCTTAGCTCCAGCACGTGGGGAACGAATCTCTTGCCGTCTACGAGAACGGAGAAGTCCTTGTTCGAACCCTTCGAATGCGACTTCAGGTCATAGTCTGTCCTGTAGTGCAGGCCGCCAACCTCCTTGAATCCGCCCCAGCTGTCCACATATACCTCCAGGTCCATGTGCACCTTGTTGTAGAACGCCTTGCTGTCCCCGCCCTTCTCGAAGAACCTGAAGCTTGATGCAGGAACGCCAAGGACCTCGGTGTAGAATATGTCTATAAGCGCCATGTGGTAGGCGTAGAACTCGGGTATGCCATGCTTCCCTATAACGTCCCTTACCTTTATCCTCTCGCTCTTTTCCGCCCCGTAGAAAAATACCGTGAGCTCTCGCTCCTCGAACTTTCCTATGTCAACCGGGAAGGATTCGGGGTTGAAGAATATCTGCAGCTCAGCCTGGGTGAGCTCCCTGAGCCTATAGAGCCCCTGCCTTGGGGATATCTCATTCCTGTAAGCCTTTCCAATAAGAGCAAGACCCACCGGCATCGACTTCCTAAGGACATTGAACTCCCTGAAGAAGTTCAGGTACACTGACTGCGCTGTCTCAGGGCGCAAATACCCTTTCTCAGACCTGTCCGGTCCAAGGTACACATCAAACATCATGTTGAATGGCCTTGACTTGCCTAGCTTGCCCCCATCCTTCGGGCATGCTATCTTATTGTCTTCCACTACCTGGTCTATCTCTTCCGGTCCAGCTCCTTCAGACACCTTTATTCCAGAATCTGCGATAAGCACATCCGCACGGTAATATGTTTTGCACCTCGCGCATGAGACGAGTATGTCATTGAAAAGAGCAGCATGTCCTGATGCAACGAGCGGCTTCTCAGGAAGTATTGTTGACGCGTCAAGCAGGTAGTAGTTGTCTCCTGAGTCTATGAAAAATGATATCCACGCGCTTTCAAGCCTCCTCTTAAGCAGCGCCCCTACGTGCCCGTAGTCATAATACCCTGCAATGCCTCCGTATATGTCTGCGGTGGGCCAGAACAGACCCCTCCTCTTGGCAAGTGATGTAATGTCTTCCATATTCATGGCAAAACCAGGATGTTGTAGATGTAATGGCCGTAACTGCTATTAAAAGCTTTTCCATAATTTTCCCTGCGCCTGACATGATTCCTGACAGAATATATATGTTGTGTGCGGTAAAAACCCTAAAAGGTAAATGCTATGGTTTTTGTCAGCGGCTTTTCTATACGTGACTACCGGGAATCTGACAAAATGGCCATAATAGAGCTAAACCGGGTATCCTTGGAGAATACCGATGCATTCCTGTGGAACGTGAACGGCTACTACGATGACCTCAATGACATCGCGGCGCAGTACCTCCGGGCCGGCAGGTTCTTCGTTGGCGAAGTGGATGGCAGGATAGTTGCCACTGGCGCTGTCAGAGTCATATCCGAAGGCACGGCTGAAGTAAAGCGGATAAGGGTGCATCCAGACTTCCAGCGTAAGGGCATAGGGCAGTCGATGCTAAGCCTGCTGGAGAGGACTGCGCGCGGGCTAGGATGCACGCGCATAGTGCTGGACACTACAATAAAACAGACGGCAGCGCAGGCAATGTACCTCAAGAATTCTTACAGGGAGCTAAGGCGCGAGAGGATATATGATACCACAGAGCGCATATACTATGAAAAAATGATCTAGCCCCAAATCGCGTCTTCTACTGCCTTTTCAATCTCATAAGGAGCACTTGGTACGGCCCGAGCATATCTGCCACCTGCTGATCCGTGAGTTCGATCCCCGCATTGCGAAGCCTTATCGGGGAGATCAAACCTGCAACCGATCCGAATGGGTGTCTCTCACTTATCTCAAATCCCTGGTCAAGGTAAAGCCTCTCCGCGTCCTCAAAGGTCCTGAACATATTTACAGCAAGCTTGGAGCCCGTATTCCTATCAAGTAGCCCCGGGCTTCCGCTAATTCGGTCTTCATGCATCAACGCTTCTATGGCATTCCTGTCAGGTGTTATCAATACGCTGCCAGGCTTGAATTGGCTAAGGATCTCTGCTATGTTGCTCAATATCTCTATCTTCTTATCTATGCTATGATAACGCAGCACTCCTTCCATTACTACCGCAATGCGCCTCCTTCTGGTAAATTGCCCCACTGCCTTAGCCATATACGTGCTGTTATCTGCAGACCCCATATTTATCGTCAATGTACTTGAAGGAGCTGAGCCAATCCTTTCCGCTACTTCCTCTTTAAGGGCAGCTACAAAGGGGAGGTCAAGGTCTGAGTATGCCACACCCTCTCTAGACATATAAAGGCTGCGAGGGGATAGCCCTGCGCCGATTTCGAGTACTTGGGTGATTTTAAGCTGGTTTAGAATGGCGTCTATGATTACATGCCTTGCCTCAAACTGTGGGGCAGTCCTGATTAGCGGTCCCCATTCGCTCATCCATTCCGGCCCGAGCTTCTCATATAGCAGGGGGCTTGCGGTTTCCAGTACCTCGCGTGCCAGGCGTATCTCACCTATGCTTTTCACTGCCACGCACCAGAGCGCAGAACGCTGTGCCCCCCGTTGCAGCCCTCCTATGGCTTGCACGCCTGAAGCACCCGCGCTAGGCTCTATCCCTAGTAATGTGGGTGGCTTCTGCTTCTGCACAGTCATCCAATCAACGCAGACTATAAGTGCCTGACCTGATATTAATTACTATCGGCTTAAAATTGCAATTTTCGGGCTGGAAATTCATATCCGCCATGCCGGGCTACTCCTTTGGAACCATTACTGGGGATATCCCTGCACCTTCTCCTACCATATTTGCCTTCTCCCCCTTGTACACCCTGGAGAACAGCATTATGTTCTTAGGCGAAACGATCTCTTCAGGCGTTCTGATGAACACCAGGGCATCCATTGTGCTTACGAGCCCGCCCTTGACTTCGTCTGCAGGCGCGTAGTTCATGCACATGTAATTGCCTTCCTTTGCCAACCTGCTAAGTATATTCGCATAGCCCTTGGTGTACTTGTCCAGTATATAGACTTCTCTACCGCCGCTGCCATGCCCTATCTTAACTGCGACTTTAAGCCCATTCCTTATCATCCACTTTGCAGTCTGCGCCTCAGAAGGGGTCAAGATCCTGGCCCAGGGCAGCACTTCATTAAGAAACGTCCTTTCGCCTTGCGATATCTGTAATGTCTCATCCCACCGCGCATCCGAGAGATAGGCGAGTATGAATTTGGACGTCATTATGGAATTGGCAAGGGGCGGCCACAGTTCAACGTTGCCTTCCAGGTATGCCTCGAATATAGGGCCCCCTGCAAGCGCTTTCCACCTCTCAAAATTTGGCCCTTCGCTTGCCGCAATATGCACTGCGCCTATCTCCACTCCAGATTTCTTGTGCACCAAAACCCCGTTTTCGTATGCAAGCTCCTTGTCGGAGCATGGGAATACAACCTTCACATCCGAATTTGACGATATGAACCTGGCCAACGCTTCCAGGTCCCCGAATATATTTGTGGAGTAATTGCTGCCTATCCTATCAAGTATGGCTATGCTCCTATGCTTGGCACTGCCGACCAGCGGGGCGAACACCTTTTCCCATAACAGCGCCCCACCGCCATCCGAGCGCTGTGCACTTGGGAGAAGCCCATGCCTCTCTCCAATTCCAAGTTCGCCCATCGACCTCTCCACAACGGATGTCAATATGAAGAATGCCGATCCGAGGTTGTATTCTACTATGTACCTTCCTTGGAAGTCAAGCCTTGAAAAATTCAGGAATGGATGCCTCTTCCTTACGTATGGCAGCATGTCCTCCGGCACATTTCTCTCAAGCAGCCTTACTATGTCAGCGTCTAATTCACCGGATGATATCTTCTGCCTGTACAGCCTCGCTACCTTCTGGATTATTGACACAAACTGCCTCACAGTCTGCTGATAAAAAAGAAGGTCCTTCTTGCCTATGGTTATTATGTGCTTGGATATTTTAGAGTCCTTCCTGATCTTGCTGCTGACCTTCTGGTCCAGGGCGCCAAGTTCCTCGTCGGACATTTCCATGCTGTATATGGCATCTCACGGGCTTAAAATTCTTATTGTGGCTTCGTATTGCCATCACGCCACGCAGCGACTATTGGCCGTAGCCCCGTTGTCATTCCAGCCAAAGCCCTGCATCCTGCTTCGTCATCGATCTATCATCCGGGGCGTGCTCGTTAAGTATCCTGTACTGCAGCGTGTTCTTCCCATCCAGTTTCCTGTAGCATAGGGTTCCTACCAGCACGTTCGTTGCTATCAGGCTCGAAACGCTCATTCCGTTGACTTTGCTGAGAACTGCATTTACTCCTTCAAAATCCCCCTCCTTCAGCACCGGCAGCACGAACAGGACTCCTTCAGGGAGCTTTATGTCCCCTTCAAGTGCGTACCGGTTCATGATGCTGTCATCGCTGTCTTCTATTATGTTCCTCAGGACCACGTTCCTGTCCTTCAGATATTTCATGTGGTTTATTTTTTCGAGTATTATCACAGAGACGTATTTGATGTGCACTCTCTCCATTGTTATTGTTATCCTCCTTATGACTCCAGCGTTTAGCAATTTGTGGTATGTGTATCTTGCGCTACCCTCTGCCAAATTGTATTTCCTATCTATCTTGCTGAAATCCATGGATCCGTCACTATTAAGCTCCTTTAGAAGCGCGTACTCCCTATTGCGAAGGTAGTTTCCTTGCGGCCTGGGCTCGGACTTGCTTCTAGTCCATAGCTTCTCAGACAGCATATCAAAGAATGAGTTTCTGAGGGGGACAAAAGAGTAAGACTGGTAGAAAGGCGCAACATAAAGCTGAAGGTCATAATCCGGAAACATCCTGCTGCGCATATTGTAAAAGCTCATCATCGTGTCCCCTTCCTTTGGCAGAACTACGTAAAGCAGCAGGTCAAAATTGCCTTTGGTCAGCATCGCGAGCTGCACTGGCTTCTCCAGGTCCAGAACTTTCCTCATCTGGTCCACATCCGGCGTCTTCCCAGAGAATTTGATCATGATTATGTACGTGAGATATCCTAGCCTGTCCAGATCTATCTCAGCCAGGTATCTAATGCCATACCTCCTCTCGATCCCGTTTCTCTGCCATTCTATCCCGCTTGTGCTCAATCCAACCCTATTTCCAAGCTCTGGCAATGTTATGCGGCCGTTGTTGCTGAGTTCTTTGAGTATTTGCACGTCGTAATGCCCGATCCTATTGCCCACTTCAACGGATGCAGGGGCCATGCCTCGCTTTTCGGATGGCGTCTCCCTGCGAAATGCAATTCTGGCAGCTGAAAGCTCCGGATTCCTGGGCACAGCTGGTATAAACTCCCCGGCATCGGTTATGCGGCCTATATATTTCGTGATCTTCTTTATGCTCTTGAGCTTCTTGTCCCATACGCTCGTAGACTCATAAACGTAGCTTCTCCCGTTGATTACCTTTATGTCAACGTAATGGCTGCGCACTCCTCGGATTTTCTCCAATGCTTCTGATATCTTGGGAGGCAATTCTTTCATATATGGTATATTAAAACTGGTATGATATAAAAGACTTTTGTATTGTATATACCTTTTCCTTTAGACCTCGCAAAAATGGCACATATCCCATATATGGGATAAAATTAGACCCTAAAACTAAAATAAAAATGAAAATTATTGCAAAAAATTAATTTATATGCTAATAAAATGGCTATAATAACAAAATCAAATATATATAGAAGGTACGGCACTACATATAGTGTAACCTCAGGTTACGAATCACGCTGTTTTTCTAAAAAACAGACCCAACATACCCAATCCCAAACGGCGCGTGCCTAAAAAACACGCGCCACTATTGCTTCATTTCCTGAAAATTAAAAGTTATCTCTGGTCCTATTTAAAGGTTCCTATTCCCAAAGCCAAAGCCTAGTTTATGCGATGGCACATAATTGCCAAAGCTCGGGCTGAAGCCTGGCCTGCTGTAATTACAGTATTATATACTTACTTGTATGCAATACCCTTAGTGTGATCTGATGAAGGAGAGTCCTGAAGCGAAGCGCGCGAGGCTTCTAAACCTTGCAAAGGAGAGCGTCACAAGTGCGTACTCCAGCGGTGAGCATGCCATAGCGCAGGCCATAGTCTCTTACAATGAGCTTGACAAGATGCGCAACCTAGTGCACGAGAAGCTTGAGGAATGGTACGGCATACACTTCCCGGAACTCAGGCTGTCAAACCAGCTCACTTATGCCAAGTTCGTTGCCGAATTTGGCCTGGACAAGAAGGCTGCAAGCAAGGAGAGGCTCGCCGAGATACTCGGCACCGGATCGGACACTGTGATGAGGCAGATAGAGGCGAGCATGGGCCAGGAGCCATCTCCAGAGGAATATGACGCCATGAAGGATCTAGCCGAACTGGAGCTTGATATATCCAATAGGATGGAGAGGCTTGACAAGTACATCGAGAAGTCAACCAAGGCCCTCATGCCTAACATAACTTATCTTATAGATTACAAGATAGCTGCAGAGCTGCTAGCCAAGGCAGGTTCGCTGGCAAAGCTCTCAATAATGCCTGCCGGCACCATACAGCTGCTAGGAGCCGAAAAGGCGCTCTTCAAGCACCTCAAGTTCGGTTCAAGGCCCCCTAAGTATGGGGTGCTCTTCAAGCTTCCGCAGATAAACACTGCAGGCAGGTTCGAGAGGGGCAGGCTCGCAAGGATATACGCCACAAAGCTGTCAATAGCCGCCAGGGCAGACGGCATCTCAAAGAATTTCATAGCTGATAAGCTTAAGGAGCAGCTGGACAAGGCGATAGCCTTGCAGGCAAAGAAGCCCAAGAGGCAGGGTCCAGCGCCAATGCAGCATGAACGCAGGGGAGGAGAGCAGCACTTCAGGCAGGGGCAGAAGCGCTGGGACAGGCCCCGCCAAGGCCATGGTGGTGGGCGCAGGTGGCAGGACAGGCGAAGGTAGTGCCGTGGAAGTCTATCCTGAAGAAATGGTAGACATAGTGGGTCCTGAAGGCAATATACTATATAAGGTCACCAAAGGGGAAGCCCACGCCAAGGGTCTGCTGCATAAGACTGTGATAGGCGAGGTCATTGACGGGTCTGGCAATGTCGTGCTCATAATGCCTGCCAGCCATAAGCAGGACTATGGGAAGTATGTTTCAGCTGTAGGCGGTCACGTGCGCTCAGGCGAATCCGAACTAGATGCCCTGCGCCGCGAGGCATCAGAAGAGATAGGGACAGGGTTCACGGATCATAAGCTTATCGGCAGGTTCGTGTTCAATAGGTTTGTGCTGAACCGGCATGAGAACCACCTATTCTGCGTGTACAAGATCTCATGCAGCGGGGACATGCACCTGGGCAACGAGGCAGAAAGCTTCAGAAGGTTCAGCCGTAACGAACTTGGCTCTCTCATCTCAGGAGATCGCGGCATGTTCGGTGACAGCTACCTTGCAATAGTTGACAAGTTGCATGTGGCCTGACCACCGCCGTATCCGCTCTGCGCACAATCGCATTTGCATTAAACCAGGTAAATGCCGTGTTCTGCCAACCTTTATATATGTTTTAGAACAGAGTTATACTGGTCATCGATTAGGGTGTATAATGTGGGAAATGAAACCAACAATAATGCAGTGACTATTGTAACAAGTGCAAAGACAGAAGATTATTCAGCGAATCCTTTACTTGCCCCGTATCACAGGGCGATAGAAGAAATGGAGAAGATGCCTGTTCTTGAAAAGACCAAGACAGTGTGTCCGGAATGCAAGCTCATAGTCGATGGGACCATATACAAGGACGGAGACAACGTCATGATAAGGAAGCACTGCGAAGACCATGGCTGGACTGTGGAGAAGTACTGGGAAGACTATGACATGTACATAAAGATGAAGAATTACAATTATTACGGGAGGGGATTCGATAACCCTAACTATATAAACAAGGGGGAGAACTGCCCGTTCGACTGCGGTATCTGTGAAAGGCACAAGTCACACACAGGTCTTGCCAATGTCGTAATAACGAACAGGTGCCACCTCTCATGCTGGTACTGCTTCTTCTACGCAAAGGAGGGTGAGGCAATATACGAGCCTACCCGCGATGAGATAGACCATATATTCAGCGTTCTGAGGACCCAGAAGCCAATAGCTGCCAACGCGCTCCAGATAACTGGAGGAGAGCCTACCATGCGCTCTGATCTTGTTGACATAGTGGCCATGGCAAAGAAGCAGGGCTTCGACCAGATACAGCTCAATACAACTGGAATAAACCTTGGCGCAAATCCAAAGCTCGCCATGAAGCTCAGGCATGCCGGAGTGAGCTGCCTATACATGAGCTTCGACGGCGTATCCAAGAGGTCAAACCCAAAGAACCACTGGGAAGTGCCTGCAACGCTCGATGCGTGCAGGAAGGCTAATCTTGGAATAGTTCTCGTTCCTACTGTCATAAGGACGATAAACGACCACGAACTAGGAGACATAGTCAATTTCGCACTTAACAACACCGATGTCATCAAGGCGGTCAACTTCCAACCTGTTTCTCTTGTAGGCAGGATGCCTTCAAGGCTCAGGGAGAAGCAGCGCATATCCATACCAGGCGCAATAAAGCTCATAGAGCAGCAGACCGGCGGAGTTGTGGCCAAGGAGGACTGGTTCTCAGTGCCTTATGTTGGTGGAATAAACAAGTTCATAGAGGCCCTTACCGGGGAGTACAAGTACGACATGTCCATACACTTCGCTTGCGGAGCAGGCACATACGTCTTCCTAGACCCTGACGGCAAGGTGGTGCCAATAACCCGCTTCGTTGACGTTTCCGGACTGATGGAGCACCTCCAGAACGCGATAAGCGAGATGGATGGCAAGTCAAAGCTGCAGAGGAGGCTCATAGCCCTCAGGGCCCTCACCGGAATACGCAGGTACGTTGACAATGAGAAGCAGCCGAAGTCCGTAAACTTCACCAAGCTGATAACTTCTGTAGTTCTCAAGCACGACTTCGCCACAATGGGCAAGTTCCAGCTCAAGTCCCTCTTCCTGGGAATGATGCACTTCCAGGACGAGTATACATACGACATTAAAAGAGTTGAGAAGTGCGATATCCACTACTCAATGCCAGACGGCCGTGTGCTTCCGTTCTGCACATTCAATGTCTTCCCAGAAGTCTACAGGGATAAGATACAGAGGCAGTACGCCATACCTTCAAAGGAATGGAAGAACATGCACAACGACTGGTCATATGGTGAGGACAAGTATGTCAGGAATGTCAAGGAGATAGAGGCCACGGACATGTACAAGAAGTCCTACGGCAACATGATAAACTACTTCACTCTCCCTGTAAACCTGGCAGAAGCCCAGGCTATGGCCAGGTCAAGGGGAAGGCCGATAAATCCGGTATATGCACAGCAGCCTCAGGTACAGAAGGTAGTGGCTGCTGCCGCAGAGGCTCCAAAGCACGTCATGAAGACTCCTGAAGAGGATTCATGCGCATGCGGCAACTCGGGAGGCTGCGGATGCGGCTCTTCTGGCCAGTCTGAGAAGCATGGCGGATGCGGCTGTGGCAACTGCTAAACGTTCTAGGTGCACAGACGCATGTTCTGTGCACTTATTTATATGTCCTGCATGCCAAATAATGTTGCAATAAGGTAACTCAAATGGACAGACGACAAACCTCTCCTGAGGAGAGCGGATTCGTGAAGGACCTGAAGGAGGAAGATGACAGCGGGTATGACGATCATGTGGTATACAACGGCAAGTCTTACCGCGTGCCTTACAGGACAGTTAGGGAGATAAAGATAACGGGCGTGAGCAAGGAGCAGCTGCGTGACATAGAGCACTCTGCAAGGCTCCAGTACAGGCTTCTTCTGCTTGACTCTGTGCTCAAGGCCAAGGTCGAGTTCATAAGGGGAACCATAATAATAACCTACAATCCTGAGGACTCCAAGAACAGGAAGGAGAAGATAAGCCTTGAGGAGCTCATAGCGTTCCTTTCAAAGGAAGGCGTCTCTGTAGACAAGGGCAATATAACCTCAAGGGACGTCGACTATATCGAAGAGATATACAAGTACCAGTTCGAGCCCGAGAGCATAAGGGAGCATGCGCCTTATGGATACAGCCTTGAAGAGTGGAAACGCATGAAGCCTGAATGGGAGCGTAATAGCGCCAAAGCTAAGTCTGAAAAGGTTGAAAAATTCAAGAACTGGCAGGACGAGTACCTGGAGCAGCACCCAGAACTCGCGGCTGAGTACAATTATACGCCAAAGCCCAAGAAGGCCTCGATGATGGACAGGCTTCTTGGCAACAAGGGCGGCAAGAAGGAAAAGGATAAGGGCTTCTGGTTCCACGGTGCCTGAAGGGCTCACTTCAGGGAGCCGAGGATGCTGTTTATCACGCCTCTCTTGTTTCTCTTGTCCCTTAGCTTAATGGTGCCTGCACATCTATGGCCACCACCGCCTTCGATGCCTTCGCCATACCTTTCTTTCACTTCTGCTATTATGTCCAGCAGGCTCATATCCTTGCACAGCTCCTTGTCGAGCCTCATCAGGAGATATGCGCCTACGTGAACTATCACCATAACCCTTCCGTGTCCAGAGGCAACTATCCTGTCCAGCAGCTTCGATGAGAACCTTCCCGGCAGCGGGTATTTGGATTCATCAGACCTCACATCCTCGAAGTCGAGCATGAAGATCTCAAAGTCCCTGCCTTTGTAGCGTCTCAGGGACTCTATTCCCGCATCCAGGACCTCTCCAAGGCGCATATTGGCATATCTCAGAAGTTCAGACCTTTTCTTCTCATTAGCGAATATGGCCTCGAACTCCTGGGGGGTCACGTTCATCCTTCCGCCACCCAATGCCATCCCTACATCGCTGGTTACCAGATCGAATATGATTGAGGCTTCATTCCCCCTTGCCCCAGTGTCTGCGTAGGTGCTATAGTCGCCTATGAACGATGCGTTCTCATACTCCTCCGTATCTACTGCCGAGAACGTCTTGGAGAATGCGCTTGCAAGGAAGCCTGCAGTGTAGCTTGAGTCTCCGCCAAAGTTCCACGGGTTTATGTAATGCTCAAGCTCAGTGCCGCGGAATCCTTCAGTCATTGGGTGGTGGTCAAGCCATATGATATCAAACTTGCCCTTCGCTGACGAGATGCCAGAATTGCTCTCTGCCGCAGTGCCGAAATCTATTATGACCAGAAGAGGCTTCTCTATGGCGCTGTAGCCGTTTGTTGCAAGCATGTCGTTCTCCGCCTCCGCAGACGAGTATGCAACCCCCCTGTTCATCATCCACATTGTGTTTGGCGCAAAGCCTATCCTCTCGCCAAGCTCCTTGATTGAGAGGTAAAGGGAGTATGCTCCTCCAGAGCCGTCGGCATCGTTATGGAACCTTATCACTATTGGCACTCCTAGAAGCAGTTTCCTTAGGAAAAGGCGTGCGGCCGATTCAAGCCTGCCCCACAGCCTCCCTGTTATGCTATCCAGCGGTTCCACCCCTTTGCGGTACACTTCGGCCCGCATTATCGAAGATATCTTCTTTCCAAGGGCCTCTTCAACAGATTTTGCAAGGTCAGTGCCAGAGGCCGGTTCCAATTCCGCAATGCCATCAAGCCTTACGCTGTCTCCAACAGAAAAAGATCTATTGCTCCTGAATTCCACGGACTTGAAGCCTCCTTCAATCCCGGAAACAACAAATATTCCACCGCGTTCCCTGTGCCTTATGCAAGATATTATCCCTTCCATCCGATGTTCTCAACCCGCTCCGGTGATATTGGCTATGTAACCCCTTCCCACTGCCACCACGCACTGGCTGTTCAGGGTAGTATTGGCTATGTATCCGCAATAGCTGGTGCTATTGTATATCTGTGCTAGCGTGTAATAGCATTGGTACGAGTAGGGCACAGGCAGCACTGTGCATGCGCTTGTGTTCCTCGCCGATACTGCCTTGAAGTAGTATATGGTGCTGTTGCAGAGCGCAGGGTCCGCCTGCTGCTGGCACAGGTTCATAAATTCTGTCAAGTTCAGCCCTGCTGTTGCATTGTACGAGACCGAGCTGAAGTGGCTTGCCGCCAGGTTGCATAGCGGCCTGGTGGAGTTTGATGCAAAACCGCAGTAGCTTGAGTTTGAAGATATGTATGCCAGGGATGCGTAGCATCCGTCCCTGGCCCCGAACGTGATGTTTGCTATCGAGGCGATGCTTAACACCTGCCCTACTCCGCTATATGCTGCTCCAGGGGAGAATCCCAGCATGCTGAATGCGGATAGCGTTATGTTGGTATCGTTGTTGCTCGGCATCCTTGCGCAGTAGTTCTTGTCCTTGTGTATTACTGCCTGTGCCAGATACACCGCCGACACGCATGACAGCTTCCCCGTGCTGTTGGGGATGGTATAGCATGCATTTGCAATGCCCGTGCCTACCTCTATGCGGTCTATGCAGCTCTGCATCACCGACGGGCTGAGCCCTGCGCACAGTCCCGGATTCGCCGTGGCATTGGCGATGAACGAGACGCACTCTTCAGATACATTCCTGTCCAAAGCAAGCCCACACGCCGTATCATTCTTTGTATTCTCGGCTATTGCAATATAGCACTGGCTGGAGTATTGCGCCGGCAGAGTGCTGCACATCGAGAGGTTTGAAGTGGTATAAGCCACCTGGCTTATGCAGTTGTAATTCTGGCTTGGGAATATGCTGCTGCACGTACCTGGCTTGTAAAGCCCAGTCCAAACGGTAGATACAATGGCTATGGCTACGAGTATCACTGTTATTGCAATGTAAAGCCTCATCCTTTCGTTCTTCAGGTTGCCTTGTATCCTGTTTTCCGCTGCAGCCAAAAGATCTACCTGAAGATATGTGGCTGTCTAAATATATAATGATATATGGGTCAGTCGCCTATGTTCTCTACCGATAGCACGTTAAACCCGTCGGGGGTTATCTCGTATGGCGCGGTGGTGAAGCTGTGCTTGTACCCCCTCATCTTGACTATCTCAAGTGCGCTTACCCTTTTCGCTTCCTCCCCGCTGAGATACATGACCATCATGCCATCGAATATGAAGTGTTCTGGCTTGAACACCAGCTTGGACCTATCAGGGCTCTGCAGCTCAGATGTGAGTATGGTTGTCACCCCAAGCCTCCTGAAGTTCGCCACAAGGGACCACATCGACTTCCTATACACCATGGGATCCTTTATGAGCAGCTCAAGGGCAGACGATGAATCTAGCACGGCCCTTGTCGCCTTCTTTGCGACTATCTGCCTTTCTATATCCGTTATTATCCTTCCGAACTCATAGCTTGCGTCATCGAACTTGTCCATTATGCCCTCGGTCATATCCCTTCCGTTGATCACAAGCTTGCCTTCGGCTATCAGCTCGTCTATATCGTCAAAATTTCCGAACGCGCTCTTCGCATTGTGTATTATCTTCTTCGGGTCCTCCTCGAAAGTGAAGAATATGCCCGGATTTCCCTCCTTCGCATTCCTGTAAAGGAATTCAAAAGCCAGAAGCGTCTTCCCCGCGCCAGGGCCTCCAGATAGGATTACCTGGTTCTCCTTGGGTATGCCTCCGAAAAGCATCGCATCCAATCCCCCTATACCCGTCTTAACAAATTCAAGAGGCTCTCCCAAAATCCCACCACTATCTCTATTCCACCCCACTATATAAATTTATGCATGACTGACCAATATACATCAATATTGGTGGAGCACATGAAGCAGCTTACGATAATCGGCATAATCCTTCTGGTATTCTCAGTAATGCTAGTGTATGAGAGTTCGCTCCAGTTTGAGGGCAGCGTGTCAAACAGCGCGCTCCAGTCTGTTGTGGTGGGGCCACACGCTTCAGCAGCGATGCCTTTCCAGGTATCAAACGGCACTGCCGTGGGCACTTTCTATTATGCCAACACCAGTAACCTTACCTACTATCTCCTTGACAGCCAGGCCTTTTCAGGAGTGTCAAGCATGCTAAACTCCACCGGGCTCCTAACAGCGGCTTATGCCTACAATGGCATGGGTGCTTACGAGATCATTTACTCCAACTCCTCTGGAATATTCCCCAGCTCCTTGGGAAGGCTGCCTAAGGGCAGCTACTTCTACAATGGCACGTCAATATTCCCTAACGGCACATACTACAATGTATTCCAGAACTTCGGCAGCCAGAACACTCTTGTTTACTATTCCATAATACAGAAGCCCCAGCTATCCACTACCAGCACCCTGTTCTCTTCAGGCGCATACGGCATACTTGCAGCGTTGCTGTTCCTTGCCGGAATAGGCATGATAGGCTATTCTTTGCTTGCGCGCAGGGAGCCCAAGCAGGTGAGTGAGGCCGATGTCGATGCCCTGTACGCCTCGTACGATAATGGCGCACGCAAAGCCAGAAAGGGAGCCAGAAAGAAGCACGGCAAAGGGAAATAGAATGCCTGCAATCTTGTGACATCCTCCCACCCTAAAGGGTGTGGGTTTTACGCCACAAATTATAAACCTTATCGGCAAGCTATATGCATGGACACACTGCAGGAACGAATAGCAGGCGAGATAACCCTGTCCGACAGCCCCGGAAGCACGATGAAGAAATGGAGGGAGCTCTTCGGAATATCACAGGTAGAGCTTGCCAAGCATCTCAAGATATCCACTTCAACGATAAGCGATTATGAGGGAAACAGGCGCGCAAGCCCGGGAGTGGGCATAATAAAGCGCTTTGTTGCCGCGCTCTTCCTCCTGGATGAACAGAAGGGCGGAGAGGTCAGGCGGAACCTTGAAAAGTACAACCTGCCCCAGGAGAACACCCCTTTCTTCATGGTCCACGACTTCTCAGCGCCAATAAGCGGCACCGACTTCGCAAGGATAATCGAGGCCAAGATAGTATCAAACCCGAATTATCTGGACACTATGAAGATATTCGGCTACACCCTTCTTGACAGCCTGCGTGTAATACTGGAAATATCCCCTAGCGAGTATCCCAAGCTTTTCGGCACCACCAATGAGAGGGCATTCGTCTTCGACCAGGTTAGCACTGGCAGATCGCCCATGGTCGTCATACGCGTCGCACCTATAAAGCCTAGGATAGTGGTGATACAGAACGTGGACAACCTGGACAAGCTTGCGATCAAGATATCACAGATAGAGAAGATACCTCTTCTGACAACAAAGCTTTCAACTGATGAGATAAAGGCAAGGCTCAGCAAGCTCTAGCAAACAAGTCATCTCAGCAGCGAGGCAGTTATTATCACTACGTAGGCGCCGACCAGAAGGAAGCTCTCCTTATACGTTATTCTTCCTCGCAGTATCATGCCCATTGCGATCAGGTTTACTGCAATGACCATTATGAACTCGAACTCAGCCCCGCCAAGACCTACCGGTGCTGATGCAAGTATGCCTATGAGGCCTATGAGCATCGTATTGTTCTGGAGCTTGCTCCCTATGAAGCTCACTATGGCGGTCGATCCGCCTGCGGCATTCTTTGTCGCTATCCTATAGCCGCTTATGTTCTCGTCCATATCTGCTGCAATCGGGGAGACCACCAAGGCCAGCCATAATGCAGATATCCCAAGAAGCGAAGATACCTCGGATATCAGCACTACGAATGTATCTGATATGCCCAGGGCTATTAGGGTACCTAGCGCAAGGTATGCAAGGCCCTTCATCAGCTCCTTCCTTCCCTTGGCACTAGACGCATGCACCTTTATCGCATCCTTGGCCCTTGTGTATCTGTACACCAGGTATCCAAAATATACAAGTAGCAGCACTGATCCTGACATTATGTTAAGTGTCCCGTATAGCAGGAGGAAGAGAAGCAGGAGCGTGGAGAACAGTAAAAATCGAATCTCGATCTTGTAGTCCTCCTTCATGGCTATGGGCTTCTTCCACTTCAGCGTGTATGCTATGCCTATCGCTCCCATCCCAAGCGTGAATAGTATGAGATTGCCGCCTATCGCGGACCCTATGGCTACGCTGTACGACCCTTTCAGTGTGGCTATCACCACGAACATGGTTTCCGGCAGGGCTCCGGCAAGCCCGAGTACGACCCCACCGGCCATTCCCTGGCCTATGAGGGGCTCGAGCTTCTCTATGCCCTTTGCCACGAATTCAGCAGCGATGCCAAAGCCTATTATGACTGCTATTATCTCAAGGACAATCGCATCGAGCTGAAGCATGCTCACTAATTGTGCAGGAAAGCTTAAATCTTAGCATTGCAATAGCTATCTTGCGGTCGATTGGCTTGGTAAATCCGATACTATTCATAGCAGCCGTAGTGGTCATATCACTACTGATCTACGCTACGTACACGCTTCTCCCTCATGGGCTTCCTCAGGCACACCTTCCATCGGCTCCGAATCTGGAGGAGCAGGCAGCCACGGCAGCCGCAGGCCAGAGCAATGCCACTGTAAATTCATTGCCTTCGCAAAGGCATGACCTTATCTTTATCTATGAGACCGACATGAACGGCACAAGGCCAGACCACGCCATAACTCCATCAAACATAACTGTCGCATACGGATCCAATGTTACTCTCTTTATAACAAACAACGGAATAGTGCCCCACGGACTTGAAATAATAGGCCCCGGATTCAACGTAAGCCTTCCCGAGATGATACTCCCAGGGGAGAATGCAACGCTAAACTTCACTGCGCCGCCTCCAGGCAATTATACCATATTTTCACAGAGATCTGGTGACATGGCGCTGGGCATGCATGCAAACATGACTTCAGTAGCCACTTGCCAATATTCCTGCTGAATCCCCTCACTTGAAAATTCCTGCAATAAGAAGCGCGGCAAGGCATGACGTCGTATGCCATTTGCCTCCAGCTATCTGCTTACGCACCTCCTCAAGGCCCAGGAGCCCAATGCTGCGTATGGTCTCCGTCTCCTCATGGCTTGTCTTACCTATCTTCCTTATTCCATCAGCCCTCACTACATATCCCTTGTGCATGTCCTTTGTGGAGTAATCTGATAGCCTGCCCATGTACCTAAACCTTCCCCCTCCATACCCCGTCTCCTCAAGGAGCTCCCTGCGCGCAGCATCCACTGGCTTTTCCCCGCGCCCTATAAACCCTCCGGGGATCACATGGTCGAAGCCTCCGTATCCGTGCTTGTATTCTTCCAGCACCAATAGCCTGTTTTTGCTGTCAGTGGCCACTACCACCACGTAGTCCGGCTTCTTAACAAGCGAATAATCCTCTATGACCGTCCCGTCCGGAAGCCGTACCTTGTCCATGTACACATCAAGGTACTTGGACTTGAGCACCCTGCGATGCTTGAGCACTTTCCATTTGCCAGAGCCATCCATACCTGCACCTATCCTATCTGAACTGTCATGTATAAATCAGCTATCTACAGCTTCTGCAAGCCTATCCCAGGTACCTATTGCAGAGGTTGACGAGCTAAAGGTACCTGCCATAAAGAAGAACTAAAGCAGAGGTAAGGAACACGCCAAACCTAAATCAAGGTAATTTGTAGTTCTGGAAAGAGTTTTTTTATTTCTTTGAAATCATGATCCTTTGTATATAACCTAAGCCTGTTCACAATCGCCGAGGACGCTATATACACATCATTTTCATTTACTAATTTTCCGGATTTTTTGAGTTTAGTAAATATCTCAGACGCCTTCAATATTATGGGATTGGAGAAATTAATTGTTTCAAAGGCCCCTTCTAGCAGCAACTTTTGTTCTTCTGCATTGTTTTTGTATCTTACATATTCGTATATGCTTATAACACTCAAATAGCACTCGCTTTCAAGCAGGCCTTTGTCTCCTTTCCTATCAAATATGTCTATCAGCATACTGGTATCTAGGAGAATTCTCTCGGCCATCCATACACCTTCCTATCCTTAAGCAATTCCTCTACAGTAACTTTGCTTTCTTTTTCGTTTACTGCAAATAGCTTCTTTAGGGATAGTTGCTTGAGAAGTTTCTTATAGTTAGCAATTAGCTTATCCAGTGCCTCATCCATATTTTTCGTATTAAGATCTTCCTTAAGCTCCAGCAACTCGTCATATGTGGAATTTGATACCGCTATAGTTTTTACCATATTCTCTATAAATTTATAGATTTATAAATTTATAAATCTTTACTAACCTGAAAATATGTGTTATGCACCATAACAATAGAGAGAATAAAGCCGCTGTCAACTCAACAGCTACGTATAAATAAAAAGCCTGTTGCGTCTACGAATTTCAATTCTATTGCCATATCCTTAGGTTACTCCATAGAGATTATGGCTGGCAGGCCGTATTGCGTTGCCACCTATTTTGCCTTCATATATGGGGGTAAGGAGAATTGAACTCCTGCCCGCAGAATGTCAATCTGCTATCCTACCACTAGACGATACCCCCAGCGAATTACATAAGGTCTAAACAATTATATTATCTCCGTCCGATGCGACTCTGCTTTCCTTAAATGCTTTCTTGGCATCGTCCTCGAGCTTCTTGACGTTGCTGTACCTTGCGCTTATATGTGTAAGCACAAGCCTCTTAACCTTAGCCTTCTTAGCCACCGTAGCCGCCTCGAATGCTGTTGAGTGCATTCTCTCCTTTGCAAGCTCCACGTCCTCCTCTGCGTAAGAAGACTCGTGTATGAGCAGGTCGGCATCTCCAGCAGCCTTCACAGTATCACTTGAAGGGCGCGTATCAGCTGCATAAGCTATCTTCTTTCCCTTTACCAGGCTCGTGACGTCTTCCAGTTTGACGGTCTTCTTACCTATGACAAGGCTCCCATTCTTCTGGATCGATGAATGCATCTCTCCTTTTATCCCGAGTTTGGCGGTCTTGGACACTATAAACCTTCTTCTATCGTCTTCTTTGAAGACATATCCGTACGCAGGTATGCTATGCTTCAGCTTGAATGACTTTATCGAATAGCCATTGCCTTTGTACACTACCCCAGATGAACCAACGCCTATGACCTCTATGCTATATTCCAGAAGCGCCCTGTCGAACGAGAGCAGCATCTTTATCACGCTCTCGTACCCTTTTGGTATGAATATCTTCAGAGGCTCTGTGCGCCTGTTCATCCCAAGTGTCCTAACTAGGCCCGCCACGCCTATCACGTGGTCTCCATGCGCATGGCTTATGAATATGGCCTTGAGCTTGGAGAAGTTCACCCCGTACCTGAGCATCTGCAGCTGCGCGCTCTCCCCGCAGTCAAAAAGTATCAGGTCGCCTTCGTATTTAATCGCTATTGAGGGCATCGACCTCTCCTTTGTGGGCGACGAACCTGCAGTGCCTAGCATCACTATATTCACGTCCATCTTCTACAACTCGAGCGTTATCTTTTTATCCTTAAGGTTTATCTTTCCTATCCTCATCTCGGGAAATGCCTTCCTGACCTCATCAATAGTGGCTCTCTTGTTCTGCTGCATGTAATATATCACCGCATTTACCGCATTCATGTTCTCGAATATGCTCCTGGCCGTGAGGTTAGCATTTACCGACTCCGTTTCGAACTGCACAACCAGGTTTCTCTGTTTTTCTATTGTTGCATTCAGTTCTTCAAGCTCCTTGTTTGGCGCCTCATCCTCGCGCATGGCATGCCTGGCGCCTATGTGTGCCTCATCAAGCGCTTCGCATAGGGTGTCAAACTCCTTTCTCTCAAGCCCGGAATACTTGGACAACGCAACCAATGAATAGTCGACAATGCTGCCCCCTTCCATATACACCAATGGCCTGCAGCCTGGCAGGCTCCTTAAGAAGGCCAGGAATGCCTCTCCAAGCCTTGCCGCATCCTCACGCGAAAGTGCAGACTTGGGATCCAGGCCTGCGCCGCGTATAATCTCGTCAAGGTACAGTGGCCCTATGTTTATGTGCCTTGATATCTCTACAATCATCTTGGACTTTGATGCACATACCTTGTCCATTATCTCTAGAATTCCGTTATCGTCAAGTCCGTAGATGTCGACGCTATCTCCTTTAGGGAATACGTAGTCGAACCCAGGCCTTACCGATCTCTCCCTGTAATTTATCTGCATGCTGCATAGCTCTATCTTGCCGGACTCGTTCAGTATGACCAGATTGCCCTTACCGAACATCTCAAGCAGCATCCTGTATTTGCCTTCGCGTGTGCTGAACTCTAACACCGCTATGCGGTCAGACCCATGCTGGTACACCCCTACCACTTTCGAGTCCTCTATCCTCTTCCTGACGGCCATTGCGAACTTTGTAGCCTCCCCAACCTCTTCCTTGAAGCTCGTCTTGTTCAGGGTCACGAGCAGCTTGCAGTAAACCTCCACGTTGCCGTCCTGATTATGGAACGACATCCTGAAAGCACCATCCCCTAGGTCGTAGAACTTCTTCAGGAAGCTGCCTTCGAGCACCGGCTTGAGCTCGCGCAGAGCCACTCCCAGCTCCAGCGCAGTTATCTCATGCATGCGGATCAAAACGACTATTGTTTGCCAACTTTCTTTAAGCCTTCCTCACGTATGGCCTTTGAGAAGAGCTCTGCCTGCTTCCTGGCGGCTGATGACTGCTCTATGCTTGTGCCTATCTGGATTATGTCCGCGCCGCTCTTTATGGCCTTTCTTGCATCGGCATCAGTCCTTATCCCTCCACCTACAATATATGGCACGTCTATGGAAGCCTTCACTGCAGCTATCATCTCTGCCGATATGGGGCCTTGTCCCTGCATCTGCGGGTTCGATCCCGTGTCGGTGACTATGAACCTATTGCCTAGATACTGCCCTGCGAGCGCAAGCGCCGCAGCTATCTTGGACTTTTCCCTGGGAACCAAGTTGACGTCCCCTACCCATCCTACAGTTCCACCCGGGGCGACCACTATGTATCCCACCGGAAGGGGCTCGACGCCAAGATGCTTCACTACCGGTGCTGAAAGCATCTGCGCATGGGTTATCCAGTAAGGCGTCCTTGCGTTCAGGAGGGACATGAAGTATAGCGCATCGGCATATTTGGTGAGTGTCGCTATGTTTCCCGGAAACAAGACTACCGGTGAAGAAACTGAATCCTTTATGCCTTTGGTAACGTAATCCAGCAACTCTCCCTGCGCCCCTATGCTACCTCCCACCAGGATGAGGTCCGCGCCTCCTTCGGCCGCCTCCCTGGCTGTCTTTATCGCCATTTCCGGCGTTTTGTAATCGACAGGGTCTACCAGCATGAACATCAGTGCGCCCTTGTCTTCAAGCCTCTCGTATATGTACTTCTCAGTCTTACCTACTTTCATCTGCATGTGATCACATTTATCATGATTCATTTCATCTTGGCGAGGAATTCTTCTATAAGCGCCGCACCGCCTTTGGCTATGTCTACCTTCGGCTTGAATCCAAGCTCCCTCCTGGCCTTGCTTATGTCTACGAGCCTGTTAGACATTATGAACCTCAGCTCATCGCTGTCAAGGTTTCTCCTCTTTGCCAGCAGCTTCACTACCAACGGGCTTATGTGCCTTGCAGGCCTCTCCACCTTGAGCATGTCTGCTATTAGGTCCAGGAGCTGCTCTTGGGTGTATGCAACTCCATCGCTTATATTGTATATTCCTGATGTACCCGTGCCGCTCTCCATGGCGAGCATGTACGCTGAGACTACGTCGTCTATGTGCACCAGCGATAGGTGGTTGCTGCCATTGCCGATTATGTAAGCCTTGCCCTCCTTCACTGCCCTGAACATCTTGAAGTATGATGCTGCGAACTCGCTTCCGTATATCGCCGATGTCCTCATTATCGTATATCTTATCTTTCCAGAGTGCCTCTCTATCTCCTTCTCCGCAAGCGCTTTGCTGTGCCCGTACTTGTCCGTAGGCGCAAGCCTAGACTCTTCCGTAAGCACGTCCTCCCTGTCCTTTCCGTATACATCTACCGAGCTGGAGAATATAATGTGTGGCACTTTGTTGGAGATACTGGCTTCGACTACGTTGGCAGTGCCTTTCACGTTTACGCGCATTATGTCCCTGGTGCTTGCCCTGTGTTCGCTCACTATGGCAGCGAGGTGGAACACCGTGTCCACGCCATCGAATGCCTCATCAAGCATTTTTCTGTCGTTTATATCCCCAACGTACGGTATGACCCCGCTAGGCATCCTGCCCATGAAGTCCTTTGTTTCGGAAAGCGTCCTTACTGTGTATCCCTTTTCCACGAGGGAACGCACAAGGCATCTCCCGACCCGTCCCGCACCTCCTGTAACGAACACCGTCTTGGAATCGGAGTTTCTGCTGTATGTAGATCCGGCTTTAAAATGGGCCATTAAGCCACCCTTTCCTTGAGTAATTTTCCTGCTACGAACCTCATGTACCCTTCGGGTACATTGTTCATGGCATATCTGATCCAATCCTTTCCGAACGGGACGAGAACGCTCACATCCACCCCTTTCTTGGACGCCCTCTTTATCTTCCTATCGCCATAGCCTAACTCAAACGCTATGCTTCCAGTGCGCTTGGACCTTACTATGTATCTCATAATGCTGCTGTCAAAAGAGGAAAGTACGAGGTTGTCCACACTCTTCCTGACCTCAGCTACTCTCCTCTGCAGTTCCTTCCTGTCGTACTCGTAATCCTTGAATGACATCTTCAGGAAATTTATCCTCGGCCCGGATCTTATATATTCGTCTATTCTGGCCACGTTTATGGCAAGGCCGACTCCCTCCAGCTTAGAAAGCTTAAGCGCATTGTGCACGCTTGCGTTATTGGGGTCTATCCACATGAATACCCCGTACTTTCCTGCAGATTCAGCCACAGCCATTGCGTTGCCTACTGCAAGCTCTTCGTCGAACTCAGAGCCTAGCTGCTCAAGGCGCACGTGCATGCTGGATTTTATCCCGGATCTTGATATGCGCCTGGCTAGCTCAGAATACGCTGTTGCATTGTACCTAGCCTTGGACTTGTCTAAAACATTCCCGCTAAGGAAGGTTATTGATGATGGGATATTGGAACTGTTAAGCTCCCTGGCGGCCTCAAGTGCCGAATCCATTGTCGTGCCAGCGATGTGTTTGCGTATCAGTTTGTGTAGAATGCTCTCTACGAAAGATTCATGATCCTCCAATTAAAACACTGATCAAAACGATTTGAACGTTCAGCTTATTAAACCTGACCCAAACCACTTCTCCCACATCAAATCCTGGCCAGCATTTTAATTGCCTCCTCCTTTCCAGGGCCGGCTATATCTGGTATCACTGCGACCTGTAACGCTTCGTCCCAGTAGGTGCCAACATACACTATGTTCCTCACGCTCGCCTGGAAGCTCATCCTGCCTATAAAGTTTATGCTTGCAAGGGCATGCGTATAGCCTGCCCGCGACAGGAATCTCGCGCCAGGGGCCTCGCTGTCAACTTCCTCGCCATGCGGCACCCCTGTCAGTGTGTCCGCCATATACCATCCTTCCCTTCTTGGATAACCCTCTACAACATAAATTGCAGAAGCTTTCAGCACATTCCCATCGACTGCATAGTGCCCAGGCTCCAGGACGAGGGCAAGGCCCTCCACTCCAAGGTATTTTCTTGGTACATGAAATTCGACCATGAGCCGTTCATCCCCGAATGGACCTTCGTGCTGCACAACTTCTGGCAACATTCCACCAGTATCATGCCCGCCTGTTATTACTATGCTTCCGGTCCATAGCTTCAAGCCCTGCCCTTTCTCACCAGCAAGCCCGCGCGCCTGTATTTCCCTATCCGCCTCCCTGTTTGTTGCAAATCTAACCAGGTGTGCCAGTCTTGCTATCTTATGCGGCGATGCCTCTATATCTCCGTGCCATAGCTTCACATGCGTATCTGCACGTTCCATGTGCATCCTTACCCTATACCTATACCTCCTCGCACCCTTTTAAACCGAACCTTCAAACTTCCACACGCACACGCCAACTATTAATAAGATATTTGGCAATTACTCAATTTGCATAAAGGCGGCGACATATGTTAACCCTATCAAAATCAAAAGGCACCGGCGGAGTGGTAAAGTCATCACCAGAAGACTTCATTGTAAATGAGATAACTTCGCATGGGCATGCACTAGTTACTGGACAGAAGTATGCAGCATCCGACCTTGATGAGGAAGAAATAACTGACGGAAAGTTCACCACATTCGTGCTACAGAAGAGGAACTGGGATACTGTGGGGGCACTGATAAGGATATCAAAATTGACAGGGCACGGAAAGAAGTCCATAGGCTATGCCGGTACTAAGGATAGACAATCAGTATCCACGCAGCTTGCATCCATATATGGCGTCGAGCCTGAGAGGCTCCTGGGGATAAGGCTAAAGGACGTCTCCATAAATGGGGCCTGGAGATCCAATGGCGTCGAGCTCGGGAGCAACATTGGGAACTCCTTTTCTGTAAAGATCCACGAATGCAAGCCGCAGGGCGCCGAAGACGTGCTGGAGGAGCTTGGTGGAATGGCGCCAAATTACTTCGACAGGCAGCGCTTTGGCATGAGGCTGAATAACTTCGCCGTCGGCATGCACATACTAAAGGGCGATTTCAATGCAGCACTGATGGAATTCCTCACAGATACGAACCTGGAGACCAACGAGGACGCCATCTCCGCAAGGAACAAGCTGGCAGAGACACGTGCGTTCGGAGAGGCCCTGGCATACTTCCCCAGGTATCTAAAGAACGAGCGAATGGCTATAGAGTACATGTCAAGATATGACAATCCGGCAAATGCCCTGCGAAGGCTCCCCAGAGGCGTACTTATGATGTTTATACACTCGGTGCAATCTTACCTCTTCAATGCCTCTCTCGAGGCGAGGATAGCTGATGGGGATCTAAGCTCCAATGTTATGTGCGGCCGTAATGCCTACGGGTTCCCTGATGCAGGCGCTGTGGCATCCTCCGGAGACTTCGCAATGGGAAGCATACCTGGTTATGAGACCAAGCCAGATACACTCAAAGAGTACGAGAAGGACCGCATTGACGACCTTGGAATAACTCTGGAGAGCTTCAAGATAAAATCCATGCCAGAGCTCAGCATGCGCGGTTCGTACCGCACGCTCCTCACTCCTGTAAAAGACATATCCCATTCGTCGGAAGGGAGCACCCTCATGCTTAACTTCTCCATACCTAGCGGGTCCTATGCAACGATATTCCTCAATGAGATAACGAAGTCCGACTCCTTTTCAGTTTCCGAAATACCTGCAGTATATGAAAAATCTCTGCGCGACCTGCGATGAAGTCTAAACTTGATACGCCGGGACTGGGATTTCCATAGGCACTGCCATCTGCAACGGCCTAATTTGAACCCAGAAGGCCCGAAGGCCACCAGATCTCGAGTTTCGCCAATTGTTCTGGCGCGATACCGGATTCTGCCATCCCGGCGCAGCGTTAAATGGTGGAACGATAAAAGTAATAAATACCTGCTGCGCTATATTTGCATCTAAATCTGATGAAATGCCTTCGCTATCCTCAAAGTCAACATTAAGGCTCTTCGTTGTCGCCTTATTCGTGCTTCTAACCCTTTCCGGGCTGATGTTCTCCCTATACTTGATATACTTTGGCGCACACGACTTCTACACGTATGCCATAGCCTCATTTTTCATAATACTCTCCCTAGTGTCGGGGTTCTTCAACATATTTATCTCATATTCATACTACAGGTCCGCATTCTACGGGGAGTATCTCGATGGCATAAAGAAGAGGCTCAAGCCCCTTTCCGCATATCCTACTGTGGCTGTGGCAATGCCCGTGTACAACGAGGATAAGAGCATAGTCAAGAAGAACTTGCTGAGGCTAAAGGACTTGAATTATCCATCTGATAGGATACGATTCTACCTTCTTGACGATTCCACTAAGAAGTCCATCTCTTGGGACCTTAAAAAATTCGCCAAGGCCAATGGCATAGTATACCTAAAGCGCAAGGTACGTGATGGATTCAAGGCTGGCGCACTGAACAACATGCTCAAACACTCCAAAGAGGAGTTCATAGCCCTGTTTGATTATGACGAATATCTTACAGACCCCAACTTCCTTACCGACCTGCTTCCGTACTTCCAGTCGGAGCGCCTGTCATACATACAGACAGAGAAAAGATACTTCAAGGGAACATTCTTTTCTGATACCGTGGATCTGTTCGACGCATTCTTCTTCAGGTTCGTACAGCCTTCCCGTGCCCTCAACAACACTGCGATATTCGCCGGCTCCTGTGGCCTGATAAGGAGGTCCGCGCTGGATAATATCGGCGGTTTTCCAGAGTACATAATAGAGGATACCTTCTTTAGCCTAGAATCAGACATGCACAACTACACGAGCCTCTACCTGCCCAAGGTGTACGCCTATGGCAAGCCAATCTACACGTTCACAGATCTTGTAAAGCAGCAGTGGAGATACAATTACGGGGACACGCAGTTCCTCCTATACTACTTAAAGAGGATATGGAATAACAGCGATGGGCAGAGGAAGCAGTCATTGCTCTCCACCATAGACTATATAACCCATGGCTTTGGGCTGAACTACGTATCAATAATACTGATAATGTTCACAATACTCTCTGCCCTGGTCATATTCGCAGCAGTCCCGCCTGCGCATATCTCAATATCCCAACTGCTAAGTGCCCAGTACATAGCCACTACGATGGAGATAATCGGCATCGGCACATTCATAATCTCTGTACTTGCGCCTGCGATATTGACCAAGATACACTTCAAGTCCATAAAGAAGGGGCTCATGGTATTCCTGCTGAATTTTGCCCTCTCCTTCATAAGGACGAAGGCCGCCATGGCAGCCTACCTGAACACGTACCCTACCTCCGCATGGTCAAAGGGTGAACGAAGGACTCTGGGCTCAAAGGTTCTTATAACACTGAAAAACTCTTTCTCTGAGGTTCTTTTCTCCATGGCGCTGCTTGTCCTGAGCATGTTTGCCTTCATAATAAATAATGTATATGGGGCAGCGTGGCTCCTATGGTATGCCATACTCTATTCATCCACATTCATACTCTTCTACAAATACGGTTAATGGTGAGATCATGATATACTTCAACAAGTTCGACACAGCGAAGGGGCGCATCGTCGCCATGTGCGACGAAGAGCTCATGGGAAAGGTATTCAAGGACGGCAAGGTGGAGCTAGACCTGAAGACTTATGGGGGCTTCTACAAGGGCGAACTAATAAGTGAGGAAAAGGCAAAGTCGCAGATAGACGATAGCGTCTACTCTGCCAATGTGGTGGGGGAAAGGTCAGTAAAGCTACTCATGGACGCAAATCTTGTAACAGAATCAGAAGTAAAGACTGTCCAGGGTGTGCGCTTCGTCCATCTTTTCAGGGTGGACAAGTAGCTGCCACAGTCCTGCGGCGTCTCAGGCCCCTCCCTTAAGGGCTATCAATGCCGCGGCTATGTCGCCGTTGGCATCCTCCAGGGCCTCTCTTGCCTTCTCCCTGTCATCGACTCCTGATTTCTCCATAACAAGCGCTATGTCATCCTCGTTTATCTCCGTCTTTACCTTGTCGACTTCCTTTATGTCCCCGTTTATCTGGAATGATCTTGTTCCCTGTGCATCTATCTGCATTACCTGCGGGTTGTCTATGACTATATCCCTATCCTTTCCCTCTATGACTACTCTCAGGGCCTCGATCTCGGAAGAGCGTATGCCCATGCTCTCCATCATCCTTTTGAGCTGCCTTGGGTCAACGTTAGGCATCATAATATCATTATAGTATGTAAGGCACAAGGTTTATAAGCAAGGACATGCAGTAGGCAGTAATGCATCGGGTTATTGCATGGGACTTGCTATGACACTACAAACTGCTCCAAAATCCGGTGGGTTTGCCTTTCGTCGTAGCACTTCGTCAATAGTAGAAATCACTTCTAACAAAAGACGAAATTTTACTGCTAATATGCAAATTAAAAGTAAAATAAATCGAAAGTATTTAAATAGTTAACTACAAACTCAATATCACAATTGAATATTAAGTGTGGTGGAATGAAAACCATAAACGCAAAGAGAATAGCTGCGGTCGCAGCAAGTTTGTTGATGGGCCTCGCGTTCGCAGGCACAGGAGTGACTTGGAATAATATCCCTATAATAAATAACCAGGGACAACCAGTCGTACAGGTAGTAGTAGGTTCGGCAGCACAACCGAGCGACGGAGTAGTTGCGGCAAACATCGCTGCAGTACTGGGCAACTTGGCCTTTACATCCGTAAACGTTACGGCATCTGTAAGCCAGAGCAGCCTCTCGAAGGTTAACTGTGTGGTAACAACTCCACAGTGCACGCTGACCAACCAGCAGGTATGGTTCAACGCAAAGGGCTTCTCAGCTCCAAGTGGTTCGTACGCATTCACCGCACTGATAGGATCCGTGTTCAACGGAGCAGTGAACCTTGGTTCACCTCAGAACACGAAGACCCTCCAGTCATCTACTACATATACATACCCAGGTGCATTTGCAAACAACCAGCCAGGACTGCAGATGTCTCCAGTGGCATCTCCATACAGTGGATCAGTAACTCCACCAGCTCCGCAGACCGTAACTGCCTCTTCTAACGGGGGTGGTTTGTCATCTTCAGGATTTGGAGGAACGGGATTCAGGCTCAGCGGGAATGACAACCTTCTTCAGGTTACATCCTCACAGCTTCCATCCCTTCTGACAAACTGGGGTTCATACGGCGAGTCAACAACGCTCTGGTTCACAGGCATACCTGTATTTGACCAGTCAACGTCACCTGCAGTGAACAACTTCGCAGTGTTCGACGTAGGCGGTGCATACCAGGCAATGTTCAACAAGCCAATACAGTGGAGAACGGGCAGCAACTCGATAAACAATGCAGCAATAAACTTCATGGGAGCAAACTGGACAATACTGAACTACAAGCTTCCTGGAGCAAGCGCATGGAACCACTACACAACGCAGGTTCTGGCATCCCCAGCAACAGCGTCAGGAAACGCAATGCTTGGAGGAGCAATATCCCTCGCCTCTACTCTGACCCCTGTGCAGACAGTGTACGTGGGCCACAACATAACGAGCGGCGGATTCACAGTCTCCCTTACGGACTTGGGACAGCCTAACTCCAACGGAACATCGCAGGCGTCAGTCAATGTATTCTACAATGGAACATTGACAAATACAACGCAGCTAGCTCCTGGAGTCACGACAAAGTTCACTGTTGGAACGCACAACATATATGTAAAGGTAAATCAGACCTTTGCAGGTTTGTATGCATACCAGAAGTGGGCAAAGTTCCAGCTGTACTCAAACGTAATGAACGTAACTGACAACACTGCGCTCAACCAGTCGAACGCAAATGGATGGACAGCAAGGCTGTGGTGGACAAATACAACAAACGGTGCAGGCAGCATGCCTAACGCACTCTCAGGAATAGTTGTGTACAACACATCTCCAAACAACAACCCTCTGCTTCCAGGACAGACGTTCAAGATAGCAACGCCTAACATGACGAACTATCAGCTGAACTTTGTGGGATCAACACTGGGAACGAACTTCGACCCGGTGACGTTCACTACGGGTACAACGACAACGAGCTACCAGAACCTGGGTTCAAACCCTGCAACAACTGGTCTGGGCAACATCGCAAACCTGACGCAGCAGCCTTCACCTACTCTTACCGTATCAAGCGGAAGTGTAACAGGCGCATTCACATACGCAGGACAGGTATCAAGCCAGCTGTACTACAACCTTGTTCCATACAAACTCAATGAGGTTGCAAACGGTATAACTGCAAACACCATGCTAGCAACAGGCGCTGCTCATGACTCTGCGGTTACTACGGACAATGTGTTGCTCAGTGCAACTAACGGCGATGCCAATGTGGTAACGCCTAGCAACCCTCTGACCGTGACCGTAGTGGGTTACACGACCTCAACACAGGCTGGCGGTGTCTCAAACACCCTCGCATCGAACTCCATAACGTTCTATGCACTGCCTGGTGGTAGCAACTCAGTAGGTCTTGGTGAGCTCTTGTACAACGTTACTAACATCTACTTCAGCAGACCAGTTCCTCTGCTTGATGCAAATGTTATAACATATACTGCAGCGGTAGGTACGCCTGCAGTGAACACGTTGGCAACACTCGTGCCAGCGAATCCAGAGCTAATGTACTACTCCCAGTCTGGACAGTCTAACTACCGCCTCACATCTGGTTCAAGTGTAAACTACAACCAGCAGAACGGGCAGCCAATAGAGTACTTCAACCTGACTCCTGCAACTCCAGGAGTAACAGGAACGTCAAAGCCGTATTTCACGTACAAGGTGACTGAATACCCTGTACCTGCAATAACCTCGACGAACGACATACTCGAATTGGGAATCTACAACAGCTCTACTGGAATAAGCGCATCGCCATACTTCCAGCTGAACACTTCAGTGGCGGGAACGAAGAACAACGCAACATACGTCTCTTCGCAGGGCAATTCCGTGAACGCGCCTCAGGGCTTTATGACTGAGCGTGGAAGCAAGGTTGCTTCAATCTCCCCAACTTCGGTGACTCTGGACCTGGCAAAGGCTGTAGACACACTGCAGTTCGTGGTCTCCCCTACAATGGGATACAACGCGTCAACGTCTTCGACGACGACGTCAGTTGGACCTGTTGGAATAGGACAGGCTGTACCTGGAGTGGCTAACCTGACAGTTAGCGCAGTGAACGCAACATGCGCATTCACGGCAACCAGCTGCAACGTAACCGGACTCGGCAACCTGACTGCAACACCTTCGCAGACCCAGGCAGTAACGCCTGTGTACCTCCACACTGACACGACGCCTCTCGTAGTGCTTGACAGCCAGGCAAACCCTGCTGCAACACTCATAGTGGTAGGAAGCAAGTACGTGAACTCAGTGGCTGGACAGGTATTCGCACAGAACCCATCGCTTAACTCAAGCTTTGGACCAAGCTCTGTCGTAGTATCTGCAGAGGGCACGAACAGGATACTGGTCGCAGGATACTCTGCAAACCAGACCGTTCAGGCAGGCAACCAGTTCATACAGCAGTTGCTGCAGGCCGCAGGAGTAGCGTAAAGAGTACGCAATTAGTTCGACAGGCGAAGCCTTAGGGCTTCGCCGTCTTTCTTTTTCTTTTTCCTTTTCTATTCCTTTTCTGCTTTTATCATCGTTTTTTATCCCGAACTTTTAAGAAATCTTTATAAGCTTCTGCATTGAATTAATAACACTACATCTTGGGTATGATATGCAACGATTAACCTATGTCCTCGTATTTCTTGCCATCCTTTCAGCTTCAGTAGGCGCAGATTACACATCTCTTTTTGCACAGACAAACATCGCACCAAATGCAAACGCCCTACTCCAAGAATACAACGTATCCAACTCGCTCATTTCCAGCATGACTTATGCCAACATAAACTACAGCGGGCACTCATATCTCCTCGCCTATTCCGGGAAGACTCCAGAATTCCTCATAAACAGCACCGGCGGTGTTTACAGCATAATACTAAACTCAACCAACATCGCAGCAATAATAAATAATCACATAATAAACACGAGCCTTTACAGCATTAACACCACATACCTTGAAAGCTCCATGAACTCGTACAACCAGTCATCGTCGTCTGCGCTTACTGCATGCATAGAGGAGACTGGGCTGGACAGGGCAACCTGTACATTTGCCAACAACTGTGAGTCATGCACCCAGGTTCCTGCATGTGGAGGGGCTCCGCGCAAGAATTTCCAGTCTGCATTCTATGCGACAGGGGGCATATATGGCATCCTGGCATATGGGATAATGCTTCTGCAGTCTCAATACGCCAGCCTTGAATCAAACTTCTCAATATACTTCTCCGGAGTGAATTCACTTAAGGGCGGAAATCCGCAAGGCCTTAACTCAGTAGTATCTGGATTTGGCAACGTCTCAAACATCACCTCTACAATATACCAGAACCCCCTATTCCCGCCCCTGCAGACTGCAGATTTTGGCCTGTGCTCTTCCGGAGGTGCAGGAACATCTAACGTTCCATCCGCGAACGGACCTTGGTACTGTTCATCTCTCGGATTCTGCCCATCCCTCTCATACAATTACACGCTCCTTGGGAACATGCAATCATACATATCGAGCGTAAGTTCGCTTCCGCTGACAAGCCAGCAGGTTGGCCAGATAGCTGTCAACATAACCACAAATGAGGACGTGTATGTGCTTCCTGTCCTGACCAAGGAGAAGCACGCCCAGGCGCTCGCCATAGCCAATTCCGTGCTCCCTGATTACAACATGACAACTGCCGGAGCTGCCCTGCTTCTCTCGCACATATCAAACTCCATGCTGCAGAACCAGCTTTCAGCGTTGCAGTCAAACTATACCAAGCTTACTAGGAATTACGTAGTGTACAACCTATCCAGCCTCAACAAGTCCCTTGCAATACAGTACTCGCAGTTCAAGACTACCTATTACAACCTCAATTCAACATACTCCACTGCAGTATCCCTCGCTGCCAACAATACTGTTGCACTTGTAGAGCTCCAGTCAGGCAATCCAAGCCCTTCACAGCAGCTTACAGCACTCAGCTTCAGGCAGGCAAGCCTAAATTACATACTCGGATCCAAGACGAACAACATAAGCTCTGTCTACAATCAGCTTGTATCGGTAAGCCAGAGCGCCAAGTCTCTTTCGTTCACGCCAAGCCTTACGCAGTCGGGGGCAAGGCTCCTGGGCGCGCCTATCGCTTCTGCCATAGTCTCTGCAATGGGCCTGCCGTACTCTACGGCACTCGCATACATGCCCGCCCTCTCCCTAGTGCCTGCAATAATAGTAGCAATAGTGGTCCTTGTGGCGCTATTCATGCTTCACAGGTCAATGATATCAAATAAGCGCATAATGCTCAACAGGAGGACCAGGAGGAACTGGCACATCGTGTTCATACTGGCAGGAGTTGTTGCTCTGATATTCCTGGCGGCCACGTATGCGACAGCATCGGCAGCGAATGGGGAGGCGCCCATATCCTCATTCATAGCCGCAGTGCATTCATCCAAAAGTGTAGTGATAGCTCTCAACGGCACCAACAACACCGCAATGATTTCGTGCGCAAACAGCGTAAAATCCTCGCTCAAAGCAATGAACAAGACTGCCACTGTAATAACCATGCGCGGAATATCATGCAACAATGGATACCCTCTTGAGACTGTTGACAAGTGCATGGCCAGGTACGCCTCCAACAGCACCCCGGTAATAATATTCACAAACACGCCTACGATCTCGGTGTCTGCATACTCGTACTACGGCAGTGTTCTGAGCGTGAGCGGCGACCAGCAGTTCATGTCAACCTGCATTCCATCCATAATGATAAGGTGAGAGATTGGCATCAAAAAGCTCCAAGACCAGCACTCAAGGAAAGGCCGCTAAGGCAAAGCATGAGGCTACGGGCGAATCCCAGGCGCGAAAGAAGGAAGCGCAAGGAGGACAGCGCCTGGACAAACGCACGATAGCAATAGCAGCGGCAGCCGTGATAATAATTATTGCCGCGGTTCTATACTCAATGACAATGGCATCCGGTGTTCCTTTCTCTACCTTCAGGTCCGATTTCCAGGGTGCGAGCCGTGTCAGCATAACTGCAACATACGCAACGCAGGCGCAGCTTGCCAATGAGACGTCCTGCTTCACTTCCATAATACAGGTAGTTGCCCATACAAGGCAGCCTTCCACAATAGACTTCTTCATAATAGACAACCAGTCCGGCACGTGCACGTACTCCAGCACGGGCCTTGGAGGGAGCGTCAATCCTGTAACCACAAATGCGACATACTGCCTTTCAAAGGCATACGCGGAGAACGGGCTCTTCCTTAATTACAGCGCCTCAAACTCCACCCTCATACGCTCCAAGCATATGTTTGTGTACGGAAACAATGGCTATCTGGCCCAATGCCCTATAGCAATAGACCTTAGCTGAAGAAGCTAGCCGTATAACTGCATGTGGTTAATGGGGACTTTACGCCTGTTCGGCGCCGTGGAGCTCCTGCACATCCGTGCTTATTGGCAGTATGGCTTCCATTGTCCTGTTTGTCTCCATTACCTTTCTCATGGTCACGTTGTAGTTCCTCTCCCCCTTGGTGAATTCAGAGAGCCTGATGAAGTACCATCCCTTGTTGCTTATCTTCCATGCAACGAATGTAAGCGATGTGGTGTTCCTCTCCCACTCTACCAGCTTCTGGTACTGGTCCGGATCAAGGGAGAGGCTTCCCCTGTCCCAGGCCTTGCACTCTATGGCAAAGCAGAGGCTTCCCTTCAGGGCAAGGATGTCAGGCCCAAGGGCATTGACTCCAGATCCGGCAGCCCTTACGACTGAGTATCCCAACCCGTAGAACTTGTTGAGCAGTTCGCGTTCGCTCCTAGCCCCCTTAACATACCTTCTCAAGCTATCGCCAAGAGAATCTCCGCTTGAGAATTAATAAACATTTGCGAGATATCCTGGCAAAATACGGCCTCAAGCGATCCGGGCCAATAATGCCATTCTATTCCTCTCCAGTATGCTATTTGGCGCCCCAGGCAATACTATTATTAAGGTTCGTCTCCTAAAATATTGTTAGAAAACAGTTGCATTATCAGGTGGCAAAATGGCCCTTTATACTAATCTAAAAACAATCTGGTACTTGAAGTACCATCTTTGCATAGATGATCGAGGCCGCACACTCGCATAATCAGCTGTTTCTAAGGGCGTGGTAGCGTGCATAGGCGTGTACTGTCAGGACAGGGAATTATTAGAGCCATGACTTTTGCCGCGTGCGTCCGGATCATGTTAATAAAGTGTTAATTATGGCAAAGATATATCTGGAAATAGTAAAATATATGGTTGAAGCAAAATTCAACATAGAGGGGGTTGTGGACAAGCCTGACATAATAGGCGCCGTGTTTGGGCAGACTGAAGGGCTTTTGGGCAACGACCTCGATCTTAGGGAACTTCAGAAGAACGGAAAGATAGGAAGGATAGAGATAGAAGTAAATCAGACTGCCAACAAGACGTTTGGAAAGCTCTTCCTCCCAGCCTCGCTGGACAGGGTCGAAACCTGCATACTCGCAGCCGCAGTGGAATCAGTGGACAGGGTAGGGCCTTACGAAGCCAACTTCATAGTGGAGAAGGTAGAGGATACTAGGTCTGAGAAGAGGAGGAAGATAATAACCAGGGCAAAGGACCTGGTCAAGAAGCTCATGACGTCCGGTGGAATGCCTGACAGCAAGGAGATATCCGAGCTGGTGCAGCAGGACGTAAGGGCAAGCGAAGTCACAGAGTATGGTCCAGAGAAGCTTCCAGCAGGGCCGGACATCGCAACAAGCGACGAGCTCATAATCGTGGAAGGAAGGGCGGACGTGCTCAACCTGCTAAGGAACGACATAACCAATGCGATAGCCGTAGGCGGCGCTGCCAATACCATACCAAAGACTCTTGTGGAACTGATCAACCAGAAGGAGACGACCCTATTCGTAGACGGGGACAGGGGAGGCGACATGATAGCAAGATCCATACTTAACGTGGCCGAAGTTGACTACATAACAAAGGCTCCTGATGGGAAGGAGGTCGAAGACCTCCAACGCAAGGAGATAATAAAGGCCATAAGGACAAGGATACCTACTGACCAGTACAGGGGCCTAGGCAACAGCCGCGAGACCCGTGTGCAGGCACAGAGGAAGCAGGAGCAGCACCAGAGGCCTCAGGCGCAATACCAGGCGCCCAAGCCAGAGCCTCAGCAGCCAAGGCCCCAGGTCCAGGAATCTGAAGGCCCGGCTCGCACTGCAGGGGTACCTTTGATAGACTCCCGCGCATACGAACCGGCATCAAATCTGGGTAAGGCCGAGCCCAAGTCAACTACCGAAAAGCCAGTCCTAGAAGCACAGGTGCTGGCACAGATATCCGGTGGACTTGACGAGCTGTCCGGAACGCTCAGATCAAGGCTTTATGATAGCGCGGGCAATGTTGTCAAGGAGGTTCCTATAAGGGAGCTCCTCTCAGAAGTGGACTACTCGAAGAATGTCTATGCGATAGTTCTTGACGGGGTCATAACACAGAGGCTCGTGGAGCTGGCCCTGCAGAAGGGCATAAAGGCCATATACGGCCAGAAGGCCAATCCGCTCACCAGGAAGTTCCATGACATAACCCTCTACAGCAAGGAGCAGGGAACGATATCCTGAAGGTGCTGCACATGAAAGTCGGGTTCGCAGATACAACCTTTTCAAGATTCGACTACGCGCCTGTGGTGCTTGATGTCCTTTCCAAATCCGATCCAAAGGTCGAGGTGGAGAGGTACACCGTCCCAGGGATAAAGGACCTGCCTGTTGCATGCAAGATCCTGTTCGGCAGGAAGTGCGACATAGTGATAGCATGCGGCATGGTGGGCAAGGCGGCAATAGACAAGCAGTGCTCGCACGAGGCGAGCATGGGCCTGCAGTCCGTTCAGCTCAGCGAAGGCAAGCACATACTGGAGGTTTTCGTGCACATGGACGAGGCCTGCGACGACAATGACCTTGCCAGCATATGCGAGGACAGGTCCAGGAAGCACGCGCACAATGCGCTCATGCTCCTCTTCAACCGCGAGGAGCTGCAGAAGCGGGCCGGGACAGGAAGGCGCCAGGGCCGCGCTGATGAAGGCCCTATAAAGGTGGATTGAATGGTATCTATAGCAATAGTAAGGTCAAGATTCAACGAGGAGATAACGTCGCAGATGCTCAAGAGGGCCAGGGCACACGCAAAGAGGCTCGGCATCAAGGTTGTTGCAGAAGCCACAGTGCCTGGAGCATTCGACATGCCCCTAGCGATAAAACGCCTGCTATCCAGAAAGGATGTTGATGGGGTAGCTACAATAGGCGCCGTGATAAAGGGCAGCACAAAGCATGACGAACTGATCTCCTACCAGCTGGCAGACTCCATAACGAGGCTCTCGCTGGAGTATGGCAAACCAATAGGGCTTGGGGTAATGGGCCCCGGAGTCACATGGGCCCAGGCCAAGAAGAGGATTGCACAGTATTCCGAGCAGAGCGTTGAGGCAGTGCTAAGGGTGCACGAAGAGCTCAAGCGCATATGACTGCATGACGCTGCCACGTTCAGAATCCTGAAGATGGCTGCGTTTACGTCTTCCTGTTCCTTATCTCATCGGCTAGTTCAGCCATGAACTCTGAAAGGCTTACCTGGTTGCGCTGGGTGCCGTCGCGCTTCCTTATCGATACCGTCTTTGCCTCTTCCTCCTTCTTGCCCAGTATGATTGCGTACGGTATCTCCTTGAGCTTAGCCTCCCTTATCTTGTGCTGCATGGTCCTGTCAGACGAGTCCAGCATTACGCGAAGGCCCTTTGACAAAAGCTCCTCATATACCGACTTCGCATAGCCGCCGACCTGGTCTGATATGGGTATCACAGCAACCTGCACCGGTGCAAGCCATGCAGGGAACTTCCCATTGAAATGCTCCACAAGTATTGCAGTGAACCTCTCCAGGGAACCAAGTGCCGCCCTGTGAATTATTACCGGGTCATGCTCCTTTCCGTCCTCTCCCACGTACTTTATGCCGAACCTGAGCGGCTGCTGGTAGTCTACCTGCAGCGTTCCGAGCTGCCATGCGCGCCCCAGGGCGTCGTTCACGTCGAAATCTATCTTCGGGCCGTAGAACGCACCCTCCTTGTCCTTTATCTCGTACTTCATCCCGATCCTTTCAAGCGAAGCCTTTAGCGATGCCGTGGCTTTCTCCCAGAGCGCATCGTCGCCTATATGGTCATCGGGCATCGTGGAGAGCTTTGCAGTGAACTTCATGGCGAAGGTGTCATACACCGTCTTTACGAACCTGAGGAATCTCTCGGCCTCCTCGCCTACCTGCTCCTCAGTAAGGAAGATGTGGCCATCGTCCTGCGTGAGCTCCATAACCCTAAAGAGCCCGGTGAGGGCGCCGCTGACCTCCTTCCTATACAGCTTGTCGAATGTCGCAGTCCTGAAAGGGAGCTCCCTGTAGCTCCATGTCTTGGATTTGTATATAAGTATGGTCGAAGGGCAGCTCATGGGCTTGAGCCCCAGCTCCCCCATGTCGTTGCTGAACATGAACATGTTCTCCTTGTAGTGGTCGTAGTGGCCGCTAACGTGCCAGAGCGCGGTGTTGGAAACTACCGGCGTGCTCGTCTCCCTGTACCCGTCCTTGTCTTCCAGCTCGCGTATGAACTTCATGAGCTCCTTGTATATGACGTACCCGTTAGGATGCCAGTACACCATGGAGGGCGATACCTCCTGGAAGCTGTAGAGGTCAAGCTTCTCCCCTATGGACCTGTGGTCGGTTTCAGGAAGCCCTGCCCAGTCGCTCTTCCTGACTATCGAGGTGTTGACTTCAACGGGCTTGACCTTCTTGTAGGTCTTGGCCTCCCCCGAGCTGCCATAGCTCCTCGACTGCTCTGCAAGAGGATGCCCCTTTATCGCGAAGACAGGCTTCTTGGTCCATCCGAACGGTGCCTTCCTGACCTCGAATTCCCTTGATATGGACTTGTATAAATGGTCTACTATCGCCATGGCCTCCTTGGGCCTGGCAAGGTCACTGCTCAGGTGCGCATATGGGTAGATGAGAACGCTCTTCCTTCCCAGCTTCCTCAGGAACTCTTCAGTATCCTTAGCGGCCTTCTCCGCGGTATCATTGGTATCCCCTGCCTCCACGCTTACGAGCACCACAAGCGTGTCTGTCATGGATAGGCTCTTCTGTTCTGGCTCTTCGTACACTTCTGCCTCTGGGCTTACTGCCTCATACTTCACGCTATCCATGTCAAGCTGGAGTATTCTCATCTAAAACACTAGAGAAATAGGATGACTTTAAGCATTAAAACCTTTTCTACATCATTCCTCTCTCCATTTTGCGAACTTCCTAAGTATCGCCATGTAAACCAGCACCTCCAATACAAGGAGCACAGGCATGTAGTAGTTCATGGGCGCCAGGCCGTAGATGCCCTGGATCGTGACAGCTGCTGGCGTCACTGGTGATATGGCAAGCAGGTAAAGGGCCGTCTTGGGCAGTTCTGTGTACGGATAGAATGTTGGCGGTATGAGGCTCATGAAGGCCGAGACGATGCCGGATATGGACCACATGCCTATGGTGCGCCTTATCCTGCTCCCAACAAGCATGGCTATGGACGTGGTGGCCAGCGCAAGCATGAATATCACCGCAAACGTGGCGGCAAGCTTCCATACGCTAAAGAGGCCGAATGCGATGCTTATTATGCTGAAAAATGCTATGCCGGGCGCGCAGAACACAAGGCTGGCAAAAGCGAATCCCAGGGCATACTCCACGACCCCAACCCTTGTTGCTATTATCAGGTCCTGAAGCCTGAATTCGAGCCTGAACATGGCGCTCTCCCCGGTAGTCACTAGTGTAGCCGTCGACACTATGGCAACGAAGCCTCCTGCAACCGCAAAGTCCATGAGCTTGCCTGCGGAAAGGACGTATATTACGAAAAGCAGGCACGTAGGTGTGACTATGTTGGCTATCCAGCTTGCAGGGCTCTTGGTTATCCAGGAGAGCCCGTTGAACTTCATGAAAGAGAGGATGAAATTAGTCCTCAATTGCACCACCTCCGTTGACTATCAAAAGGTCCTCGAGGCTTGCAGGACGCGTGTAATATCCCTTGCCTACGAACTTCCTCGCCTCAGCTGCGCTCAGGTACGATATCCTCATGCCCCCTACCTTGTATTTTCCAGTGGGCCCTTCGACCCTCACCTTGCCATTGAAAGATTTTAGGAGTTCCGGCACGCTTCCCTGCGCAACGCACCTGCCGTTGTCTATAAGCACAACTTCGTCTGCCAGCTCTTTTGCCTCTTCCATGTAATGGGTTGTTATTACCGTGTCGCAGTCCAGCTTTTTTATGGCAGACCAGACCTCAAGCCTCGAGATGGGGTCCAACCCTGTGGTGGGCTCGTCGAGGAATATTATCTCCGCCTTGGAGGCTATCGCCATCGCCACGAAGACCTTCCTCTTCATTCCCCCGGAGAGGTCTGCTGTGGGCTTGTCCCTGACCTGCCACATGTTAAGCTCCTTCAAGGCGCCCTTGGCAAGCCCTTCTATCTCATCTTTCTCGAGCCCTCGCGCATTGAGGTACATGGATACGTGCTCCATCGGGGATGCTATCCCCATCACCTTGGCCTCCTGGGGTATGCTTGCTATGATGCCTCTTATCCTGTCCACATCCTTTACAAGGTCAAGGCCGTTTATGCGTACAGTGCCCGACGTGGGCATCATCTGCGTGGAGAGTATCCTTAGCGTGGTCGTCTTTCCGGCCCCGTTCCTTCCAAGTATGCCAGTTATCTTCTTGCCTAACGTGAGGGAGAGGTTGCTCACGGCCGTAGTGCCGTCTGCATACCTTTTAGTAAGCCTCCTTATCTCAATCATGACTTCTAGATTGTAAAAGCCCGTATTAAAACATTCCCCTGGAAAACCCAGTATCCCTTAAGCTGCCAGGGCCTACCGCAACCGTTTTAAGCTCTTTCCCTATAAAGCTATCATGAAGGCAGATGCTGTACTAGTCCTGAATTTCGGGGGCCAATACTGCCACCTCATAGGCCGCAGGATAAGGGATATGGGGGTCTACTCCGAAGTCGTTCCTAACGACATAACTCCAGAAGGCATAAAGGGTCTCTCAAATAACTTAAACGTCAAGGGCATAATACTGTCCGGAGGCCCATCCAGCATATATGACAAGGACGCTCCTCAGATGGATGCAAGGATCCTTGATATGGGCCTGCCTGTGCTTGGCATCTGCTATGGCCATCAGCTTCTTGCAAAGTATCTGAAAGGTAAGGTTATACGCGCTCCAAAGCAGGAGTATGGCATAGCCCACTCCCGCATAAGGAAGACCGACGCCGTACTATCCGGCCTGGGCAGGGTGGAACAGGTGTGGATGAGCCACGGTGATAGGGTCCTCTCAGTGCCTAAGGGGATCGATGTGTTGGCAAGCACCGAGAACTGCCCAATAGCCGCATTCAGCCATTCCGCAAGGAGGATATTCGGGGTGCAGTGGCATCCCGAAGTAGTGCACACCAGGAATGGGAACAAGGTGCTATCAAATTTCGTACTCGATATATGCGGTGCCAGGAAGACCTGGAACGCCACAGGCACTGCGTCAAAGTATGTCGACGAAATAAAATCACGGGTAGGGGACAGGAGGGCAATACTTGCGATGAGCGGAGGGGTAGATTCAAGCACAGCGGCTCTCATCGCATCCAAGGCATTGGGCAAGAGGCTTACTGCCGTGTTCGTTGACACCGGCATGATGCGCAAGGACGAGGCGAAGTCGATAAAGGCCATGGCATCAAGACTGGGCATCAACCTCGTCGTGGTAGATGCTGCAAGGGAGTTCATGGCCGCGCTGAGGGGCGTGTCCGATCCAGAGCAGAAGAGGAAGATAATCGGTAGGGAGTTCATAAGGTCGTTTGAGAAGGTTGCCAAGAAGGTAGGCGCAGACTACTTAATACAGGGAACAATATACCCTGACAGGATAGAGTCCGGCAAGTCATCAAAATCCAGCGTAATAAAGACGCATCATAACGTAGGGGGCATACCTGAGCAGATAAAATTCAAAGGGATAATAGACCCGCTCAGGGACTTATACAAGGATGAGGTAAGGCGCCTGGCAACGAAGCTGGGCATGCCGCGCCAGATGGTTCACAGGCAGCCTTTCCCAGGCCCCGGTCTTGCCGTAAGGATACTAGGTGAAGTGACCAAGGAAAAGCTCGACATGCTTAGGGCTGCAGAATCAATAGTTTCGCAAGAGATGGAGCGCTCAGGGGAGGCATCAAAGGCATGGCAGTACTTCGCAGTCCTGACCGGATCAAGGAGCACAGGGGTCAAAGGGGATGCAAGGGCGTACGGGCATGTCATAGCCATCCGCTCAGTGGACAGCACCGAGGCTATGACGGCGAACTTCTCAAGGATACCTTACGATGTCCTTGAAAATATCTCTACGCGCATAACTGGGGAGATACCTAGCGTGGTGCGCGTGGTGTATGACATAACCAATAAGCCTCCGTCAACAATCGAATGGGAGTGACCTACAGATCTGAAACATTTGACGACGGCATTGCTTTTTCATCAAAGTTTTTTGAGACGTCTGCCCCTAGTTAAGAACAAGATTTTCTGCGTACTAAAAGCTAAGAACCCAACAAGATTTATATTGATTTATATGGAACATAATTTGGGTATGTGTAATGTATAGTGTTAATAAGAAAGGTTTTGGTTGGAAATTAATCTTAGGATTTTTAGCAGTAGCAGTTTTACTATTAATATACTTATTTATTCAGGTATTTAATTATTTTGAACCACATACTGCTACCATACAACTAAACTGTATATCAAATACACCCCCATATCAATGTCCTGCCTTAGTCTATGATCACACTACTGGAAATATAACTGTACAGTTAGAACAGTCAACAGGAACAAATTGGACTTCCACAAGCATATTCTTCATACCGCAAGGAACTCCAACTATTGATGGTACTCCTGTTACTATTATGAGAAATGGCTCTGGTAGTGTAGTTGCAGGCGGACTTAATAATAACCAATTTATTTCGATCACCTTAGCTGTTTCTTCTCCTGCAGTTACTGCAATAGGCACATCTGCAATTGGAGAAATATGGGCCAAATATACGACTTCAAATGGAGGTCCTTATTATTCTGAACTTGCAAAAGTAAATGTAAAGGCAACATAACTATCTTGTTGGTTATCAAATGAAATCTCTATTCATTTTTACCTTATATCTGTTCTTTATTTCATTGATAGCTTCTACCATGATATACGGCAATCATACCATCATAATTCAAAATGCTTCTTGGGCGGGATGGTCTATATACAACTCAAATCAGCCCAATTCGTACACTATAAATTCTATAAATGGTTCGTGGATTGTTGAAAAAGTGTTACCTAGTAACGAATTGGGTTGGGGGATGCAGTGGATTGGTATTGGCGGCTTGGGTAATTCAGACTTACTCCAGATAGGTACCGTATCCAATTGGGATTGCGAATTGGTGCTGTCTAAACCCATGTGCTATCCCAAATACCGTGCATTTTGGGAAACTACTAATAATGCCATTATAACTTCTGAACAACCTATTAGTATCTCAGTACACCCTGAAGATAAAATATACGCTTCAATAAATTCTATTAGCAGTACTCACTGCCTCCTAGGGGCACCATGCTGGGAGTTATATCTTAAAGACTTAAATGGTAGCCAAATTTCTACATATTACGTAACTTACACGCCTAACCGAACTTCAGCAAATTGGGAGGAAGAAAGTATTGGTCCTTTAAGTGGCTCTACCTACCCATTCCCACTATCAAAATTCTGGGCTGCAGATTTTGGTCCTAAATATACGGATATGCCGAATACTAATTACGCAAATGTAAATATAACAACTAACAAGCCAGTTGGGTGGTATTCAAATTTAGTTGAAACCTACATTTCTAGAAACTTTGCAGGAACTGCCCATCCTTCTAATGTTACTATCAGTTCAGATAATTCTAGTTTCATAGTCTACGAAGGCCCGCAGCTTGAAATGGTTGGAGGCCTCAATGTTTCAAGGTCAATGCTGGATCTGGGCCAGGAGGCTGCCATTAATGGTCCTCACGCAGAAGGAGGTTCGGGCAATTACACATACCAATGGATCGGGAGCTGCGTGGCGGGGGCATGGGGTTTTTATTATTTATCTATGTATAATATGTTATACTTTAATACTTGAGATTTGGTAGATTGAAATGGTCGGTACACAAAAAGGGGGGCAGGTTACCCCCTCTAAGACCCACAATTTAGCTATTGGGATAGCAATTGGACTTTTAGTATATGTTATATCCTTGGCCAGTGCATCGCGTTTTATGTTTTGCACCCGTGTAATGCTGTGTTATTTTGGGACATTATTTTTTGCATTAATTTTACCAATAATATTAATATTTCTCTCTAGTGCAATTTTGTCAAGATATTATAGGTATGCCTTTTCCAAAATAGTCTTAGTTGCCCTTTTATTGTGGTTGGTGTTAAACGCATTATCTTTTCATACATAACTGATGCTTATATCAAAACTAACGGTAATTATATGCATAAAAACAAAAGAAAAACCGTGTTTTATTACTCTTAATAGCACAAATATATGTCATACCAAATGTTTATGCACTAACTATCTCGGGTTCAATGAATAGTAGCACTTGGGCAGGCTATTTGGCATCTGCCTCTGGATATTTTCCCGGTGCTTCAACTCCGCCATCAGTTACCGCTATAAATGGTTCGTGGATTGTTGAAAATGCAATAACCACTAACGAAACCACTACGGGGCGCAATGGATAGGTCTACAAAACCTTCTTCAAGGCCCACAAGATTTATATTGATTTATATGGAACATAATTTGGGGTATGGGTATGTCCAGTATTGATAAGAAAGGTTCTTGGTGGAAATGGGTAGTTGGTTTTATAGTAATAATTATACTGTCAGCAGTATTTTTATCAGGTATATGGCTCCCATTTCAAGGTACACCTCTAAGCACAAGATGCATCACACAACAAAACTATACTTGTTCTGAGGTCGTTTATAGCCACAGTACTGGTAATTTAACACTAATTATAGGGCAGTCAACTAGATATAACTGGACCTCTGTTAGTATATATTTTGTACCGTTTGGTACGGCTAATGTTGGTGGTATACCTAGCACAATACTTGATGGTATTGCTTCAGGTAATGTTATAATGCAAGGTCTAGCAAGCGGATCTACCTCCTCTATTACATTGAGGATATCCTCCCCTTCAGTTACACAAAAGGGCACAGTAGCAAATGGATCTATATGGGCCAAATACACCACTTCAAATGGTGGGCCATATTATGCTCAAATGGCTCTGCTAAAAACAAGTGCAACATGATGTGATTCAATAGTTTACTATACCTCTTTACATAGCATTTATTCAAAGCCTTTGCTTATCTTTTCTTTTGCAATGTGTATAATCTCCATAGCATTCGCCACACAAAACATTCAACCCGAGTTTGGTCCTTGGGCCGGGTGGTCAATATCTGCCAGTGCTAATGGCAACTCCAATCTTTATACTGTCAATGCAATAAACGGTTCATGGGTTGTGCAGAATACCATTCCAACAGGAATAACTGATGGTTTCGGATCTCAATGGATTGGAATAGGTGGTGTGAGTTCAACACCCCTAATCCAAATAGGTACTGTGTCTGATTGGGTAGTTACCTGTACTAATATCACTTGCTCCGGACACACATTATACGCACCATTTGCAGAAACAGTTGGTTTAGGTGGTGTGATACCATTTATCTACACTATGCTGATGTCTATAAGTCCTGGAGACAAGATGCAGTCATCGATAAATTTAGTAAATGGTTCTTACTGTTTAATGGGTTCCCCCTGCTGGAAGTTATATCTCAACGACACAAATAAAAGTAAAAACAGTAGGCCTTGGATAACATACATAACATTTGCTCCTAACCGGACTTCTGCTGATTGGGAAGAAGAAAGTTTGCAACCGTTTACTATGTCTTTACCACTATCAAATTTCAAGGTAGCATACTTTGGACCCCATTTTACAAAAATACCTAATACAAATCAAGCCAACATAAACTACTCGACAAATGTATCTATTGGTGGATACAATTATCTATTAAGAAACATATTTTCTGAGGGAGGAGCTGGGTTTGCAAACGCGTCAAACCTCTATTCAGATAATTCCAGTTTCATAGTCTACGAAGGCCCACAGCTGCAACTAAACGGAAATATAAATGCATCGTCTACTCTGCTCAATTTCGGACAAAATTCTACCCTCATCGGGTTAAATGCAACAGGCGGTTCTGGAAACTACACCTATACTTGGATTGAACAGAAGTACGTGAATGCAAATACTTCAGTTACAACAAACGTAAATTGCTATAAAGGACCTTCAGATAACCAAATGCATTATATATTCTCTCCAGGGTGCGGGGTTACCCCAGGTATCTATCTCTTCACGCTTGAAGTAACTGATAACCGCACTGAAGTAACCCAGAAATCTAATACCGTAAGCATAACTGTAAATCCCAATCCTTCAGTCAGCCTTCCAACAAACATATCTTTGTACATACCTATACGTATAACCAACTCCCAGAACTCTCCAACTTCTGCACCATTTGACCAGGCCGTTACTGTTGATAGCGCGGAATTCTCACGCTATGAGAATGCTAACCTTAGCAATATACGGTTCTTCTATAAAAATGGCACTATTGTACCTTCGTGGCTGGAAGGGAGTTACAAGAGCAGTTTCAGCAACGCATCTACGCGCACGTTATACTGGCTTAAACTCCAGAATGGGATAGGCGCAGGCCAGACTATATATGTGTACATGGGATTTGGGCCTACTGGATCAATGATGTTCAATTCGAATAACACTGGTGCTGACCCGTATGGGTTTTCCAGCTCATATCCAATCTACTCATACGATGACGGCTCAAAAATATTTCCATTCTACGATAATTTTGCTGGAAATACGCTCGACAGTAATTGGACTGCTATAAATGGTTCAGGGAAAGAAACAAGGCAAGGCTATTATGTTGATAATGGGCTCTACCAAAATCAAAGCTCAGGCGCAGAAGTATCCATATATACTGGAAACATGTTCCATTATGGGCAAATTGTTGACTTTGGGGGTTCTATCCCTTCTAGATACGCTCTACCTTCTGGCCCACCATACTACTGTGGCGTGGGTGAAGGTACAAACAAGGAAGGCTTCTTCAATGCAGCTAATGCATTTTCAGATAATGTCTTGACAAATGGCCAAGCAATACTTATGGGCTACGGTGTTCAAGAACAGTCTTCATTAGGCTGTAGCGGCGGCGGATACGATGGCAAATGGCTATACGATAGTGAACTAGCATCCAATAATCTCTTCGAAGCCCCTAGTGCGTCATCAATACTCTTCGGATCAAATAACGAAACAGGTATATCCTCCAATGCAACTGCATATCTTGGCAGTTATAATCTGAATTATGCTTTCCAGACCGCAAATGTAGCTATAATTAATTCTGCCGAAGGTGAACTTCTAGGACTCCAGATGGTAAACCTGGCTAGCGGATACCTTCATTGGGTTCGTATAAGAAACTCGCCTCCAGATGGCATAATGCCAAATGTGACTATAGCCTCAATACCTACTAATCTGTCATTTTCTAATCCGATAACCCTGCAAGGATACCCTGACACACTTACCGCGCATGTGCCTTTCAATGATCCTGTAACACTCACTATAGGGGACCCTATAGCTAGCATAAATGGCACAGGCAGTGTCAATTACACCATATGCTCTACAAAATCTACATGCTTGCCTGCTGGTACCTATACTGTAACCGTTAATGACACAAAACAGTCTGTTGTAGAAAATTGGACTCTTGTGATAGAGGCGCCCCCAAATGTAATTGCCACACCTTCCAAATCAACGCTTGATCAGGGCCAGCAGATATACCTAAGCGCAAACATATCTAATGGGACCGGACAATATGATTATCAATGGTATAACCTTACTTTAGGGAACAGCACTGCAATTACGGGTCAAACTGGAAAGCTGTTTCTATTCAATGCTATGAAAACAGGCACATTCAAATATTATGTAATAGCAAATGACATTGGAACCAACGAAACTTATTCAGCAAAATCCAATAACGTTACTGTTACTATATATCCTATGCTATCTGTAAATATAACTCCCGCATTCAGAGCCATGTCGCCTGGTGGAAATGATAATATCCTCATGCATTCTATTGTTAATGGTGGCACTGGGAATTTCACATACCAGTGGTATAATTTCAGCTCCGGAATATTCCCCGTCCCTATGCCTGCTCTAACTTCAAATGAAACTTCAGTGGTGTTCAATTCCCTTGGTGATTATTCTTACCTTCTAATAGTTACTGATGAAGGTACAACAACCTCACCCAAAGCATCTACAATATCATATCCTAACAACATCTCAGTAACTTATCCTATCATAAAGTTATTTCCTAAAAATGACACAATATTCAATAATCAATCTATTACTTTTACAAATCTAACACTTCCAAACGACACCGTCTATACCTTTTCGTATAACATATCGCAATACGGAAAATCCGCTTCAACTTCAAACTATCTGGTATCTGGAAATTCGATACGATTCTTCAATATAAACTCGCAGCATCCTCAAATTTTTAATGTATCAGAAACTGCTATGGACAGTTCAGGACATATCGGGTTATCGTCTAACAGCACGATAACCGTCAACCCCCCATATTTCTGGTCGCCTCCAAATAAAATAACAGCGTACATAAATCTCACAATATACAATGGCCAGAACTACTCCATAGCCGCCAATACACAAATACCCATATATCTAAATGTTGTAAAATACAATGCATATGCTGCTAATAATTTGGTTAACTTCGAAGTGTTCAACGGATTTGACGAAGAAATAGTTCCATCCTGGATTGAGAACCAGACATCAAATAGTATAGCCTCAAATGGAAACGCTTTGATATGGGTAAAACTGCCATATGCAATAGCTGCAAAATCAAGTTCTGTAAATGCAATATCTATGGGATTTGCAAATATGTCTACATCCCTTTTAAATCACAATAATGATGGCATAGCTCCAGAGCTATATTGTTTGGAAGGGGGAACAGTATGCCCTCAGACTAGCTACGGCGAATACGATGACGGTGCTTCTGTATTCAATTTTTATAGTAACTTTTCAGGTTCACAACTAAACGACCAATGGACAAATCCATATGGGTCATCACTGACAGTGGATAATGGATTAACGCTAGCCCCTGCAACTAGCACTGGTTGTAGTAATAATGGCGGTGAACTTCAATCTGCCAATTCTTTCTATCTACCAGGCAATACTGTAGACTATTACGGTATACTACGTGGGGGAAGTGGCGCACCATGGTCTTCTGCAGGCATGGGTGTATTTTCATCTCCAAATACTTGTGGAGGCACTAGTCAAGGCGATATTGACTGGGGTGCGAGCGAACGGTATTACAGAGCCAATCCAACAAGTTCCGACGCCAACATAAACTTCCTTTCAGAAATTACTGTATGGTCGATAGGTAGTAATCCTTCAGGATATGTATTATATTATTCACAAGGCTATCATAATACGCAATCACAGCCAACTTCAAGTAATTTATCTAATGGGAATGTGGTAATTTATCAGCAAGTCAATTCTGGAGGATCTGCAAATGCAACTTGGGTCAGGATAAGAAAATCGCTTCCTAACGGCATCAAGCCTGAGGTATACTTCGGCCCATTGCTATATGCCCCATTAAATAACACAAAAGTACATGTCACCATAACTCTCTCACCGACATCGGAACTCACTGATGCAGGACAGTCAGTGACATTCTATAATACAACTACCGGCGGCACTCCACCATACGTCTTCGCATACTCCGTGTCCCAATTCGGAACACCTGCATCAACCGGCAACTATCTCATATCAGGAAACTCCATAAAGTTCACAAATGCCGGCACGTACAACGTAATAGAAAACGTCACTGACAGCATAGGCAACATTGCACACTCATCCAACAGCACGATAACCGTAAACCTAAAAACATCTAATTCTTCAGTGTGCGACATAGTTCCTGCAGATTTTAATATTACTGCATGTATCCCTGTTTCAATAAGCAATACGCAAAATAGTAAAATGAATATGGGAACCCAGATTGCAATCCCATTCCCTGCGAATTCGTATGAAACATATGAAGCTGCAAACATGATGAATGTATTCCTATACAATGCCAGCAGCGGCAATACTGCCCCATGCTGGCTTGAAGGCAATACCCTAAACGAGATACAGTCGCAGAACCTTTACGCATCCGCAAATCTGCTTTACTGGTGTAAGATGCCCGATTCAATACCTGCACAGTCAACAGATACCAACTGGTACTTTGGTTTTGCCAATTCCTCTACAGATCTTTATGGCAATCCGATTGCACAACTTGGTGCTGCCCCACAACTCCACTGTGGCAGCCCGTACAACTGCCCCACATCTTCATATGCAGGCGCAGACAACGGCAATGCTGTATTCAGCTTCTACGATAATTTCTCAGGAACAACATTGAGATCCAAATGGGCAGGTAGCACTAATCCATCATATTGTACTTATACTGTATCAAATGGGCTTGAGGTAACGGATTCCCATTCAAATGGTGGCAATATCTTCTGTCAAACCTACAGTCTGCCTTCGTTCACTCTTCCAATAATTTCGGAAGGATTGCTTGAAGGCACCACCAGTTCAACGTATACTTCGATAGGTGCAAATATGACTGCCACCTCACAGGCTAATACTAATTCATACTTGATGTGGTTCAACCCTTATCATGGCTGTGAAATCATGTCATCTGATGGGGAAATACTAGGTGATGTGTCTGGAATATCTTCGACATGCAATGAGAACGTTTGGTCAATTTATTCATTATTTGCATCTCCAAATTCCATCACCGCAACGTTGAACTATGATCTATCTGCATCTCAGAATACGAGTTCAGTGCCTGTACCCTCCCCAACAAATATAATCACTTCTGTGGGTGAGTATCCTGGCACGGCAGTCTCAAAATACCAGTGGGTAAGGGCAAGAGTTCCACCTCCAAATAATGTCCAGCCAACAATAAGTTATTCTTCTTTGAAGGTTGCAAATTCGCATGTATCCTTGCTATTCAGCTCAAATCCTGCAAATGCCGAATCTTCAATCAATGTGACTGCAACCTGTGTGCCTAACACCGATACATGCGCAGTGCAATCTCCACTTGGAACAACCTTATGTTCGGGTACTGGTTCATGTGTATACCAGACATCAGCGCTGCCAGCAGGAAACTACACTTATTTTGCAAATGATCTCACCTTAAACCACAATGTAAAGGAAATTTTGCAGATGGTGGCATACTGCGGAAACACTCCTTCCGGATTTAGCGTAGATACCTGCGTACCAATTAAAATAGATAACACCCAGACTAGCTCCATACTCCCGAACACCCAGATTGCAATTCCATTCCCTGCGAATTCGTATGAAACATACGAAGCCGCAAACATGATGAATATATTCCTATACAACGCCAGCAGCGGCAAGACTGCTCCCTGCTGGCTTGAAGGAAATACCCTCAACGAGATGCAGTCACAGAACCTTTACACGTCTGCAAACCTATTGTACTGGTGCAGGATTCCTGACTCAATACCTGCACAGTCAACAGATACCAACTGGTACTTTGGCCTTGCACCTTCCTCAACAGATCTTTATGGCAACTCCATTGCGCAACTCGGTGCCGCCCCACAGCTCTACTGTGGCAGCCCGTACAACTGTCCTGCATCATCATACGCTGGCGCAGACAATGGCAATGCAGTATTCAACTTCTATGATAACTTCTCAGGGACCGTTCTAGGCTCCAAATGGTATGCCCGTGCAGGCACTGCGACTGTAAACAACAGCGTGACATTCACCATGGGCAGCCAGGACAGCTGGCTGTCATCCACAATTCCTATAAATGGCCTGACAAATGATACGGACTTCCTAGGATCAATTGCAGGAACTACCTCAGGATATGATGCGCAATGGGTCTGCTATAGCGAAGGAAGTGCATCTACCGACGGCTGCACAAGTTACGGATTTAAGATAGGAGGCAGCAGCGGCGCAGGAAGCGATCTTCTTTCATGTAGCGGCAGCCTATGTGAAACATACGGCACCATCTCGTCAGTGGCCACTCCTACTGCAATATCCCTATTCTCAATATGGTCTGCAGGAGGGATGGCGTATGTCTCTGATAATTATGGCATCATAAGTTCCGTTAACAACTCGCAGTATCTCACATCCAATATTGATTTTGGAGGATCTTCGACATTCACCTCGGGCATGAAGTACTTCCTATATTATGTAAGATCGAGGACGCAGCCGCCTAACAACGTGCAGCCGTCAATAAGTTATGGCACTTCAGGAAGCCTCAATGGGACCAAGGCTGCGGTTGCGGGAAGCACTGCACCATACCTAGGCAACGCGTATACTGTTTCAGGCCAATCAACGCAGCTAACCGCGACCAATTCTTTGTCCGGAGGTGGCATGATAACAAGTTCCACTTCAACGGGTGGCTTTACTTCGATTAGCACGGTCACTACTGTGGCTCCTTCTAACAATGTGGGGACGGTGCAGAAATCGCACCATAAATCTTCAAAATAACCGGTGTAAGAATGGCCAATATCTCCAAAATAACTGAGGAACTTGGAAGGTCTCCAACCTTGGAAAACTGGGAAAGGTTCCGCAAGGCCCTTGCATCTTCCGGAATAAAATATTATTCAATAAAGTTTCCAGAGCCTAGTCTCAAGGGACTAGAAGACCTGCGCAGCGCGTATGCAGAGCTCTACGATTCAAGGGGAAGACCCATTTTCCGAGTGCCTATAATAATGTCATCAGGGAAAGGCGTACGCGGTGCGACTTCCTACCTTAAGGGCCTGCTGAACCTGAACAGGTGGCCATCATGATCAAGCAAGACCTCGCAGAGCTTGAAGAAAAGAGCATATTCATACTGCGCGAGGCGCATTCACGTTTCAAGAATGTGGCAGCGCTCTGGTCCATGGGCAAGGACTCTACTGTGATGCTCTCAATTGCAAGGAAGGCCTTCATGGGAAAAGTCCCATTTCCCGTCATACACATAGACAATGGCATAGACTTCCCTGAGACGTACCAGTTCAGGGACGAGTTGGCTCGGAAATGGGGCCTGGACCTTATAGTTGCCCAGAGCGCCATAAAGCCTGAGATATCCGGGTTCGGATGCTGCGGTGCGAACAAGACAGAGGCGCTTAAGAGGGTTCTAGCCTCCAACGGCTTCGACGCGCTCATAGTGTCCATAAGAAGGGATGAGAATGGCGTACGTGCAAAGGAAAGGGTAATCTCGCCAAGGGACAAGAACTTCAAGTGGAAGTATCGGGACCAGCCTGCAGAGGTCTGGGACAGCTATTCATTCAGGCAGGAATCCGGAGGCCATGCACGCGTACACCCTCTGCTGGACTTCAACGAGCTTGATATATGGGATTACATCCGTAAGGAGCGTATTCCCGTAAATCCACTATACTATTCAAGGAATGGGAAGAGATACCGCAGCCTCGGATGCACCCATTGCACAAGCCCTATAAGCTCCGAAGCCAAGAGTGTAAAGGGCATAATATCTGAACTCGAGTCAAGCAGGCTTGAGGAGCGCTCCGGAAGGGATCAGGACAAGGAGCGCGAATACGTGATGCAGCGGCTAAGATCACTCGGATACATGTAAACTACCCACGGCTAAAGCCTGTGGGCTTTCCATCAAGATGATTTGAATGTTGCACAGCAACCAACAAACCACTTTCATCGGACATCTGTCTAAGGTCGTTTACAAGACCTTCCCTATTGGAAATCTGGAAGGGTTTATGGTTAGTAGAATCCTTCCGCTCCAAAAGGCATTTCAATGCAATATTCTTGCTTGCATTTCTGTCGGAGTTCACGACAACTCCGCATTCCTTGCATTCAAAGAGGGCATAATTATTGCTACTGTGTCCCTTACCAACAGCACCGCAGTGGTTACAGAACTTGGAGGTATGCCACGAATCAACGATATTCAGCGTAATCTTCTTATCAAAACAACGAGAAGTAAGAATCTCCCGAAACTTCCTGAATGGCATCCTCATGACTTCCTTGTTGAATCTTCTGCCCTTCAGTTTGAATCTCTTGAGGTTCTCAATGGAAATATCTGCATTATATTCTCCTGCAAGGTCAAGAATCCCCTTAACCATCTGCCCTATATTAGTATCAACGAAGTCATATTCACGAGTCTTCAATCTTCGGAGGGCAGAGAGATTATTGAAACCCTGCATTACGGAGCGTCTTCGCATAATTCCCTTCCTCTTCATCCAGATATGCAATCCAAAGTAATCCTGATGCAGAACCTTGCCTTTATCGGAAAGGACGGAAACGGCGATGCGCTTCGCATTGAAATCAATCCCCATAACATTTCTTTTGGCAGGCAATTCAACCTCATCTTTGGAAAGATATGCGACAATCTGGAGGTTAGGGGTCAGCCCATAGGTCTTGCACGTCCATCCACTCTTCAGAAGGTCGGAGTATCTCTGGAAGTTGCGGTTCTTGATAAAGGGTATTGCAATCCTGTTTCTCGGATATATTCCGAGTTCAATGAAGTCGAAAGATTTAGTGGAGAAGGCTTTACAGTTTCGAGGAATGTTGAACTTGACGGTTATGCCTTTGGACTGGTTCTTGCTTCTCCAGACTGCACGTTCCAGAGAAGCATAAACTTGAACATTGAATCCTGTTCTTATTTTGGATTCGGCAAACGTCTTCCTATGAAAATCCATGAAGGTATTGCAAAAATCCCTGTCTTCCCAGAGTTTATTGAACTCGGAAGTGGCTTTCAAAGAGAACTCTTCCAAGAACCTTCTCTTTCTGGTAGTTGCATCAATCTGCAAAAGAACAGCACGTTTCATCCTACTAACCAAATAAATATGGATAACGATGTATATGATGCTTATGCTCGACAATTCCCCCCGCCCGTGAACGGTGTGGGCTTCCTTGTCGAGATTAGGTGATTATTATGAAGATCAACCGTGTTGCAGTGCTTGGAAACAAGGACCACGGCAAGTCAACGCTCATAGGAAACCTGATGATCTCCACAGGATCTACTTCTCAACAGCGCATAACTGATGCAAAAGAGGCCAGTGCCAGGTTTGGCCAGAGATTCGAGCCTGCATTTATCCTCGATAGTTTCATGGAGGAGCGCAAAGGCGGATTCACCCTGGATTCAACGCGCGTGCAGATGGTGCATGGCGGCCGTGCGTTCGAATTCATAGACCTTCCAGGCCACGAGGAGCTTATGAAGAACATGCTTAGCGGGGCTTCCAATGCCGAAAGTGCCCTAGTCCTAATATCCGCAGACCCTAAGGAAGGGATAAGCGAGCAGACAATGCGCCACGTGTTCCTGGCTTCCATGCTTGGGATGGGAAGCCTCACATTCGCAGTTAACAAAATGGATGCCGCTGGATACAGCCAGCAGGCCTTCGAAGAGATAAAAGCAAGAATGTCATCATTCATTTCAGGAATAGGCTTCTCAGGCAGATCTGCCTTTGTGCCCATATCTGCATATGCTTCTGAGAATCTAATCGGGCTTTCCAGAAACATGCCGTGGTACTCCGGGCAGAGCCTTATGCAGACGCTTGCCTATGGCTCAAGATCACAAGTACGGAACCGGAAAGATCCTCTTAGGCTTTCCATACAGGGCACGCTTGATGGCGATCTTATCATCGGCAAGATGCTTTCGGGCAGCCTGAGGCAGGGGCAGTCGGTTGTTTCCATGCCCCAGAGCGTAAAAGGAAAAGTGTCCAAGCTTTATGTGGGGAATAAGCCTGCAAAGAGTGCAATTGCCGGGCAAAACGTTGCCATTCGTACAGATATGAAAGCCAATCCACCCATACCCGGATCCGTTGTTTATGGGGCCAAATCCGCACCTAGCTTTGGGGACAGTTTCAGTGCCATGGTGTTCGCCACTTCAAGACTGGGAAACGATGTTGAAATGCGAGTAAACGGAACTTCAGTTCCATGCCGCATGCAGGTAGGGCACTATCTGTATCCTCTCAATGTACGGCCCCGTTCTGGTGGCGTAAAGCCACTATGCGCTGCCAGAGTAACCATAACGCCATCCAGGCCAATTGTGGCAGAGCCATTCAGGAAATCCAGGGAGCTTGGAAGATTCTCCATATACTACCACGACAGATTCGCTGGCATAGGCATAATGCTTTAAACTTGCTCACCTCAATATATCATGTTGTTTCTATGAAGATAGTGGTGCTAGGCGCTGACGGATATCTGGGATGGCCCCTCTCACTGAGGCTGATGGCAAGAGGCCATGACGTGGTGGGTGTTGACAACTTCGCCACAAGGAAGGCCGTGAAGGAAGTAGGTTCTGATTCAGCCATCCCCATACTTAGCATGCCTGACCGCATAAAGGCCGCGAAAGAGATCCACGGCTTCAAGATGAAGTTCCACGAAGGGGACGTTACAAAATACGAGCTTCTTCACAAGGTCCTAAAGGAAGAAAAGCCTGACGCAGTGGTCCATTTCGCAGAGCAGCGCTCAGCGCCATACTCAATGATTGACGTAAAGCATGCAGCCTATACTCTATCAAACAACATAGTAGGTTCTGTCAACCTGATTTATGCCATAATGGCGGTAGATCCAAATATTGCAAGCGTGAAGATGGGCACGATGGGTGAGTTCGGGACGCCCAACTTCGACATACCCGAATCTGCGTTCGTGGATGTGGAGATAAACGGAAGGAAGGACCGCATAACAACCCCAAAGTTTGCCGGTTCATGGTATCATTGGACAAAGGTGCACGACACCAACAACCTTCTCTTCGCCAACAAGGTGTGGGGAATAACTGCGACAGACATAATGCAGGGGCCCGTATACGGCACCAGGACAAAGGAGATAACGGACGAGAGGCTTCACACAAGATTCGACTTCGACCAGGCGTGGGGCACGGTGGTGAACCGTTTCTGCGTGGAGAGCGTACTTGGCATGCCTCTAACGGCGTATGGGAAGGGGGGCCAGATAAGGGGATACCTATCCCTAGAGGACAGCGTAACGGCACTGTCCTTGCTGATCGAGAATCCCCCTAAGAAAGGTGAGTACCGCGTTGCAAACCAGTTCGTGGAGCTTTTGAGCGTCAACAATATCGCATCACTTGTGCAGAAGACTGCAAAAGGGCTTGGCATAAATGTTGAAATATCTCACGTTGACAATCCAAGGGTAGAGGCGGATACGCACTACTACAATCCTGAAATCAAAGTCCTTCCATCACTGGGATTCCACCCGAGCCTGAAGATGGCAGATATACTCGGCCAGGTGATAGGTGACCTTATGCGCTACAAATCCAGGATGGAAAAGTTCAAGGGCAGCATAATGCCGCAGACTAGGTGGAGGGATCATCCAAGCGCTGACACCAGTTGACCATTTGCATTATAGCCAACAGCAAAATAATATGTCAAACTGCCTGGGCACCTACGCAAACAAGTTGTCCCATTACTGAAAATGTTTTTGTATACGACGATAGTAAAAGCCCGCACGTTCCCAACGTGAATTAAGTCCGAGTACTCATCTATTGCTTGATAATTGTCTGACTAATTTAGTGTGTTGCTCTATTGACTGCTTTAGTAGAGCATCATAAAAATGTATTAACTCATTTACCAAATGATTTTCTGTATTAAGCCTGAACATGTCCTGCTTCCCTATTCTTCTAGTTTTTACTATTATCTCATTTGCGAGCAGTTGTGACCAGATGGTGTTCAATGTGTTATATGATATTTCTGAGTTATCTGCCAATTCCTTCTTAGAATAATCAAACTCCCTAGAAGTAAGTAAGAAATCTAGGACCTTAGATAATGGGGAATTACCTACGAGCCTTATGAATGTGCTTTCTTCTGCCACTGCTATCAGCACTTACTAGTTAAGTGCCCAACATATATAAATATTTGCATTATATAGCATATAACTGTGAAACAATGAAACTTTCACATGAACAGCATCTTAAGATAAAAACAGTTATTCTGAGGAAGCTGGTTATTCACAATATTTGGGGTGCAAAACACACTAATTATGAATTTGTCCAAAAGGGATTGCCAAAGGACCTAAGAGGAAGCGCCAAGGATGTAGCAGATGACCTTATTAAAAATGGAATATTGCTTTCACATCCAACTGGCTATGGTATGCAGATATCACTAAATCCAGACATGGCTAATGAGATCAAGGCAGTGCTAGGGATTGAGAACTAAGGCATATCCTGTGATAAACTCTGATGATGGACTCCACAACTAGGTCAAAACCCTCTTTTCAGAGGTTGTCAAAAGAGTAGTTCAGTGCGTTATGGTAGCTCTCAGTGTCTCCTACATTGAGCCATTTCTCTTTCTCCAGCAATATGCCGTACACCTTCCCTCCAGACCCTATTATGCCCTGTATTCCGTCGGTAAGCTGCAGCTCTCCCACCGGGTTTATCCTCTTAAGGCTTTCGAATATCTTGCTGGAGAATATGTAAACTGCAGATATCGCCATGTTTGACTTCGGCTTCTCTGGTTTTTCTTCAACTCCCAAGATCCTGAATGCTTTGTGCCCCATGTATTGCTCTTCGGAGCCTACCTCTGCAACTCCATACCTCTTCTTCGGGTTTTCGAATTTCCTCAGAAGCAGAACTGCATCTGCGCCTTTTTCCGAGAACAGGTCCAAGGCCTCGGCATAGCCTCCCGTAAGCACACCGTCGTCAGCATGCACTACTATGGCGTCGCTTCCGGCAAAATCCTCCCCTCTGAGCACTGCATCTCCGAATCCAAGTGGCTTGTTCTGAAACACGAACGTGACTCCCCTCTCAAACATGTAGTCCATCAGAAGCGACCTGTGTTTTCCCACTACAAAACAGAACTTCTTGACGCCAGTGGCTACTAGCGCGTCCATTATAAGGTCAGCTACCGGAACTGCTATCCTTTTGCCATCCTCCGTCTTGAAAAGCGGAAGGAGGCCTTTAGGCACCACATAAGTGACACGGCGCATCCTGCTGCCTTCTCCTGCTGAGGTTATTATGCATTTTGGGACAATGTTTTTTGGCATAAACGACCATACTAGTTAGATAGATAGAGAACTTAAAATTTAAAAGGTCTTCACTTCCTCAACCCGACTCTATAAATAAGTTAAGAACTTGACATCTACATACGACTACTTTGTTAGCGCGAGGTGGCGAAGTCAAGACTAAAATATTTATGCGTCTATGTTAAAAGCATAGTCGTGGGCAACTTGAAAAAATCCATGAATGCTGGTTTATTTGTAATATTTGCATCACTTGTTATACTATCTTTGATTGGCATACTGTCAGTTCTGTCCAACGGCCCGGCTTCGTCACCTACAGCTACAATATTCAACGCCCCAACGCACCAAATATTTGTTACAAACTGGGCATCAGATTCTGTTTCTGTGATAAATGCTAGCAACTACTCAACAGTTAAAACTATCACAGGTTTTAAAAAACCACTATCAATAGCTCCACTCCAAGGTAAGGGTGAAATATTTGTAGCTAACTCTGGGAGCAATACTATCTCTGTAATAAGCACTACTACTGACACAATAAGTTTTAACATAACTGTAGGTCAAAATCCTGTAAGTATGGCATTTACCCCAGATAGCAAACTTGCATACGTCACAAATTCGAATAACACCGGCAACATAAGTACTATTTCTGTAATAAATACAACTACCTACAATGTGGTCAATACCATAAGGCTTCAGGGTGGTAGTGCTGGGGGGATAGCAATTTCGCCAGATGGCTTGCAAGCGTTTGTGGCAATTGTTGGAAGCAAGTATATTGCAATAATAAACACATCAAATAGCGGTGTGAACTATCTATATCTTGGTGAAAAAGCACACACTCCTTGCGATGCCTATGCGTCACCAAACAGCGCATACATTTTCATCGGTTCTTGCAATGCCAATGGTGTGTATATAATAAATACCATCACTGATACGCTGATTGGAAACATTACTAATATAGGTGGCGGTTCTGACCCCTACGGATCCGAAATTACAGTTTCTCCGGATGGCAGCAAATTGCTTATCTCTAATGTAAGTTCAATAAGCAATAGCCCATCTGGCACAGTATCTGTTATTGATACGTCTAATTATTCTATTTATAAAATAATAAACAATATTGGATCTCCGTACGCACTAGAATTCTCACCAAATGGTTCTAGGATATTCATAACTGATTATGAGACCGCTTCGCTATATGTATTGAATGCCACTACTTACTCTGATATAAAAAGAATACACGTAGGGCTTCTTCCAAGCGGCGTTGCTATGACTTAAAATATCGCAGCTAATTCTGCAACATCTATGGGTGCATATTTGCGCACGAGCACAGGTTATATTAAATAGCACCACCAAAAATGTTTGGGTCAAATGGGTAAATATAGTTTGCATCTGGGTCTCATAACCCTATTTTTATTTAGTATTTTTGCTGGACGCAGTATGGCTATCAGCTATAGAAGTATTAATAGTACAAGCACTGCAACAGTATCTGGTGGCAATATCGGTGGCACCGCTGCTCCCTATTATATATTCGTAATCTACAATAGTTCAAGCGCACAACCCATTTCAGGCGCATCCGTCATAGCAAAATTCGTTACACCTTCAGGAACATATGGGCCAAGCCACTGTACTACAAGTTCCGTATATTATAACCTTCCAGGGTATTCCTTTGTTACTCTTCAAGCTCCTCCTGCAGGTGATACCCCAACCGTACCATCAACCGGCAACCCTGCTTTTTATCTGGTCTCATGTTATATTGGTTTCGGTATCAATATAGGTACAGGTACGGTATATTATTCAGTCACTGCGAATGGCTATCACAATTCCCCAACTTACAACTTCACTGCAGATACTAACAATCCATATCCAAATCAAGAAACATTTGTACTTACCCCAATGACTTCCTTAAACTCGCCTGCAACAACTTCAACAACCAGTACGACTACTGCAACAACAACCTCCACTAGTACCACAACCATTTCGACTACGTCTACAGTTTCAACATCAACTTCAACGACTACAACAATACCTACTTCGACTACAACAGTACCACCGATCCAGTCCGCAAATATCTCTGTAACAATAAGTCCATCTACAGCACAAGTTCCTTTGACATTAATGGCAAGTAGCTTGACAGAACACAACGCACCAATTGTAATAACTATCAGGAACACCGGTGAACTCGGGTCAAACTGGAGCCTTGCAAATTATCCAAGATATGTGTCTTTTTCACAAACTAGTGGCACAATCGAAAGAGTGTCTTCAACGAACAGAACTCCAACAATAGAGATAAGTGGAACAATAAATGCTACAGAAATCCCAAAAAGTGACATAGGCACACCAATGAATATTAGTATTGAGGTTCTTAGCAGCGGCATTCCATCTGGGGGCGTTACAAAATATTTGCGTATTGAGGCAACCAATGTTACTTGTGGTTACGTCGGTTATTATTGCGGAAGCATAAACCAAACTTTTCTGGCAGTGGAAATGGATATGGCACTATACAAGAACAAGTCTTCGGGTCTCTATACTTTTGTATGGGGCATACACCCATACCAACACTATGGTGTAATCCTATTTAATCGATCTCAGGCATATTCAGTTGCAAATCAGGTATTAATAAGTCTAACCAACGATGGTTTTAACACAACAATAACTAATTCAACAACCTCTTCTGCTGGCATACTAACAGAAACGAATTATACCAGTTTCAGTGCTTTCTCACCTGACCAACGTCTATTTTTAAATGTAGCACAGACTGTGGTAGAAGGTTTCATTGCAGGTGCGCCTTTTTCAGATCTTCTCACCACGTCAGCCATCTCTCTGGATTCAGGCATACCTTTTCTTGGCACTACTTATGATGTTGTAACCTTTATCAAAGAACCACATTCAGTAATGAATGGAATAGCTGTGGCTTCAGATGCTGTAAATATCGGTGCACAGTTTGTTCCAGATGGCACATCTTTATATAACTCAACCTGTTTTGTCCTAGATCCGGCAGGTTGCTACAATGGATATGTAACTGGTACCATTACACGAGCTTATGCTCGCGATTTCAGTTTTGTGAATTCCAATACCATATATGTATATCAAAATAATGAAAAAAGACACAATGTATTATACACCCTATATCCCGACCAACAGCTGGTAATTGAACTTCATAATGTCACTTTCCCATACAATTGCACCAGTTATGATACTTGCAACACTGCCACCCCTCAAAACCCATATCCTCTTGACTTTTATCCTGTATATGTGGAAGGAAATGACGCCTGGCTTCTCACTAATTCTATAATATATAATTTCGGTGGACTAAATGGCACTTATGTTGGGGATAAGTATGTCCCCGGCGGACCTGCATTTATCACATCTTGTGGTGGTCTACCTACAATATTGCACCCTGGTAAATTGGCATGTAATATAAATCCTGGAGCATTTACTGGATCAATATCATTTGAAAGTCTTGCATATGGCGGCAGTGGGCCACCAGTTGCATATTCAAGCGAAGTACCAACTACGCCAATACTCGATCCTTCTATCCCCTCACTTACTACTGCCTCCCTAGGTTTAATCATAAAGAACGCTAGCTTCAATTCCACTGATTCGGAATTTATTCTGAATGCATCAGCTCCAAATACCTCTTCCAATTTTACAAATGGTACATTGGTAATAAACATACCTCAAACCCTTGAGCCGGAACTCACTACTACAAACTATACGTTTATCACTGCGAATGGTATATTCGTGCCGATACTAATATCCTTAAATAGTACACAGGGCCAGTTTTCTATATATGCAACAATAAATTCTATTGAATTGGGAAAAGTTGTGTTATATTTGCCATTCCTTAACCCCACAGTAGCCCTAATATCTCAATATGGAAAGTTATCTCTTGCCGGAGGTTCGTTCGCTGCAAATTCTTCTGTAACGTTAAACTATTTCAATGGCAGTGGATGGGGGCATCTAACTAATGTCACCGTTTCGGGTAACGGCGAATTTTTTGTGCAGACGGATGTTCCTGCTGGCCTTCAGTCATCCAATGTCATATTACGAGCATACGATAATAACGATCTAGGCACAAATACTGTTCTTGGCTCAGGTCCGGTGCAGTATGCAGTGATGTTTAATGAAACTGGGCTAATTAGTGGAAATGAATGGTCTGTTACTATAAACGGTAAAACGCTCACTACAAATCAAACTCAATTACAATTTTCACTGGGCAATGGAAATTACACATATTCAATTTCAACTAACGGCAGCCAGCTATCCCCAAATGCCGGTGTTATTGATGTAAATAATTCTGATATTGAAATAAATGTTAAGACTGCTTCATGCGGCAACGCCCCAACACCCATTTATCTAAGTGCATGTCTCCCCATAAACATAACAAACAACCAAAACGATTCAATTTTATCAAACACCCAAATTGCAATTCCATTCCCTGCGAATTCATATGAAACATACGAAGCCGCAAACATGATGAATATATTCCTATACAACGCCAGCAGCGGCAACACTGCCCCATGCTGGCTTGAAGGTAATACTCTAAATGAGATGCAGTCACAGAACCTTTACGCATCCGCAAATCTGCTTTACTGGTGTAAGATACCCGATTCAATACCTGCACAGTCAACAGATACCAATTGGTACTTTGGTTTTGTCAATTCCTCTACAGATCTTTACGGAAACTCCATTGCGCAACTCGGTGTAGCTCCGCAGCTCTACTGCGGCAGCCCGTACACCTGTCCTGCATCCTCATATGCAGGTGCAGACAATGGCAACATTGTATTTAGTTTCTATGATAATTTCTCAGGAACAACTTTACGATCAAAATGGGCGGGAGGCACTAATCCGTCATACTGTATTTATACCGTATCAAATGGGCTCGAGGTAACGGATTCCCACTCAAATGGCGGCAATATATTCTGTCAAACTTACAGTCTGCCTTCGCTCACTCTTCCAATAATTTCGGAAGGATTGCTTGAAGGCACCACCAGTTCAACGTATACTTCGATAGGTGTAAATATGACTGCTACCTCACAGACTAATACTAATTCATACTTGATGTGGTTCAACCCTTATCATGGTTGTGAAATCATGTCATCTGATGGGGAAATACTAGGTGATGTATCTGGGATATCTTCGATATGCAATGAGAATGTTTGGTCAATCTATTCATTATTCGCCTCTCCAAACTCAATCACCGCAACATTGAATTATGATTTATCTGCATCTCAGAATACGAGTTCAGTGCCTGTGCCATCCCCAACAAATATAATTACTTCTGTGGGTGAGTATCCTGGCACAGCAGTCTCAAAATACCAGTGGGTAAGAGCAAGAGTTCCACCTCCAAATAATGTCCAGCCAACAATAAGTTATTCTTCTTTGAAGGTTGCAGATTCGCATGTATCCTTGCTATTCAGCTCAAATCCTGCAAATGCTGGATCTTCAATCAATGTGACTGCAACCTGTGTACCTAACACGGATACCTGCGCAGTGCAATCTCCACTTGGAACAACCTTATGTTCTGGTACTGGTTCATGTGTATACCAGACATCCGCACTGCCTGCAGGCAACTACACTTATTTTGCAAATGATCTCACCTTAAACCATAATGTAAGGGAAATTTTGCAGATGGTGGCATACTGCGGAAATATCCCACCTGGATTTAGCATAGATACCTGCGTCCCTATTAAAATAGATAACACCCAGACTAGCTCCATACTCCCAAACACCCAGATTGCAATCCCATTCCCTGCGAATTCATATGAAACCTACGAAGCCTCAAACATGATGAATGTATTCATATACAATGCCAGCGATGGCAACACTGCCCCATGCTGGCTTGAAGGCAATACCTTAAACGAAACGCAGTCACAGAACCTTTACACTTCTGCAAACATATTGTACTG
>JAJZNA010000030.1 GCA_021848065.1 Microcaldota archaeon
GGGAGACAATATGCCGCCGCAGGAAAGTCTGGAATACGCAAGGCGCATAAGCGATGCAAGAGACAGGCTGAATGCGCTATATTCCATGGATGATCTGGAGAGATCTCTCGCCGTTGCAGTTAGATAGGATGTTCTTGGGTATGCATACATACCAATTGCTTAAGTCACTCGCCGCGCATCATCTTGCACAACTCACGTAGGTACCTCCAAACGTCTAGCTAGCCTGCATAAGCCGGTTTTGTGCAAAACTTAATAGCCTTTAAGCAAATTTAGATACTGGTGCAAAAATGTCAGAAGATTTGGCAATTACTAAGGAAAACACTGCGCTGGTTGTGATAGACTTGCAGAAAGGCATAGCTTCAAGAGAGACGTATCCAAATGGCAGCCCTACTGTGATCTCCAATGCCTCCAGCCTTGCAGCCAGTTTCAGGGAGAATAAAATGCCAGTCTTCCTGGTCCATGTGTCTGCTTCTGACGCAGAGCGGCTAAAGGCCACCTCGGACGAATCAATGCCCCCCAGGCCTGCACAGATGTCAAGCGACTGGTCCGATTTCGTACCAGAGCTCAATAAGTCTGATTCGGACATAGTGATAACCAAGAAACAGTGGGGCGCATTCTATGGCACGGAACTTGAACTTCAGCTCCGCAGGCGCAACATCAGCACAATCGTACTGTGCGGCATAGCAACGAATTATGGTGTGGAGAGCACTGCAAGGTTTGCATACGAGTACGGATTCCAGCAGATATTCGCAGAGGATGCGATGTCTTCCATGTCCAAAGAGATGCACGATGCGTCCGTGAACTATGCTCTAAAAAGGATGGGGCGCGTGAGGAAGACGGAGCAGATATTATCGGCTCTTAAACAGAAGTGACTCGGGTGGAACTACCTTCAGATGTTGTCAATGCAATTGGCGCAAGCGCCGAGCACGCGGCGATACGTGTCAAATATAAAAACTGGAAGGGAGAAGTAGCTGCAAGAACTATAATACCCTTATCAATCTTCTATGGGTCAACTGAATATCACAAAGAAGGGCAATGGCTCCTTAAGGTCTGGGATATGGGAAAAGAGGACTACAGAACCTATGCTGTCAAGGACATACTCGAATGGTTCTACAGCGGGTAGTTAGCTATCTATTATTCCTGATGCGTACTTTTGTTGTTCTGGCGTATAAATTTTAGTTATAATAAATTTGCCAGATGTCGTTTTTGTATCGGTGTGGATTGTCTGCTCTATTATGTGGCACTGCCCCCAGTAAATCCATTTTCCGTTTATATTATGTGCCAAAAATACTCTAACTGGCGGGGAATGAAATATTCTTGCGTTTGGTTTGTCTTTGAACGCGAAAACCTTTCCTTTAAAATCTTCTACCTTAAAAGTCTTCTTCAAATGCTTTTCAAGACTAAGTCCGCTAGGAAAACCCTGCTCGGTTGTTAATTGAAGCGTATCATTGATCTCAACATAGCTGCCCATCACTATCAACAATAATTTATCCAATCAAGATATTAAAATGTTGAAGTTGCTTGAAAATCCAATGGAGTTGAATAAACCTGTATTCCTGTCCTATCCCTTTAATCAATGTCAGGCCTACTTTTATGGATATGGAAAATGGTTGTTTCCCGTTGGGGTGAGTCGAACACCCAACCTGTCGGTATCTACTTCACATACGAAGTCAACAAACTACAGCCGACCGCTCTAGCCATTGAGCTACAACGGGATAAAGATAACATTACGATAAGATTATAATAATACCAACTATTTATATATTAAGGTGGACCATGCCTGATAGAGTCAGTCATAAAAATGCCTCCAAGGCCTCGGAGGAAAAACCCTCGTTTAATGTGCAGAAGCCGAGGAAACCTGCAAGGGCAAGGTACTCCTATGTGCCGATGTCCTATTACTGGTTCAAGGACCTGCTCAAGGAATTCGTAACAAGGGAGAATTTCCCAGATGCACTTGCCGTGGTCTTCGCTTCCATAAGCGCGGCGCTGGCATTCCCATTCTTCCCATCCCCAATCCTGGTGCCTCTCATACTGATAACTTTCATAATCACGCTCTACTCGCCACTAATAGGCCTGATGGCCCTGCTCTTCGAGACATTGCCCATGTTCATGTACCAGACGCCGCTGCTTTCATGGATAGTGATCGTGCTAATGAGCGTCTCGCTTTTTGCAGGACACAAGCATTACCGCTCAATCACTTTCATATATACTCTGGTAATGATGCCGCTGACCTCCCTGGGCACATACTTTGAGATACCCGCATTCATAACCGGCGTCCTATTCATAGGCTTCAGGCGCGCGGTGGTTTCGACAATACTGATAATACTGCTAATTGCCATGTTATCCGGCCTTACTGGGATACAGAACACTGCTCCGATAATATACAATGCCCAGGCTTCCCATTCCATAATAGCCGCAAGCAACTATTCAAGTCTGCTTGTGCCTTCCGCACCAATGCCCACGCTTCAGGAATTCCCTGCAGCAGCATCGAAGGCCATTGGGAACTTCCTTAACTTCGGGGTGGCAAGGGGCCTATTCAGCGGATTTGACATGGCAATAAGTGCAGTCACTTATGCATTCGAGCTTTCCCTATTTCAGATAGCAGTTTGGCTGATAGTGGTATTTGCCATAACCAACTATGTGATAAAGACCCGCTCGGGCTTCAAGGGCACCGAGTCAAGCATCTTCTCAGTCATAATACTGGGGAACTATGTGGTGCTGTCATACTTCACCAATACTATGCCTGATTTCTACCTGATAATAAGCTTCATAATGACCCCCATCATGCTCTTCGTCCTAGAGTTCAATAACATCGAGATGGTGAAGGCCCTTTCCGTAATGAAGCAGGACTTCCTAGGCAGGTTTGGCGAGGCGTTCCAGGACCTGACCAGCGGCACAAAGGAGACCTTGGACGACGTCGCTAACTACGATGAAACCAAGAAAGAGCTGCGTGAGGCCATCCTTGCCCCAATAGAGCACCGTGAGATCTCCGGGGCATACAAGGTAAAGGCCGCAAAAGGCATCCTCCTCTTCGGCCCTCCAGGGACCGGGAAGACGCTCATAATGCGCGCACTTGCCAATGAGGCACGGGCTAAGTTCTTCTATGTAAAGACCTCGTCCATACTCTCTCCATATCAGGGTGAGAGCGCGCAGACGCTGTCCAAGATATTTAGTACAGTAAAGAAGAATGTGCCTGCAATACTGTTCTTTGATGAGATAGATGGGATTGCAGGCAGCAGGGAGATGCAGGGAAGCGAGAGCAGCAGGCAGCTGCTCTCCACGCTGCTTAGTGAGATGGACGGCTTCCAGAAGATTGAAGGCATAGTCATAGTCGGATCGACTAACGTGCCGCAGATACTCGATCCTGGCATAATGCGGCCCGGGCGTTTCGACAAGATCATATACATGCCCCTTCCTGATAAGGGCGGCAGGGCGGAAATATTCAAATACTATCTGACCAAGCTGCCGATAAGCAAGGACATCTCATTCACGTCCCTCGCAGAGATGTCGCAAAGATACACCGGCGCGGACATAAAGAACGTCTGCAATGAGGTGGCGCGTCGCGTCGCCGAGGAGGCAGTGAAACAGCACAAAGTCCTGCAGATCTCCATGGCAGATGTCGCAGAAGTGATCAAGACCACAAAGCCGTCAACGTCACTTGCAAGCATAGAGCGCTATGAGACATTCAGGGTGGACTATGAAAGGAGGACAAGGCCTGAGATGGCAAAGGCCCCGGCGCTCAGCGTGCGGCTTGATGATGTGATAGGCCTCGATGACGCGAAAAGGGCGCTGTATGATGCCGTAGAGGTGCCGATATTGCACCCTGCCCTGGTAAAGCGGTACGATATAAAGAGCATAAAAGGCATCCTCCTCTTCGGCCCTCCAGGGACCGGAAAGACGATGCTGATGAAGGCGATTGCCAACGAGCTTGAGGATGTCACATTCATAACACTGCAAGGTTCTGACGTTGCTAAGAACGGATTCGAGAATGCCCTTAATGTAATAAAGGACGCCTTCAACAGGGCGAGGGAAAATGCGCCTTCAGTCATATTCATAGACGAGATAGACGCCCTGCTCCCAAGCAGGAACGATTCCAGCGAGATTGCAACCCATATAACTAGCGAGTTCCTCCAGCAGATAGACGGCATAAAGGGATCGAACAACATAGTCATAGTCGGGTCTACAAACAGGCCGGATATGCTTGAGCCAGCATTCCTCAGGCCGGGGAGGATAGACAAGTTCATCTTCGTCCCGCCTCCAAAGAAGCAGGAGCGCGAAAGGATCTTTGAGGCAAACCTAAAGAATGCTCCGTGCGAGAAAGGTATGGACTTCGGCGCCCTTGCTGAAATTACCGAAGGGTACACCGGGGCCGACATAGCAAACATCTGCAGGGAGGCAAAAATGCTCGCGCTCGAAAACACTCTGAAAGGCTCTGAAGAGAAGCCTGTGACCATGGCGAGCCTGCGCAAGATAATCTCTGTTGTTAAACCATCCTCGCCATCAAGCGTACTGGGCAGATACATGAACTTCATGCTTCTTTACGGTGGCAGATGATGGACTACATTCTTCCGTTAATAGTGCTCGTGCCATTCATGGCGCTTATACCACTAATGCTTCTCGGAAAGAAACACTCGTATCTGATTGCAGTTTGCGCCTCAATAATATCATTCCTTCTTGTTGCATATGCTGCATATTCTTTTTATTCGGGCCAGGTGGTAGGCACTTTCAGCCACGCATTCCTGCCTGAATTCGGCGTCAATTTCAGCCTGCAGGTAACGCCATACTCGATGCTGCTATTGATCATGACTTCGGTGGTCTTCGTTGCCGCATCCATGGTTGGCAAGTACTTCATAGGCTCCAGGGACAGGTTATATGGCACATTATTTCTGATAGCCGAAGGCTCTTCCCTGGGCGTCTTCCTCTCTGCGAACCTTGCATTCCTGTACATATTCTGGGAGATAACCGAGGTCATGGTCTTTTTCATCATCTTCATATACGGGGGATACAACAGGAGGTATGCAAGCATAAAGTTCATACTCTACTCAATAGTCTCAAGCCTTCTCCTCCTCATAGGCATAATGGTTCTTTACAGTGCGATACACACCTTCAACATAGACTCCATACTTGCCTCCCGCAGTTCCATAAGCGCCGCCGTGCAGCTGGCAGCGCTGATCCTCCTGTCGCTGTCTTTCCTGATAAAAGTCCCAGTGTTCCCATTCCACACCTGGCTTCCTGATGCCCACACCGAGGCCCCGACCACCGGCAGCATGGTCCTCGCAGGCGTCCTTCTCAAGTTCGGTGGTTATGGCTTCCTGCTAATCTTCCTCATGCTCCCCATCGCAGCCAGCTTTGCGCCTTACTTCTTCCTTATATTCCTCTTCTCTGCAATATACTCTGGCCTTGTATCAGTAAGGCAACTCAATGTAAAGAGGTTGATAGCCTACACCAGCATAACCGACATGGGCGTTGTGGGCGTAGGCCTGGCAACAGTCTCAGTATTCGGCTACAACGGGGCAGTGTACGCTATGCTTAGCCATGGGATGGCCATTTCGGTGCTGTTCCTGATAGCAGGCACCTTGGACGAGCTATATGGCACCCTGGAGATATCCAAGATAAAGGGTGTGGTGAAAAGCTTCCCGGCCATAGCTTACCTGTTCATAGGCGGTGTATTCGCAGCGCTGGGCATACCTCTGACATCTGGGTTCATAGCGGATCTGCTCATATTCATAAGCTCTTCAGCATCCTTCGGCGCAGCAGGGCTTCTGCCCCTGGCCGGCATCTTCATGATAGGGATGGCCATGTTCTGGCTAATCGAGCGCTCATTCATGAATTCCTCACACGAGGTGCTCCCGTACAATTCACTTGACAGGAGTGTCGTTATTGCCGGTGTGTTCCTTATAGCTGCCACCGTGGTGTTTGGCATAGTGCCATCCCTGTTCTTCGGGCTCTGATCCCGTCACAACCCTAACAGAAGAAGGAAGACAACAAGGGCTACAGAAACGGTAAAGTTATCGTCAATCTTGAGCTTCATGCTCTCGACTATAGCTCCTATTGCCCCTATGAATGCTCCATACACCCCTGCAAAAAGCGACGAGACCAGCCAGGTGGATACGAAATACGCCACAGTGCCTGCGGCGCTCTTCCTGGCGTTGTACGGCAGCTTCCTCTTGCCGAAGTGCATGCCCATTATCGTGGCTATCGGATCCCCGATGAATATGGCAGAGAAGACTATAAGCACCCTGCTCGTGTCAAGGAACGATACCGCAAGAAGGCTTCCAAGAGCGAGCCATAATGCCCCGTGCCCAAGGGACGTGCCTGCCCTCTCAAGCCCGAACATGGCTGATGGGAACCTCCCCCTCTTGTGAAGCTCTCCCAGGCTTATGAGCACAATGCCTCCTAGGATTATTACCATGAGGGCAGATATCGCCACGGCCTCTTCGGAAAAATAGAATATGGCCATGAGGACTATGCCTGCAGCTAGGTGCACCATATCCCTGTTCACCTCCACTTCCCTGTCCTCTTTTCCTGTTTTGTACTCCTTTATGTTGGTTATGCTGCTGAGCATTCCTATGAGCATGGCTTGGGCAATGAGCACAAGACCTATCCAGTGCATTAGCGTTATGTACAGCATGCTCAGGAGGACGTAAAGGATCCTCCACCTTGCAGAGTTTCCGTTAAGCAGGCCGTTGAAAGTGAAGATGCCTACCTCCAGGCCGAGTATTACATACGCATCAACTCCTTCGTATGCGAACAATGCGAATCCAGCCACTACTGCCAGGAGGAGGAACAGCGCCTCTTTCCTCGTGAATCTCGGAAGCCTCAGGTAAAGCATGTAAGAGAGTGCAACAAGCAGCGCTATCGTACCGTATAGCCATGCCCCTGTGGTGTATGTAATCATGAATACAACTAAGTTACGTATATTATCCAGCCGGCGATTATAAATGCCCCGACTATTACGACAGGCACGACATATTTTCCTATGTTTATTATCTCCATGCCAACCTTGGTTATGAGCTCTTCAGCATTCTTGCCCCATACCCTGAACCTCTTGAATTCCGTAAGGCCTTTGGCAAAGGATACCTCCTCCATGCTCTTCATGGCGCGCTCAATCATCGTGTCTATGAGCGGCTCGAATTCACCAGTCTTCGTGTATCTTCCCAGCGAGTTCCTGGCCGAAAGGGCTATCGAGTTCACGGAATGCGTGTCGGTGCTGTATACCTCTGCATCAATGCCGTATTTTGCCTTCACGTGCCTTATCACGCTCTCCCTGAATCCCGGCAGCACATTGTTCGCATCTATGTACACCATTGCGAATTTCTTCGTGCCGAACTTGAACACGCCTATGCTGCTGTAGCCCGTTCCGAGGTCTGGATTGCGGAGCACTTTCGAGAGCTTCATGTACGATGACCCAAAGTTCATGCGCGCAGCCCTGCCCTGCGGGCTTACAGCCTCGCGTATGGCCGCATCGTACATCTTGACATACTTGCTGCCCCTGTATATCCCCCTCAGGTCGTCCTTGGGGGCCGTCTCGAACCTCGAATTGTGCGCGTCTATAAGCACGGTATCATACTTGCCGCAGTTTGCCATCTTCTCAAAGTGCAGCCCTATCTCGCGATCTATGTCCTCTGTGACCGTAGGGGCCTTAGTAAGCGTAAGTATGTTCACGCCGTTTATTCGCATATTTATCGCCCTGCACGGCCCTTCGCTTCCAACCTTCATCATCCCAAAAGCGTCTTCCATGGTGCCGGATGCCATGGTGCCTATGTAATCGCATATCCTTGAAGACATTGTGGTGACTTGCCTTGTGCTTATTGGATTGTCATCTATATTTACGGCGCCATGAAGTATGAACGGCGCAGCGCCGTACTTGTTCACTATCATGTCGCCAAGGACTTTTGTGAAGATGCTGCCTCCAACCGAGCCGAAAGGGCCATAGTGGATGTCAGGCTTTACCATCACTGCCTTTATCCCCTTCTTTGAAGACAGGACGACAACATCGCTGTCAACGTCCCTTTCAACGCCTCCCGTGCCGAGTATCTTTGTGTCAGCGTTAAGGTCGTATAGCCACTGCCCGATCATAGTGCTGAAGAGCTGCACGCTGCTCACATAGAGGTTCTTCTTCGCAGGCATGTCTAGGAGATAGAGTATCACGTAGCATATCACCAGGAATACCAGTATGCCCGAGAACAGTTTTGTCAGTGCCACTCCTATCGGTATGCCGAACCTTATTATGTAGCCTCCGAATGGGAGATACAGGAAGATGTTTAGAAGAGTCTGTATCTGCGATGTGATTATTGCAATCTTCTTCTGGCCTATGGCTATCCTGTTGATTATGAACCAGTACCCGTATATTGCCGCATTTATCAAGATGAGGAGCAAAAAGTAGACTGCACGGCTCCTGAGGAAATAATAGATGGTGGCATCCACAACAATGAAGGCGGCATATACCAGGGATATTGCAAGGACCGCAAACATGGCATGCTTTATCTTCATGCCCCTCTTGATCGTTCGGAGTATGAGTACTGTTAAGAGCGCAGGCACGCTTATAACAAGGATCCCCGATCCCGCTCCTAGAAGCGCAGCGTCAACAATATCTCCGGAGCCATGCACAATCATTCCCGCAACTGCGCCGGCAATTACTCCCAGCAGCAGTATCAGCATTGCCTGCACGAGGCTACCCGGTATAACTACCGCGAAATAGCTAGAGTATTTTGTGATGTCCCTCTTTTTGGGCGGCATTTAAACACATTATTTTCCAAAGCGGCGTTCCCTTCTGTTATAGTCTGCAAGTGCGTAATAGAGGTCCCTCTTTGTGAAGTCAGGCCATAGCTTCTTCGAGAAATACAGCTCAGAATATCCTGACTGCCATGGCATGAATCCAGACAGCCTCATCTCGCCGGATGTCCTTACTACGAAGTCTATGTTGGGCACATCAGATGATATCAATGAGTCCCTGAAGCTTTCCTCGTTTATCGTGTATCCATGCGCAGCCTTGCTGGCGAGCTTCTTCGCCGCAGAAATGATGTCATCCGCGCCTCCGTACCCTATGAGCATGTTTATCGTGCTTTTGGAGTTGGATTCAGTCTCATGCTCTATGGACTTTAGCGATGCGTAAAGGTCCTTGGGTATTAGGTCTGCATTCCCTATTATCCTGACCTTGGCGTCATTTTCGTGAAGCCTGTTTATTATGCTCCTGTCCCTGCATACCTTCCTGTATATGTTAAATAGCGCATTGAGCTCTGTTGTATGCCTCTTGAGGTTTTCAGTTGACAATGCCCATACTGTGAGGTTGTGTATGTTGTATGAACTGCACCATTCGCTGAAATCTATGAATTTCTTAACTCCATTGCTGTACCCGTTCAGCACGGAGATTTTGTGTGCCTTTGCCCATCTCCTGTTACCGTCGGGTATGAGTGCAAGCGACTTTGGAACAAAATCAAATTGCATTTAAATCTCGTTGTATAGGTATTTATCTATCTATTTAAATCTTTTTATCTCTGCATGCTCTGGCGGCGTATATTGCATATGCACCATTTCGAGTCCGGGGTGCGCAAAAAGCCAGATATGCCCATGGCCTAACGGTTCCTGCAGGGCCCGATAGGTTATATAAATGCGTTTACGGATATTAGACCTGTGCCCGAAAAACAGACAATAAAGGAGGCCGAAGAGCTTCTAAGGAAGAGGATAAGGGACATACCTGACTACCCGAAACCTGGGATCCTCTTCAAGGACATAACTCCCCTGCTCAAGGACGCCAGTGCCTTCAAGTCATCGATAGATGCCCTTGCCGCAATGGTCTCAGGGCTCGATTTTGCATATATCGCGGGCATAGAGGCCCGAGGTTTCATAATCGGGGCTGCGCTTTCATATGCCACTGGGAAGGGATTCGTACCCGTGCGCAAGAAGGGAAAGCTACCGTACAAGACAATCAGCATGGACTACTCGCTGGAATACGGCACTGCTACTATAGAGATGCATGCGGACTCGCTCGAGAAGGGCTCAAGGGTCCTTGTTGTTGACGATCTCCTGGCAACTGGAGGCACTGCAAGGGCATGCGCAGACCTGATCAAGGGCAGCGGCGCCGAAGTGGCTGGTTATGCATTTCTCATATCCCTAAAAGAGCTGAACGGAAAGGATAGGCTTAATGAAGGGAACGTCTTCTGCCTGGCCGAATACTGATGCGCCTGTACGCCTATCGAAGGCCGGCATGTGCTATTTTAAACCGCCGTGCATATGCTAATATTGCGGTTGCATGAAAACCAAGATAATCGCCACTTACGGCCCCAGCCTGTTCCATCCTGGCACCCTGTCCAGGGCCATGAAGTATGTAGATGTATTCAGAATCAACTTCTCACATGCAAAGGAGGATGATGCAGAAGGGTATATAGCCGATATACGATCCGCCTCAAAGAAAGCCGGAAAGGAAGTTGCCATACTTGCGGACCTTCCCGGCCCCAAGATGCGATTCGGCAAGCTTCCATCCGCAGTCACTCTCAGGAAGGGGGAGTCGGTAAGGCTAAAGTTCCATTCAAAGGATCCCGAAGTGATCCCGCTAGATTATGACATAAGCGGCTATTTGAGGGAGGGGTCCATCATAGCAGTCGGCGACGGTTACATGAGCCTGAGGGTAAACGGCGTCTCCGGCGGTTTCATAGAGTGCACCGCCACGAAGCCAGGCCCGATAAGCTCCAGGAAGGGCATAAACATAATCAACGGAAACGTATCCGCAGCTCCGCCCACGCCCGAAGATGTCAGGCTGGCCAGGTTCTCCAAGAAGAATGGGGTCGACTTCATGGCCCTGTCATTTGTCCGCGAACCACGCGACATAGATCAGTTCAGGAGAAAGGTCGGGGACGTGTACGTTGTCTCCAAGATAGAGCGCAGCGAGGCACTGAAGAATATCGATGGCATACTTGATACCTCCGATGCAATAATGGTGGCCCGAGGCGATCTCGCATTCGACGTGCCAATCTCCTCCATACCTGTGGCACAGCTTAGGCTCATCGGCGCGGCCAGGAGGCACCGCAAGCCAGTTATAGTGGCAACCCAGATGCTTGCTAGCATGGTCTCGAATCCGTCCCCCACAAGGGCAGAAGTGAACGACATCGCAACCGCGGTGCTTAGCGGCGCGGATTGCATAATGCTTAGCGAGGAGAGCGCAGTTGGAAAGTATCCAATAGAGTCGATACGCATGCTCCATGACTCTGCAACTAGCGCAGAAGCTGTCGCGAGGGGCTCTAGCGACTTCAAGATAGCAGATGTCGGCGATAGCGTGGCATTCGCTGCGGCAGAGATAGCGGAAAACTATAATACGGCAAGCGCCTTCGTGCCCACGCAGACAGGTGCAAGCGCCATAAAGCTCTCAGCACTGAGGCCGCATTGCGATATAATTGCAATGAGCAGTTCCGACAGCGTAAGGAGGAAGCTCAGCCTCTACTGGGGAGTGAGGAGCGAGGCGGTAGGCAAGTACGGCACCGTTGACCAGATGCTGGCTCTTGTGAAACGGTCTGCTTCGAGAAGGCGCGTGGGGAGATACATTGTCCTTTCAGGCACGCCAAATCAGAAGGGCACCACCAACACGTTAAAGTATATTAACTAGATACCATATAAGCAACATATGTTCCATTTGCTTCTTTCTAGTGCATCCCTGGCTTCGCTTACCGGGATATCCGCAAGCATACACTCATTCATACTCTCGCACGACTACCTTGCAATAGTCATACTAATGGCGCTGGAATCGGCATCTCTGCCAATACCTAGCGAAGTCGTCCTTCCACTTACAGGATACTTCGTCTATACCGGGCTCCTGAACCTCTATCTGGCAATAATCTCCACCCTCATAGGCACTGCAATAGGCATAACCATAGACTACTACATCGCCTATTTCCTGGGCAAGGATGTTGTTTACAAGCACGCCGAGAGGTTCCATATAAACCGGAAAATGCTTGACAGTTTCGATCGATGGTTTGTGGCCAATGCCGGATTCACCGTTTTCATAGGCAGGCTCATACCTGTGGTCAGGGGCCTCATAAGCTTTCCAGCCGGCTTTGCGCAGATGGACATAAAGAAGTTCTACTTATACTCCCTATCAGGCTCGTTCATATGGAATGTGGTGCTCATAGCTTTCGGATACTACGCTTTTGGATCCACTACAAACATCCTGATAATGCTCGCAGCTACAGGAATATTCGTACAGGCACTTTACATAGTATATGTAGTGGCCATGCGCAAGATACGCTCATCCTCAGCAAAGAAATAGAATCCCCCGCCTGCCAAAGAAAGCTGCGGGGAAGAACTCCATAATTGTTATGATGGTTCAAGTATGTAGTTCCTTACTATCTTTATGACCTGGTCTATGGCCTTCTTTATATCGGCCTCCGTCTTTGCCCCGGTGCATATTATCTTCCCGTTCTTGAAGAGCAGCAGCGCGGTCTTAGGCTCATGTATCTTACAGATAGCGCCAGGGAACTGCTCAGGCTCGTAGTCAACATCCGGGGATGCCTTCGCTATGCCATAAAGGTCAAGTTCGACTCCAAGATCTGCGCTTGCAACGATATTCTCGATCTTGAATTTCGGGTTAAGCTCAACCTTCTTTCCTGATTTTGTCTTAGCATATTCTGCCTTAGCCATTCATACCACTTTTTTAAATATGGTGAAAGGTATTTATATATGTTTATATCAACAACTACTTGCCTGTCTTGCATGGGACTAGGCAGATGCTGATTTGTATGGCACAGAGATCACACGGATTATTCGTAGGGAGGACAAGGCAACTGGCAAGGCATTACAAGCCTTCCAAGCTTGGCATAACAACGCTGATAAAGGATTTCAAGGTGGATGACAGGGTAATAATAGTGCCAAAGGGCAATTTCAAGAACATACCCCATCCAAGGTACAAGGGCCGCGTAGGCATCGTTACAGAAAAGAGGGGCGACTCGTACATAGTTGAGGTCCATACTTCAAAGTCCGTTACACGGCAGATAATAGTGCCTCAGATGCACCTTGAAAAGGCATGACTTCTCCTATGGCAATGAAACCGTACCGATGCATCCTTTTCGATTGGGACGGGTGCATTGCTAGGACCCTGTCGCTATGGTCAGATGCCATAAGCGCCTCTCTCGCAGAGGAAGGGATAACTGCTTCTGAAAGGGAAGTAGGCCAGCTCATAGGCGACCTTTATGACGGTGCCATTGCGCTTGGCGTAAAACCCGAGAACTGGAAACCGTTCAAGGACCGCATATACCTGCTCATGGATGGCGATGCGCACGGCATTAGCCTTTACGAGGGTGCCAAGAAGATGCTGGAGAGCACCAAGTCTTCGGGCAGGATGACTGCCTTGATATCGAGCTCGTCCAAGCTGCTTCTGGAAAAAGCATTGATCGCAACCGAGGTAAGGCCTTACTTCGATGTGGTGATAAGTGGTTCCGATGTCAAAAGGCGCAAGCCGGATCCGGAAGGCATAAACACCGCAATGTCATTACTCGGCGCAGAGGCCAGTAATTCCATCATGGTTGGCGATTCAGAATTTGACATAAAGGCAGCGTCCAACGCAGGCATCGACTCGGTGCTATTCTATCCACAGGCGCACTCCGCATTTTACAGCCTTGATCACCTGAAGAAGTGCAATCCCACATACATAGTTGGCAGCCATACTGAGCTTGAACAAATGCTGGGCTAATGCCCTGGACTATGTTTCCGTAGGTATCTATCTCTTCCTCTTTTTCCCGTTATCATTTTCCACAATCTTTCCAATAACTATTCCGATTATAGATAGGCCAAACAGCACTGCGCCTGCGGCTCCAACGCCACTGATGCCTGATTTGCCCTTATGCACGCCAGGCTGGCTGCTGCTCGCAGGGCTTGCCTTTCCCGCCTTATTCTTGATATATTCATAGAGGGCATGGTAGCTTGGCATCCCATAAGCTCCTGGTGAGGTATACCCTTTCGAACCGTTATAACATGCCAGATAGCCCAATGCCGAATCCCAGCACTCTCTTGCGGTGAATCCTGGCGGGGCCGGAGGCGTAGCGCTCTCCACTTCCAATCCCCTGACATATGCCGTGAGCGTTGCGGTCCGGATCACACGTGCCGTACCCTTCATTCCAAATTCTCTGGAAGAATTACTGGAACTAGTGATAATTACCGGCCCATCCCGCATTATACTCGCCAAGGCCGCATGTGTCACTGCCATCGGCGACGGCGCCATTATTCCAGCTGCCATTATGCCTGCTCCAACGCGTATGTTAGAAACCCTTCTCATGCAATCGATTCCCAGTGAATTCTACTGGTATTTAAGGATTCCTGCGATTGGAAGCCCGGCAAGACCCTGCTTGCGGATTCAGTACCTGTGCTGCGGTGGCCTTGTGAGGATATAGAATCTTGATTCTCCTTTAAGCTCGAGTATAACCCTGTCGCAGAGCAGCTTCACAGGATCCTGCAGCAGCGGAACCCTCTTTGCTATGTCTTCAAAGCTCTCGAAATTCTTCTCGTCCCTGGCATCCAGTATTGCCGTAAGGTGCTTCTTGCCCACTCCTGGCAGAAGCTCAAGGGCATGCATCCTTATGTTTATTGGGGACGCCGTGTTGAACAGCCCCACGAACTTTGCCTCATTGGACTTTATCACTTCAGACACAGCATTAGGAAGCTCCCTCTTCGATGCCTCCGTAAGGTCATTGTACTGCAGCCTGCCCTTTATTACCGATATCTTGTTCCTATCCCCCTTTCCTATGTAGACCGTCTCCCCGACCTTTATATCAGGCACCTTCGGCACCGCTTCAAGCAGCGTGAACCTGTCCGCACCCAGTATCTGCACTACTGGCTCAGGCCTTATGGATGTCGATCTGCCTGTAGGAAGGTAGTCTAGGACTATGGCATTTTCTTCAAGGTTCTCCTTACGCTGCCCGCTATCTCTGTCTTCCATGAAAAACCGCCACGAACTACTTGGAGTAGCTCTTCACCACTTCCATTATCTTGGCCAGTTCTGTGTCTTCTGTAGGTGCCCTGGACTTGTCCATTGCCAGAATCAGTTTTAGCTGAGAAACATCAACAGGCATTATCTCCATTACCTTAAGGGACAGCTTCTCGCTCAGTCCGAGCGCCTCAAGCTCCTTTTTCATCTTCTCTGCATCTGCCCTGCTAAGCTTGTTGAATTTTTTGGTGTATTCGTATGCAAGCGTCTGCTCATATCCCAGCTCGCCATCCTTCTGCCTCTCTTCTAGTATCTCCTGAACTTCAGATACGGATACAAGCCTCCCTTCGCTGTTTGTTTTTCCTATCATAAGAATGCAACTCTGCCCAATGGCATATCTGTCAGGTTATATTTGGCAACGAGCTAAATTTAAACCTTTTGTATGGTCTGCCATCCCAGCTGCTTCATGCGCCAATGGGTCATGTCCCGTAACTCAAGATTTTAAATCCTATAGGCAGAGAAATAATCGATTGTATGTTGGATGCAAAAGACGCTTATGCACGTGTCAAGGAAGAGCTCAAAAAGCACATCGCAGGAAAGGAGGATGTCATAGAGCTCCTGTTCATAAGCCTCGTAGCCAACGGCCACGTTCTTCTCGAGGGAGTCCCGGGAGTCGCAAAGACCACCATGTCCAAGGCCCTGGCAGACACCATACAGGCGGAATTCAAGAGGATCCAGTGCATGCCCGACCTGGTCCCTTCAGACATAATCGGCGAAGTCTATCTGGACCAGGCCAACGAGCCCAAGCTTAAGAAGGGGCCCATATTTACAAACATACTTCTCATGGACGAACTTAACAGGGCTCCTCCCAGGACCATGAGCGCATTCCTGGAGGCGCTTGAGGAGAGGCAGGTCACCATAGGCGGCGCCGACATGCTCCTTCCAAAGCCGTTCATGGCCATAGCGACACAGAACCCCCTAAGGATAGAGGGCACAGAGCCGCTTCCCAAGGTCCTTGCCGACAGGTTCATAATGAAGATAGACGTTACCTATCCCGGTCTTGAGGATGAGGTGCGCATGCTAAGGCTGAAGGAGAGCGAGCACAAGCTGGTGACCCAGAAGATACTAACCATCTCAGACGTAATGGACATGCAGCAGCAGTCCAAGTCCATAGTGCTGCCTGACGATGAGGCAAAGCTTATAGCGCAGATAGTGGACGCATCAAGGAAGGAGATGCACATAGTCATGGGTGCAAGCCCAAGGGCAGACATAGCCTTCATGCAATGCGCAAAGGCCAAGGCGCTTATAGAGGGAAGGACGGAGGTGACCACGGACGATATAAAGTTCCTGGCAAGGCCGATATTAAGCCACAGGCTTGTCGTGAGGTCAACCGGAGGCATAGGCGTGAACGGGATAGTGGATGGCATAATGGCGACCCTGGCCTAAGGCCGCCTCATGCAAGAGGGCCTTACCTTCCTACGAGAAGCTCGTGGCTCTTGAGCGCGTCGATCTTGCTGACTACCAGCAGCGTATCCGTATAGCACGATATGAACTCTATTATGTTTATGTTCTGCTCTGCAAGAAGGGAGGCTGTGAAGGCCACAAATCCCGGAAGGTCCTCAAGCCTCTCTCCGGACTGTATTATTATGGCCGCGGCGTCCTCGTGTATCTTCACTGCCTTGACCTGTTTCTTAAGCTTCTTGAATTCATCAGCCTCGTATGCCAGGTATACATAATAGTCCTTGAGCTTTATCTTGCTGCTCGTCTCCGTGCGCACATCGTCAGGGGTTATCACCACTGATACGCCGCTCTGTATGGTTATCCTGCTGTCTCCCAGGAGCTCGGCCGCATGCTTCTCTATGCCCATGTTCCTCTTGCGCAGCTCTTCAGCGTATCTCCTCAGCGCCGCCTTTACTGCATGGTAGTTCTTTATCTTGAGCGAGCGCTGCACCACCCTGGCCAGGGCGCTGAAGTTCACTATGCCGTTCTCTAACGCCTCAAGGGTGTATGGCTTGTTCTTAAGATAAACCCGTACCAGATTGGATATCGTCATATCTGTGCACCACATGATACACTATATGCACATATTGTGCAGGACATACCAATTTAATACGCATATGCCAGTGCCTCCCTGACATAGGCGTCCTGCCAGCGCATGTTAAGCTTTAATATTACTGCGTTTGATAATTAGACTTGCTGAATTGGGTCCGTAGCTCAGCTTGGATAGAGCGGAACCGTCCTAAGGTTAAGGTCGCGGGTTCAAATCCCGTCGGACCCGTAATTCACTCAATCGCACTAGATTCCTGCAGCCATTCTCAGTTGCGCCAAGCTTATGCAAGTTTGGCCCATATCATAAGCCTGCGGCCCTTCGCAGGTACTCCACCCTCTTGTCTAACGTCGGGTGCGTTCTGTTGAGAAGCCTGCGGACAAACCCCTCCTTGGGCTCCTGCCCAACATATTGCTTTATGGCATTGATTGCGTTTACGGAATCATCAAGCCCTGTAATCATCATAGCGATTTTGTCGGCCTTGCGTTCCATGCGCCTGCTAGAGGAATTTTTCACATACTTCGAAACGGATTTTACTGTCATAATGCCTAGGTATGCCGTGGCACCTGAAATTATCATCACCGAGATTGCCGTAGCCATCTGGGCCGCGACTGCCGCTGCCCCTGCAATGCTCTCCAGCCTGCCGCTGTAAAAATGCTGCAAAATCTGTCCGAAGGATTCCCTATATGCCTGTGCCATGCTCGCAATTTTTACTTCGCCAGCGTACATCATGGCTGCAGAACCTGCAACCAGCGTAGATAGCGCACGCCTCTCAAATTTTGCCAACTTGGCTCCAATGCGTGCGATTCTTTCAGAATCGCGGTTGTATATGTGTCCCATTTCATGCCCGACGACCCATCTTATGCTGCTAAGGGGTAGAACCTGGAGCAGTCCATCCCCGAATAGTACTCTCCCCATGCCATCACTGCAGGCAAAGGCATTATGTCTGCTATTTTCATGCTCGGTTATGCCTACTTCAGGGGATCTAAGCCCAACGCTCCTGCTAATGTCTTCTGTAAAGTATCTTAACCATTGGAATTTTCTTACAGAATGCATAGCAGAAAGCCCCTATCCTTCAGATAGGGGATGAATGCGAATTAGATAGGCATATAGCTATATAAATATGAGCGTGTAAATAATATGTATGGAATATCGACATCATGGCAACCAAGTTTCAATGGTGAACTACCACATCGTGTTCTGCCCAAAATACAGACGACACATGCTTGTCGGCGCAATCAAAAAACGGTTGGATGGGATATTAGAAGATGTTGCTATGGAAAA
>JAJZNA010000020.1 GCA_021848065.1 Microcaldota archaeon
TGGATGAAGGAATGGTCTATGAAGTAGTGACAAACACCCCACCACTCGCCGTTCTTTATCCATCAAATGGATGATGTTTAGAGAGGGCTATGACCAACTACTGAATTTTGGATATATGCCAATAGATGGTGCGTCAGTTTTGCACATGGCTAGGGGAATGGATAATTTGGATAGGGGGATACTTGCGCTGTTGATTGATGATAGCCGCTTAGGCCTTCGCGCCATGGCCTCGAAGCTCGGCATTAATGCAACAACCCTAAAGTATAGGATGGATTCACTACTTCAAAGAGGCATCATAAAAAGATTTACAGTATCGTTTAATCGTCCTCCAAAAAATTATTTGCTTGCATACGTTACAAACTACCATTTCAACAAAACATCACACCTAAGGTCAATGAAGATGATGGATTACTATAAAAGATATGACAATGGGCTGCCTCTGTTAAACACATTCCAGCTTTTGGCTCCTATGAGCGGCAGTTTCAGGTTTTTAGGCATTGCATTGTTTGATGATAAGAAATCCGCAGATAAATCATTACATGCACACTGTGAGATATTTAATCAGGAAAATGTTAATATGAAACGCGCCCGCATAGCGGATGTGATAAAAGGCACATTCCCATTCAGGAACTTGGATATGGACAGGAATTATACAAAATTCAGGTGGCAAGGTGAGTTATAAAATAGGCCAATATTAGTTTTATACAGTGTCTTCAGTATTCCATACTATCTTGTTATACTCTTTCTTAGTATCTATGCTTCTTATAGGCAGCTTTCCTAAGAGTATGTTGTCTATCTCCCCGTATACCAGATTCACACCGTGATCCTTAAACGTGGTTTTGTGGTACATGACATCGTTTTGATAGGCAGTATTATAGTCATCGAATGCACCGATAGTGAAGAAGTCATAGCTTCCTATCAGTGGCGCACATATCAAGTACCTACTTATAAGTGAATTCGGATCGTCAGAGGTAAATGCTTTTCGTGCCTGTGAGGACGAAGCCTCATAACCCTCCTTTGGCCTGTACTTTGAGAAGAAAGACATCAAAGATACGAAGTCAGGCTTGCCCATGGTTATGGTAAAGCGCTTTATGTAGCCTTTCTTGAGCAGCTTGTTGAAGTTGTAAGCGACCGTATTGAAGTGCATCCCCAAGTCTTTTGATATTTGCCTGAATGACGTCCTAGAATTCGAGTGCAGTATCTTAAGCATCGCCAAATGGTCTTTCGGTATATTTAGCCTGTCAAGAAGCACATCCCTTAAAGGGAAGAAACCCAGCTGTTTATGTACAACCTCTGAAGATTTCCAGTTCACCCCATATTTTGATAATAGTATCTGCATTGACTTGTCCCAATGGGCATACTCCTTAGTAGAAGTAGATACGGCATATATCATGAGATCATAGTTTCCTTTTACAGACACAGCAAGCTGAGGTATATGTGACTGAGAAAGTAATTTCGATATGTGCCCGTAATCAGGTTTGGAATCAAATTTGACCATGATCAAATGCTGCCCAACAATACCTAGTGTGCTCTCACTAAGTTCGACAGTATATGCCAATGACAACTCTTTCTCAATTCTATTGAGCTTTGATCTTGCAGTCATTCTGGAAACTCCAAGCGTCTTGGAGAGATCAGATAAGGATACCCTGGAGTTGTCCGAAAGCACTCTAAGCATCTTTTTTGTAATGGCACTGTATCTATCATTGAAAGCGCTTTTGAAATCGTAAGTCGGCACAGGCATACCAATCATCCAAATGAACAGATATTATTATTAAATATGTTATTTTTCTAATGGCTTAAATTACTTTTTCTGCAATTGTTATATATGGATATAAAGCAAACTGCCAACACCTATCTTGTTTTGGCACTTCTGCTTGGTGCGATGTTGCCAGTGATGCTGGATATCTCCTCCGGCATGAATACATACGAGTTCCTTTTCATCACATATGTGATTTCCACAATAATATCACTTATTTTTGTTCTTGCATCCGGAAAAAAGCATAAACTGCTGCAATACATAAAAAATTTCAAGGATTTTGCTATCATAGCAGGCATAGGCCTACTAAACTACGCATTCCTTGAGTTTGGCATATCTTATGCCGAACACTTTGTAAGCGCAGCCCTGGCTACAGTCGTTTATAGGACTTACCCAATACTGATGCTTGCATTCTTGCCGATAGTATTGAAAGAAAGGATAAGCAAGTATCAGGTCGTTGCATTGTCACTTGGACTGATAGGCCTTTACGTAGCCGTGAGCGGCGGCTCTGTTGGGTTTGCAGTAGGATCAAGCACGGAAATAATCGTATTCCTCATAGCAATTGCAATTGCCGGAGCCTTGGCCACAGTCCTCATAAAGAAATATTCGTATGATATGGAAAGCAGTATGTTCATTTTCAACTTTGCAAATGCAATATTCTTCTCGCTCATGTTTATATTTGAGGGCTTACCATTTTACACAGTGCCCTTATCGGATGTAATATCGATATTGTATGTTGGGATAGTCTATAACGTCTTCGTAGGATTTATGTATTATAGGGCTATGAGGATGTTGAAGACAACATTTGTGACGAATGTGTACTTCTTGTCACCATTCATAACGTTTGTATTTGCATATTTCATACTTGGCGAATCTATTGCCCCGTATTATGTCGTAATAGCCCTTTTAGTGACTGTGGGTATACTGATACAAAAATTGGATAGAGTAGGGGGCACATACAAACCGGATAATCTATCTGAAAGCAAATTGGTCATATTTGACGTGACGGGTGCATTTGTAGGAAGCGATGAGGAAGCCATAGAAAAAGCCATAGACCGCGGTGGCAGGGTGCTGGCAACAAAAATAAATTCAAATTATAGGAATTTCCTTGGCGCCGTGGTGAGCAAAAACAGGTATGAGAATGTATTCACAGACATGCAGGTGTCAGATAGGGAGTCGGTTTTTGTCAAGGACATTCTAGGAGTGCAAGAGGATGAAGTGGCAGTTATAAAAGTAGGAAATACTGAAGATGCGGAAGGGTTTTTTTCCCACCTCTCTAAAGAGATTGGAGACGTGAGCACAGATTCTTAGATATCATTGTGTCAAATGAACAAATTGGATTGTTAAATTTGTGGAATTTAGGTTAGTATATAAATATGCAAATCCATAAGACTAATCATGTGGGATCGGTGCTAGGGGGCTCTGATAAATCTTTTTATCACGTTTACTGGCTAACCCATCTACCCAACACTAGCCAACCCCAAACGGCCTGCCCTGCACGATCCCACATGCAACCCATCCTTAAACTAAACCCTCTTCCTTAATCAGATAAGCGCACGTTTCTCTAGGTACCTTAAAGCAGGCCTAGCTTACGCTATGGCTTATTCGTATTGGCATATGCTGCAAGCGCCGCGATGCAATTGGAGAGAGGCCTATACAGGATTAGGCTTGAACTTCTCCTTTACATCATGCATGCGCTCGTTTACAGCCTTCTTCCAGGCATCGAACTCGGCAGGGCCTGAAGGATACTTGTTGTATAGCTCGTTCATCTCCTTCATACGCTTCACTGCGAACAGCAGGTTCCTGAATGCGTTGAGGTTTGAGATGCCGCTGAGCACCTTGTTGAACGTGCTTGCTATGGTTATCTCAGGTATGTTGCCGTAGCTTATGGCTATGGCCTCTTCCTCGGTGAGGAACTTGCTCATGCCGTAGTTTATCAGCTCGTTGTTTAGCGACTGTAAGTATATCCTGAAGACCTCGAGGCCTGCGGTCTTGTTCCCGTATACCTCATTGTACCTGAGGTTGTACTTCCAGAGGTAGTCTAGGCCTACATCGTTGGCCGCAACTGCTTGAGCAGCTATCTTTCCAGATATGGCACCCGCATTCATGGCGGGGCCTATGCCTCCTGCGCTTATCGGGTTCGGCATCGCCATGCTGTCGCCGACACCCATGTAACCTGGGAAGACAAGGCTGTCAAACTGCCTCCTTACCGTGACTGACCAATAGCCCTTGCCATTGGCATCCTGCTCGTCTATCTGGGTGTTTCCCACCATAGGGTTCCAGTCTACGTACTGGTCTATCAGTGAGTGAAGCGTATCAGTCTTCTTCATGCGCTCGTTGCGTATCTCGAGGCTCTTCTTCTCGACGCCTATGCCTACGTTTATCCTCCCGTTTGACTTGGGGAAGACCCACCCGTATCCGCCTGGTGCGAGCTGCTGGTTGAGATGTATCAAGGCGTTCTTAGGGTCATAATAATTGAGATCCGAGCCTTTTGGAGTGAACTTGTAGATGTACCTTCCTGTTGACTCTATGTCATCAGTGCTTACCATGTTCTCTATGTAGTTGTTCTTGGGGAGCTTCCTCCTTATGGTGCTGGCTATGCCAAGCGCGTCTATGGTTATCTTGCCTCTTGCCTGGAACTGCTCGCCCTTTGCATCCCTTCCGTAAACACCCACAACTGCGCCATTCTCCACTATAGGCCCTTCAACCTCATGGTGAGGCATGTACTCGGCTCCGCTCTTCACAGCGAAATCAACGAGGACCTTTGCGAGCTTTGGCCTGTCGAGGCTGTATCCGGCCCCTTCGAACTGGAACTTTCTCGTGAGGTCCGGGCTCAGTACCTGCACGCCCTCAACCTCTACATCGAGTACCGGCTCCGTTAGTTTTAGGCCTATCTCCTTATACACGAATTCTATGTGGGTCTTGGCTACTGCGTCTCCGCAAACCCAGCCCCAGTTGGTCTTCTTTCCCACAACCTTATAGTCATTCCTATCAAGCAGGAGCACTTTTGCGCCTCCCTTTGCGGCACCGGCCGCAGCAAGAGACCCAGCTATGCCTGAACCTGCAACAATAACATCGTAGTTATCCATATGCACTCAGCCGTTAGATTTTCTTACAACAACAATTGGTATTACGTCCTCCTCGAACTCGATCTCAGCGAGTGCGATGGGATCGTATACACCCTTAGGAACCTTCACAAGAGGAGGTGCGCCGTACGCAAGTTGCAGGGCACGTGCCCCTATTATCGTGGACTTCTCGAATTTAGTATATTCCATATACTCAACAGCATTCAAGCTCTAATTAGCAGGAAGATTGACAAGTATTTAAGAACGAGAAACTTTTTATAGTTATCGCAGCTGTTGCGATGGTTGCCTACCAAGCTTCCAGGTCGAAGCCGTCGCCTTGACGGAACACCTGCATTAGCGGGCTCGTGGATATTGCAATGAACTTGTTGCGTGCAGCATCTGGCGATAGCCACACCGCCACAAGCCCCCCATCTCTCGTGATCGCAGTCTGGTCGACCGGGAAATTGCCATGCTGCAGTACTGTCTGTGTCTCTACAGTGGCATGGCGCAGCGACATTGCATACACTTCCTCGTAGCCCGGTCCGCCATATTCCCTTAGCAGCCCCTCAAACTCCTCGCGAGGGCTTCGGGCGTTAAATATAAACCCGTCGCTTGTAAGCATGCCTTGCGACCCCCTTAGAATGACTTCAAAAGAATAGGTTGCACGGTTGCCTATATCCACGCCCTTGACTATAACGCCTGCCATCCAAGCACTGTATAAACCACTGCTTAAGGCTCATATATAAAGCGATTGCAAAGCCAAGCCGCAAGGCCTCGAGCCGGTCCTTATCGTCTTGTAGTGCTTCCTCGAAGTCTTGAAAAGATTGTACATTATCATGTTTATGAAATGGAAGAGGAAGTAGCCCCAGACGCCCCAAGCCATTACGCGCCTTGCGCTCGTCCTCACCATGGCATCGTCCACGAATACTATCCTGCCGAGCTTCTTGAGCTTCATGGAGAGGTCCCAGTCCTCGTATGTAACAAGCTTCGGGTCGAAGCCCCTGACCTTCCTGAACGCGTCGGCGCGCACTGCAAAGTTGGACCCGACAACAGAGGGCATGCCTATCTGGATAGTGAACTTCACGAACATGACTGATACGAATTTGTAGCCCCACTTTATCCTCGCGTTTGTCTTTTCCAAAGGATATATGGGGCCCGTAGCCGCAACGATGCCTGGATCTTCGAATACCTTTGCGTATGATGCAAGAAGAGGCCTTGAGGGTATTGTGTCGGCGTCCAGAAAGACAAGTATGCTTCCGCTGGAAAGTGTGGCGCCCATGTTCCTTCCAGCGCCTATTCCCTTTCTCTTGCACACTGCGACCCTTGCACCGGACCCCTTTATCAGGTCTATTGTCTTGTCCGTGCTTCCCCCATCCACAACTATTGTCTCAAAATCCCTGAAGGTCTGCTTCCCAAGGCCAGACAGTGGATACTTTATGTACTTTTCCTCATTGAGTGCAGGTATTATTACGCTAATGTACGGATCTGCTTTTGCCATCTGTCTTATTCCGAAATCAATCTTTATTAAACTGTGTTATAGCACTTAAAGGCCATGATGCAGCACGGGCAGGGGATTGCTCAGTAAAGGTCCCCTTTTGCCAGTACGGAAAACGCGTACCTGAGAACAGACTTCACATTGTCGTAAGTATCAAGGCTGTCTATGTCTTTTGGGGATATCCACAGCATATCCTGGGATTCGCCATCTGCAATCCTTCCCCTGCGCCCTTTCGGGGATGCAAGATATATGAGATCGGAGTGCATGTGCCTGCCTGAGCTGTAAAGCACATTCTCATAAACGGTGCACAGGGGCGCTGGCATGATCTCTGACTGGTCGCTTGCCAGCTCCAGAGGGATTTCGCCGTTTGATACGAGAGCCACATTGAAACCGGTCTCTTCGGCAGTCTCCCTCAGTGCGGCCTCTACAGGGGTTTCGCCGTCATCCACATGGCCTCCGGGATACAGCCATTTCCCAAGCTTCTTGTGCTTTATCAGCAGCGCCTTTTTGCCGCGCACAACTACGCAGCTTGCGGTTATGCACTTCTTTATAGCATCAGGCATGGTAGGCCTCGTATATCTCTGCAGCTCCCCTTAGGAGTATGTATGCAACCAGTATCGCTACCAGCACATACCCGATCCAGAGGGGATATGACCAGGAATAGGCGAACGCAAGATATGCGAAGGCAAGGAACTTCACAACGTTTATTCCGCCCCTCCACAGGTTAGAGGAGTAGACTATGCGTGCGAACTTTGTCTTCATCTTGGACGATGTGCCGCGTGCGGCCATGACCGCATCCGCGAACGAGTGCCTTATTATTATAAGGAATATGACAAAAAGGGGAACTACTCCGGCAAACGTGTACGTAATCCACAGGGCGTACTCCACTATGCGGTCTCCGGCCACATCTATGCGTGCGCCATAGCGTGACATTTGGGCTACCCTGTGCTTGAACCTGCTCACAGAAGCGCGAGATTTGGAGTTCCCTAAGGCAGCGCTCAGGTACATGGAAAAGCCAACCTTGCCCTTGCTAGCCTCGCGGACCGCGAAGTATCCGTCAAGCGCATCCATGGCCATCGCAATGGCTATCATGGCAGCTATGGCTATGGGGTTGAACTTCTCTAGCACCAGATACGCAACCAGGAGTATAAGGGCTACCCTCAAGAGGGTTACAGCGTCAGCAGACCTCATCAAATCGCACAATAAGCTTTATTGGACGAAGGTTTTATTAAGATTCAACCATAGTTTATTTTTGCCTTGTGAGCTTATGTTAGATTTCATAAAGAATGAGGAGGACATACTCAAGTATTGGAGTGAAAACAAGATAATGGACAAGGTAAGGAACAACAACCGCGGAAGGAAGCCTTTCTATTTCCTTGACGGCCCCCCTTTCGTCAGCGGTGATTTGCACCCAGGCCAGATGTGGGTCAAGTCCATGAAGGACCTGCTGCTTAGGTACAAGAGGTTCAGGGGATACGACGTCTACGACAGGGCAGGATACGATGTGCACGGCCTCCCTATAGAGAAGAGGGCCGAGGCACAGCTGGGCGTGAAGAACAAGCAGGAGATAGAGTCCAAGATAGGCGTGGAGCGTTTCATAAAGGCGTGCAACGACTACGTTGAGGCATACATAGGAAGGATGGACAAGGACTACTACAGGTTCGGCATGTCGCTCGACTTCTCCAACCCATACATACCTTCAAGGATGCCATACATGGAAGTTGCATGGAAGTACCTCAAGAAGATAGATGAGAAAGGGCTGCTTTACCAAAACAGGAGATCCATAACCTACTGCACCAGCTGCGGCACATCTGTGTCGCAGGGAAGCATGGAGGTTGAGTACAGGAATGACAACGACCCTTCGATTTACATAGCATTCAAGGTTCCCGGCGGCCAGAAAGGCGCTAGGATAGATACAGGCAGCGACCTTTACCTGCTGGTGTGGACCACTACGCCATGGACCATGCCCGCAAACATGGCTGTTGCAGTAAACCCCAAGGAGAGATACGTTATAGCGAAGGTTGGGGACAGAAGGATGGTGATGGTAAAGTCCAGGCTCGATGCCGTAACAGCGCTGCTCAATGAGAGCGCAATCGTGGAGAAAGAGTTCTACGGCTCTGAGCTTGACGGCCTAAGCTACCTGAGCCCGCTGGAGGAGTTCGTCCCCAAGCTCAAGGAGTACCAGAAATACCACCGCATAGTGCTAGCCGAAGACCTCGTTTCCGCCGGGGAGGGAAGCGGGCTGGTGCACATAGCGCCAGGGCACGGGCTTGACGACTACCTTGTAGGGAAGAGGCACAACATGCCCATATTCTCTCCTGTTGACCCGCAAGGCAACTACACGGAGGAGGCAGGCATATACAAGGGGCTCAAGGTGCCGGAGGAGGCGAACACGAAGGTGATAGCAGACCTAAAGTCAATACACGCACTCGTAAACAGTGGCAGCATAACGCACAGCTACCCGCACTGCTGGAGATGCGACACCAAGCTGATATTCATAGCCACGGACCAGTGGTTCGTAAACATACAGAAGGTAAAGAAGAGGATAATAAGGGAGACCAGGAAGGTTGCATGGCATCCCGAAGAGGGCGAGGGATGGGAGGAGAGCCTCATGGAGAACTCTCCGGACTGGGCCATTTCAAGGCAGAGGTACTGGGGCATACCTATGCCGATATGGGAATGCGGCAGCTGCAAGTCAAGGAAGCTCATCGGGTCCATGGGAGAGCTGAAAAGCCACGCAGTCAATGCAGACTACGTCGCCTCGCTCACAGACATACACAGGCCATTCATAGACAAGGTGGTGCTCAAGTGCGCGCAGTGCGGCGGCGAGATGCACAGGATAAAGGACGTGCTGGATGTCTGGTTCGACTCGAGCATAGCCTTCAGGGCTAGCCTCAGCGAGGAACAGTTCGAAAAGCTCTTCCCGATGGATTTCATACTCGAGGCGGTTGAGCAGCTCAGGGCCTGGTTCGCATACCAGCTCAAGATGAGCGTGATGGTACATGGCAAGAGGCCGTTCAAGAATGTGGTCATGCACGGCATGATGCTTGGCAGCGACGGAAGGGAGATGCACAAGAAGATAGGCAACTACGTTCCGCTTAATGAGATGCTAAAGAGCGTCACTGCAGACTCGTTCAGGCTATGGTGCACATCGCACACGCCACAGCTGGACCTCATATTCAACATGGACAAGATAAACGAGGCCAACAAGGTTGTCATACTGCTCTACAACATGGCCAACCTCTCGCGCGAGTATGCGGATGCCATAGGCTACACGCCCGGTAAGATAAAGGTGCCCAGGGAGGTGGGCACGCTCTCGCACGAAGATGCATGGATACTCTCGCGTCTCAATACAACGGTGCAGTCGGTCACAGAGCACCTTGACGCTTATGAGATATACAAGGCTATGGGCGAGATACGCTCTTTCCTCGTGATGGACTTCTCGAGATTTTATCTCAAGATGGCCAAGAAGAAGATTCTCGGAGCGGACAGGAAGGCGGCAAAGGCTACCATAGACCTGATAAACTACGTGATGTTCAACTCGCTGGTGATGATAGCGCCTGCAACGCCTTTCGTTGCCGAGAGGATATACCTTGACAACTTCCACTTCAAGGACAGCATATTCCTTGAGAAGTGGCCAAAGGCCATCGCAAAGTTCATGAACAAGGACATAGAGTCGGACTTCGACGTGGCCGTTGGCGCGATAACTGCGATACTAAGCAGCAGGGAGAAGGAGAACGTAAAGCTGAGATGGCCGCTCTCCAAGGCCATGGTGGATGTCAACAGCGACGAGGCCCTAGCAGCGCTCCAGAAGCTCGCATACATAGTGGAGGATTATACCAACATAAAGAAGCTCGTGGTCGCAAGGACGGGGAAGTCCAACATGGAGATAAGGCCGCTCTTCCAGAAGATAGGCCCGCAGTTCAAGGAGAACGCCGGCGCCGTGGCTGAATCCCTCAAGTCGGTGGATGCCTCGGACCTGCTGGAGAGCATAGCAAAGAGCGCAAGCTACGCGCTGCACACAACAAAAGGCACGTTCAGCATAACGCAGGAGCACTTCTCCGCTGTCGAGAAGGCAGTCAGCTCCGATGCGGTTCAGTTCAAGCACGGCACCGCACGCGTTGACAAGGAGATTAGCAAGGAGCTGCGTGATGAGGCACTGCTCAGGGAGTTCGAACGCCGGGTTCAGATGGCGAGGAAGGAACTTGGGCTTAAGAAGGGAGACAAGATAAACCTGGCCTACAAGGCCCTTCCGGAACTCGCAGGAATAATAGAATCCAACATGGGTGCCCTAAAGTCGGACATAAGCGCGTCAAGCGTTCGTAGAACAGAGGCGTTTGGCCCTGAGTACTCGGTGAAGACGTTTGACCTTGAAGAAGGCAGCGTCGAGATAGGGATAGGGAAGGCCTCTGGCTAAGAGGGCCCGGCCTTCTTTGCATTTTTCTCAGGCACAGACTTATGCCTTGCCAGGACCATGCGCGCTGCGGATACCACCAGTATTAGCGCCAGCGCACCTATTGCATAAGGCACGTACCAGTAGGGATTTGATTCCGGTGATACCAACGCAACCGTGAAGTCGCTTTTAGGCATTGAGAACAGGACGCTGCATAATCTGCTATCAATCGAATAGTTTGATATTTTAGTCCACTGTGCAACTGGCTGGGAGTACTCATACGGCGCCACATCCATGCCGCAAGGATAGGACATCCTCATGCCTATCGGAACGGTTGGCTGGTCTGTAGACACATTTATAGCAGATATGAGGCGTGTTCCGGAAGGAGGCGCAAGTATGCTTACCACATCCCTGATTCTTACCGAGACGCTCCCGTTCCTGTACTCGCCCCCAGGTATTTCCAATGTTGCATTTGAAGCCGTAAAGTTTACATATGAAGGCGAGTTTGCGGATACGCTGACATTCACCACCACTTCCTGTGATTGCAAAGCAGTTATAGGCGGCAGGATTGTTGTAGTCAGGGTAGTGGATGCGGTGGTCTGTATGGATGTCGTTGCAGTGGCAGGTATTGTCGTAGTTGAAGTTGCTATTGTAGTTGTTGGTATGCTAGTTGGAGCGCTAGTTGTCTGCGTGGCACCTGTGCCGCCACTGCCTTTGATTGTAGTGCCACCGCCTGCAGCCGCTGACGTGAACGCCACTGCAGCATTTGATGGAGGAAGCGCAGTAACCGGAGTCGTTGACGAATCGGTAACAGACAAATTTACGTAGTACGTGCCTGCGCCCAAGGTGGAAGTGAAGGATATTGAATTGGACATAGATGACAAAGACGCGAGGGAATTGAAAGACACGGCCCCGCCACTGGTGACCACCCAGTTGTAGGTGTATGGGGAAGTGCCTCCGCCAAGAGTGGCAGTTATCGTCTGGTAGTCACCTGCGTTGAGGGATGCCGAGTATGTTGAAAGGGACACTGAGAGTGAAGGATTGATGGTTATTGTGCCACTGTGCACAGAATTCTGCGTTAAAGGAATTGTCGAGCTGTCAGTTACTAAGACATTGGCAAAAAGGGTAGCCCCAGACTGTGACGACGTAATGGCGTATGAAAAGGTGTTGGATGTCGTGAGCAGGTTTCCTACAGCATCATTGGTTATGGAATTATACACAATGAAATTGTAGGTATATGGCAGTGTGCCGCCTGTTTCATACGTAGCGAATCTCACGGTTGTGCCCACATCCTCGGTTGATGCATAAGAGGGAGATATGGACGGCACTGCCAGGGGTGACGGGGTCGTTACGGTTATGGTATCTGAAAGTACCGAATTGACGGTGACAGGGCTTGAAGCGCTGTCCGTCACGAAGACGTTTGCATACAGGACATTCCCGGCCTCGCTGCTTGGCACAAGGTATGCGAATGTATTGGATGTCGTGAGCTGATTGGCCACAAGCACGTTTGTTGCAGAATTGTACACCAGGAAGTTGTAGGTGTATGGCGATGTGCCGCCTGTTTCATAAGAGCTGAATATCTCATACTGCCCAGTATTTACTGATGGCACATTTGATGAGGATATTGTAGGGGCTGCAAGGGCAGGATTCACGGTGACAAGCTCCGGGGTAGTGCCCCTCGTCTCCACAGGGGTTGATGCAGAATCAAGTACGCGTGAACAGTAATAAGTTGATGAGGTAGGGCTTACGGAATATGTGTCAGAGGTGCTTGCCAGCCCACTATGGCCCGTCAGGTAGGATTCATACCCGCAGGTGGATGTGCCAGTGTAGTACTTGGCAGTGTATTTCGGCGTGCCTCCGCTCCAAGATGACTGCAATGTTGCAGACTGGCCAACATCTATTACGTTGCCGCCCAGCGAGGTGATTGAAGGCAGAGATAGCTCTGGGTTTATGGTGATGCTGTTGTGTGCCGAAAGAACGTTGCTGCCGTATGCATACAGGTTTGTGCCATTGTCCTCCCCGAATGCATACAGATTCCATGAGCCGTACAGGCTGGCTGAAGTTCCCGTGGTTTCGGTGTACTTGACACCATTGAATGTGAATATTAGGGTGTTGCTGTTAACGGCATTGACCTCGAGCTGCAGGAGCCCGTTTGACTGGGTGATGGGAAGATTCTGCACGGATGTCTCTGGCAGAGATCCCACAACGCTTATCGAGTTTCCTGCATAGTTTGTTACATATGCAATATTGCCTTTTGGGTCGATAGACAGCCAGTTGGGGTTTGCACCAACAGATATCGTATTTACCACAGTGTTTGTAGCAACGTCTATTACGTCAACAGTATTGCTGTTGTAGTTCGCCACGTAGGCAAGAGAGCCTGAGGGGTTGAATGCGACGCCTTTTGGGGCCTGCCCTACGGAGATCGTATTCACTATGGAGCCGGATGCCACGTCTATCACATTGACCGTGCCACTGCCATGGTTTGTAACATATGCAATGGAACCGGACGGATTGAATGCGACGCCATCGGGGTTCGCCCCCACGGTTAACGTCTTTGTCACGGAGTTTGAAGCTATATCGATCATGCTTACTGTGCCGCTTACATAATTCGTAACATAGACAGTTGTGCCCTGAGGGTTCACGGCAAGATAGTATGGGCCTATGCCCACGGACACTGAATTGGACACAGAATTGGAGGGAGTATCTACCACGCTCACTGCGCCGCTGTTATAATTAGCCACAAAAGCAAGACCTCCTGAAGGCGTAAATGCCACTGATATTGGAAATGAACCGACTGTTATAGTATTCACAACTGCATAAGATGAAGTGTCGACCACTGCCACTGTACCTGCACCCCCTACGGTAATGTATGCACGAGTGCCTTGGGGGTTTACGGCAACCCCGTAAGGTCCGCTTCCTATGGATATGGTCTTGAAAGTTGAATTTGTGGCAACGTCTATCACATTTGCGGACCCACTTCCCCAGTTGACCACATACGCATTCGAGCCCGAAGGTGTGAACGCAATTTCATATGGGTTCTTTCCATCAGGTATTGTTTTCAGGACCTCATTGTTTACCTGGTTCTGGCCTATCCAGGTCCACTGCCCGGCATACATTCCTGACCCCCCGCTTACTACGACATTTGCAACGGTTATCTGGCCAACATCTATTGTGGCGTTAGTAAGTATGAAGTTACTGGAGAAGGAGAATGATGATGCTTCTACAAGAGAGGCATCTGAGATTATCATGAAGAAAGCTAACAGAGGCAACACATATGCATGGTCTGCTCTTTTCATGTTATTTTATCTCAGACATGGTTTAAATATATGACAATTTTGGGATATGACACCAGTACATAGCCATCGAAATTTATTACTTGCTTATTCGATCATGCTAGCTTGCCGAGCAAGCATACTGAAGAGTTAGATACAATTCTGGCAGTTATGACATCGCCTATAGAGATCCCTTTGGCATCAAGCGCGACCACGCGATAGCATTCGTCCCTTCCGCTAAAGGATTTGTCATTTTTCTCCGTTACCAGGACCTGCTGCACCGTGCCGACCAGCCGGGAAAGATCCTCCCTCTGCACAGCCCTGGCAGACCTGGACATTTCTATCGCCCTTCCCTTCACCGCTTTTACATCGAGAGATTTAAGCCTTGAGGCCCGTGCATGAGGCCTTGCGCCGAATTTGGATACGTTGGTGAATGTCGGCCTCTCACGCTCCACCAGAGCCATTGACCTATCGAAGTCCCGCCTTGTCTCAGTGGGATATCCGACTATGATGTCCGTGGCTATGCTTATTCCAGATACCTTTTTCCTTGCCTCAGAGACGTACTCTGCGAATTCTGAAACAGTGTAATTGCGGCCCATGTGCCTTAGCACGTCGTCACTCCCAGACTGCACTGGCAGGTGCAGGAACTTGTAGAGCTTTGCGCTTCTAAAAGTGGGGAGCAGCCTGTCTAGGTATTTGCCAAGGTGTTCGGGATTGAGCATACCTACCCTTAGCTTGAAATCGCCGCTTATGTCAGTTGCCATCTCAAGAAGCTCGGCGATGTTTGTTGACCGGTCAAGCCCATACGCACCAACATCCTGTGACGTTAGCTCGATCTCCTTTGCGCCTTTCTCCACGTTCATGGCTATTGCCTTGAGTATGAGCTTTTCGGAGAAACTGTTAAGAGGGCCTCTGGCAAACTTGGTTTCGCAGAAGGAGCATGAGCTTAGGCATCCTTCGCTTAGGGGTATGCGGGCAACAACCTGTCCGGTAGAAGGCAGGATGGCGGCCTTGTCTGAGCGCGTGTATGAGCCATATGATATTGGAAGGCCTGACTTTGCGGTCTCTTGCAGCGCCTCTGCTATGCGGTGTATGTTGCTTGTCGTAACTATGCTTGCATTCGGGGCAGCGCGAAGTATCTTATCGCGATTTGCGCTCGCCATGCACCCTGTCACTATGACCTTTGCATGGGTCTTTGATACCTGCCTGATTCGCTCTATGATCTTCGTTTCAGTGGGGGTCTTCACCGTACAGGTGTTTATTAGCACGTAATCATGGTCGACCTTTGATGAATGGCTCCCTTCATCTACCTCGAAGCCGCCTTCCTTTAGAATGCCGGCCATTATGTCGCTGTCGGCCTTGTTCAGTGTGCACCCATAGGTATCCATGAGGACTCGTGGCATGAGCAGAATTAGAGTATGGCGCTATTAAACTGTTTGCCCGGAAAGCTGCATAATGGGGCTCTTGAAGGCATCCTGGGCATGGATGGCATTAAAGCACATCGGCATGCGGCGTATAGTTTAAATACTTTCTCATTTAAGTAAATCTTTGAAATTGTAAGAGCTTAATGTGATTTGTGTGAACTGTGAAAGATGCGGAAAGGCAATGTACAGGTATAATACATGCAATTACTGCAAGAGGCGCATAGACGTCAATTGCATGAAGAGTTCCAGGAGGGTCAGCAAGGTCATAAGGCTCGTAATATGCAAGGACGACTGGTCAAAAATGCCTTCCAGGAGGGCATTCAAGAGCGCGGCCAAGGAGGCATAATCTCCGCTTTGCAGGACTTAAGACTAGTGCTGATTTTGCCGTATTGCTTTAGAAGGTAAAAGATATCTACTAAGGCCTTATTTTAAGTTCTAGTTATCGCCTTCTGAAAAGAAGAGTACCAGAAGTTTTAAAGATGAGACGCACGATAGCTGAGCATATGCGCATCACGAATAAACACCCCTTAAAGGCAAGAAGGCTAACAGAATTTGTAGAGTTAGTAAGGCGCGTAAATGATGGGATAGAGGCAAGAGCATCACGTGCGCCTAGGTCCATGGAGGAAGATGATGAGGAATACAGAGCGCTTAGTAAAGAACTCGGAAGGCTTGTGAAACCATCCAGGCCATACCTTTACATGCTCATAAAGATTGCATCTGAAGTGCAGATTAAGCCAGAGTCTTCAGGAAATTTCGCAAACCTGCTGGCAGACGCGTATAGCAGGATGGAAAGAAATAGGGGGGGCATCATGTGGAAAATGGGTAGTGTGCTAAAGGAGCCGACGCGCAGCATATATGATGCGCTGTTTGAAGTGGAAATAGAGATGCTTGAATCGAATATGCGCATATTTGGAAGTGTTGAGCGTTATAGACAGCAGCAGGAAGTAGAAAAAATGCGTGCAGGAGTGCGGGAACTGGTTAGGTTGGCGCACATTATGCCCAGATTGCGCAGGAAGCTTGAAAACAAGGTTAAAGGGATGGAAGGGGACAGCAGAGTGGTGTTCAATAGCATACTTGAAGGTGTAGAGGAAAGGCGCAGGGCAGCAAGAGGGCTTGATGATGAACGTTATGCATCTGCCTTCTTGGACCTGGACTTTATCGAAATATTGAGAAGGGATATTGGAAAGGGCCAGTAAATTGTAATTGATGCTGCTAGCAATTTTGGCTTGCGGTAATAGCGGATAGCACATTTTTCCCTGAGACTAAAAGCATTATTAAATTAAGTTGCATAAATGCTATCATGTATTCAAAGGATCTCGAGTCGGTATTAGCAAGCCTGCACGTAAGCATAGGCGACTGGATACGTATAGAAACAGATACGGTAAACATTGAAGGAGTGCTAATGCCCAGGACGGACGCCGGAGAGAGCGACATAATAGTCATCAAGAGGAAGGACGGCTACAACATGGGCATAAGATACGGGAAGGGTACGAAGATAACTAAGATGGAGGGAGGCAGAGGCTCGTTCTCATTTCCAAAGGCGCCTTCTGCAAGCCCTAACCCGGCGCTCAAGAGGATAGCCATGCTCTATACGGGAGGCACCATAGGCAGCAAGATAGACTACCTCACAGGAGGGGTGTACATGCTCACCAAACCCGAAGAACTCCTATACGAGGTGCCTGAGCTCAAGGACATCGCAAACGTGGAGATAAGAAACCTGATGAGCATAGCCAGCGAGGACATGACATACATTGAATGGCAGAAGATGGCCGAAGATGCTGCCAAGGCCATCAACAACGGGGCACAGGGAGTGGTGATAACACATGGGACAGACACGATGCATTATACTTCTGCCGCGCTTACCTTCATGCTCAAGGGATTGAACAGGCCAGTCGTGCTTACTGGAGCTCAAAGAAGCAGTGACAGGGGATCGAGCGACGCATTCTCTAACCTCATATGCTCTTTCCAGATGGCGGCGAGAAGCGATGTTGCCGAGGTGGGCGTGTGCATGCACGAGTCCAGCTCTGACGGCACCAACATATTCATAAAAGGCACCAATGCGCGCAAGATGCACACGTCTAGGAGGGACGCGTTCAGGCCCATAAACGGCAAGCCTATCTGCAGGGTGAGCACGGACGGAAGGATAGAATACCTGAGCAGCTACAGGAAAGTTTCTGCGCAAGATTCGAAAGTTTCGGCGCTTACAGGCTTCGAGCCGAAGGTCGCCCTTGTGAAAGTGCACCCGAATTCAGATCCTGAAGTTATCGATTATTACGTTGGTAAAAAGTATAAGGGCATCATACTTGAGGGCACGGGGCTGGGGCATGTACCCACCACCACAAGCAAGAAGGAGCTCTCATGGATAAGCCATGTCAGGAAGGCA
>JAJZNA010000029.1 GCA_021848065.1 Microcaldota archaeon
TGGGCATGAAAAAGGTATCAATCCACATCTATTCGTGCCTGATCGCATACATCATGACCTATCTGATGTGATGGTTATGAAGATTGACGATGGTGGTCGTATGTAAATGTCAAGTCCCTATTCTAAAGGACAGCCATCAAAGTTAATAGTTGGCACTGATAGATGACAATACTCGCAGGTTAAGTAAATTGTTTTTATAACTCTTTCTTTCTTGTATTTGAGTATTATTGGATTGTCCATACATTATCTCCTTCTGCTTTCTGTTTATTTATGATAATTGTTTCATTTTTTCATTTTTATAAGTTGTGTCCGCATTTTTGAGGTATTTCTAGCTAAAACCAAGCAAAAGATAGCTAATGTTATCAAGAATATGACAACAAAGGACGCTAGACGTATTGGATTATCAAAAAGGCACTTGTTTAGGTTGAAAAAGAAGGTACAACAAGGAAAGAAGATAGTATTAAAGAAGAAAACGCTACATAAACTATTGAAGGTAGCGTGATGTTACGGACATAAATACGATCATTTCATGGATAATGTCAAACTGGAACATAATAGTTGACGAAGCAATAGCATCACTCATAGTTGCTGGCATATTCTACATAATCAGTTATGTTAGAAAGAAAGCAACAAAAGGCAGTATATTAAGAACTGCAATCGGCACTGTCGTAATCTTTGTCGGGGTATTTCTTGTAATAACTGGTGCACAGCTCTGGAATTCCACGTTCCAGATCAGCAAAGCTACCAACCCCTCGTTTATCTGGAATAGCCTGATCGCTTCTGTTGGAATGATTGTACTTTATATTATCGGCATACTACTCGTTATCTTCGGAGGGCTAATCATCAATAGAGAGAAAGCCATGAAAGTGATACAAATTTTGTATGGACACTTCAAGGGAATAGGTATGTATGATTAAGAGACACGCCTTCTCCCTGCTAAAATTATGTTAGAAAAGGGGGACATTTGAACGAGTTATATATAACCCCAAAAGAGAAACGGGGAGTCCGTGATTTGAACACGGGTCTTGAACTCCCAAAGCTCAAAGCCTACCAAGCTAGCCTAACTCCCCGCGTATCAGAATGATTCCTAATCATATATAAAACGCTTTGCTGATTCCCGCACTACTTCTTCTTCTCTTCGGCCTTCGATTTTGAGACGAAACTGAACCTGCATCTCTCAGCGCCGAGGGCAGCGCACTCCTCTTCCACCACTTCTACCTCCTCCTTCAGGGCTATCTGCGCAGCCCCCTTTATGAATCCCCTCATCACGTGGTCCACGGGCGACTTCACCTTCCCCTTCAGGGTGGCTGCTATCGGCGATCCCTCAAGGAATACCTCGCCGAACCTCTTGTCCTTGCTAAGGTACTCCCACCTGAGAATACCCCATCCTGCCATTATGCCTATGTCGGTATCCCATTTCACGAAGTCGTTTATGCTGAACTTGTAGGACTCGCCAAGCTTCCTGGCAACGCTGTCGCCGAAGCTCTTGCGCGCCGCCTCGGCGAGCTTATCCCCGAAGCTGCGCGAGTTCTTCATCAGCAGTATCATCTCGGAGAAGAAGCTGGACAGCACCAGCACGCTCCTATACCCGAACAGCCTTATCTTCCCGTCCTCGAACTCGAGCTGCCCCATCATCGCGAACTTCTCGAAAAGGGTCTCGCTATTCATTGTACACCGCCTTGAGCGGGATCACAGAAACTCCCTTGTCTGTTATCTCGAAATCGTGGACGAAGCGGCTGTGGTCGGTGCGCCTCATCTTGCTGATGTGCAGGCTCCTGGAGTACTTGATGCCTATTGGCGTGTTGAAGAGCTGTATCACGGCATCGCAAAGGTACTCGCTGACGCCGTCATTGCTCATCTTTCCCGGCTCGCCGCTTGCAGAGGTTATTATTATGCTGGTTGCATCAATCTGCCTGAGCCCCTCTATCACGCTGTAGACAAGGCTTGCCATGCCTATCCCTGCCATCCTGTCCTGCTCGCTCGTCATGGACTTTGCGAAGTCCATGTTCTCGGTCCACATGGACAGCAGCTTTCCAAGGTGCATGCCAAGCGTTGCAAGATTATCGAACACTATCCTCTTTGCCTTAACTTTTGCAGCGGCGTCGGATATCAGCTTGAACAATGCGTATTTCTGCGGGCCCGTAGGCACTCCGAATATCATCACCTTGCCCTTCTTCTCAAGGTCATAGAAGTCCATGCCCAATGACTTTGCCTGGAGCCTCAGTGCCTCTGCGCTTGACTCTATTGTAACGTACAGGCCGTTCTCGCCCTTGTTTGCGCCGTTGTAAAGGTACTGCAGGCCCATTATGGTCTTGCCAGTGCCTGGCATGCCTGTTATGAGCGTTATCGAGTTCCTTGGAAGCCCTCCCCCTATCAGCCCGTCCAACCCCTGTATGTATGTCACGCACCTATCCATCCAAATCCCTCCCTAGCATAAATTATAATCTTGTGATAATCCATATAAATGCATAATAATCGGATTATACCTGTATTCAAGGAAAAGTGCCGACGAAATTTTACGCCTTCTTTTTCTTCTGCCCAGGCATCCTTCCCTTTGGCTTAGGTATCTTGAGGCCCGGGAACATGTCCATGAGCGTGTCAGGGCTGACTTCCAGGTCTATCCTTATGCTCTGCATCATCCTGCCGAACATATAGGCCATGGCCGCGCCTTCAAGCTTCACGTCATTGCAAGCCGCAGATATGGCTGCCTTGGATCCTGCGGAGCCAAGGGATGCCACAACCTTCTGCAGGTTCGCAGCGCTCTTTCGCATGTTGCGCGTTATCGTCTCCGCATACGCATCGAGCGAATCGGTGTCAACCCCCAGTATCTGCGCGATCTTCCTATCAGTTGTTATCCTTATCGATGAGAGGTGCGCCGCAACCTCCTCGGGCTTTGTGTTCTTGTCTATCGAAAGCTTCTTTACCGATATCCAATCCCCGTACTTTGCCATGAACGATATGCCGTCTGATGGGAAAGGCACGTCCCCTTTCTTAGGCTCCTGCATCTTGCCGAACGATTCGCTGCTCCTGGATATGTACCACATGAGCCCCAGCTTCCTCATCGCCGCCCTGAGCAGGTACGCCTTCGCGAAAGGCCTAAGCTCCTCCCTTCCCTTTGCAGCCTTGTCCACTTCTGACTCTGCATCAGAGGATCCGACAGACTTGTAAAGGCCCAGAACGCTCTCCTCAAGGCTTCCTGCCTTGCCGGAAACCTTTCCAGAATAAGCTTCAAGAACAGATGTATCTATTCCAAGGACAGTGAACGCCTTTTCCGCAACTTCCTCCCTTATTGACGCCAGGTAATATGATATGTCCTTCGTAGAAGTAGAACTGCCGCATGTTATGCTTCTAGCAGACTCCCAGTCCCCATACTTCGCGAAGAAGTCTATGGAATCGGGGCTGGCTGTCATCCGCTTACCTCAGCACATGTCAAGGCTTAAGCCGTGACGTAATATCCTGATGCCTTCTCCCTGGCGACTCTCTTTACCACGCCCTTCTGTACTAGGGAGACCAAAGCATTGTTTACCATGGACTTGGGCCTGTTGCACTTCTTTGTTATGTCATCAGCCGTCTTTTTCTTCTCGTCGCTTGTAGCTCCGAGGTCCCTCATCGCCTGGACCACCATGCTTTCTATAGGATTTAAATCTACCATATATTTCACTTATTTGTTAGAGCATGAGCCGTTACTTCTTGACCCTCTTGTCCTTCCTCTTCTGCCTCATGTATGGCGATCCGCACTTTCTGCACTTCACCGTGCCAGTCTTATTCCTGGCCTTGCACTTTCTGCATATCGCCATCTGTACTAAAACTTCATCCGCGAGTGGAAACTTTCCCATAATGATGCCTAATTAAGATATAAATCAAACGGTATTTGTATACGAAGATATATAAAAACCTAACTGAATCTGAAAAAGGTCCAGTCAAAGCCGTCCGATGTAAGGATATGAATATCTGATAACCTTTATAACTTTTGCCTTTTTTATCTATACATACGGTGCCTTCATGACTTCTGTCGAATTAACTGTAGCCGACGCGCTAGTAACCGATTCTGGAAGGGGTATAGCCAGGATAGACACCAAGTCCCGCACGTCGCTGGGCCTCGAGTCCGGGGACATAATAGAGATCAAAGGGAAGATAAAATCAACAGCTGCTTCTATCTGGCCTGCACACCAGAGCGATGAAGGCCTCGGTTTCATAAGGATAGACGGTTATCTCAGGCAGAACCTCGGCGTAGGCATAGGCGACAAGGTCTTCGTATCAAAAGCGGACGTCAAGGAGGGGGACAGGATAGTGATAGCGCCTCCTCCAGGGCAGAAGCCTCCGCTCTCTCCTGACTTTGCCGAATACGCAAAGAGGAGGCTGGAGGGCAAGCCCATAGTGAAGGGGGACTCGGTGCCCATACCTATGTTCGGCATAGTATTCAATTTCATAGTGGTCCAGGTGCTGCCGCATGGCATAGTGAAGGTGACCCCAAAGACCAACTTCATAGTGCGCAACGAGCCTGTGCCGGAGTCCGCAGTAAAGATAGGCGACGTGCACTACGAGGATATTGGCGGCCTCGAGGACGCGAAGCAGAAGATAAGGGAGATGGTGGAGCTGCCGATAAGGTATCCCGAGCTCTTCGAGAGGCTTGGCATAGAGCCGCCAAAGGGCGTGCTGCTGTACGGATCCCCGGGCACCGGAAAGACCCTTCTCGCGAAGGCAGTGGCCAATGAGAGCGATGCAAATTTCATATTGATATCAGGGCCTGAATTGGTCAGCAAGTTCGTGGGCGAGAGCGAAGAGAAGCTAAGGGAGATATTCAAGTCTGCCAACGAGAAGGCGCCGTCCATAATCTTCATGGACGAGATTGACGCCATAGCTCCAAAAAGGGAGGAGTCCACAAATGAAGTAGAGCGCAGGATGGTATCCCAGCTGCTCACATTGATGGACGGAATGGCCTCGCGAGGCCAGGTAATAATAGTCGCCGCCACAAACAGGCCGGACGCAATAGACCCCGCGCTAAGGAGGCCTGGAAGGTTCGACAGGGAGATAGAGATAGGCGTGCCAAACAGCTCCGCAAGGAAGGTCATACTTCAGATTCACACAAGGAACATGCCGCTTGGCCCAGGGGTCAGCCTGGATGAGCTGGCCAATGTAACGCACGGATACACCGGGGCGGACTTGAGCGCGCTCGTGCGCGAGGCTGCAATGGCCGCCCTTCGCGACGTTCTTCCGCAGATAAAGGACAAGACCACGCTACCAAGGGAACTGCTTGACAATCTAAAGGTCACAAGGGAGAACTTCACCGATGCCATGAAGGGCATAAGGCCTAGCGCTTTGAGAGAAGTCTTCGTAGAGCGCCCTAACGTGCACTGGGCGGATGTGGGCGGCCTGTCCAATGTCAAGGCAGAGCTCAAGGAGGCTGTGGAGCTTCCGCTCAAGGAGCCCGAGAAATTCGAGAGGATGGGCATAAGGCCTTCCAAGGGAATACTCCTTGTAGGCCCTCCTGGTGTCGGAAAGACCCTACTTGCAAAGGCCGTGGCCACTGAGAGGGAGGCAAACCTTATTTCCATAAAGGGGCCTGAGATAATAAGCAAGTTCGTGGGCGAGAGCGCCGCAAAGACGAGGGAGATATTCAGGAAGGCAAGGCTCGCGGCTCCGTGCATAATATTCATAGACGAGATAGACGCCCTATCCCAGTCGAGGCAGAACATCGCGCCGGAATCCGGCGGGGTCGTCTTCCAGGAAGTCCTATTCACACTTCTCGCAGAGATGGACGGGCTGCAGGAGCTCAAGAACGTGCTCGTGCTGGCCGCCACAAACAGGCCTGAGGACATGGACCCGGCGCTGCTAAGGCCTGGAAGGTTCGACAGGATAGTGGAGATAGGCATGCCTGACTTCGAGACCCGCCTGAGCATATTCCAGGTGCACACCAAGAAGATGCCCCTGGGGAAGAGCGTGGATCTTGGCGTGCTCGCGACCATGACGGAGAACTACACCGGGGCGGAGATAGAGAATCTCTGCAGGGTGGCCGGAATGAATGCGATAAGGCACAACAAGGACGTTATAGAGGAATCGGACTTCAAGCACGCGCTCGAAGAGGTTAAGCCTGCCATACCAAAGGAGGTGGCGGAGAGGATAAGCAGGTTCAAGGACGAGCCGCAGTCCATGTACAGATGACGATAATAGTGATTTTATGAAACTTGTATACTCAGACAGGAAGAGTGGAAAGACAGGAGAAGTGGAAGTGCCTAAGGATGCCGAGGCGGCACTGATGGGCAAGAAGATAGGCGAAGTGTTCGAAGGAACGGCATTCGGCCTGGCCGGATTCAAGCTCCAGGTAACCGGGATGAGCGACAACTCCGGAAACCCATCCAGAGTGGAGATAGAGGGCACGGCCAAGGCAACGCCTTTGCTCAGCACCGGCCCGGGCGTGAGGCATCCAAAGAAGGGATTCAGGACCAGGAGGCTCGTAAGGGGAAACACAATAAGCCCTGACACAGCGCAGGTAAACTCCGTTATAACCGAGTACGGCTCGAAGCCTCTCGAAGAGCTCTTCAAGCCTAAGGAGAAGAAGGAGTAATCCGTGTCTAAAAGAGCACAGATGGTCAGGAAGTACTCTTATCCGGAGGTCGCAGTCGGCGCAATCATAGTCAACAGGAAGGGCGAGATATTCCTGGCCAAGAGCTACAAGTTCCAGGGATTCTACATAATACCTGGAGGCCATGTGGAGCTTGGCGAGACTGTAGCCGATGCAACGTTAAGGGAGTGCCTTGAGGAGACCGGCCTAAAGGTGCGCTTCGGCCATGTGATCGACGTGCAGGAGGCGATAAATCCGGAAGGTTTCCATGAGAAGGGCAGGCACTTCATCTTCATAGACGTGATGTGCAGGGCCTCATCATCCAAGGCCAAACTAGACGGCAGGGAGCTGCACGAATACTGCTGGATGAAACCGGAAAAGGCCCTGAAGGCGAGGTTAACTACTTATACCAGAAGGGCTATAAAGGATTTTGCAGAAGGAAAGAGAGGAAGATGGTACAATGCTTAAACAGAGTGAATTCAATATAGGGACGCTTGGTCACGTGGACCACGGCAAGACAACGCTTACATCGGCAATAACGCACCAGTGGACAGACACGCACAGCGAGAGCGTGAAGAGGAGCATGACCATAAAGCTGGGATATGCGGACGCACTGATAAGCAAGTGCGAGTCCAATGGGGTAACCACTTATACCACGGCAGACAAGTGCCCTGATGGCAGCAAGCCTGAGCCTTTCAGGAGAATATCCCTTCTTGATGCGCCTGGCCACGAGACCCTCATGGCCACCGCAATAGCAGGCTCGAGCATAATCGATGCTGCCCTTTTCGTCATATCTGCGGCAGAGCCGGCGCCGATGCCCCAGACAAGGGAGCACCTCATGATAATAAACGCGCTGAACATAAAGCGCGTCATAGTCGTGCAGACCAAGATAGATGTCGTGGGAAGGGAGAAGGCCGTAGCCCATGAGAAGCAGATAAAGGCGTTCCTCAAGGGAAGCGTCATAGAGAACGCGCCCATAATACCTGTCATGGCAAACAGGAACGTGAACGTAGATGCCGTCCTGGAGGAGATAGTAAAGCTCGGCGTCCCTGAAAGGGACACCACTTCCGATCCGGTCATGTATGTTGCAAGATCGTTCGATGTGAACAAGCCGGGCAGCAACATAGAGGACCTCAGGGGCGGAGTCATAGGCGGTTCCATAATAAGGGGCAAGCTCAAGGTCGGCGATGAGATAGAGATCAAGCCTGGAATTAACACCGCAAAGGACAAGTCCAAGAGGGAGACTTACGAGCCCATTTACACTACAATAGAGAGCCTCTCAGCAGGCAAGGAGACGCTTGACGAGGCAATAGCAGGCGGCCTGATAGCCATAGGCACGAATGTAGACCCCTCATTTACCAAGGCAGACGGACTTGTGGGCCAGATCGTGGGCCTTGCCGGAAAGCTTCCGGAGCCGATGCAGTCCGTAGAGCTGACATACACCTCCCTAGAAAGGAATGACATACCTAAGCAGGGATTCAGGGAGGGCGAGCCGGTGCTGCTGGGCGTAGGCACTGGAACTGTGGTCGGCTACGTCAAGAAGTCGAAGAGGGAGAGGCTCTCGATAGACCTAAAGCACACCGTGTGCCTGGACAGGCATGCAAAGGTATCACTCCTAAGGAACTTCTCGCAGAGATGGAGGCTTTCGGGCTACGGCACCCTGAGATAATCACTTCACGCCCAGCTTCTCCACGCTCTCCTGCATGAAGTCCGCAAATCTGTTCCTGTCCTTCTGCGTCCTGAACTTGCCGAACTTCACGGAGTTTATATTGAACCCAGCGGCGCGGGGATGTCCTCCTCCGCCAAGAGACGAGGCAAGCCCTGATATGTCCGGGCCGGTGCTCCTTATGTGCCCCTTGCCGCTTGCCACATTAACATATATGCCTATCTTCTTGCCGCTTGCATCTATCACTGCGCCGCATCCGTATGTCGATTGCACGTGCTTAGAGAATCCAACGGCCACGTCCTTCCTGACATAGAGGTCCTTTACCATCCTGCGCACGCGCTCCTCATTGGTCTTCCTGAACCTCTCAGCATCCAGCTCCACGCGCCTGTCCTCTAGCTTTCCAGCCGAGATTACATCCGCCATGTGCCTTAGCCTGGATGTCAGGTATGTGCGCGAGTGGCTTGTGCTATAGGACGTGATGCTAAGTGCGTAATGCCCTATCAGCCTCTTCATGCTGCTGGACTTAGGTGTCAGGTTGAAGTCAGAATAATGCACTATGGATGCAAACTTCTTTGAGAAAGGATCGCTTAGTCCCAGCTCCCTGCGGGTTATCTCCGTCGCGCAAAAGAGCCTGTTCTCCCCCACTATTGCAACTTCGCACAGGGGCACCAGCTCCTTTATCGCCTTGGCATCCCATGGGTGGTGGTCGAACCAGTAAGTCTTTCCGCCCCCCGAGGCAACCTTTGCCAGAATCTTCTTGTAAGTGCCTACCAGCCCCTCATTGACTCCGAGATCTGCAACGAAGAGCGTCATTCCCTTGCCATAATGCTTCTCCAGCCTGCTGTCCACATACTCAAGGCTCTCCTTGGAGTAATCTGCAAAAAACATCCTGTCCTGGCCCAGCGCGTACTTCCTCTTCACGAGCGCCGCGCTTCCGACCCCATCTATATCGCTAGCGTGCGACATGACGAATACGTATCCCATAGGCTATTATTCCACATTCAACACTTAAAAAGGATATTGGAACATGCGCCACAAGCTGCGCCTCGCTTTGCATTGGCAATAAAGGCAGAATAAAAAGGAATCCAGTTTAGGCAGCGTCATTTTTCCGTTCAGCTGCCTAAAACTGGGGCATTTGTCCGCTGATTTTTAGAAAGAGAAGAGCCTGCATGGGGAATGCAGGCCGCTTCAATTCTCACTGTGGAGGTGATATAATCAGCGTTTTGGTCGTCTTGCCAGCATAATACCTGTAGTAAACCTTGTGACCGAGCTGGAATTTCTCTAGGAATCCATCCTTCTCCAGCTTCTTGAGCCTTGTGCACGCCGCATTCCTTCCCTTGTAATTCATGAACTTCTTAACGTCGTCGGCGCACGCCATGCCCTTTCCCTTTATGAAATCAAGTATGTTTCCGTCAAGAGTAGATACTGGTATCTCTATGGCAGGCGCATACTCCTGCGGTGCAACTTCCTCCCTTTCAGATACCATCTTCTCGAGTTCAGCAACCTTGCCTGTTATGTTCAGCAGGGCCTTGTTGGTCCTCTCCCTTTCTTCGGCAAAGTACCTTATGACAGAGCCTATGTCTGGGGTGGAGTCTTCAGGGACCCTTGAGCCCTTCTCTGACAGACTCCTGATCTCATCCTTAAGCCTTGTGAGCTTTGAGATCATTTCCTCTATCTGATCCTTTTCAAGGGACATCCATACCACCAAACGGCACAACTTTCACGATTTGCTCACGAATCATTCCAGAATCGTTCAGGAATGAATCATGGAAGAATCATGACTGAATCATATATGTGATACGAATGGTATTTAAAGGCTTCTATTTTCTCTGGGAATTCCGCTTCCACGACACACTGAAAGAAATAGTCGTCAATGCGTGGCAATTTATATATTTGCCATCTAGTTATTTAAATGCATTTACTGTCGGTGACCATGGAGACCATACTTATACCCCACAAGCGCGCCGAGCTTCTCGACGCAAAGGCCATAAAGGCCCTGAGCGAGCACTTGAAGTGCAAGATAACCATGGATGACAACCAGGTTACCCTGGAAGGGGAGGCTTACGACGAGTTCAATGCGAGGAATGTGATCACCGCCTTCGGGCGCGGATTCGAGCTTGACAAGGCGTACAAACTCCTAAACGAGGATTACTACCTCAGGCAGATAAACCTTAAGGACATACTGCGCAGCAGGGAGCAGATAATAAGGGTAAAGGCGAGGATAATCGGCACAGAGGGCAAGGCCAAGGAGTACATGGAGTCCGTGAGCGGCGCAGACATAGCAGTTTTCGGAAGCAATATAAGCATAATCGGCAAGATAGACGACATAAGGGCCGCAGAAGCCGCTATAAAGATACTGGTAGGCGGAGGCACGCACCGCACCGCCTACAAGATCATGGAGAAGGAAAAATCAAAATAATGGGTGGGCAAATGGCAGAGGTAAAAGACGCAGATACAATATTCAAGGAGCTAAAGACGCACTCAATATCCGAGTTCTTCAGGAAGAACAGCCAGATGCTCGGCTATTCGGGCAAGGTCAGGTCCCTTACCACTGTTGTGCACGAGTATGTTACGAACTCCCTGGACGCTACGGAAGAGGCAGGCATACTGCCCGAGATAACTGTTGAGGTAAGGGAGATATCCGAGGGAAAGTACCTCGTGAGGAACACCGACAACGGGCCTGGGATACCGCAGAAGATGATGGGAAGGGTCCTTGCAACAGTGCTTTCCGGCACCAAGTTCCACAGGTACATACAGCAGAGGGGGCAGCAGGGCATCGGGGGCTCGGGATGCACATTATTCTCGCTCATAACCACCGGAAAGCCAATACACATAAAGTCAGGGACAGGCAGGTCCGCCTACGAATGCGACCTCACAATAGACATAAAATCAAACAAGCCGCTCATATCAAACATGGCCGAGATAGGCAACGAATTCAAGGGGCTTGAGATACGCGGCGAATTCGGCGAGGTAAAATACGAAGAGAGCGACCACGGCGTCTATGAGTATCTGAGGCGAACCGCCCTCTCAAACCCGCACGCCACCATACACCTAATAAACCCTGATGGGAAGGAGTTCAATTTCGTAAGGTCTGTATCCGAGATGCCTGAGCGCGCAAAGCCCTCAAGGCCCCATCCGCTCGGAGTTTCAACCAACGACCTCCTGGAGTTCGCACATAACAGCGAGGGCAAGAAGATCTCCATATTCCTGTCTGACACTTTTTCGAGGATGAGCCAGTCAAAGGTCGATGAGATTGCAGGCATGGTGCCTGATCTCGATTTCGAAGCAAATCCGCATGACCTTAAATGGGACGATGCGGAGAAGATCGTCAAGGTATTCAGGGGCATGAAATGGATGGCGCCGGACCTTGACACCCTGTCAAAGATAGGTGAAGAGCAGATAAATGCGACAATCAAGAACATACTCAACCCCACCTTCATGAGCGTCGTGGAGAGGAGGCCCAAGGTCTTCAGGGGCGGCATACCTTTCGTGGTAGAGGCAGGAATAGCGTACGGAGGCAATGCCGGAAAGGCTTCCGATGGCGCTTCAAAAGGCGTGCTTATACGATTTGCAAACAAGGTGCCTCTTCTATTCGACGGTTCGGTATGCGCCATAAGCTCAGCCGTAAACGGCATGGACTGGAAGAGGTATGGGATAAAGGATTTCAATTCCGAGCCCGTGAGCGTCCTTGTAAATGTCTCAAGCGTTTACATACCATTCTCCGGGGTAGGCAAGCAGGCCATAGCCCAGGAGCCTGAGATAATAGAGGAGATAAAGCTTGCCGTCATGGACTGTGCGAGAGGATTGCAGAGGTACATGAGCGGGGAGAGGAACAAGTCCATACAGGCCTCAAAGTACAATACCATAATGCGCTATGTGAACCAGCTCTCAATGAATCTCAGCGAGATGACCGGGGTAAAATACGAAAAGATAGAGAAGGAGCTCAAGGGCATAGTCGATAAGAGATACAAGAAGCTGGTTGAGGCAGAGGCCAAGGCAAACATGGAAGCCGAAGCATCCGAACCGGCTGGCCAGAGCTCAGAAGGGCAGGAGGCGCCCCAGGAGTCCGAGGAACAAGAATAACGCGCACTTGCGTATCAAAATTGGCTGGGTTCGCCACGCCGCGCTTAGCGTACTGTATTAACAATTACCGTTACAGGCAGCCGTGCCCAACTAATCTTTTCTCAGTGCTTGAGCTCTTCAAGGTGGCCCATGTCTATAAGCTTGATCTGCCCGAACCTTATCGCCATCTTCATAATCTCGGCGTCGCTCCCGTATGCCGCGTACAGCTTGTCAAGGAACGTCTGCTTCTTCTCCTCATTCAGGAAGGCTAGGAACATCCTGCCGCCCTGCTTTACCACTATGTCCTTCATCCTCATGCCTTCGCTGTATATCTTGATGAAATTGTTCACCGACTTGTTGGTTATTATCATGTCAACGTCGCTGGTGGCGTCGAGCTCGGTGAAAAGCATTGCGTTTGAGACGCAAAAGTCCCTGAGCCTCCTGTATATTACAAGGTACTCTATGCTGTGGTTTGCCTGCTCGGCCCATTTCTTGAGCGCGTAGTAGTCCCCGGCCTCCTCGACCACTCCCTGCGCCATAAGCCTGTCAAGCAGTGCATATGTGGTCCTTGCAGTGACTGCCACTTTCATGTTTCCATACTTCACATAGTTGCCTATCCCATTCTTTACCTCGTCAACTGTCAGTGGCATATTCTTCCAGTGGTAGTAGAGGTTTACCTTGTCGAATACGTTCACAATGGTGTCAGCGCTCTCCTTTATGGTCTGCCTCTGCACGGGCTTTATGTCTGGCACGTCTATGTAATATTCGTCTATGTCGGGAGGCACCAGCACCTTGATTATGGCGGCTATTATCACTGCCTCTATTGCCACCTCTATGTAAAACGGCGGTATCTTTATTCCCTGGCTTTGGTATGAGTACGGTATGTCGAACGAGCTTCCCAGGAGCGTTATGTTGAAAGCCTTCTGGCCGTAGCTCACTGCTGTGCCCTTTGGCAAAGTGTATCCTATATCGCCTCCCTGCACGTATCCCGTGCTGTTGTAAGCCCCATTGAGGTTTACTGAATACGGGACTCCTGTTATGGGCTCGCCGTTACTGAGCGCCAGGAAGGAGAATGTGCCATTCTTGAAGTCGAGATTTACCGGAGTGACGTTTATGCCTGCAACGTAAAACATCGACCTTGCGTACTGCCTGCCGTTCTGGTCCGTGAGGTTTGCGAAGTAGTATCCCTGCGGCAATACGAATGAGTAGTAAAGGTACACCTGGCTTGGGCCCATCTGCCCAAACCTTATTACCTGATCCTGCAGCGGAGTAAGGTTCGCATTGTAAAGCTGCGCATATGCTATTGTCACCTTTCCTGAAGTGTTGTATATCTGCCCAGCTACCTGTGAAGACACTCCAATCCCCACTACCGGCGGCATGCTGAGGCTTCCCTCAAGGCTAAGCGTTGCAGGCGCAGGCGCCTCATACTGTGCAAATGAATTATTGTTGCTAAGCATGAGCCTAAGCACCGGATAAGCGTCATTTATGTTGAGCACGGCTCCCGGCCCGTTCTGCACCATCTGGTTCAGCGTGAACACCGTGAAGTTCGATGAGATGTAATTTGCACCGGTGAGATCCACGCTGCCGTTGGCTATCGGCTGGATCCAGAAAGCTGAGGAGAGCACCTTCGCTATATCCCCTGCAAGCAGAGTGTCGTTGTTGGACCACCCTGTGGATGGGTAGTTGCTCAGGGCAACGAGGGCACCCTGTTTTCCTACGTTCACTGCAGAGGCTGTCCCATAGGATTCCCCGAAGAGGAACGTGAACGTGGCATTATTCAGGTAGAGCACATTGGCAGTCAGGTTTACTGTTATGCTGCTTGTGTTGGCCACCCTGTCCACGGCGGCTATTGTCTGCGGGGAGTTCTGCACCGCCTGCCCGCTGCACGATACCGACCTGGAGAAGTTCCTTCCGACATACATTATCACGTCCCCCTGCTCAAGCAGCGATACCAGCGTGGAGTTGGTGTACTTCGGGCAGAGGCCCGTGTATGACACGTCCGGCATAAGCTCCTCAGGGAAGAGCCCTGATGGTATTATTATTATGGAGCCCTGTGGGATGTTGTCTATATTGTTTATGTTGACATAGGTGAAGCTTGACCTGTTCTGCAGGAGGCCATACTGCGAGAGTGAAGATGACAGCGCAGTGTAAAGGCTTGACCCTACAAAACAGTTTATGCAGTAGTTCTGCACGTTGAGCAGATAGATCCTGCGCAGCGGATTTGCCGTATATACCGTGAGCTGCGCAGTCACATTTGTGGAGTTGTATTCAAAGTACCTGCCGTTCGCATACTCGATGATGTATTTCGAATTATTGTAAAGAAGCGCCCCGTTGGACGATATGTGCACGCCTCCGTGTACCTGCCCTGATATTGTGGGAGGGGGCGCAGCGGCCTCTACCGATGAGATGGCAGACCTAACGTATAGCACTAGCACTATGATTGCCACTATGAATACCACTGCGAAAGTCAGCGCAAGGCGCATCACCCCTTTCCTTGTGCCTTTCGGCACCTGGGTCCTGAATATGTCCTCTGCCGCTGCGCTCTCTTCCTGCGCAGGTGCCTTTCCTTTTCCTAGTGGCGTCATCTCTGCCCTTCACCTGCCACGCTTCTCTTCAGAACGTACTTCGCCACGAGGGCCGACAGCATCTTGGATATCTTGTTCTGTTCCTTCCCCTTTACCGACTTCCTGACCACGTAAAGCCTGACGTTGTTGAACTTCTTGTTTACTATGACATCATATGCCATCAGACCACCATTATGACTTTGCCTCTATGTACCCCAGGGATACCATCTTGTCCAGCACCTGTTCCACCCTTGTGGGTGCAACTTCATATGCCTTCCCGAAAGCTATTACGTCTATGGAGTTTCCATGCACCTGTATCCACTCCTCGACAAGCGCCATCAGTGACTCGTCGCTGTACTTGCGCAGGGTCTCCACCTCGGTCTTGAACTTCTTGTTTTCCTCGCTAAGCTGCGCCGACTGTATCGTAAGGTTCCTGTTCGATGCCGCCAGCTCCACGTTCAGCCTCCTAAGATCCCTGTATTCTGAAAGGAGGGACTCGTACCTGTTGTATATGGTCGTGTAGTTCTGCGAGAGGCCTGATGTGATGTTCTCAATGACAGAGTCTACGTACTGCAGGAATTTTGAAGTGTTCACGGTATAGTTTGCGGACACCATGGAAAGGACTCCTGAGAGGTTCTTGAGGATCGCAGCCCTCCTGAGGTTCAGGCTTGAATCAGGGGGATATGAATATGTGACAACAGTGCTCGACGGCTTGAACGTTATTATGTGGAATAGGTACGGCCTCTTGTTTATGCTCCTGGACTCTACCCTGACCAGGTTTATCTCGTCGCTTTCGGCATTTATGAGGTAGAATGGTATCTTGGAAAGCTGTGACCTTAGGTTATCCATGGTCCCTACGAGCTTCGCATCTATGCTGAATTCCTCAATTTTAGGCTGGAAAGCGGTATTCAGCTGGCTCTGGTCCGTCTGCTCAGGCACATGATCACGATAAAATATTAACCTGAAGCATATTTATTTATTGTGCTGCCTTGCCTTCCTGGCCACGCCAGCCTTCGTCTCTTCATACTTGAGCTTGGGCATGTAGTTCAGGAGCGACATTAGGTACAGGGCGGCTATAACCATGATGCCCATGGCAAGAGCACCCAGGCTGAATGAAACAAGAAGCCCAAGCACAAGGAAGATCACGCCTATGCCCACATATATCATGCGCCTTGAGACGAACCTGTCCCTGTTCTTCTTGTATGTGGCATAATCCTCCTTGCACACT
>JAJZNA010000007.1 GCA_021848065.1 Microcaldota archaeon
ATATTATTTACACGCTCATATTTATATAGCTATATGCCTATCTAATTCGCATTCATCCCCTATCTGAAGGATAGGGGCTTTCTGCTAAGCATTCTGTAAACTACCCCCCCCCCCCATAAATGGCGTGGGCTTCCTTGTCGGGATTAGGTGACTGCATGCGCGGAATTGGCTGGGCCTTTTCAGAATAAGTAGATGGCCTCAAGACGTAAGACCTTCTTTGCAAACTTCAGGATAGGGTTGGAGTTCCACTTCACGTCCTTGACAAGGGCCTTATACTTGACCTTCTCTTCTGGGCTTAGCTTACCCTCCTTTACAATGGTCTGTTTCTTTCCGTCAACTATCTGGGTCTCTGTCTTGCTTATGATATCCTTGCGCACCATGGCGTACCATTCGTCCAAGGTGTTTCCGTGGGATTTGATCATGCTGATGAAATCCCCCATGTGCACCTTCCTCTTCTTGCCTGTGCGGTCTTCCTCAACAGCTGGTATAAGCGCAGCCTTGTCGCATATCTCATCTATGTCTGCCTGTGAGAAGCCTATTGTGGCCCTTGCAAGCCTTCCGAAGTTTATCCTTGCTATAGGTATCCTTTTGGTGTTGTATATGAACGCGTTCTTACGGGTTATGTAATCTGGGGGAGGGATGTATATAGTCTCTCCAAACCGTTTGCTCCTCTTCAGAGCAGGGTCTATGTCCCAGGGTTGGTTCGTTGCCCCGATCACGAACAGCCCTTCAGGATTCTTTTCGACGCCGTCCATTTCCTGCAGGAACTGGTTCACGGCCATCTTCATGAAGCTCTGGCCTTCCCCTCCGCCGCCTCCGCCGCCATCCCTCTTGACTCCAAGCGCATCTAGTTCGTCGAAGAAGACTATGCACGGCGCGGCCTTTCTTGCCTGCTCGAATATTGCGTGCATATTCTTCTCAGTATTACCAGCATACATATCCACGATCTCGTTTATCGCGGCTATTATGACATTGGACCCGGTCTCTCCGGCTATTGCATTTACAAAGTACGTTTTTCCGCAGCCAGGAGGCCCATAGAATATGACCCCCAGCCCTAGCTTCTTTCCGTAGGCCTTGAGGAGGTCCGGTTTCTTTATCGCGAGTATTATGTTATCGTATATCAGCTTTTTCTGCTTGGACATGCCCACTACGTCAGCGAATTTTATTCCAGACTTGTGGAACCTGACCTTTTTTAGCTGCCCTTCCTGCACCACAGTCCTGTCTTCTTCCGCAGTGCCGGTTGCAGCAGGTATCTCAGGATGCCTTGCAGCCTTGTTCTTCAATGACTCGAGCCTCTGCCTAGCCTGCTCATACTTGGGATTCTTGGCTAGCGCCTTCTCGTACCATGCCTTTGCGGCCTCGTAGTCGTTCTGGTATTCCGCAATTATGCCCATCACGTATGGCGCATCATGGCTGTCAGGCTCGAGCTCGAGGACCTTGTTTGCATCTGCAGTGGCGTCCGAGTATTTGCTAAGTATGGCATACGCCAAGGCCCTGTTGAAATATGCACTGGAGTAGCTGGGATCCTCGATTATGGCCTGGCTATAGGAAGATATGGCCTCCTCGAACTTGTTTTCTTCGAAAAGGACTCCTGCCTTCTTGTACATCTCCTTGGCCTTTGGATTAGGGGTGTCAAGTTTTGGTTTTGATTCTTCTGTCTTTGAGCTTGTTACCACTGCATCAACTTAGTATAAGTATACTTTGCTTCGGCTTCATTTATATACCTTGGCGAACGGCTTGGCAGGTAGGACTGACGATAACACGGCCAGCATAACCGGTGCAGAACTGCATCAGTACTTGTCAAGGAGCTCGTTAAGGGAAGCATCCACTTCAACTATATTGGGATTTTCCCTGGGTACGTGCGTGAGCGAGTACTTTGTAAACTTCTTAAGGGACCCTAGCGCATCCCCGTTAAGCTTCTTGAGCTCGGTGCTGTTCACCTTGTAGTTGCCATTCAATTGGCTGACAACGAGTTTGCTATCGGAATAGATATTGAGCTCGATATCGTACCCATATTCATGAGCGACAGACTCAAGCGCCGCTATTATTGCAAGGTACTCTGCCACGTTGTTCGTCTTTATCCCGTTATAGAATGACTTCTTGAATAGCAGGTTGCCGTCAGACCCCAGAACCATGTAGCCTGATGCGCTCTTTCCAGGGTTGTTCCTAGAGGCGCCATCGGTGTATACGTTTACTATCATATTACCATCGGCTTTTCAATGGTATTTGGCTCAAAAAGTATTAATAGGCAAGGGTGGCTGCCATGCTTCTTGGGCAGAATAGGACGATTCACGCCAAGTTAGTGGCACCGCATAGGACTAAAGCCAGAGGCTTATCGGGTAATTGGTGTCCTAGGATTATGTTCTCGGCTCTGCGAGGCAGTTTGCACCGCAACATGCAGCGCATTTGCCACGTCTTCACGAGCGTGACTCCAGACTAGTTGAAGGGGCAAGACCTATTTTTCAGGCCTTCAAATACCGTATATTATAAATTTTGCTGCGTTTAAGATTATCTGCGACAGGGTTTTACATGGGAATTTTCGATTTGTTTGGAAAAAAAGATGTCAAAGCGGACTTGGGCAGGCAGCTGCCGTACAGGATAGGCATGGCATTCGTACCGTTCAAGCTTAAGGCAAACAACAGGAGCACGTCTACCCTGACTGTAAACGTCAAGAACATGACTAACGAGCCAGTCATGAGCTCTGTTGTAGTGCAGGTGCCGGAACGGGTAAGCCTTGACAGCACAGGCTTGTCCAAGGAGAAAGAGGTGAGGCTCGGGGTGCTGGGGCCTAACGAGCAGAAGGACGCCTTTGTAGAGCTCTACAGCAACTCAGGCACTGACAAGGGAGAGTATACAATCACCGTAACAGCATTCATACATTACAGGGATTATGGCCACGTGCTCAATGCCATGAAGAAGAGATCCACTATAGAGGCAGTTTAGGCAAGCCTTATTTTGGAGGCTGCGCGGGCGCGGGTTTTTGCTGCAAAGGCTCTGGAGTACTTATCCTTTCGGATACAGAGGCGATGTCTTTTGCAATCTTGTTTCCCTTTTCCGTGAGATAAAGCCGCTTTACCCTTCCGTGTTTCTCTGATGCAACTATCCCGTATTCCTCACACTTCTTTATGAACTTGCTGGTGTGGACGTACGTCACGTTTGCCTCCTTTGCAAGGTCTGAAAGATGCCACTCCTTATTTGGACGGGTAAGCAGGGATAAAAGGCGCAGCTGCTTCTCCTTGAACAGCAGCATGCCTATAGAGTCTCCCATCAGGTTACCGAAAATGGTATCTCGTCCCACATTTATAAGCATTGGCAGGGACGCCTCCACTGCGCCCTTAAATTCATACAAATGTATATAAATATTGCATCGTCAAGTAATAAATGGAAGAAGACCAGGTGTGTATATGGTGAAATATGTTATAGCAGAGCAACTCGTAGGAAAGGAAGTGGTTACAAGCGATGGATTTGATTTGGGCAAGTTCATAGACGCAGAAGTGCACGAGACCAACGGAAAGCTTGCTGCACTGATAGTTGAGCCCAACGTTGACAGCGAGTATGTGAACAGGCTGGACATAAAAGGAGGAAGGCTTCAGGTCCCATACACGAGCGTCATGGCCGTTAATGATTTTATTGTAGTAGACAAGAAATCACTACAGTAAGGTGTTCTCATTATAATAGCAGGCGGCGATGAGGCTGGCCGCGGGGCCGTGATAGGCCCGCTGGTCATAAGCCTGATAAGCATCGGCAAGGGAAAGGAGGCCAAGCTTGCTAAGGTAGGGGTTCGAGATTCTAAGCTGCTTAGCAGGAAGAAGCGGGAATTCCTATACGACGAAATTACATCGATAGCCGAGGAGATAAGGGTATACCGGATATCCAACACCGAGATAAATAAGGCTATGGCAGGAGGCGTCTCCCTGAACAGCATAGAGGCATTGAACTTCGCAAGGCTTATAGACGCGCTGACTAAGAATCCCAAGGAGATATACCTGGACTCCCCTGATGTGGTGGAGCACAAGTTTGGCATACGAGTATGCCTCTTCTCCAAGAGGAGCTTGATAATAAACAATAGCGGAGGATATAGCAACCCTGTGGAAGGGGACAGGCAGGAGATAAAGCTCATATCAGAGCACAAGGCGGATGCAAGATATCCGGTGGTGTCGGCAGCCAGCATAATAGCCAAGGTGACAAGAGACGCTGAGATGGACAGGATATCCGAGGACCTTGGCATAGACCTTGGATCTGGATATCCATCTGATGCAAAGACAATACGGGCAATAAAGGAGAACCTAAAGGAAAAGTCGGTGATGGCATATATACGGGACAGATGGAAGACCATAGAGCTCGTGAAGCAGGCCAAGATAGACGAGTTCATCTGATTTTGCAGGAAGTGCTTGGCTAGGATGTGCTGCTACTGGCAAATAAGCAGGTATTAATCCTTTCGCTGCAAGATAGGTACATGGACAGCGAAAGCTGGAAGAAGACGGTAAACCTACTCATAATAGCGCTCAACGGAAGCTCTGCACTACTAGTGCTGGGATCTCTGTTTCTGGTGGAGATTTTCTCAGTCATATACGGCTTGAGCAACGGCATCGCGGTCCAGAGCGGTTACAGCGGCGTGGCAGTTGCAAGCGCACTTCAGGGGTTAGTATCGCAGAGCGTATACCTGCATGATGGAATACTGGAATCCTACGTGCTTACAATAGTTGCACTTATGCTGCTGGAGACCTCGTTCATGCTCTTTCTCAGGAGGAACGAGAGGGCCTCGGGAGGCGCACGCAGGTATGTTGCCATGCACACAGGCTTCGGCTTCATATACGCACTGATATTCGCTATTGTATTCATAGATTCTGCAACCTACCTCAACGAGATATACCTGTGGGCGATATACATTGGGATAGCCGCTACTCTTTCCATAGGCATAGCCCTCAATTACGTGATAAGGCTCCCAGGCAACCATTCCACCGGCATGAGGAGGAGCATAAAGGTGGATCCGAGCAGGCCATTTAGCAACATGATGGAGCTGCGGGACCAGATATTCGGCAACATGCACGGAGACATAAGGGTTGTGGATAAGCATTTCAATTCGGTTGCCCTGTCCAACTTCCATAGGCTTGTAGTAGACAGCATAAAGCAGTTCAAGAGCGTAACAATAATAACATCCACAGAGATGATGGACACAAATTTCGGGAAGAACGTGTCGGATTTCAAGAGGGAGATGGAGTCAGACAATGTCAAGTTCGAACTCAGGTTCATGGACGAGGGAGACAAGGTTGAGCAGCATGAGCGCATAATACTTGACGATGCGGTGGCCTACAAGATCCCACCTTTCAACATAATAAATAACAGGAGCGAACACGTCATAATGATAGGCCACAATGAGGCGCGCAAGAGGTTCGATTACCTTTACAGAAGGGCAATAAGCTTCCAGAACTATTCCATAAAGCAGGCAAGGAAACCAGAAGCACAGGGCATATAGAAATAGGACACATTTAGCCCATTTATAGCCCTCCGTTAAAATTTTTCGTTCTAGGAAACTTCGGCGTATGGGTATAACTGTTATTTTTATATTTTTGCTTTCTGTTGGAAGTATACCTTTAGTCCTACCAGTACAACAATAATCAATATAACCGCAATTACAAAAACTGTTCTAGAGTTACCGGTCCCCACAATTTCTATGCTTTGCGTAGCAGTTCTGTTTACAAATGCTGATGAATTAATTTCGGCAGGACCCCCTGGGTCTACACCGTAGTGCATATACTCAATAACCATAGTGACATGCGCACTTAGATTATATGCATCTATAACAGTTACAGTTACATTCTCATCCACAACTCCTGCGTACCATGGATTCGTATTTCTAGGAGCCAATACTTCGAATATTCCTGATTTAATGTCATTTGCTGTGCCGATATATTCTATTGTAGGTATTCCATTGAAAGTCCATATTATCTCTTTAATTGGGACAGCATCAATCACATTTACTGATGCATCGTGTGTATAATAAATTGGACAGCCAGGCATAGTCCCAGAGCCATTCAATGCAGTGCACCATGGCTCTACAAATGCCGTGGTGTTCCCAGGAATTATTATATTACCAACTATAGCCGGCTGTGCGTAGACTAGTCCAGCCAGTACATAAGCCAACATTAGAAACAGTATTATAGTTTTATTTGACAATGCCATTTAACTCCACTGTTGAAGATAATTTGACTCGAGTTATGATCAATAGATATGATCTAATTGCTACTTATCCATGCATCAATCCATGAATTGGCTCCGGAAATGGTAGATGGCACCACATCCTCACTGCGATGATACAAAAAGAATTGCCCTACTGGGTCATTATTACTATTTATGGGTCTACAGGAGAATGAACTTCCGCACAAATACCCAGTAAAGGCTGAACCTGAAAATTCAGGTAGTTGGAAGACAGATACGGTTTTGCCATTGTCTGTGAAATTGTAACATCCAGAACCATTGCACCCTGCTGGTGATTCAAATATGTACCAGCCATAATAGTCATTACCACCAGAACACCCCATATACTGCGAAGTTGAAGACGACCCTTCTTTCCATTCCTGGACCCATAGCAATCCACCAGTTGCACAATTACCATTTGCCAGAGTAGATAGTGCTATTGTTTGCCCTTGCACCCCATTCATCCATGATGGTGGTAAAATGAATGTGGCACTATTGGGAGGCTGTTGAACAAATAAGGCAAATCCGTTGGTATTAGCATTTTTAACAGCACTTGTTTGATTATAACCACCCCAGACTATACCACCTTGCACAAAATTTCCAGACCCAGGACCCCCAGTAATTCCGGTCCATTCTCCAAACACGCAGCAAGCATGGGTAGCACTAAGTGGGCCAGTTAGGGTACTTGGAACAGTGACGTTGCCATAAACTTGAGTTAAGGAAGAATTACTATTACATGGAGATCCACTATTACAATATTTGGCCCCATAACCTCCCCAATTATTTGAAACTGAACTGCCAAAAGAAACATTAGATCTTGAGGTGTAATACATATCGTGTATAGTACTATTTGAGACGTATAAATCTACGATTATATAAGATGCATTATTTGGTGCAAAAAAGATTATTCTTTCCGAAGAAGGCATACCAGGACCCCAAGTATATCCAAAACTGCTGTATGGATTAATGTGGTACACATTTCCATTTGCCAATTCTTTGAATCGTGCAGTCTGCATGATTTCTGGAGCTAGTACAGTACCCATATCGCTAAGGTTGGTGATATCCTTGTAGTTTTCTGGCTTGATGAAGTGAACATTACGGCTTATTATCATCGTTAGGTTTCCAGTACCAGTAACTATTGGGGCATTGCTTAAATTAAAGGCAAATGCTACAGCAAAAATAGTGGAAAATAGAAATACACCTACTGCCATGGTTAAAGTCAATGTTCCTTTTAATATACTCTCACCAATTATATTTTTTAAGTAAACCATAAAAGGGCATGGTTTAGCTGATAATTGGATAAACGCTTAGGGACGAAACTTCTTTAGAAATAATGGCTTTTTCAGACAACCTTGAGATTTTCCGTAAACCACGGTGGGCTCGACGACATAGTGTATGGATTAGAATTGACACCCACATGCACGGATACGGCGGGGCTACTTCTTTTCCTGGACCAGGGCGTATGCAACCGAGTATATGCACTTTGACCTCTTGGTGGAATTGTAGAACGCCTGTGTCGTATGCGCGTCTGTATCAAGATTTATTATGTCCACACACATGCCGGAATGGTGATGCTGGTGCAGCTCCGTCCTTATGGTGCTCTCAAACCGATGTATTATGTCGGACACATGGTTCTTCTCGCGTTCGCTATAGGTCAGCACAAATACGCTCTCCACATGGCCGGACAGGGCGTCCATGCCCTTATAGTCATTCACAAGGCTGGTTATGGCACTCCTGAGGAGCTTGGACCTGCTCTTGAACCCGAGCCTCTTCTGCACCTCGTTGAGCTTCCTAACCTCTTCCTTGTCCATGGAAACGCTAAGTATCTCCACAATATCGCCTTTCAGCACGTGAGCTTTTGATTAATAACTTTTACTGAAAAGTTTATTAATATTTTCATGCCTAGTATCTCAGAATACCAACGTGATCCAATGGTAATGTTGAAGACCGCGGCCCTTTTGGTCGTGGTGCTGCTTGTGCTAGGCTACGTAGTCATATCCAATATATCAGCGGCAGCCTACTGGCTGAATTACATCCTCGATCCGGCAAAGGGGCTCTCGCTTGGGATGGTGCTTGTGATATCACTGATACTTGGGGTGCTCCACGGCGCTACTCCTGACGAGCATACCTGGCCAATCACATTCAGCTACGCAGTTGGGAGCTACAGCACCAAAGGCGGAGTTAAAGCGGGGCTTGCATTCTCATCGGGATTTACGGTACAAAGGGCGATACTTACTACCCTGGGGTTCCTGGGGCTGGCAGCGATATACAAGGAGTATAACCTTGACGGCCCGGTCTACGTGATAGTAGGCATAGCGATGACAATGGCGGGGGCGTACATACTCAACAAGGGGAAGTACATACACCTGCCTTTAGACAGGCTGCTGCATGGCAAGAAGCACCACACGGAGACGGCAGAGAGAGTTCCGCTCCACGAGGCGGAGCTGAAGAAGGTGCCGCTCAGGATGGCGGTGGCTCACGGCCTTATAGCGGGCTGGGGATTCGGACCGTATGCGGCGATAATAACATTCATACTTGCACCAAGGCTGCCTGGCCTCATATACGCTCCGCTTCCAGGGCTGTTTTTTGGCATAGGCACCACAATAATGCAGATGATATTCGGGGCAATATTTGCAGGGCTTGCACGCATAAAGAACATAAGCGAGAATCAAGTGGCGCGTATAGGAAGGAAGACCGCAGGAAGGACGCTTTACTACGGAGGATTCATGTTTGCAATAATAGGCATACTTATAATCGCATTCCCGGCGCTTGACGCAATGGCGATAAACACAGGGCTAGTGATACCGAACCTGGACTCGTTTGGCATGGCCACGATACTGGTGCTTGTGGTGGTTGGCGTTTTCGGGATAGGCAATCTTGCATACGGCATTATGCAGGTAATGAAGCAGGAGAGAAGTGCGGCGTAAGCCACTAGATGCTCACTTCCTCCTCGATCTTGGTTATCTTCTTGTTCTTCCCAAGTATCTCATCGACAAAAAGGGACAGGACTATGGCTAGGACAAGGGTAATTATGCCTATGTAGAAGGAATATGCGAATGCCACCTTTGACTGGAACTCTGCTATTAGGAGGCCGGCTATAGGTGCGCCGAGTGCGCTTCCAACAAACCTGAAGACGGAGTTCATTGATGTCGCTATGCCCATATCGCGCTGCTCTATGCTGAGTACCAGCAAGTTTATCGTGGGTATGTTTATCATCGCTATGCCCATCCCTATCACAGCCTCTCCGATTATGCTGAACAGGGCGGTGGATGCGGTAAGGGATACTGCAAATCCGGCTATTCCCACAAGTCCCCCGATTATGAAGAATGGCTTGACCCCTATGCGAGGTATGTATCTTCCAAGCAGGGGAGCCACTATCACATTGACTATCGCAAATGGGGCCATGGCAAGGCCTGTCTGGAATATACTGTAGCCGAAACCTAGCGGAGGAGGCGACTCGAATAGGTATGCGAAGATCTGGTATGAGAAGAAAAATCCGAGACCTGCTATCAATGTTATCAGATTGGCATTGAACACATTCCTGATGCCCAGAAGCTTTGCATTAAGTATGGGTTCGATCACTCTGCGTTCATAGAACACAGTGGATACGAGTATTGCTGTGCCGGCGGCTAGAAGGAAGATTATTGGGGCAGACGTCCACCCCATAGAAGTGCCTTCGGAGAGCGCAAAGACAATCATGGACAATGAAGCAGCCATACCTATGGCACCCACATAGTCTATGGATACATTAGGCCTCGTGTACTTTGATTCGCGTATGTAGACCAGTATGAGTGCGGAGACTATGGCAACCAGCGGCAGCGCGGTATGGTAGCTTACCTGCCAGCCATAAGCGTTGGATATGAATGACCCTAGAGGCAAGCCCACAGCGGAACCTATTCCGAACATTGCCATTATTATGGAGAGCGATCTTGGCACAAGCTCCTTGGGGAACTCTTCCTGGATTAGGCTGATTAGGAGAGAAAATATAGTAAGTCCTATCCCCTGTATCGTTCTGGATAGGAGTATTATGGTGAAGTTGGGGGAAAAGCCAGTTATGCCCACTGCAATTACGTATATAGGCAACACATACTTCAGCATGCGCTTCTTGCCGTACACGTCGCCAAGTTTGCCGACCACTGGGCTGAGCGCCACGCCAGATACAAGATACATGGAGACTATAAGACTTGTCTCCGCCGCATTGGTGTGATACTCACGGCCTATGGCTGGAAGCGAAGGGATGAGCATGGTCTCTATGTAAAGCACAAGAATCGAGAATGCTGAAAACAGCAGTAAAGCCCTTGTGGTGTATTTTTTGTCGTACTTGTGTTGCTCGGTCAGGGTATCACAGTTTGGTAAGATGGATCTGCATTGCATGGATGATGGGCTGCTAGAAGCCAAGGCGCTCCTTGACGAACACCAGCTTTATGCGACCCGGCCTCTCCTTTTCGAATATTAGGACCTTGTTTACGCTGCTTCCAGACATGCTCGGGTATACCTTCCTTATCCTCTCGCTTTCCAGGGGAAGTATGTATTCGTACAGCCTTTTCATCGCGTCGTCGAGGTTACGCACTATCTTCTGCGTCCCTACAACCCAGATCACGTGCTTAGAGCTGTATGTATAGAATGGGAGCTGGCTGCCGCTTCCTGATGCCACGAGGACCTGGCCATCCTGGGTGACAGCATGTACGCTCCCAACAACATACTCTGAGTGTGAGGATTTTCTTCTTGCCTCAGCCCTTTGGGCATCATCATTTAGGGACATCACGGCCTTCTTTACGGACACGTAATCGCCATTCTCTATCTCTGATGATATTCCAGTCTCGTCCAGCGTGACAGAGCTGACAGCCATTACCTCTGCGCCCTTGGGTATGAGCGACATCACCTTTCTCTTCGCATCTTCGCTGCTGTTGGCTATTATTACCTCTATTCCCCTTGACTCAAGTGACTTTGAGGTCCTTTCCAGCTCTTCTTCTGACGCAATATTATTCCACACCATCTGACCACAATGAAATAGTAGCAACATCTACCCAACAGAGATATATAAATGTATAGGATAGCCTATAATTTCTGAGAGGGGTGTTGTTTATATTTACCTGAGGAGACATCATAAGTACAACGGTGCTACTATTGGAGTGCAAATGCGCAACAGAGGCTCCCGTAAGGGTGGCATGAATGGCTGAAGTCTATCTTGCCCTGGGAGCAAATGTAGGGGATACTAGAGCAAATCTGAAAAAGGCAATAGACCTGCTAGGAAAGGAGGTAACCCTGTCAAGATTCTCGCAGCTTTACATCACCAGGCCCGCTGGGTATATGGAGCAGGGTAATTTCATGAACATGGCAGTTGGGGGGCGGACAGATTTGGAGCCGCATGCGCTTCTGAAGTTTGTAAAGAGAATCGAAGTGGAAGTGGGCCGGGTCAAGAGATTCAGGAACGGCCCCAGGGAGATAGACATAGACATAATACTGTACGGAAACACAGTATGCAAAGATTCGGAGCTGGAGATTCCGCACCCAAGATTTCATGAGCGCGACTTTGTTCTCAGGCCACTCATGGACATAGACCCTTCTTTATACCACCAGGTGCTCATGAAGACGGTGGAACAGCTTTATTCCAGGATAAGTAAGGAAGACACTTTCATAATAGCATGTGTAGGGGACTTGTGATGGTTGCATGAAGATAGGAATAATACGCACTTACGAGATAGATTACAACAAAGGGGATATAGATGACCTCAGGAACGCGATAAAGGACAGCGGGCACGAGACATGCGACATATATGTTGACAAGATAGGCGTAAGCATTGGGGGAATAGGGATAGGCCTCGAACAGATGTTGGACAAGAAGGTGCCTGAAGAGATAGACGCAGATGCATCCTTCCTAAGACATCTTGGAATGCCTAAGGACCTGGAGCAGTTCAGCTTCAGGCTCTGGGCAGTCAAAGCCATGGAGGAAAAAGGGATATTAGTAATGAATGAGGTTGTAAACTGGCTCCTTGCAAGCGACAAGCTTGCATCGTATGTGGCTCTAGCTAAGAGAGGCATACCACTTCCAAGAACGTTTGCCACCGAGGATTCTTTTGCCGCATACAATGCCGCTGGAAAAATGGATGAGATGGTCATAAAACAGATGCGGGGGGCTATGGGATTTGGAGTGTTCAGGGTTGGAGATCCGGATTTCGCTATGCATGTGTTCGGCTACCTTACCAATATGAACAAGCCAATATACATGCAGAAGTATCTTGAGAAGAAGGGCGGCGGGGACTATAGGGTGGTAGTGGTAGGAGGTGAGGCTCTTGGCGCGGAGTTCAGGAAGGGAATCGACTGGAAATCCAATGTTGCACAGGGTGCGAGCGTGTCAGCTGCGAAGATGGATGATGATATGAGGGAGATGGCCATAAGGTCCTGCGAGGTGCTGGGGCTTGAATGCGCGGGCATAGATATAGCGCTTACAGAGGACGGATACAAAGTACTGGATGTCAACCCCACCTTCTCGTGGCAGGGATTCCGTAAGGCCACTGGCATTGATGTGTCCGCACACATAATAAGGCACCTCGTGGACAGGGCGAAAGGCTGAGAAGAATGATGCGCGAATGCCTGGAAGTGATGGAAATAGCCAAGGCAGCTGGAGAAGCCATAATGTCGCACTATGGCAAGGAGCTGAATATAGTGTCCAAAAGCAAGAAGGAGTTCGACCCGGTGACTGATGCGGATCTTGAAGCGGACAGGTGCATTTCAGGCCGTCTAGAGGCCAAGTTCCCCGGAATGCCGATACTGTCCGAAGAGAGCAAGCATGGAAGCATAGACTATACGGGCAAGGTATGGGTGGTGGACCCGCTGGACGGTACAAAGGAGTTCATAAGGCACGGAAAGGATTTCAGCGTGATGATAGGATTGGTGGATGGGGGTGTGCCTTTGCTAGGGGTAGTATACGCACCGGCTGCGGGAAAAATGTATTACGCTTATCGTGGCGCAGGGGCCTATCTCAAGGAACGTGGAAGGGATGGGAGGATAAATGTTAGCGGCGTGTCCTCCCTTGACCATGCCAGGCAGATAGTGCGTGCAGGCTACACCAGAAAGAACATGCTTGATGCATTCGTGGGGGGGCTAGCTGTTGGGAAGTCATTGGAGAAGAGCAGCATAGGGCTTAGGCTCTGCGCGTTGGCTGCAGGGGATGCCGACATGTACATCAACACCAACAAATCCAACAAGTGGGACACCGCAGCCGGAGAGGTTATACTTTCTGAGGCTGGAGGCGTTATCACGGATTTTGACAGCAAAAGGCTTGACTATGGGAAGGAAGGCAGTGCGTGGGAAAGGTCTTTTATAGCCTCCAATACAGCATTGCATGGAAAGCTGATGGAGCTGCTGCCCGGAGATGCGCTTGCGATGATGTCGCAGAAGATGTGACAGGCTAAGCATATTTCTTAGCCAAGTCAGTTATAACAGGTATGGACACATCCTCGTTTATTGATGCCATGTATCCCACATAAAGGCCGTACAGCCACAGTATTATGTTGAACGGGAAGTTGATGTAAGGTATGAATGCAATTATTATGCCAAGTATGCCTAGCATTATGGCCTGGATGGAATGGCGTTTCTTCCTCTTGTCGTTTCCTGAGAGGAAGAAGAAGATTATACCGGATAGCCACGTTAGTAAATATATTACAACATAGATGAAATCTGCGTGTCTTGTCTTGCTTGGCATGCTAACCATAATTATGGCCTCTGATAGGTTATTATAGGTTTAGCTGATGTGGCGATGAAACTGCGTCGGATGGCGCCGCAATCAGTATTATTAAGTTTGGATGCGATAGCCACATAACAATGCGGCATTTGGCAGCTTGGTGGCACTATGGAAGGAAGGATATTGGACGGAAAAGCCATGTCTGAAGTAATCCTCGGCAGGCTAGACGGTGAAGTGAAGTCGCTGCGCCGTAAGGGAATTGTTCCAAAGCTCGTGGTAATACAGGTTGGCGATGACCCTGCATCTACGATATATGTCAACAAGAAGCATAAGGCATGCCTGAGGCTTGGAATAGAGTCCGAGATAAAGCACCTTCCTGAAGAGACAAGATATGAGGACCTAATCGATGCGATAGTGAAGCTTAACAATGATGATAGCGTACATGGAATCCTTGTGCAGCTCCCATTGCCAGAGCACCTGAGCCATAAAGGGGTGCTCGAAGCTGTTGATCCTGCAAAGGACGTTGACGGCCTGAACCCATACAACCACGGTAAGAACCTGCTGGGCAAGGAGTGCTTCCAGCCGGCCACTCCCCGAGGCATAATAAGCTTGATAGAGTCTACTAAAACGGAGTTGGAAGGCATTAACGCGGTGGTCATAGGCCGCAGCAACATAGTAGGCAAGCCGACTGCGATAATGCTTCTAAACAGGGGATGCACAGTCACAGTATGCCACAGCAAGACAAGGAATCTATCGGATTTCACCCAGAAGGCCGACCTGCTGATAGTGGCTGCAGGAAAGCCAGGCCTGGTGAAGGCTCACATGGTGAAGAATGGAGCCATAGTCATAGATGTAGGCATAAACAGGCTTGAAGGAGGTAAGATAGTGGGGGATGTGGACTTTGATGAGGTAAGGAAAAAAGCCGCATGGATAACCCCAGTGCCTGGGGGAGTTGGACCTATGACTATAGCAAGCCTTATGGAGAATACCATAAGGGCGTGCAGGGAATACGCATGAAACTGAAGATAGCCGCACTCGGATCCACGAGAGGGACTGATCTCCAGGCAGTTATGGATGCCATTTCAATGCACGAGCTCGATGCCGAGATAGTGCTTGTGGCTTCTGACAGAAAGGATGCATACATACTAGAACGCGCTGAAAAGGCAGGGCTGCGCACATTCTATGTTGACTATAAAGGGTTTGGGTCGAAGGCCGACGCTGAGGAGGCGCTTGTCGGCGAGCTGAAGGCATCAGGGGCACAGCTGGTGCTGCTGATAGGCTTCATGAAGATACTGACCCCTTACTTCATAGGCGAATTCAGGGGCAGGATATGGAACGTGCACCCCAGCCTTCTTCCGAAGTATGCTGCGGGAATGGACATGGGCGTGCATGAACAGGTCCTTGCACACAATGAGGCTGAGAGCGGATGCACACTGCATGAAGTGGACGAGGGGGTTGATACCGGAAGGATACTAATGCAGAAGAGATGCAGCATAGAGCCCGGTGAAAGCGTGCAGAGCCTGAAAGAGAAGGTGCAGGCACTGGAACAACAGTGCCTTGTGGCAGGCATAAGAATGGCATGCGAGGGGAAGATTAAGCTTGGAGAGAGCCTCAAATCCGTATAACCCTCTTCTCGGTAACAATGAAGTCCATCTTAACGTCATGCGCTTCGGGTTCCAGCCTGTCAACAACCTGGAAGTCGTATGCCAACCCTATCTTTACAGCGCCGGAGCATTCTGAAAGGAAGCGATCATAATGGCCGCTTCCCCACCCGACCCTATTGCCATTAATGTCGAAAGCAACTCCAGGCACGATGTATGTGCCTATGGACCCCTTATCTGCGAACGCTTTGGAATTTGGCTCTCTGGGCCCTTTATCCGAAGGGGTTGCATCTTTAAGGGAAGCCATCTTGGCGAACTTGAGGCCACCGTCCAATACCAGTGGTGCAAATGCCTTCCTTCCAGATTCTGAGATATAACTTAACAGCATCTCTGCCGCAACCTCGTTCCTGAAGGACAGGTATATGCCTATTGAACCTGAATTTGAGACCTGTGGCAGCGAAAGGGCTTTTGAGCATATGTCCAGGCTCAGGACGTGCACTTCGGATAGAAGCATTGCATCGCGTGCACCTATTATCCTGCTGCGTATAGACTTCTTATCCAATATATCAAACCCTTGCCAGCGCAGCCTTTCCTATGTCCTTGCGGTAGTGCATCCCTTCAAAGCTTATGCAGGATACTCCGAAATATGCCTTCTTTATAGCATCCTCAATAGATGCCCCTACGCCGGTGACTGCGAGGACTCGGCCGCCGCTTGTGACAAGCCTTCCTGCGGACATTGAGGTGCCGGCATGGAAGACGGTGACCCCATCCATCCTGCTGGCCTCATCAACCCCAGTTATGGCCTTGCCCTTATCATACTTATCAGGATAACCTTTGGAAGCAAGGATCACGCAGCATGCAGCACCTTGCTTCCATTTCACATCAGTCTCCCCAAGCCTGCCATCTATACAGGCCTGCATTATCTCCACAAGGTCACTGTCCAGAAGAGACAAGACAGGCTGTGCCTCTGGATCTCCGAAACGGGAATTGAATTCCAGAACCTTGAAATCGCCATCACTTATCATGAGCCCAGCGTATAGCACCCCGATGTAAGGCGTGCCTGCCTTTGACATCTCCTCCAGTGCTGGCACGAAGACCTGTTCATGTATCCTATTCTCCAGCCCTTGGGCTATTGGAGTAGGGGCATAAGCACCCATACCTCCAGTGTTCTTTCCTTTGTCACCATCGAATATCCTCTTGTGGTCCTGGCTTGGCAGCATCAGCTTGGCCACCTTGCCATCACAGAACGCAAGCATGCTTGCCTCCTCTCCCTTCAGGAGTTCCTCTATCACTATGGTCTTGCCTGCGTCTCCGAACAGCCCAGGCTGCCTTAGAGTCTTTACGGCCTCGAGTATCTCCCCGGGAGTGTTGCATATTATAACGCCCTTGCCTGCTGCAAGGCCGTCGGCCTTGACCGCAGCCATCTGGAAATCATTGGCAGCCTTCTCGGCCTCTTCAATGCTGTTTATTACCATGTAGCGCGCGGTAGGTATCCCTGCCGAAGCCATGAACCTCTTGGCGAATGCCTTTGAGCTCTCCAGGCGAGCAGCGGATCCGCTGGGACCGAATATCCTTAATCCATGTGACTTGAAAAGATCCACTATGCCCTGGGCGATGGGTGCGTCTGGGCCTACCACGGTAAGGTCTATGCCCTCCTTCTCGGCAAATGCGAGAAGGCCGTCAAGGTCTTCTGCCTTTATGTCCACATTCTGCGCGATCTCACCTGTGCCGGCGTTCCCTGGAGCGCAATATAGCTTGTCAACGTGCTTGCTCTGAGATATCTTCCAGCATAGCGCATGTTCCCTTCCGCCCGAGCCGATTACTAGTGCCTTCATTGCATCACAATTCATTCGTAGGTTCTCTTTCCCTCCGTGCCGTTCAGGTATGAATCAAGCGCCTTTCTGCGCAGCTTCTCGCCCCATGGAGTAGGGTAGTCGCCAGTGAGACAGGCCATGCACATGTCCTTCTTCCCATTTTCCAGGCCTATGCACTTGACAAGGCCATCAAGGGACATGTACCTGAGCGAATCCGCACCTATCTCCTTTGCTATCCCGTTTACAACTTCTTCGTCAAGATTGTTCCAGCCATTCCTCTGGAGCTGCTCGCTGTTGGAATGCCTGTTGGCTATAAGCTCGCCCATCTTTGACATGTCTATGCCGTAGAAGCATGGGCTCCTGACCGGCGGGCACGTGACTCTCACGTGCACCTCTTTGGCCTTGCCATTCTCCTTTAAGTGGTTGACAAGGAACTTGGAGGTAGTTCCACGAACAATGGAGTCGTCTATAAGGATGACCTTCTTGCCTTTTATGGCTGCCTTGTTTACGTTGAATTTCTGCTTGACCTTCTCTTCCCTGTTAGCGCCCTCGATGAAGGTCCTGCCAGTATACCCCCTGTTCTTTATCAGCCCCTCCATGGCTGGCAGGCCTGAAGTGTATGCATATCCGTCTGCCGCAGGCTTGGCAGTGTCAGGTATTGGTACTACAACGAACTCGTTGGGATTTAGGCTGATCGTCTCCTGCTTTGCAAGCTCCACGCCGAGCTTCCAGCGGACATCATATACAGACCTTCCGTCAAGCACTGAAGCGGCATTCGAGAAGTATACGTACTCGAACATGCAGTGCGCATTCCTTGGGCTTTTCGCATATCTTTTCACTTCAGCAGTGCCGTCCTTGGATACGAGCATCTCCCCGGGCTTTAAGGTCTTTGGATCCTCATCAGTCATGCCGTAGAACGCGACACTTTCTGATGCGGCTCCGGCAAAGCCGTCTGTTATTGAATAGCACATGGGCCTTATGCCCAGTGGATCCCTCATCGCTGCAACTGTGCCTTCGGCGTCCACATACGCTATATTGTAAGCGCCATCGAACTTTTCTGTCAAGCCCTTGAATACATCCTGGATGTCCGCCTTCACAGGTGCCTGGGCTTTTGCAAGGAAGTGCATCACCACTTCAGTGTCCAGGTCTGGCCGGGAAGACGGCAATGGGCCGCTTGAAGCCTTCAGCTCGGTGAAATTGGCTATGTTGCCATTGAACGAGAATGCGAACCATTCCCAGGGTTTGCTGCCTGAATGTTCAAATGGCTGGGCAGAGTATTCGTCATCGGTGCCAGATGTGCTGTAGCGGTTGTGGCCTATGCCAGAATGGCCATTGAACTGCTTCATTATGCTTGAAAACCTCTCTTTTGAGTTTATGGCAAAAGTCTCGCTTACCGTGCCGACTTTCTTGTGGGTAGAGAGCACCTGCGTTCTTTTAGGGTTATATGTAGTTATACCAGAAGCCAGCTGGCCACGGTTTTGCATCTGAAGCAGCATCTGTGATAGATAAAAAGCGGCTCCTCCTTCAGTTTTCAGGCCTTCCCCATTAAGAAGAGTGATTGCTGCTACCGCACACTCTTCCTTTACTTCTCCAGCCATATATAGATAGGCAAGTGAGGTAATTTAAAGTTTCCTGGGGGCCTGCACTGCAAATGTTTCGGCTACCTGCGCAGCCTAAGAAATGGAGTATCGTCAAATGCCAGGGACAGCGCTATCAGTAGGAGAGCCATGTCCCTGAGCACTATGTCGCTGAATCCCGACAGATATACCAGGTCGCCTATTATCAATGCCATCATAAGCGCCCCCAGGGAAGCAGATATCCGCAGATACACGCCCAGCATAACAGCAAGGCCTATCAGAAGAAGGGCCATTCCATGCAGCTCGACGAAGAGGTCTATCCCGATCATGCCGGCTACAAAGGAAGGCACATAGAAGCTCCAGTACGAAGGCTGCAGTATTTCCCATATGCCGAATCCTGCGAACACTATGCCGAAGCTTGCCCTTGCAAGTATATGGCGTATTTGTTGGCTGTCCATGCAGTTGACCCATACAGCACTATTGGAATGGGAAGACGGTGCGCACAATTCTGCCCGTGGTGCTATTCACTAGGACATAACCATCATCCTGTATGAAATGGTCACCGCTTGCCCCAGCGTCATCTGAGGAACTCAGGTCTATGTAATATAATACCTCATCCGGCTTGACATTTATGGTATGGCTCAGATTCGAGTTCCTGAACGCTATTGTGACATTCTCAGAACCGTCAGCCATGGAAGTGTTGGTCAAATTCAGGTCGGCAGTTACAAATGAGCCGCTTGAAGAGAGGCTCGTCTTTGGGAAGATCTGGTAGGAGTATGGCTGGTATTGAGATCCGTTGAATGCAGTTTGCGATGAATTTGAACTTTGGTTTGGCGAAGAGATGGTGCTCTGTGGGGATACGGGCGTGGCTACGCCCTTATTTGAACCGCCTATGAATGATAAGTAGGCGACTGCAACAATTATCAGAGCAATTATAGCAATTATGGAGGTCTTGATAGCACTTGATTGCATAATACCCGGCATGCCAACAAGATGAGATTACGCATGCAAGGCATAAATACCATTACACTGCCCGTAGGCCTTGCGCACTGATGCAAAAATAGTTACGGCGGGGTGACAAGATGTGATGCCACGGCGTTCAGGCCTATGAATCCCGAGAGGCAGCTTGCTATAAACAGGGACAGACTGAATAGTATTATTATTGCAGTCCATCCTCCCCAAGGGTTTTTCCTGGATCCGGGCTTCTTCTGGGCTATTATTGTCACAGGATATGCAAGAACTCCGGCAAATCCATAAAGGAAGAACAGGGCTAGCAGTGCTATGGGTTGCGTGGTAAGACCTATGAAATAGCCCTGTATGCCGTACGCTATTGCCATCACGCCCATAATCAAGGCCATGAAGCCCACGTACTCCATATTTCCACCCACTCTGCTTACGCCTGCAAAGGAGAGCATCACTAGGGCAAAAGCTATCATAGGGTCGTAGAAGAGTATGTTGTAGCTTCCAGGCAGAGGCCATGTGAACTGGCCCCAGAGGCCCATCAAAAGAAGGTATATGCCTATGAATAGGATAGGGATTGAAGCTGTGCGAATGTCTTCGTAATAGTTCTTCTGCTCCTTTAAGTATGATACATATATGGAGAGTATTGTGTATAGGAACATGAATCCGGCTAGACTTATTGCAAACAAGCTGAATGCAAGGTTGTCTACGAATGCCATATTCATATTTTGAAAGAAACGAATATAAATGTTGAACAAACTATAAGCGGGTTTTATTTTCTGGCAGTATAGACATATTTACTTCCATGCACGCGCCATCCGCAAGGTTTTATATACAGCAGCACGCGACTATACAAAGGGTTGTGGAGTATGGGGCATTCAGACGCTAGATGTAGTATTGCCTACCATTTCTCACAGAGCCGTGCACATAGGTTGGTTTCATGAGAATTACAAGGCATAATGCCAGTTTGGGGGGGTCTTTATCGGTGCTGAGAGGGGTAGATTCGGTAGTTGCAGCTGAAGCACTTGTGACAATGGGCAGGTTAGCGCAAGGTACTGACAGGAAGGTCCAGAAGAACATGAGGATGGTGGAGCGGATACTTGATGATTTCTGCTGTGGCTGCTCCACGCTCTCAGAGAGCCAAGTTGAAACAATATCTTCAGGCTTTGTGGATGCGTATGCTGGCAGCATCATTGAAGCGGCTATGGCATCCAACCCAGAAATAGCAAGACAGCTGGTTTCTGAAGAATTCTTAATCTCACTGTCAAGCATGGACAGGTATATTGGCAGCGGGCTCCTCTTCGAGATGAGGATCACAGGAAACATAAAGGATCTCAAAGACCCCCGGCTTTTCACGCAAGATGCAATAAAATTCTTGGGAGCCATAGGCCCTGAAGCTGCGAGCCAGTGGTTAGACGCAATAGGGAGAACTGGAAATGTTGCAGACCTTACATCTTCTGAGGCTATGTCGGATGATGTGATAAGAACGATAAGGAACAATGGAAAACTAGCAAGCGACCTCTCATTCACCATAGGAGAGTTAGGTGCAAGTGAAATCCTTAAGAAGGATTTCCTGGAAGGCCTAAAAGAGCTTGACCCGTTGATTGCAGCTGAGCTGCTCTCAGCAATATGGTGCAATCAGGACAAAGTGGCGGAGATTACATCGCGTACGGTAGTGGATGGGATAATAAAAGGGGATCTTGGGGTGTGGACAGATGTTGTGCGCCTTGACCATGGTTCCGGGCAGGCACCACTTAGGGTAGTCATTTCAAAGCCCGGAGATGACACGCATGACCGCAGCTTAAAAATGATAATAAAATCCCTGAGAGAAGCTGGTGTCGAGGTTATATACACAGGAGGCATAACGGATCCCAGGGAGATAGCAAGCATAGCAATACGGGAAGGGGCCCATGCAGTAGGATTCGGCATAATGGACGATGCTCACAGGGGCATGGTGATAGAGGCAGGCAATATGCTCAGGTCACAGGGCCACGGCGATGTGGCAATATTCGGGGGTGGCATGATATCGCCAAAATCATCACGGAGGCTTATTCGCGCAGGAGTCGAAGTGTTCGGCCTGGGGTCAGTACCTGCGGATGTTGTGAATTTCGTGATGGAGAGCACCCACAGGAATATTGGCAGGAGATATTCACTTGGATTTGAAGGCGCTGGTGGAGGCAATGTTGCGATAAGCCTAAGTGCTTCTTCGGTATCGGGCCATATGGCAGATTTTTACCAGCCAACCATGGCATGCGCCTTGACTTCGTGGCAGGCAAGCATGCTCACGCAAGACAGTTCGTGGACAGGGATTGGACAGTACGGCACAGGCGCATCACTGCACACCACAATCTTGAGCCCATATAGAAAGGCACTGAAGCTTGCTGCACAGGATACACCTGTGACTGGCAAATACGTGGCATACCCAGCAACCACTGAAGCCCAGTATGGGGGAATGCTTGTCCATACCGCTTCCGACTTGGCAGTGTCCCCTGTAGTTAACTCGGGAGGTGTAACTGCGGCGTGTGCCCCTTTCCATGCGAACACTGACGGAAACATTACATCCAGTATAAGCGGAGTGAGGCTTGAACATGATAATGAAGGGACATATGGGAAGGAAAAAGCTGGAAAGATGATGAGCGTGAATGTTGGGATAGTGTATGCAAATAGCGCAAAAGCACCATATGCCGTTGCATGCCTTGATTCTCCAAATGGCTTCGAAAGTACAGGTGCACAGAACGCATGCAGCACAGCGATATCAGGGGCTGCACCGCTCAAGCTGGCTGCAAGAGAGCACATGCAAGTTTATACCGTTCAGGAAACAAAAGGCAATGGAATTGGCACTGCTGACTTGGGCAGAACATGCTGGATAGGAGACAATGCAAGGGATAGGCCCTCTTATGGGACATCAGCACTTGAACCTGGCTCGGGTCCCACATCCTGGGCGTTAAGCAGCATACGCATGCTTACACAGGACGTGATTGGGAATCCCTTACTGACTGCACACAAGGCACTGCCAGCTTTCAAGGTGGCGAAGCTCACATTTAGCTCAAAGGGGAGGGATGCCAGACCCATGCATGAGCCTATGCCGTGCTATTGCAGCTGCCATGCATAGATGAGTCTTTCAACGCCCTGCGCATGCTTATTTAATTCGGCGTGCATAGTAAGTTATGGCAAAGGCCAGGAAGAGGAAGATGTGGATAGGCAAGGTTACCACAGTATCTACGTTTCCCCCTCCGGGCATATTCACCAAGCCGGCAGAAGAGATAGCACGCGTAATGGGAAGGAAGGACGTCTCGCCAGGGGGCTTGGGATCTGCGATAAAGATGGTGCAGTATTTTATAAACAGGGCCGGAAAGAACCTTCCGGAAAGAAGACGGAGGGAGTTGGAGCGTGCAAAGAAGCTGTTGCAGAAGGCTGAACGGAGAAAGGCAGGTAACTAAAGACGCGTGCTGATGCATCAGAAAGTTATTTATGTTTAAGATTGGTGTATGAATTATGGAAAAGAAAGGCTCGTTCCAAAAAGCCAAGCTGGAGTACATAGAGGCGTATGACTATTTCTCTTGCGAACTTTGTGGCAGGAGAGTGGAGTGCAAAGGATGCCACAAGGAGCCTGTAAAGGGAGACAAGCATATCTTCTGCAACCTAAATGGCCTGCACTATCATGAGAGATGCCTGCCATAATTGCCGGAGGCATTACCGTTACTGGCATGTCACAGCTTTAGGCACATGAGCACGTCATCTATTTTATTTCCACTTCGGACTATACCTGAATGGAGAGTGCCATAGACCCTAAACCCGAGTTTTTGGTATACATGCATGGCGTGGCCATTATTGCCGAATACATGCAATGAGAGCAGGCTGTATCTTGGCCTGGCGCGTTTTATCACATCCTTCAGCAGCGCGGTGCCTATGCCCTTTGACCGGAAACCTTCCCTTATCAATATGCCTACAGTGCCCACGTGACTTTGCTCAACGCGTGGCGAGTATTTGGTGATGTCGCACATGCCCACCACCTTGCCTTCAGCTTCTGCTACAGAAATTATGGCTTCTCCTTTTCTCTCCTTTGAAAGCATGCCGGTAAACCATTTATACTCTTCATTAATAGATGGCCTGCGCCTTAGCAAAGGTATACCAAGTGACGGGTTGTGCTTTACCTCATCATACAAAGCATAGTAGTTTGATATGAGGTCTTCTCTGTCGCGCCTCTTCAATCTCCTTATTAGAAAGCCGCTATTGCCATTGTGCATCGTATCCGTAGATAGATGGATTTGTAACTTATATTGGTTTTCTACAGGCTGCGCTGCAACGCTTGAGATTAGAAGGAGCGCAGGCAGTCATGCCTTTGCGCGGTTGTAAGCCGCATCAAATGATTTGTTAACAGCATTTAGTATCTCATTTACCTCGGTTATATCATTGAATTTGGCTATGACTGTGAACGCATTCTGTGACCCGGTCTTTGACGTGAAGTAGGCCTTAGGCACGGCCAGACGCATATTCTTGAAGGCATCCTGCATTCCAGATTCTGCATATTTTTGCACTGCCGCTGAAGGGGTATCTGCATTGACTAGAACCTGGAAGGCGTAGGAAATATTCCTTCCTCTCCCAAGCTTTGTGAAGACTGTCGTGTTTAGCAGTATATTGCTTGGTATGCGCATATCCTGGCCATGCTGCGTCACCACTTCGGTAAATACGGTATTTACCTTTACCACCTTGCATACTATGTCAACCGGACCGAACATCCACGAGTGTACGAGCATTAGGTCCCCAGGTATCAACGTTCTTGACCATGACAGCATTAACCCTGACAGGATGCTTGTGACTATGTTCTGTACCGCCAGGCCGAGCACTATTCCACCGATTGCCCCTCCGGCAAGGGCGGCTGAAAGGCTTATTCCAGATGCAGTTAGTATCAGGAAGATGACTATGACATAGAACACTATGCGCAATGCTAGTTTGGTTATTTCGGCGAGTTCGCTATCCCCGCTGTGCATTGCATAGGGTATGAGTATGGAAAGAAGGACGCGGTATACAAGGTAGCATCCAAGAATCCCTAGTATTATGTATATTGCCTTGGACAGGTATGGAAGGTACGCTTCCAGGCCCGGTGCATTGCTGCTTATCATCCCTCCCAGGTAAGTATTAAGGAGCACGGCAAAAATAGAGAGAAGGGCTATTACGGCTATGGTGTATGCGTACTTCGCGGTGTTGCTGTTTCTTTGGGATGCCATTCCATCAGTCGTTTGTATAAGTTCGGCTCTTGCCACATGATGCGGCAGCTGCTTTTTCGCTAAGGCCGCAGCACCATGGTCAGCCAGCGTCATCTTATTGGAAGACTGTATTTAAATATGCGTACATGAAGGTTATATCGGTAGATAGGCATGTTAGCTCCAGGACTCCAGATAATAGTCGTCTTTTCAACTATATTCATATCTGCTGCAGTGTTCCTTCTTGCGCGTAAATTAGTGCTCAAATATGCAGAAAGGAAGCAGGCCAGCTATGTTCTATGGGGGCTTGGGCTGTGGTTCTTTGGGCTTTCGGCCCTGATAGAGGCCCTCTTGGCGCTCAACATATACTCAACGGCACTCATGGGATTGTACCTATTCCTCGTGGTACTAGTGGTGCAGTTGCTATCGCTAGGTTCGGTAGAACTTTTGAATGGAGGATTGTACAAGAAGGCTTACTATGCATTCAGCGCCATTGTGGCTTTGGCAACCGTAGCTTCCATTGTTTCATCACCGCCAGCCAACCTCATGGTCAATTATGTTGTGGCAGGATTGCCCCCTCTCCCTGTAATAATCACGTCTTCCATTGCTACTTTCGTGTCTTCGGCAGTGATAGTTGGCATAGCCATTAAGAGCTTCATCAAGAGGCGCAGCTGGAAGATGATGAGCATAATAGCAGGCGTGGTTGTTGTGGGAGCGGCCGGTACGCTTTACATAGCAGCCATGCCCGAACTCCTCTACTATGCAGAGTTCTTGGGAATGGTGTTCCTATGGCTTGGATTCAAATAGGCCGCACAGACCAGCTAGATCGCCTTCCCAAAAACTTAATAACTTCCTGCAGGATATATCAATATCAATTGCGCGAAGGCGCATTGAAACTATTGGGAGAACGCAGTGGATCAGCAGATTGAGGATGCAAACATAAAGTTCAAGCAGGTTGCTTACGGGAATAAAAAGAGCATAAACATACCGGACAATGCAACTTTGCAACAGTTACCTGTGCTGAGCACTTACGCCAATGTAAGCCCATATTTTGGCATTGTATTTGAGGATAGGCTTGTAATACCCCCCATTCAGAAACTTCTGTGTATGTGAATATACCTGTGGACACAGGCATATTCGTCTTGTCCGAGAAGAAGTACAAGCAGATAGATACTGTAGAGAATTGGCCTAAGAAGTTTTCGCTTTATGGATCAGCTTCGGATGGAATGGTGTATAGATATTTCAAGACAGGTTATTTCCATGGCCTCCCAAAACCAGAAGCAAACAAGATTTCTACAAAGGTTGGGATGATCAACAGGCATGGCAAATGGTTTGTAATAACGAAATTCATCTTCAGTTATCCGTCTTTCAACATATTTTCGCACAAAGGGAGAAACTTTGGGGAAGCTGTAGAGATAGATATCAACAATGAGGATTTGGCCTTGGTAAGCCTGAAAAACAAGCCATCATTTGCTGGAGCCAAGCCCATGTCACACATAAAGCAAGGCTACAGCAATACCATTGAGATGAGGTATGGCACATGACCATAATAGACTGGGCGCTTGCCAACTATAACGAGCTTTTCGTATCAGGAGCCATAATACTAGTATCCATTGTAATAGCAAAGATAGCATCAGTGATAATACGAAGGAGAATGTACGGGAGCTACTCCAACCACATTGCCAAACTTACAGGCAGGTTCGCATATTATGTAATTGTTATAGTCGGCCTCCTGCTGGCGATAGGCAATATGGGAATAAGCCTTTCTTCAATAATAGTTGCTGGAGGGCTTGCTGGGATAGTACTGGGACTGGCGGCGCAGTCAAGCGTATCAAACCTCATTGCAGGGATTCTGCTCATAGGGGACAAACCGTTCAAATCCGGGGATTTTATAACGTACGGGGACCTTACCGTAGGCATAATAGAGGTTGGGCTTCTGTCCACGCAGGCAGCCACTTGGGAAGGAGTGCGTGTGAGGATACCAAATAACCAGCTGTTTAACTCGAATGTAATGAACTACACGCGATCCGTTGCAAGGCTAGTGAGAACCCAGATAACGCTATTCTACGAGGAGGACTTTGACAGGATCGCGAAGGCAATAAGCGATGCGTTCGCTAAGCAATGGTATGTGCTTGTTGAACCTGCACCACAGGTATTCGCAGTTCAGTTCACTAATACTGGAGTGGTCCTGGAAGTAAGAGTATGGACTGCAGGCACAACGTGGGGTAACCTATATTTCGAAATGCCGAAAATGATAACAGATACGCTCAAGGGGCTCGGAGTGAAGTTTGCATACCAGAAACAGATATATGTGGATGTAGAACACACAGGCCCAGAAACTTCAGCCAAAAGAAAATGATTTTGCTGTAGAAAATAAATACGGGGAGTCCGTGATTTGAACACGGGTCACCACCTCCCGAAGGTGGAAGCCTAACCAGACTAGCAGAACTCCCCTTAAAGTATTATTGCGCCTTTGTCAGTGACGAGGATGTCGTCCTCTACCCTTGCCCCTCCGAAGCCAGGTATGTAAATGCCAGGCTCTACGGAGGTTATCATTCCAGGCTGAAGTTTCAGATCGGATCTTGGGCTAAGGAATCCCCTTGAGCCGTCATGGACATCTATGCCTATTGAATGGCCCAAAGCATGTATAAATGTTCCCTTGTACTTCCCGCCATAGGCAGTGTCTATGTAGGACTGGGCTATGGAGTGTATGCTGGATCCGGAAGCGCCTTTCTTTATGGCAGCTATCGCATTCTTCTGAGCTGACAGGACAGTTTCCAATACCCTCATCTTCTCCGCGTACCTGCTGTCCCTCCCAAAGATTATTGTGCGCGTTATGTCAGAGCAGTAGTTCCTGACCTTGACGCCCACATCCATAAGCACGAAATCCCCTTTCTTCAGCTTCGTAGTATCGGGGCTGTGGTGAGGCAGGGCAGCATTGGCACCGAAGCAGACTATGGTACTGAATGAGAGCCCGTCGCAGCCCAGCTTGAGCGCGTGGGATTCGAATATCGCAGCCAGCTCCTTCTCGGTCATGCCTTCCTTGAGATGTTTATGGGATTCTGAAATAGCCTCCTTTGTTATCCTTGCGGCCTTTCTTATCCGGTCAATCTCGGGCTTGGACTTTATCTCCCTTGCCTTTTCGAAGGCCCTGGACACGTCAACTACGCTCTTAGGCTTGAGCTTCTTCTTTATGTTAATATAAGTCAGGTATGGGAGGAATCCGAGGTTAGCGCCTATCTTGCGGCCCGATACCTTCTTCTTAAGTTCCTCGAACTTCGCCTTGCTGTTAAGGTTTACCACAGACATCCCTTTCGGAGCCTGCCTCAGCGCAGTTTCATACTCCAAGCTGTACGTGAATAATGTTGCCTTTTTCCTTTCTAGAAGGAGTATGCTGCTCTCAAAAAGGCCGCTGCTGAAGTCTGCCATGTACGTGAAATTGGGATCCTGCTGGCCTGTATTCGCTATAAGTATGCAGTCAAGGTCTCCTGAAGCCTTGAATACGTTGTCCAGTTTTGCCCTCAGCCACGTGTCTGACATTTAAGAATACCCTGAGCCTATTAACGATATGGGATTCATTAATAAAAACGTTAGTATAGCCCGTATGGTGCACTATATCGCCCAGGGATGCCCAACGGTATGCACTGTTTTCAAGATCCAGCCTTACTGAACTGGTTCTTGAGCGAAAGACGAAAACGCCATTTGACCATGATATCATCTTCCTATCGTCCTTAAGAGTTTCTTCTGTCTCCAGTAGGAGCATCAGGTCCCTATCGGCTATACCCACCTCTTCCTTTATCTCCCGGTACGCTGCCTCAAGGCGGCCTTCGCCGCGATCCAGTGAGCCGGAAAGGAAGGCCCATATGCCCCTATTGATCAGGAGAGGTATATTCCTTCTCTTTAGAAGTAGGACTTTACTACCGTGGATTATTATGGCGGTTATGCCATCCTTTTCTACATGTTTATACCCGTTTGCACCGTACATCGCCATGCTAATAAATCACTATTCCCAGCTATATAATAGGCCATCATGCACGACTACACGGAAGTTGTACGCTCAAGGGCAGTATATGCCAACATGAAGGACCCGAGGTTCCTGAAGTACTACTACAAATTTCAGACCGTAGAGAAGATGGTTGGAAAGGAGGTATATGGCTCATCTCCGCCAGACATATTCGTTGGCAGATTCGGATATCCTAACGTGAACATTGGCCCCATGGTGCCCCCCGAACTAGGCGATACCACCATAATGGGATCTCCCGAGATGTGGGTAGGCAAGTCAATCGAAGACATAGTGAAGTTCAGATCTAACCTGGTGAGGGGCATGTACCGCACAAAGGTTAGCAATGCGGATAATGGGAAGGTAGAGGAGATGGTGGCAGAGCTGGCATTGGCAGACAGGTGCAGCACAGTTCAGGAGGTACTGAAGCACAAGCCGGTGCTGAAGATGAGCTTTGACGAGAATAGCCAGCCTTACGGGCCGAGCGCCACGATGGAGAGCATGAGCATAGAGAACAGCAGGGCCAACCCACAGGTGGAGAGCGCTTATTTCGATACTGCAATGACAGCAACAAATGCCATAGTGGAGCTTTACCAGAAAGGGGTGCTCGTGTCAAAGATACAGAAGTCCCTATCGGCAGGCGTGCTTGGCGTCGGGAAGAACAGGAAGTTCGTGCCTACGAGATGGAGCATAACAGCAGTTGACGATACTCTGGGAAAGCACAAGCTACGCGCGGTGAAAAGCTATGAGCCCATAGACAGCATACGGGTCTACAGGACAGTCGCCCTAGACAACAGATGGCTGGTCATAATGATACCTGGATCTTGGGAGTATGAGCTTGTAGAGGCGTGGTACCCAAACACAACGTGGAACGAGAGCAAGAGAAACATTGACATCTTTTCCTCTTATGAAGGATTCTCAGGTAGGAAGACTTACGCAGAGATAGGTGGATGTTACTATGCAGCAAGGCTTGCTTCTGCAGAGCTGCTCGATAAGGTTAGGAGACAGGCGAAGGTCGTGATCCTTAGGGAGGCGCACAGCGGTTACATAATGCCAGTGGGAGTATGGAATGTGAGGGAGCATGTGCGCCAGGCCCTTAAGGGAGAGCCAATAATCCTTGAGAGCATGGGCCAGCTTTTCGATCTCGTAAAGTCAGTAATGGACATAGAAATCCCCACCTGGATACAGAACAGCGCCTTGCTTAAGACATACCTTAAACAGAAGAGGCTGGTTTAGCCGCTTCGGCAGGGCTTTGGGCCAGCGCTATTGAATTCTCTATCCCACCAGTTATGGTGAACTCATGCGTGTCCCTCTTTTTATCTCCGCGCAAAACAAATTTGTACGTTTTGCCCTTAAGCAGGCCCGGTATGGATATTTCATCTCCGGCGTTGTCGCTATGCACCTTCTCGCCAAGGTAGCGTACCTCCACCCGATGCGCCTTGTCAGGTAAGGCGCCTTCAAAACGTACAATTGTATCTGGCACGGGGAATTTTCTAGCGCGCTCCATGGGTTTCTGGGCCTTATGGTAAAATTCAGGCGCCTTTAGGAAGATCGGGTCTGCAGGCGATTTGCCTGCATCAGATACTTCGATGTAATTTGCAGCACATGTTCCCTGTGGGAGAGTCTTTAGCATCCCGATGACATCGTCCTTCTCCGCCTCGCCGAATGGAAGGTCGTTAGCTGCATGCTTTGCGGCGTCAGGGCTCTGCCTGAAGTAAAGCTTAAGCTGGCAGAGCTGGCGGATTGACTGGCTTATATCAATGGCGTTGTGGGTTATCAGCATCAGCCCTATGCCCTTCTTCCTGAAGTCCTGTATCCTCTGCCTGAGGTCTGACGTTGCTGCGGTGTCTTCATCGTCCCCAAATATGAGGTGCGCCTCCTCTACGCACAGCAGCATCCTAAGTTCGTTGTCCCCGTAAACATCGAACTCGCCCGCCATGCTATAGGCCTGATTAAGGAGGAACGCATACAGGATGGGCTTCATGCTGTTGCTTATGCCCGAAAGATCGAACACGACGCCGGTGCGCATGCATGAGCGCATGCTGATCCCACCGGCATATGCGAACTGGGGCTTCATGAGCAGATGCCGCATGTTTTCCAGAGAGGAACGTATGTTTTCCCCATGTTTGGTGTATTTGATGGACGTTGCGGTCTTTGTTGCATGCTGTTCAACCACGGCGTCTTCGATCTCATTGTATACCTCTTCGGGATCTGGATCGTGCGACCTTGAGTACGCTTTTGTAAATGCCGAAAGTAGGCATTTTTCCAGTGAGTTCCGATATGGACCGGCATTTGATGCAGACGCTATGAGAGTTGACAAATCCTCGTAGAATGCATGCGCAGAGCGTGACTCGCATCTGAAGAGGTTGAGCCTTATGGAGGGATTTGAGAGGTCTATGGTGCGCATTCCCCCGTCTTCGCAGAATCCATTCCATTCTGAGGTGGGGGATATTACCATGGTGAACACGCCCCCTGATGCATAGATTTGCGAGGTTATGCTCTTTGCAGAGAGAGTCTTGCCTGTGCCAGGCACGCCGCTTATCATGGTGCCTAGGTTGAACGTGCTGCGCTCAACTCCGATCGGCCCAGCATTATGTGCATTGGGGCTTGCAGGTTTCCCTATGCTTATGTTGCCATTTATTAGCGGCACTTTTGAGGCTATGGACTTGGATCTCTTGATTCGATTGGACAGCCACAGCAGCTTTGAGGCGGAGCTGTGCGGCATCGGTATCCCTTCGCACTGGAAGAGGTAGAGGTATAGGGAGGTTAAATCTGGGCTGTTAACTATGCTTTCAGTAAGTACGACAGAATTGGATCGTATATATGCACATATGCCTGCAGAATCATCGGTATTTTCAACGGCGATGCACACGCGGTAAGACGAGTGTCTCGACAGTATCGACTGGTTTACGCTATCAAGCATGGAAAACAGCAGCTTCTTACGATCAGAGCCGTAATAGAGGTCCGCATGTACACTGCCATGCCTGGATGGCAGGCCCAAAGCGGCTGCGTCGGTAGTTGACCTTACACTTATACCGCTTATCCTTCTCTCAATCTCCGCCTTGATATGCATCGAGCGCACCGGATCTGCAGGGAAGAAGAACGAGATGACCTCTGGGCCGTTATTGAAGAGGTCATATATGCCCGGGCGGCGCACCTCGCTTTCGTCGCGCCGGGTCTTGTTGGCATCTTCCCTCGCCATCACCTGGAAACAGGTAATGCTGCGGTTGAAGCTAGTGTATCCTGCCTCCTGCCTTGAGGTTATGCCCATTCCAGAAAGCATTTTATACAGTGACTGATCTTCACAGGCAATGCCAGTGACTCCTGAGCGCAGGTCATGGCGTAGCGCAAATGGATAGTTACCCATAGAATGGAGAAGTGATTCTGCATCAATATAATCAGGTATTGATGTCAGCAAGGATAGGTTAAGCGATGTCATTTGCATCCCACAGGGCTACACAGGTAATTTTGGGGCAGGGGCAATTTTCCCCGTAAGTTCTGTGCTAGGCATGCCATATATCCATGCGTACCTGGCCATCGCCTTGGAACTGTATAGGCATTCTGCAGACATGGGATAGATCTCCCTTGACTGGAACATGTCCCTTCCAGCTAGCTCCACGCCTTCATCTATCTCCCCACGGCTCAGCCAAGAGTATTCGTGTATCCTTATTTCCCCATCGCTACGTGCAGTTACTGAGAGGTCCATGGAGCTTATTCTCACAGGATCTTTGTGAAGGAACTGGGAGGAAAGTTTTGCCATCAATGGGGCGCCGCAAGCGTCAAAGCGCGAAGCGGATATATATGACGATCCGAAAGCCAGGGCACTAAACACGGATGCGGACCCGGGAGATGTTATTTCGTCGACCACAAGCCGGTCGGGATGTGATTGGAGCGCCTTGTCTATGCACGGCCTGATGAGGCGTGCTGAGCGGCCATAGACATATCTGGAACAAAATGGGAGGCTGCCGGAGTGCACCGAGCCCAAATCTTTTGACACGATGGCAGTGGCGCAGCCTTGCGGTATCAGGGACACAAGGGTGTCAAGAAGGGCTGACCTTAAGTGCGGGATAGGGCTGCATACGAGTATGCTAAGGTTTGCTTCCAGGGCAACTGAAAGGTATGATTCCAGGCATTTATCAATGTGCAATCCATTGGATGGGGCTTTGTACTGGTCGCTATCGTAATATGGAAGCTGCTTGAGGAGATATGCGTCCAGGCCCCTGTCTGACCACAAGGTCCTGGCCATGGCGGCGGTGATTGATAGGCGGTCTTGCAGTTTTATCGTCATTGAAATACCCCTTGTAACTATTTTACTTAAGTATAATATCTTATATTATAGTATAAGAATTAATATAGTTTACGGAGGATATGCCCTGTGGCTTTGTCCGGAAGCCCTGAATTTCGCGAATGTAGGATACATAGGCATGGCATCAGATACATACGCAGGTATGGGCATAAAACCTGAGATATGTTTATAAAAGTTAATGTACAAGCATTACTTGGTGGACTTATGGCCAAGGCTGAAAAGGACAACGACGAGATATGGCTCGTAAGGAGGATACTTAGCAAACCTAACTATGCTGTGCTTAAGCTTCTCATGATTAAATCCCCAAGGACCACAAGGGAACTTTATACAATACTTGGCAAGAAATTTACCAGGAAGACTCTTATAATAACGCTGAGGAATCTCTCGATGAACCTCAACGTTCTCCAACCAACCCACATAAGGACCGAGCGCGGATATGACCTCGGATATAACATAAATCCCAAGCTAAAGGAGGTTATAAGGTCTGTGGAGAAATTCGAGAAGACGGTAGAGTCCATAACCTCTGTCAAATGAACAGTTATTGGGAATGATTGCTACCTTCCAGCAAGCTATTTAAATGTATGCTGCAATAATATGTGCGTCAAACGGCCATAGGAGCGGGGAAACACCCGAACCCATTCCGAACTCGGCAGTTAAGACCGCTCACGATATGAAATACTGCCCTAACAGGCGGGAACGCATATTGCTGTTTGACACTTATTTTTCTCTGCGATACATCTCCTCTATTGAGGAGAGCAATATATCCCTGTAGCTATTGCTAGGTATCTCGCCGCTGAATTGTTTGACAGCCTCCTTGGCCTTATCCGCATACGTCTTGGCCCTTCCCCTTGCATATTCTACGCTGCCGTACTTCTCAGCTATGCCGGCTAGGAATGATATCTCTTCAGGGGTCTTCTGCTGCCTCTGCTTGCTGAAGATCCGGTCTGTCTCCTTCTTTTCCGAGTCGCTTGAACTTTCGTATGCATGGAGCATTATCAAGGTCAGCTTGCCTTCGTAGAGATCGCCGTACCTCTGCTTCCCGAAGACTTTCTCATCGGCAGTCATGTCCAGCACATCGTCTATTATCTGGAATGCCACGCCTGCAGGATATCCTATCTCCCTAAGTGCATGCAGCTTGGCATCAGATGCGCCTGCAGCTATGGCACCCAGCTGCATAGGGCCATAGACGGTGTAGTAACAGGTCTTGCTGGACACTATGTCAAGGTATAGCTTCTCTGAAGCTTTCGAGAGGCTTTTGGAATTGAGTATGAAATTGGTTTCTAGATACTGCCCTTCAACGGTCCTCTCCAGCATGTCATAGAATGTATCGAAGAGACGTGAGCCACGCTGCCCTGCTGCGCTGACCATGTAGTCCTTCAGGGCCTTCCACATGGAGATATGGACGGCATCACCTGCATTTATGGCCAGCTCGTTGCCGTGTATCTTGTGCAGTGCTGGCTTGCCGCGCCTGGACTCGGAATTGTCCTCTATGTCATCGTGTATGAGGATCCAGTCTTCGGACATCTGCATGGCTGCGGCCGGAAGGAAAAGGTTCTCTGGCTTCTCACCAAACATCTCGCCGGTCAGGAGTATGAAACCTGCGCGGCGGTAGCTCCCCATGCGCTCGCTGTAGTCCCTTACCATCCTGTAATGGGCCTCAGGCTCCTTGAGGGGAAGGTACTCCATTATCTTGGAGTATACGGAATCACGGTACTTTGACACGTACTCCTTGAAGCTGGTCATTGGAACACTGATTTGGGATAACGCAACGCCACCAGGTGCACCGCATCAGAGGTGCATCGGGTGCTGTGAAGCGCCGTGGCTTTATATCTTGACTTCCCCGCTGGATATCTTTGCAAGCATCTCCTTTGCATTGATGCCCTCTACGGTTATGTTCATTGACTTGCACGTCCCTATTACCTGCTTTACGCGTGAAGTGAGGCTATTACCATACATTGAGGCCTCCTTCGCCTGCGCTATCTTCTTGACTACGTCAATGGTTATGTTCCCTACCACTTCTTCCTTGGTCTTCGCGCCCTTCTGCAGGTGCAGCTCCTTGAGTATAAGTGCGCTCGTTGTGGGGCTGCCTACCTCAACCTTGAATTCCTTTGTCTCCTTGTTCACGACAACTTTGACAGGCACCTTTATGCCTTCGAAGGACTTCGTCTTTGAGTTTATCTCAGCCACTATGCTTGCGGTGTTCACTCCGAGGGGACCAAGTGCAGGCCCAAAGGGTGGACCGGATGTAGCCTTGCCACCTTCTATAAGTCCGTTTACAACTACTTCAGTCATATGATCACTCTTTCGCTTTTTCTATTATCCTTGCCATGTTGGCCTTTGTAGTGACAGGTATTGGGACTGCAACATCCATAAGCTCTACGGTTATCTCGTCCTTCGCCTGGTCTACCTTTATTACCTTTGCCTTATAGCCCTTGAACGGCCCGGCAAAGAACTCTATAGTGTCAGCAACATTTATCTCCTGTACTGCCTGCTTGGATGCGAGCATCTTTACAAGCTCCGATTCCTCCAGAGGCTTTGAGAGCATTCCCTTTACATGGGGCTCATTGAGTATGAGGTCCCTGCACGCGATCTCGTTGGCAGCCTCTATTACAAGATAGCCACGCATGCCATAGGGCATCACCATTGAGTATATGTCCGTATTGTTCTTGGAGATCTTGTTCTGCAGAACGTCCGCAGTTATCTTCTCCTGGCTTGCGGTTACCCTTACGATGAAATACACTCGATCACTTTTTAATTGTTATTAATTGATATCAGTTTATGCTCGGGCTCAAAGTGAAGAAAGATAATGCCGAAAAGGTAAGAAAATACCTTACAGGGCATAAACTAATGGTTATTAATTATAGAGTATTTAGTAGTGACGAATTTATATACTTTCCCATTTCTGCGGGGGCGAAGATGGGGAAGGACGTTATTGGCAGGTTTGGAGCAGAGATAGTGGATGCCAGATTCGAGAAGACAGAACAGCAGCCAAAGTACAAGGAGATGCTCAAGAGCAGCCTTGGGAAGCAGTATTCTGAGGCTGCCAGGGGATATGACGTGATAGGAGACATAGCGCTCATAGAAGGTACGGGCAGCACTGCAGCTACCAGGAAGATGGCAAAGGCAATAATGGAAGTGAACAGGAACGTTAGGACAGTGCTGGCCAAGGGGGGCCCTGTGAGCGGAGTGTATAGGATAAGGAAGTATTCGCACGTGCTCGGGGAGAAGAAATATGACACGGTGTATAAGGAGAATGGGGCGCAGTTCCATTTTGACATTAGGAAGACGTTCTTCTCCACAAGGCTGGCATATGAGCGGGCCCGCATAAGCGCTGCGTCCAGCGATGGGGAGAATGTGATAATCATGTTTGCAGGGGTTGGGCCTTTTGCAATAGAGATGGCCAAGACCCACAAGAAGTCCAATATAATAGCCATGGAACTCAACAGGAGCGCGTTCAAGGCCATGCTGGAGAACATAAAGATAAACCGCACAGCAAACGTAACTGCAGAATATGGGGACGTGAAGAAGCTTGTGCTAAGGCATAGGAACTTTGCGGACAGGATTGTGATGCCACTGCCTAAGGATTCGTACAGCTTCCTGGGCGCCGTATCCATAGCCGCGAGGAAGGGGTGTGTTGTGCATTACTACGCGTTCGGCAAGAAGGAGGACGCATTTGACTTCAACATAAAGAGGATTAGGGATTATTTCAGTAAAAAAGGGAGAAGGATAAGGGTCTTGAACAAAAGGGTTGCCAGGAATTACTCGCCTAGCGAGATAGAAGTAGTGATAGACTTCAGGATATACTGAGCGCATGGCCCTATGCCATGCGCATAGTAATGTTTCACTTGTATATGGAGTGATACACGTTTCCCGTATCGTCGTGTATGACTATGCACTCCCCTTCGCACTCCACAAGGCATGCCTGGCAGAGTATGCATGAAGGCCCATTTAGTGCCACTGAGATTCCTCCGCTTCCGCCTTCGTGCTTCTCGGCAAAGTGCTTGTGGCCATCCTGCACATTGGCCCACTTCGCAGTTACCTCAGGTGTGTGCTGGCCCTTCCACTTAGCCTCTTCAGGGGCAGAATCCTTGTTAACATCAGGGCTTTCCCTGTCCTTCATCTCGAATACAGCTACAGGGCATACGTCAAAGCAGTGTGAACATCCAGTGCACTTTGGTTTCTCAACATAAACATCCATTCTAAAACACCATATCAATACTTATAGCAAATATTTTTTAAACTTTAGCTTGCGTGAGGGTGCCGACGAATACACGACCTTGTACCTCTAGGTTAAACTAGAGGTAATGACGGTTCTGTCTTCGCCGGATCTCAAGCAGATACCTGCTGGCAAAAAACGTATGTTGTGCATAGGCACAACACCGCATTTAGCCGAATAGGCTTGCAAGTCCTCCTGCTGCCTGCTCCTCGCTTACCTTCTCTTCTGCTGGCTCCTGCTTCGCTGGCTTTGCGCCTGCTGCTGGTGCCGCAGCTGGAGCAGCTACCTGGACGTTCTGTGCGTTCTTTATCACTTCCTTTATGTTTACTTCCTTGAGAGAAGTCGCTACAGACTTTGCCATCGCCTCGTCAGGTGACAGTCCTGCTGCCTTTACCACTTCTTCCAGGCTCTTTTCGTTTATCTCCTTTCCTGCTGCGTCTAAGAGAAGTGCAGCGTATATGTATTCCATCGTTTCACCATTTATTCAGTATCATATCATGCCGCAGGCTCTTGGGCCTTTGGCTGCTCGGTCTTTACCATAGAATTCAAGCTCAGGGCCTCGCGTACGCCCTTTGCAAGAAGCTTGTCTGCTATTCCAGGCTCGTATATCTCTGCCTCAAGGCCTAGGCCGAGTGCGGACATGTAAGCCTTTGTCAGCATTCCGTTGACGTTGTAACTCGTCACGAAGCCTATATGGGTGGCAAGGCCGTTAGCCTCTGCGAAGCTTATAGCCAGTTCGTGCGCAACGTATGCAGCATCTACTGCAAGCACTCGCTCGGTGAATGCAAGATCCCCATTGATTGCCACTGAGAGCTTGGTGCCGACCTCGAACGGAGCTATGTCGAGCATCTTAAGCGCCTTTGAGATTGCGGTGCTTATCTTATCGCCCTTCTTCACTAGCACCTTGGACTTTGATATCACAACCTTGCCCTTCTCGATCTTTACGTCTATTCCTGCAGCCTTCATGTCCGTTACCGCCTGCCCAGGGGCTATTGATGTCTCTCCGCTCTGTATCTCAATCTCTGAAGGGGCCATCTGACCTGGCTTTGCCAGGAGTCTCTTCCTATTAGCGAGTATGAGCTTATTTAGTGCCACAGGATCCAGGTTTGAGAGTAGTATTGCAAAGTTTCCTGTTGCATAGTCCTTGAGCTTCGCAAGCCTTGGGTCCCCCTCTATTATCCTGAGTGCGAGGTTCTTCCTTGCCATTATGAACCTTACATCCGGCTTTAGCGAGTTCCTCGCCTTCTGCACCAGTGAATCAGGAATTGCATTGAGAGGAAGTATGCCCACCGTGGCGTAGCTCTTCACCTCCTTTATGGTGTTCTTTACGAATTCTACTTTTTGGGCTTTGAGCATCATGCTATCACATTACCTTCAGCGGCTTTGACATGGTGAGCTTTACATAGGCGGACCTTATGTGGCTCACGCCAAGCTTCCTTGTGACCGCATTTAGAACTTCCTGGACATTATCGTAAACCTTGCTCGCGTCCATATCCTCGTTGCCCACTATGCAGTGTATGGTAGGCAGATTCTTTCCCCTGTTCCTAAGCTGCACGCGCTTGTTGAGCTCGTTGGACATGCTTGCCATGCTCGTGTTTGGCAGGAGCGGCTTTGGCATCTTGTTCCTGGTTCCAAGGAACTGACCTAGGTTCTTGGCTATGGCAGGCATCAGGTTTGGCTGTGCTATCAGCTCGTACTCGAGCAGAGAGTTCAGCCTTGCAGGGTCCTTTGATATCTGGTCGAGCTGGGCGCCGTCTATTACCTCTATCCCGTTCTGGTTGGCCTGCTCTATGAAGTTCCTCTCTGTGCAGAATATGGCTATCTTCTTTGTCTTGCCCTTGCCGTTAGGAAGATTGACTTCCAGGTTAAGCCTGTTGTCCTGCTTTGAGAAGTCTATTCCCTTGAAATTTATGGCTAGCTCTACAGTCTGCTTGAACTTCCTCTTTCCCTTGTTATCAGCAAGAAACTTGCTGAAGTTTTCCAAATTCTCTGCCATATTAATCCCTCCTGCAAAACTGCAGTTTTATCGGGAAAATAAGTAGACTCTTATTGAACAACAATTAATATATACCTATCGCATATGCTGGCGCTATTGAAAATCAGGTTATATATTAGGAAGATGAAGCTCATTGCATGCCATATAGAGCAATTGTAGTTACAGGCCCTTCGGCTGCAGGTAAGTCCAGCTTTGTGTCGGATATGGCAGATAAACTTGGATGGCAGGTTGCCAGCGCAGGCATAGTGTGGAAAGCTGAACAGGCAAGGCTCTGTCCAGACGGCAATGTCACAGTAGGCACTTTCTGGAGCCATATTCCTCGTGATTTTTTCAGGGAGCTCTACTTTGAATTAAGCGAGCTTGCACGACGCGGCGGAGTTGTCATTGAATCCAGATATGCCACAGCCATGGATCCCAGGTATTGCCTTAGGGTCTCGTTCGATGCGCCGGAAAGAACGAGAGTTCTTAGGGCCATCAGGCGCGGTGACTTCAGGCCAGACATATCAATGGCTGAGGCAAGGGCTGCGCTGAGATCAAGACTTCAAGACGAGCAGTGGGTTGGGCAGCGGATATTTGGGCTTGAAAATTATACCAGGCAGCCTGTACACGTATCTCTGAATTCTGGCATGCTGACCAGGGAAGCTGAAGTCGGAATATTATTAGAGGGTTTGAAGTACGAATAGCCAAGGCAAAAATGCAATGCGCGCAGGTTGAAGTTTGCGCATTAGGATGTGAAGATAGGGAGATGTGAATAATGCATCATGTATGCATCATGTTTCATGATGTGAGCTGACACTTGTGACATCCTCTCCTAACTAAAGGTTAGGAGCTTCCCCTGCGGTTGCAGGGTCTGTTCTCAGTTCTTTGAGTTCGTTTGCATTCCCTGTTGGAATGTATTTACGGTTCTCTCCCTGAGCGTGACTTCCCCTCTGTCCGAGGGTAGCTCTTTTGAGTATGTTCTGCGCAGCGTTTATGTCCCTGTCCATGCGCAATCCGCATCTGTCGCAGATGTATTCCCTCGTGGAAAGCGGCATTTCCTTTATTGCGCCGCAGTCGCTGCATTCCTTTGAGGTGTTCCTTGCGTCCACTTTGTATACTTTCATGCCGGCACTTTCAGCCTTGTATGAAAGCATGTTTATGAATCTGTTCCATGAGGCATTTTGTATTGACTGGGCAAGGCGATGGTTCCTTACCATATTATTTATGTGCAATTCCTCTACGGCAAAAGAGGTATATCCCCCATGGGCCAGTTTGTCTGATAGTTTGTGCATGAAGTCGTTTGACTGGCTGGTTACGTGCTTCCATTCTTCCTGAAGATGGTACTTTGCCTTTTCCCTCCTCGTTGAGCCTTTATTTCTTCTTGCGACTATTTGCTGCCATCTGGAGATCCTCTTCTCCCTCTTCTTGAAGAATTTTGGCTTCTGGATTGTCTGTCCGTCTGATAATGCAATGAAATTGTTGAGACCCATGTCTATGCCGACTGGATTTATGTCTTCTATCTTTGGAGAACTTATTATCTGTTCTGCCGTAAAGATTGCGTAATATTCGTTTCCTTCCCTCTTTATCGTCATATTCTTTACATTTCCGATGATATTCCTGTGCTGCTCTATACGCATCGTGCCTATTTTTGAGACCCTGAGTCTTCCTTTTTGTATCCTAAAAGAGCCGTTGCTCTCTATGTGGGTTATGGAATTGAACTTGTCTTTCGATTTGAAACGTGGGAATCCTGCCTTTATTTTTGCGCCTGCTTTCTTCTGCTGGCATCTCCTGAAGAAGTTTTGGTATGTTCTGAGAAGTCTGTTGCGAATGTCTACTCTGACATGAGCGTAGAGTTGCAGATATGATTTGTCTTCTTTTATTATGGCATTGAGGAATTGATTTATGGTTTTCTGCGATATTTTTGAATCTGGATTGTTCTTATGTGCATTTATCGTCTTTTCAAGGAGTTTGTTGTATAATCTCTGCGACATGGAAATTGCGTCGTCTATCTCTTTCTGCCTCTTTGCGTCAGGATATATCCTAAACTTGTAGGCACGCATTGTTTCCATGTTCCCTGTTTTGTTTTGCATTTTTATATACCTTATTGCACGCCCTTACTCCTATCTCAAGGATAGGAGTTTGCGGGCGTGTTGGATTTTATCATGCTTCTTGCTGCTATGATATGGGGCAGCACATTATCGCATGACTCGGACCTGCACAAAAGCCCGTCAAGCTTTCTTTCTACCGCAGATACTGAAGTGCCTGAATTTATCACCCAATAATTGTCCACGAATCCTGAAATGCTGACGCCTGCGGCCCTTTCTATAGCCCGCTGCCGCATGCCTGAAGAGAGGACGATATGGGCGCCATAATCGCGTCTTATTGCAGCGAGTAGGTTTAGGTATTCTGCAGTGATGCGGTGAGGGTTGTGGTAGTCCAGCATTAAGACCCGTCCACCTATCCTCAAGTATGGGAATACGTAATCAGGGAGGTAGGAGTCCTGAAACATTTTTTCGGATGGATATAGTTGGCAAGGCTCGTACACTGCCGCAACACCCATCCTGAGTATGGCTTTTTTGAGCAGCGTCTCAGGACCCCGAGTGTGAGTCTCAGGGGTAACGCGCCTGTGACACACTATCAACGCTGCAATACCATCTGCAGACTGCCTTGTAAGGCTACCTGCCATGACCAACCCAACACCCAACAATAGAGTAAGGTAAGGATGCAGTATTTAAAACTTGTCTGGAGATTTCCGCATCAGGCCTTTGCCATCTTAACGATATGGCGTATTATGTGCTTGGCTGGGTCAACCTTTGTGACCTTCTTGAACGTGGACCACGAAACTGTTGGATTTGACTCGAGAACATAGTAGCCCTCAGCAGTCTGGGCTATGTCTATGCCTGCAAAGTCAAGGTCTAGAGCCTTGGCAGATTTTATTGCAATCTCCCTGAGTTCGTCATCTGGCCTGACAGCTTTTGCCACTGCCCCCTGCGCTACGTTGGACTTCCACGAACTGGACTTTCTGAACTCGGCGCCTATAACTTCGCCGCCCACCACAATGACACGATAGTCACCGCCATGTCTCTTTTCAAGAAACTTCTGCACGTACAAGGGCTTGCTGAGATTTACGAAGCTGCTGAATACATGCATTGCAACGTCGGGATTGTCTACCTTGAAGACACCAAGGCCTGCGGCCATTCTCAAAGGCTTCACCACAGCCTTGCCATAATCCTTGACAGCGTGGTAACCTGCCAGGGAGTTCTCGCTCGAACAAGTGTCTGGAACATTTATGCCATTACTTGAGAGCGACATTAGGGCACCGAGCTTATCGCTGGCACGTATCCACGCCAGGATGTTGTTTGCCACGTAGGTCCCTGACATCTCCATTGACATGACCGACCAGACCTTCTGGCTCATCTGCTCGTAGTCGCGTACGAAGCCGATGTGCCTGAGCACTGCGCAGTCAAGTTCTATGGGAGACTCTCCAAGTACGCCATTGACACGGAACGGGCGCACCTTTCCGGCATCTATTCGCACAGAGATGTCGGCCATGTCTATTCGCATAGGATTGCATCCCTGGGACCTTATCGCCTTCTCGAGGTCCCTGTATTCATTTATGAAAGGCCTGTCAGACTCGATTATACCTATGTCCATCAGGCGCGCACCTAAAGCAGTTTTAGCGAGGATGTGAAGAAGTCTATCTCGCTCTTCTTCCATGGGCCTATGCCAAGAGTGGTTATGGTGCCTGGAGGCAGCTGCGTAAGCCCCGCGTCGTTTATAAGCGCGCAGGGGATCTTCTTGAACTTGAACGCCTCGTACAGTTTCTTTATGACTTTATCGTCCTCGACTTTAAGGACTATCTTCTTCTGGCCTGAAGAGAGCCATGCATCCGCGACATCGGCATTTGATCTAGACGCGCTTAGGTAGGCCGAGACTGAGGCATGGGCTACCTGGGCAGCCATCTTGCCCTTGCCCATGTCCAGATCCGTGCGTACAAGTATTACTTGCTTTATCTCATCCATGTAGACCGTTATATTGACTTGAGCTTTTCCTTTGCCCTGTCCAGCTCCCTCTTTGCTGCCAGCATGTGGTTTGATACTATCTCAAGATTCTCTATCAGCCCTTCGCTGAAATCAAGAGAGGCCTTGTTCTTGGCTATGCGCTTTCCAACCGCCTTGATGTTCTTCTGGTGCACGTCAAGCTCTTTGGATATTTCCTCCAAGAGTTCGTACTCGTTTAGAAGCTCGTTCTTCCCGGGCATGATATCATTTAGCATTTGCACCGCTTTGTCTTAAAAAAGTGACTGTACAAGCTATTTATTGGTTGCATTCGGATAGTTAATTGATTGGATGGCGCCGCCGATGGAGGAGCTTGGAAACGACTTCATAAACAGGCTGATCTCCGAGTACTACAAGGATGCCAAGTATTTAGCTCCAGAAAGGATGTCAGAGCGTGAGTTCGGCGTCGGCAATTATGACATCAAGATAGCGTACAGGCATATGTCATTCGGGTACGAGAACGCGCTAAGATCGTACCTTTCTGCGAATTCCGTGCCTTACGTCTCATGCTCTGCGGCTTACTATAGGTTCCCTGCGGGCAGGCCGATGGAGGCGAAGGGATGGCTCGGTTCAGAGCTGGTGTTCGACCTTGACGCAGATGACATGGAGCTGGACTGCCAGAAGGTGCATGGAAGCAGATGGGTGTGCAGGAACTGTTTTACCAAGGTTAGGGAAGAGACGATAAAGCTGGTATACGACTTCCTGATCCCGGATTTCGGATTTTCTGAGAAGGACATAAGGGTGAACTTCAGCGGCAATAGGGGCTACCACGTGCACATAAACAGAGAGAACGTGCTGCAGCTTGACGGCGCCTCTAGGAGGGAGATAAGCAATTACATAGCAGGCATAGGCATGGAGTTCGGCGAATTCTTCCCCACTGCAGGCATACGTGGAACCACCCTTGTTGGACCCAAGCCTTCTGATACGGGATGGAAGGGCAAGATAGCAAGGAACTTCCTATCTAACCTGAATGCAGGAGTAGATTCCATGATGGGCATGGGCATAGATAGGAGCATGGCAACAAAGCTGTACCGCAAGAAGAGCCTGATAGAGATGGGCATAAGGAACGGGAACTGGGATATGGTGTACATAAAGAACAAGGCGGACTTCTGGAAGAGAATACTCGACAGGCAGGCAGTGAGCCAGAGCGACAGGATAGACAAGAATGTGACCAACGACCCCACCCACCTGATAAGGCTTCCAAACACCATACATGGAGGCACGGGCCTTGTTGCTGCCAGGCTCAGGGAGCCGCGTGCGCTCTACAGCTTCGATCCGATGCGCGACGCGATAGCGTTCAGGAAGGGGCATGTCAGGATATCAGCAAAGACGGATTACGAGCTGTACATGGGGGGGCAGAGATACGGGCCGTACGGCGGTGAGATAAACGTGCCCACATATGTTGGGGTTTACTTATACCTTAAAGGGTATGCAAAGATACTTAGGGAAGTCTAGCCGGGCTAAGGCGCTATGATAAGTAACTTTATTAAAGGTTGCCAGCAAATATAGAAGGTGCATATTCTACATAGGTGAATTTGTGGGAGCTTACAAGCAGATATCATCAAGTTTCAGAAACGAGTTCAAGTCAAGGGGAGACGTAGTCAAGTCAAGGCTCATGAAGTGGAGGAATGAACCTACGCTTATGAGAGTGGAAAGGCCGACAAACCTTGCCCGCGCACGCGAACTTGGATACAAGGCAAAGCAGGGAGTAATAGTCGTACGCATCAAGATAAGGAAAGGACTTAGGAAGAGGGCGAAGCCGCGAGGAGGGAGGAAGCCTTCCAAGTCGGGAAGATTCTTTGCTCATGAAAAGTCCTTCCAGGCAATGGCGGAGGAAAGGGCTGCAAAGAAGTTCGACAACTGCGAAGTCGTTAATTCTTATTATGTGGGAGAAGACGGATCCTTCAAGTTCTTCGAGACAATAATGGTAGACAGGGAGCACCCTACAGTAAGGTCTGATAGGTTCTACGGACAGGTAGTGAGGAGGAACAACAGGGCCCTACGCGGACTTACTCACGCGGGCCAGGAGCACAGGGATAGCGTAAACAAGAAGTAAGGTGCTTCTTTTGCCAAGGGCAAAACTGACGGTTGAGCTCGATAGGCCTGGAGACCATTTTGAGATCCTCAAGGGAGGGGAAACCCCGAAACGCTGCAAGGTGGATCTGAAGATAAACGGGGGTCAGCTCGTGATAGACATAGATGCGGAAGATAGCAGGGCCCTTGCGTCGGCTCTTGGCAGTGTCATAAAGCAGATGCGCATAATAGAGGAGGCTTCTGGGGCATTAGGGAAAGATTGAGAGGCCATATGGCCCATAGGTGCTTGTTTTAAACGTTAAGAGCTATTTTCTTAGTGTGCGCATATGAGGATAATAAGGTTCAACCCGGTGAGCAATGCGCTCAAGCTCGTCCCCGAGTCGTTCGATGACTTATATCTTTTGGCAATGATAGTCGCAACCGGGGACAGTGTCGAAAGCAAGTCGACGCGCAGGTTCAGGCCAAACGAAGGGGACAAGGGCGAGCAGAAGGACGTAATCATAAGGCTGTCTGTGGAGAGGACCGAAATTGACAAGAACTCCGGAAGGCTTAGGGCTTCTGGAAAGATAACCATGGGAAGGCCTGAGGAGTACGTGGTTCTGGGCAGCTACCATACGCTCAGCGTGGGGCCCGGAGACATCGTAGACATAGTGAAAGGGGAATGGAAGGAGTATATCCTCGCGAGGATAAAGCAGGCGGTTGCTGATGCGAGGAAGCCTAGGCTAGGCATAATAGTGCTTGATGATGAAAAGGCCCTGGTGTCTTACATAAAGGGATACGGGATAGAGGTCGTTTCTGAACTTTACAGCAGGCTAAGCAAGAGGATGAAGGAGAAGGATTTCGAGAAGGCTAGGGAGAAGTACTTCGAAACTATCATAGCAGCTGTCAAGAACATGTCTGTTGACATGGTGGTGATAGCAGGGCCTGGCTTCACCAAAGATGACATAAAGAAATATATTGAGGACAGGGGAGTGGAGGTGGGAAAGAAGCTTGTGTATACCCCAGCGAGCGACGCGGAGAGGTCGGGCATACGCGAGGCGATGCAGAGCGACGCAGTAGCCCGCGTGCTTGAACATGAGCATGTAAAGAAGGAATTCGCATACCTCAATGAATTCCTCTCGGCGCTTAGGGCCGGAAACGCATTTCATGGGGTTGGAAGGGTTAAGGAGGGGCTGGAGGCTGCGAGGGTGAGGGTGGTTATGGTCAACGACTCGATGCTGAACAATGAAGCGGTGAAGGGAGTGCTGGATGAAGCAGACATGAGGAAGGTGAAGATAGAGATATTCAACTCCGAGGACGACGCGGGCATGCAGCTTGGGAATTTCTCGGGCATAGCTGCGGTATAGCTACATCTGGCGTTATACGTAAGTGCCTATGGCATAAGAAGGCATTGTGCCCCCTGGGGGGTACGCCCTGGTCCTGATCCAATATAGGTATATGTAGGATGTTGACCCACCAGCGGACGCGCCTGCGTAGAAGTTGGAATTGGCATTGGAAATGGTGCCAGAATATGACACTATGGTGCTGTAAGGCGGTGCGAGTCCGACTACAGTGTAGAGCCCTGACTGATACATTGATCCGGTGTTTGTGGCGAAGTCCATTTCCATGCTTGTCGGAGTGGCTACGACCCTGCTGAAGACGTAGTTCTGGCCCGATGTCGGCATGACCTGGCTTGAAGCCACTGCTATGGCTGTGCCTGAAGGGCTCACTATTGCAGGAGCGCTGCTATGGTAGAACTCGTAGGTATTGTAATATCCACTTGAGGAAGCAGGCTGCCTTCCGCCATCCGAAGTGTCAGGGCCTGCGGTGTAAAGCCCTATACCAAGATCGTCTGCCCCGCCATTATACATCCAGCTTGCCTCGGTTATTGTATTAAGGGTAGTGAATGCACTGGAATAGTGCAAGGCGGTTGACTGCGCACCGACATTATTCATCATCTCTAGTCCACCTCCACTTATCGCAGGCGTGAATGACCCCGCCTGCGCTGAGACGGACCATCCGGAAGGTATGCTGCTTCCCTGGAAATTTGCGTATGTGAGGAAGACTTTTGCACCATTATCGTACTCCCCGTATGTCCCGCTGAGCTTTGGCGATTCCCCGGTGTAGCTAGATGTAGAGGCCATAACAGGACTGGACATGAAGTTCATGTATAGCTGCTCCCCGTTAGTCTCGCCGTTTGGCAGGTTGACAAACACAACAGAAGTGCCGGAAGTTGTGCCGCCGCTCTCTATCCATGCATAAACAGGGGTGGCTCCGTTTCCACCCATATAATTGCCGGTGCTGAACTCGACATACTGCCACCCGGTTGTAGGGTACGATATGCTCCAAGGTATGGAGAGCCTCTGCTGGAAGTCGCCGGATATTGTGGACGACGGGCTTAAGGTTATGACAGTATAATGGTACTGGCTGGACTGGCTGCTGCTTACCACGCCGAAAGTTGTGCTGGGCATCACGAAGTTTGGAGGGGTGGAGCGTACCCTGAGCCATTGGACAACCATGGCGTTGGCGCCGCTTGGCTGCCTGAATTTTATCTGGGCGTTGTTGAAGGGGAACGCATTTGATACGGTATACTGGTCTATGTAGTTCAGTTGGCTGTAGGCTTGGGTGCCTGCGCTGTCAATGCCCATGGTCCATACGCCATTCATTATGGGATAAGCACTTGCAGTTGTTGTTGATGAATTAAGATAAAGCAGGAATGGCAGGGATGTGCCGGACTTGTCCCCCACAAAGCCGCTGCCTCCGACTGGGTTGCAGTTTATGCAGTCGCCGAAGCCGAACTCGATACCACCATGACCTGCGTTGTCAGCAGGAGTTCCGAGGAAGTCGAGGGTATTGCCTGCACTGAAGCCTGGGGACGATGTGAGGAAATAATATCCCGAAGAGGGCGGGGTGAGGACTATCCCGTCATTTACAGTTGCTGAAGAGCCTGAGGACCATTTGGACGAGTTGAGAGAGGTGCCGATGAAGTTGTCATAGAACGTGAACACAGAGCCCCCGTTGTCGTTTGCCGCGTACGGGGAGCTGAGTTGCGGAGCCTCCCCGGTAGGGCCCTGCGCTGACATCATGGTAGTGGACATGGGAACGAAGTTCATGTATATTGTAGTGCTGCCTGAGGCAGGTATGCTGGAAGCTAAACGCACCCATACCTGTGAGTCTGAAGTAGTGTTGCTGTTTCCGCTCTCAAGCCATGCTGGCAGCAGGGAGTACCCATTGCCCTGGTAGTAGTTGCCAGTGGTGAAAACCACATTGGTCCATGCGTTGTTGAGGTATTTGGAATATGTGCTGCTTGCCACATCGATAGCCTGCTGGAACAGTGACGGGGTTGGGGAAGACTGTGTGTTGGTCAGCATTATGGGCACATAGTATATCGTGGTGGTAGTAGGCACGATGGTGATGGTTGAGGTGGTTGTTTTTGAGGTGGTTGTTTTTGAGGTTGTTGAAATTGATGAAGTAGAGGTTGTGGATATCGAATTTGCAGTTATCAGAGACGCATATGAAAGGAACTCCCCAGAATACACAACATCATCATACGTGCAGTTGGGCTGTGATATCGCATTGCCAAACTGCGATGCCGGAGAGTTGCATAGTTTCGCATTTATGGAGAAATAGCCGCTTACCTGCGTCCCGATGGATTGTGCAGGTGTGACAGTGGCATGGCATATCGAAGTGGCGCCAGGTATCATTATTGATGGAGAGCATGTGCCGGAGAAGGTCTTGCTGCCCAGCACCACATTGGCCCCAGTTACGCTTATTGGCGCGGCGCCGCCGTTGGATATTGAGAATATGACATTGGCGCTGTTGGATGCCGTGTCTGAATGGAATATGGCGAAATTGCACTTTACCGGGCCGAACGCAGTGCACTGGCTCTGGAGTAGGGTCTTGGTCGGATATGCGAAATAGATTAGAGCTGCAAATATTATTGCCACAAGCAGCAGCATGAATCCGTAGGTGGAAAGGAACTCTATAGCGGATTGCAGCCTCATGATACCCTAATATTAACCTAGCGCCAAAAGTTATTAATCCAACGTATGTGCACAACGGTGCCTTGAATGTACGATCTAGGTATGATAAGGGCAAAGAAGAGGCTTGGGCAGGTATTCCTTTCAAACCCTGCAATAGCCGAGGCCGAGGCGGCACACGCAATAGACAAAGTGGTCCTTGAACTCGGGCCGGGGCCTGGAATACTTACCGCCGCACTTTGCAAGAATGCCAAGAGGGTTATTGCTGTGGAGAAAGACAGCCTCATGTGCACCCTGCTAAAGCACAATGTAAAATCCAGCAAGCTTAAGCTCATAAACAAGGATTTCTTCAAGGCTGCCGAGGAGGAGCTGGAGCTGGGATCTGTGGACATCATGATATCCAACGTGCCGTACAACCTTTCAAGCAAGGTCATAGAGTGGCTTGGAAGGCATGGTATGCAGGCGGTGCTGTGCCTACAGAAGGAGTTCGTGGACCATATGCTGGCAAAGCCAGATACAAAAGACTATTCCAAGCTCAGCGTTATGGCGTCCTTGATGTTTCGCACTACCAAGATAATGAACGTCCCCAAAGGCAACTTCAGGCCCATCCCCAAGGTCGACTCCGCAATAATATACGTAAAGCCGAAAGGAGTTAGAATGGCAGAGCGGGATATGTTCCTAATAGGGCTTATAATGCAGCACAAGAAGAAGACGGTGTACAACGCAATACTTGATTCGGATTCGGCTATAGGCGTGGACAGGAAAAAGCTTGCAGGCATGTGCAATGGCATAATCCACAGGGATGACAGGGTATTCAAGCTTCCTCCAGAGGAGATACTCGCAATTGCCGTGCAGCTTGGGAGTTTACTAGAATGAATACTTAGGCTCCTCGGTCTCCTCAAGTATTATGCCGTTCTTAACATGCTCGAGGAACTTCTTTTCGGCCTCCTTTGAGCCGTCCTTGCCAAGCAGCATGCGGTAATGCATGGGGGCCACCTTCTGCGCCTTTATGGCATGTGCAGCCTGGACGGCCTCGTCAACATTCATGACATACGTGCCGCCCATTGGTATCAAGGCCAGATCTGTTACGATCTTGGCCATCTCGTTTATGAAGTCAGTGTCACCTGCATGGTATACCTTCGTGCCGTTTATGTTGAGCACGTATCCCACCCACTTGCTCTCCTTTGGATGGTAGTGTACCCGGTTAGGAACGCTATTGTAAGCAGGCACGGTGTCGAACTCAAAGTTTCCGGAGGAGTAGTGGTTGTCGGGCTCGACGCCTATTACCTCGCCCCCGGGTATCTTATCCACGCTGTCCTTTGGCACGTATACCTTGGTGTCATCACGGATTATGAGCTTTAGGTCCTCCTCGCTTAGATGGTCGTGGTGCGGGTGGGTTATCAATATGAAATCAGCCGGCACGCGGGTGTTCCTTATGTTGAAAGGGTCTATGTATACGTTCTTACCGTCAAGTTTTAGCAGGAAGCTGGCATGACCAATCCACTTTATGAATCCGAGGTCCATTTTAATCGAGTCGTATTGGCTCCGAGCAGGATTTTAAGCTTTTGCATTCAATTCCTGATTGTGAGATTATGATGGTTCTAGGGGGCACAGCCAGCAATGGCTTGGACATCTCGCTTGCAAGGATACTGAACGCAGATCTCGGCAAAATAGAGACCACAAAGTTTCCTGACGGGGAGATAAAGGTAAGACTTCCCGAGATTGATGACAACAGCATAGTCATAGTGCAGTCCACCCACTACCCCCAGGAGAAGAACCTGTTCGAGCTAATGTTCACGGCATACGCGCTCAAGGAGAGGAATGCGAATGTTTGCGCGGTGCTGCCGTACCTTGCATATGCCAGGCAGAACAAGAGCTTCGCGCCAGGCGAAGCAGTAAGCATAAATGCAGTGCTTAACATGCTTGAAGCAGCAGGCATAAACGCGCTGGTCACAGTAAATCCGCACAAGAGCGAGCCCCTGGACTTGTTCAAGGGCAAGGTCTGCATAGTCAACTCTGCGCACACGCTTGCGCAAGGAGTTAAGGCGCACTTGAAGAACCCGTTCGTTCTTGCACCTGACAGCAGCGCCCTAAGCGTGGCCAAACCTGCAGCGGAGGTCCTCGGATGCGAGTACACTTACATAGACAAGCATAGGGATGCGTACGGAAACGTCACGATGCAGAAGGCGCACGGAGGCAACTTCAAGGGCAAGGATGTGGTTATAGTGGATGACATGATAGCTGCGGGCAGCACCATAGAGCTTGCCACGCGCTTTGCATACACTGAGGGCGCCGCATCAGTATCAGCAGCATGCATACACCTGGTCATGGTGAACAATGCATACCAGAGGCTGAAGAATGCCGGAGTGGACAAGATATTCGGCACAAACACGATACCGTTTGACAAGGCAGAGATCATAGACGTTGCAGAGGACGTTGCAAAATGCGTCAGCAGCGTGTACAAGGAGTAGGGCTGCGGATAAAGCTTATAGGGATAGGAACCTCATTTCGGCTTTGCTGTCCAGCTTGTAGAATCCGTATTTCTCAAACTGGACTATGTCCCCTTCATCAAGGTTTGACGCGTAGCCTTCTGCAACTCCGCACTTTTCAATGATGCTTCCCTCATTGAACGAATCGCCTGATAGCAGTGGCCCTATGTCCCATAGACAGCATTTTACACTGCCGTCCTTGTTTACCCAGCTTATCTTTTTGGCTTCGATGTTTTCGGATCCGCCATACGATGCAGTTATTGAGCCTGAAATAGAATCTATTCTAACGTTGTAAGCCTCTTTCAGCCTCACAACATCGCCTGGCCTGAGGCCCTTTGCATCCTCTGAGCCTATAAGCACATCGCTTTTTGCGTAGTACGTCCTATTGCCCAGATCCACGGACGGATGCAATCGCATCGATATCCCCTTAACCCCTTCCAGGCCTTTTACATGCATCTCTGCGGGAGATTCTATGAAGAAGAGTCTCTTGGCGCCCTTGTCGGCCATCTTGCGGTTTATGTTGAGCAGTACGGATATGTCTACTACGCTCTCAGACTTCCCCATCCCGAAGCTTAGGGCGAATTCCCTTATTGCAGCTGGGAGTATGCCACGGCGCTTTAGTGCGCGTATGGTTACCAGCCTAGGATCGTCATAGCCGGCTATCTGCTTGCTCGCTATAAGCTCCCTTATCTTCCTTTTGGAAGTGGCATTGTTGGATATCTCAAGCCTGGAGAAGCTCGTTATCCTTGGATTCCTCAGGCCCAGTGCATCGAGCACAGCGAAATATAGTTCGTCGCGCATCTCGTACTCCTTGCTCCTCACCACATCAGTTATGCCGTTTGTTGAGTCCATGATGGGTGTGCAGAAGTCGTACGTAGGCCAGACATGGTACTTTTTGCCCTGCCTGTAGTGCGGGGAATGTTTTATGCGAAATAGCGTGGGGTCACGCATGGTGGTGTTTACGGAGCCAAGATCGGAGTTGAGCCTCACTATGGCCTCATTGTCCCCGAAACCTCCATTAAGCATCTTCTCCCAGAGGCCCAGGTTTGTGGCGTTGTCCTGGCTCTTGTGTGAACACGCAATGCCGCTGTCCCTGCTCTTTTTTACTTCTAAAGTATTGCATGTGCACACATATGCCATGCCTTTGCCTATGACTGATGAAGCATATTGGTAAAGGGAAGGTATTGCGTCGCTTGCATAGTACTCCGAATCGAATTTAAGCCCGAGCCAGGCCAGGTCCTCCTTTATGGAATCGACGAATTCCTGGCGCTCGTTGTCGGGGTTTGTGTCGTCGAAGTAGAGCATCAGCTTTCCAGAGTATGCCTTCCTAAGTTCGTCCTCTATGAATATGGGCTTCGCATGGCCTATGTGAAGGTAGCCTCCAGGCTCTGGAGGGAACCTTGTTACAAACTTGCCGTGCTCTGCACCAGGTATTGAAAAGCTGTGCAAGGCGGACTTCTGTGCCTTCGTAGCCTCTGCGGCCTTGAATTCATCGGAATATGCGGAGTATTCTTCATCAATGGCATTGCGCGCCATGGAGTTGACCTTATCCACTTCGGATTTGACTTCAGAGCGCAGCAGCCCCATATCAGACTTTGAACCTGGAAAAAGGGAGATGACCTTACTCATCACAGCGCCTTCGCTGGCCTTGCCATAGTCCATGGCATTCTTTATAGCATACTTCCTTATTGCGGATTTGACATCGCTTCCCAAGACCATATTATCGCTGCTAGATTGGAGCTATGTTCATAGGTCCGTATATGGTACCGTTGGCAGTTATAAGCGCCGATACCCTGAGCTTGATCTGCGTGCCTATAGCATCCTGGAGGGGCAGGTTTAGGGTGGTGTTCACGTACGTCTTATTTATGGGCAGAAGAACGCTCTGCGAACCTACGGTGAAGCTTATCGACTCTGGCAGGGAAACGTAAACCGGCCCGGTAAAGTTCAGGCATCCGAACTGCACAGGCGCAGTGCTGTTCTTGATGTAATTGTACAGATCATGCGAAGTTATATTGCCCAGGGCAACGTCGAAGTTGAGCCCGGAATTATAGAAATTGGATACGGAATTGTTGTTCTCAAGGGATGTGAGCGCAGTGGTTACGTTAGACATGGTGGCGTTATTGTTGCTGTTGTTTGAGCAGCTTACAGTTATTGACACCGGACTGCCATATCCAGACACTGTCCCGTTGGCGATGCCCTGCCCGTAAACTGTCAGGGGCACGGTGGTAGTAGACTGCCCAGGGGCAGTGCCGAAGTTTGTCAGAGTTACATATGAGCTTATGAACATGGCCGCAATAATTATGGCCACTATTAGCTCGCCTGCCTTCTTTTTGTCCATGGAATCACAACCTTTTTATTAATGACTTAATAAATAGACGTTTGTATTATATAGTTATTGGTGATGACGTGAGTTTTAATGATGGCGACTTTGTAAAGATAGACTATACTGCAAGGAGAACTGACGGGTCTTTAGTATACACCACTGATGAGAAGGTTGCGAAAGATGCTGACAGGTTCAATGCTGAGGCCAGGTATGGTCCACAGCTCGTAGTGATAGGCAAGGATACGGTAGTTAAGGGAGTCGATGCTGCAGTAAGAGGGATGGCAGTTGGAGAGGCTAAGAAGGTAGAGCTTAAGCCTGCAGATGCTTTCGGAGAGAGGAACGAGGAGCTCGTGAACGTCATGAGGCTCTCAGACTTCAAGGAGCGTGAGGTATATCCGCAGCCAGGCATGCAGGTCAATATAGATGGATCCATAGCCACGATAAAGAGCGTGAATTCAGGAAGGGTTGTAGTGGACCTCAACCACCCCCTTGCAGGAGAGGTGCTGGTTTACGACATAAAAGTTGTTGAAAAGCTCGAATCTGAAGAGGGTAAGGTGAAGGCAATAGCAGAGCACTATTCGCTCAAGCCTGACGGCGTATCGGTCTCGGGAAAGGTGGCAAGAATGTCGTTCGGCGCATCTGTTGAGAAGAATGCCGATTTTGTGATAAACAAGGCAACTGCAGCAGAGATGGTGCTCAGGTACCTGCCCTCAGTTGAGAAAGTAGTCACCGAAGAAGAATACGCCAGAAGCAAGGAGGGCGCCAAGCAGGCTTGAAGCCTGTAGGCCTTCTTTTTCACTTTTTTCTGTTTTTGATTTGATTTAACCTAGCATTGCTTTTATATTTGGATTTGGCTAGCGCTGCTGCGGCTATGGCTTATAGTGAGAATAAGACAGTATTCAGTCGTTTATGTTTATTGCGTATGTGCCGTTTACCTTTATTCCGAGCTTCTTTGCAACTTCTGACTTCTCAACATTTAGTATGACTACCTGTCCGCTCCACTTTGTGGTGAGGTTAGACTGGCTGCATAGCGGGCACACGTTACCCTGTGCGATTATCAAGCGGTCATTTCTGCATGCGTATTCCATGTATATCGCTTTGTATTTTGGTTATTCTTATTTCTTTTGCTTTGGACCTCTTGGCGCCCTCCTTTCCCTAGGATGCCTCTCAGGCCTCCTTGCTGCGCCTATCCACTCAGGCTTGCCGAGCCCGTCGGGCCTCATGGTCAGTGCTATCTTCGCGTCCTTTATGTTGGACTTTATGCTTATGGATGATACCTTTGCATACACGGTATCACCCTTCTTAAGGCTCTTTCCGGAGTTCTTGGATACGAAGGCCATTGATTTCTTATCATAAGTTATGAAGTCCGTAGTTATCTGGGACAGGTGCACCAGGCCATCTATAGGGCCTAACCTTACGAAGCATCCGAAATCGGCAAGCTCGGATACCTCCCCAAGCACTACCTCATCTATGCCAAGGCTGAATGAAAGGGTGTCAAACTTCAGGTTGTGGTGCGTGGAGGGATCGCTTGGCATGATGGCGCCATCGCTTACGTCCCTTACGTTGAATATTGCAAGTATTATGCCGAGATCCTTGTCTAGCGTCCTCTCGTACTTCAGCCTGAGTATTTCAAGTGCGGTCTTCTCAAGGTCCTGGCCGAAGTACTTTGGAGGTATGCTTATCGTGTCCTCTATAGTAGTTATATAATACAAATTATGCACCAGAATAGGCATTAGCGATGATATTTATCTAAAGATAAGGTATATTAGCGTTTCTGTGTCCTGCCGCTGGATGCCCAATGACGCGTCGTACGAGTCGTTATCACGCTACCTGAATGAGCCGTCCCTTGAAACGCTGTATGTTGCTATGCCCCTGGACCTCAGCTCGCGCTTAAGCTTGATGTCATTGGTGCATACCCCTGAGAACCTCCTTGCGCTCCTGAGTATCCACTTGTCCACATACTCTTCATTGTCCACTATGTCTATGCCATAGCTCTTGATCATGGCAAGCGCCACCTTGGCATGCTTGCTGCTTGACTTCCTGCTCCTTGAGATCAGCGTGAGCTCCTTGACCACGCCCTTTGATATGACCGGGGCCATGTCCAGATTCTCCTTGATGCCTTTGAACACATCTACCCGGTTAGACAGGCCAAAGAGTATGGAGCTGGTGTCCAGGATTATGCGATCCATGCCAACATTAGGGTTTGGTGATTAAGCCTTATATACCAGGGCTTGCCATATACTAGCATCTGACTCGTGCTTTTCCAGCCAGGATTGAGGCGTAAGCCTTTGAAAGGGCAAAAGCACTGGTCGGCTTATGGATGGTGCATTGGACACAGCAGACATTCTGAGATCATGCAAGGTAATAGCGGTAGTCGGATGCTCCAAGGACCCCGAGAAATACAGCAACATAGTTGCGCATTTTCTGCAGGACGCAGGGTACAGGATAGTGCCGGTGAATCCGACTGCGGACGAGATACTGGGGGAGAAGTGCTACCACTCGCTTTTAGACATACCTGAAAAGGTTGACATGGTGGATGTCTTCAGGCCTTCTGCAGAAGCCATGGGAATCGCGCAGCAGGCAGTGAAGATAGGGGCAAAGGCATTATGGCTCCAGGAGGGGATAGTGAGCGAGGATGCGAAGAAATATGCTGAAAGCATGGGAATGGCATTCATTCAGGATAGGTGCACGATGAAGGAGTACGTTAAGATGCAGGGATAGAATGGACTTGGACATGTATGCCGAAGAGCTAATATACAATTACGAACACCAGAAGAACAAGGGAGCCATACAGGACGCCACTACGGATAGGCATGAGGAGAACATATCGTGCGGAGACAAGATAACGGTCTACCTCAAGATAGAGGGAGGCAAGGTTGCTGATGTCAAGTACGATGGCGCTGGGTGCGTGATCTCCATGGGAACGTCAAGCATACTAACAGACTTCCTCAAGGGAAAGACGCTGCAGGAGATAGAGTCCTTTGGAAAGAAGGATCTGCTGGAGCTTATAGCCATAGATCCTGGACCAGTAAGGATGCACTGCGCCACGCTATCCCTTAGGGCAATAAAGAAGGCTGTATACGGGTACGAAAACAAGCCAATTGATGCTGAGACCAAGAGCCTCTAGTCACGCGCCACCTTTCGCACGTAAACAACATATTCAAACTCTGGAAAGTCTTCTCTGCTCTTCTCTTCCCATTCGCTTTCGCTAAACTCGGGAAAGAATCGGTCTCCCGGGTAGTCGGACTTTATGAAAGATAGCTGCATCGTGTCCGCCTTGGATATTGCATCCTTGAACACACCCTCTCCCCCTATTATGTATATGTCTGGACCGTACTCAAATCCCTTTGATATGGCTTCGTCAAGGCTGTGGCATACGTCCACCCCTTTTGCATACATGCCTGACCTGGTAAGCACTATATTATGCAAGCCTATCAGCCTTCCATTTCGCTTAGTGGCCATGTAGACCCTGCGGCCCATTATGATGGTCTTGCCGCGCACTATGTCCTCATAGTGCTTGCTCTCGCTTCCCATATGCCATGGAAGCCTGTTCCCTATGCCTATGACGCGCTCCTTTGTCATCGCGGCTACTAGGGAGATCATGCCTTTCGGCCCTCTTTGGGCTTCTTGAGCATGGTCTTTAGCTTTTCTATGTAGGACACATCTGTCGGGTTTATACCGCGTATTGAGCTTAGCTTGTATGACAGATAATCCCCATAGTGCACGAGATACAGTATCCTTGAAAGCTGCGACGTTCCCTTCGGGTTTATGATGTTGAATTTGCTGCGGGTCAGCTTTTCTGTTACATGTATTCTGTCGTTTATACGCTTGTCGCGGCTGGCGAAGACCATGAAGTAGAACTCGTTCTTTTTGTAGGTATGCGCAAGTGCCATGGTGTCATTGTGGTTCAGCTCTGGAAAACTGCTCGAGTATGCCAGTATCTTTGGGTTCTCATTGAACTGCGTTTTCCAGCGGTATGCTACTGCGCGGAACGGGAAGGACCCGTATATCACAGGTATTGCATCGGATCTGGCAATAGATCTGGCGTGGCGGTAACATTCTTCGGGGTTGCCATCAAGCCCTGAAAGCAGCCCGTACGATTCCCTTATCTCCTTGGGCTCCGCAAGGCCAAAGCTGTTGAGCAGGGGCATCAGCAGGTACACCAATGAAGACCTCGGCTGGAGATCTGGACGGGGTATCTTTACGTGCTGATCCCCATATCCCTCAAGAAGCCCGCGCGAGCTTATTGTAACGACATGAGCCTTGCGCTTCTTGGCGGCCTTTGCTGCGGCCAGAACCTCTTCGGTATTTCCTGAATAGCTCATGGAGATGAACAGAGTGGACGGAGACACGAAGTCGGGTATCTCATATCCTTCCACAAGTGATACGGGCTTCTTTGAATAAATCTCCTGGAATATCCTTGCGGATATGCCAGAGCCGCCAAGGCCGGATAGTACAACATTGCTAAAGTTCTTCGGCAGCCTGAATCTTCCTTCAAACTTTAATTGCTCCTTCATTAGCCTTAGCTCTTCCAAGAATTCCATATTACTTTTTTATGTCCAATGGTTTAAGTAGCTTGTCTGCAGGAGGCGTATGGATGCGCTTTCTGAGCTGCGGTTACATCAGATTGCCTGGCCTGGATTTTGCTTCGGGCATACGTATACTTATCCTCTTCCTTGCAAGGGTCCCACTGCGCCTCGCGTCATCCATAGCATCATCTATAAGGCGGCTCATTTGCTCAAGGCTGCATTCCCCTGCAAGCTTGAATGCGATACGCTCATTGGGGCCCACTACAACGGTAGTTGGATGCTCAGTTACGAAGTATCTATGCCATATGCGCATCCCCTTGTCAACCACAATAGGATACCTTATACCCTTGGCTTGGGCTGCCGAGGTTATATTCCCCAGGGGCCTCCTGGCAGACGCCTTTGAGGAATGCACGCCTATCACCACTACGGGGTCTTTACGGTACTTGCTTGCTATGGCAGACATTAATGGTAGTGAGTTCATGCCGTTTTTGTCATAGCACGACCAGAAGTCCAGTATTACCACATGCCATTTCAGCTTCTGCAGAGACAGGGGTTCTGCTGAATTAATCCAAGTGCATCCTTCAGGCAGCTCCGGGGCCTTTCTGGTAAGCAGCTTTATAAAATTTAGGGACATGGCTAAATCCCTGGCTGCTGCTGCGTAGCACAATGTATTGTGCCGAAGCCATAGACGAGCTCCCTGCAGTTTATCCCTATCACCTTTCGGCCCGGGAACAGGCCGCGGATTATGTCCAGCGCCTTTGGGTCATTTTCATCCTGGAAAGTCGGCACTAGAACTGCCGCATTTGAGATGTAGAAGTTGGCATAGCTTGCCGGGAGCCTCTGTCCGTGAATTATTACAGGGCCTGGCATTGGGAGTGGCACTACCTTGAGGCGCTTGCCGTCCTGGTCAGATGCGCCCCTGAGTGTGCGGTAGTTCTCCTGGAGTATGCCGTAATTGTCGTCGCCTTTGTCTTCGTCAACTGCGCAGACCACAGTGTCGGGAGATACAAACCTTGCAACATCATCAATGTGGCCATCGGTGTCGTCCCCTTCTATCCCGCCCTTGAGCCATATTACCTTGGTTGCACCAAGATATTCCCTGAGGTTGAGTTCTATCTGCTCGCGACTTAGGCCCGGGTTGCGGTTCTTATTCAACAGGCATTGCTCGGTAGTAATCAAGGCTCCACGCCCATTGACATCTATGGATCCGCCTTCGAGGACCATCGGTGCCTTGAATTCGGGCATTCCTTTTATCGGAAGAAGTGACGGTATTTCAGTATCGGCCTTCAGGTCGTCATATTTGTTTCCCCATGCGTTGAACTCCCAGTGGGTGAACGCCATGCCTGCCCCCTTGGGGCCTGAATGTGTAACGAATATGGGGCCGTAGTCCCTGAACCATACGTCTGCAGTCTTTATCAGGTGTATCAGTATGCTATCTGAATTTTTGCCATTTGGAAGGATGCTGCGCACTCGCTCCTGCATGGCTGCGTCATCGACCAGTATGTTGACCTTTTCACCTTCGGCCAGGGCAGAAACCATGGCCACGTACGTCTTCTCCACTTCTGGGAGTATATCTTCTGGGAATGACATAGGATTCTTAGGCCAGGAGATCCATGTTGCATCATGGCGTACCCATTCGGCAGGCATTGAGTATCCGAGCTTGAATGGTGTCGTTTTTTCAGTCATGAGTGCACCGTGTGTTGAATTACTCGAGGAAGCGCGATGTAAGGCCGCCGTAGGCGTCTATGCGCCTATCCCTAAGGAACGGCCACCCGTGCCTTGTTGCATCTACCCTAGACATGTCGCATTTTGCGATGAGTATGTCCTCCTTGTCGTCGGCTTTAGCAATCATTTCGCCAAACGGCCCAGAAACGAATGAAGATCCCCAAAACTTTATCTTGCCCTCCTGCCCAACGCGGTTGACTGCTGCCACGAAGACCCCGTTGGCTATGCCGTGCGCCCTCTGTATGGTCTCCCAGGCGGTGCGCATCTCCTGCGTAGATTCCTGTTCAGTTGGATACCAGCCTATGGCAGTAGGATAGAACAGTATGTTTGCGCCCATCATGGCAGTGAGCCTTGCGGCCTCAGGATACCATTGGTCCCAGCATATGAGCACCCCTATTTTCCCATGTTTGGTAGCCTGGGCCCTGAATCCCAGGTCACCTGGTGCGAAATAGAATTTCTCATAATAATGTGGATCGTCGGGTATGTGCATCTTCCTGTACTTGTCCACTATGGATCCGTCAGAGTCTATGACTACTGCAGAGTTGTGGTAAAGCCCTCTGGCGCGCTTTTCGAATATGCCGGCTATGACACTCACCCCGTTTCTCTTTGCTGCCTCTGACACCGCTGCAGTTGTCTCTCCAGGGATAGCCTCTGAGAGGTTGAAGTTCTCTTCGTTCTCTTCCTGGCAGAAGTACTGTGAACGGAATAGCTCAGGCAGGCACACTATCTGCGCGCCCTTTTTGGCAGCCTCGTCTATCTTCTTTACTGCCTTGTCCAAGTTGGCTGAAGGATCCTCGGACATGCTCATCTGTATGAGCCCTATGGTAACTTCGTGCACCGGCTTCCTGACGTCTTCCATATTACCAGCATATAATAATGGGGTTAAATGTGACATCCTCCCACGATTGAAAATCGTGGGCTTCCAATGGTGTTTTTTGATTGGTCATCGTGAAGCACCAAGTATAGTTCCTGATTCAGCGATATCTGCCTTCATGTGCGAAGGTCTTACAATATCTCCAGAGGCGTAACTTCCCGAATGTCCTTCGGTAGTTTGAGAGATTGCTCTTTCAAATATATTCTTCGATGCATTTATATCCCTATCTCCCGTATGGC
>JAJZNA010000033.1 GCA_021848065.1 Microcaldota archaeon
CTGGTTCTGGCGAGTATAGTGCAGTTCTATGCTGGGCAGAGGTTCTATGCTGGCATAGCGGATGCAATAAAGAACAAGTCTGCCAACATGGATACGTTGATTGCGATAGGCACAAGCGCAGCATGGGTCTATAGTACTGCGGTTACGCTTTTGCCATCACTCTTCCCTGCTGGAGGTATATATTTCGATACCTCGACAATAATAATCTCCTTGATACTCACTGGAACATACATGCAGAGGCTCGCAGAATCAAGGGCGTCTACTGCTGTTTCTGCACTTATCGCCCTGCAGCCTAAGGTAGCGCACAGGATTGAAGGTGGCAAGGTTGTTGACACCGCCATAGAGCAAATCAGGAGGGGAGACATGCTCCTTGTGAAGCCCGGAGAGAAGATACCTACTGATTCTGTTGTTGTGGAAGGGGAAAGCTCCGTTGACGAGTCCATGATTACTGGCGAGAGCATGCCCGTTACCAAGAGGGCAGGCTACAAGGTGATGGGCGGCACCATCAATGCCACAAGCTCTCTGAAAGTCAGGACAGCCAAGATTGGAGAGGATACTGCGCTATCGCAGATAATAAAAATTGTTCAAGATGCGGCCTCAAGCAAAGTTCCCATACAGAAACTGGCAGACAGGGTCGCATCGTATTTTGTACCAATAGTCGTGCTTGTCGGAATTCTGGCTTCGCTGTCCTGGTACTTCATAGGAGGAGTAAGTGCGAATGTATCTATACTCATATTCGTAAGCGTTCTGATAATAGCATGCCCGTGCGCCATTGGCATAGCAACGCCTGCAGCGTTGCTTGTCTCCTCCGGCAGAGCTGCGAAGGAAGGGATACTGGTAAAGAGCGGAGAAAGCCTGCAGAAAGCTAGCAAGATCAACGCATTGGTATTGGATAAAACAGGTACGCTTACAAAGGGAAAGCCAGAGGTCATGGACATAGTTGCGGTTTCTGGATACAAAGAGAAAGAGATACTAAGATTTGCAGCCACAGCCGAGATGAACTCTGAGCACGTAATAGGGAAGGCGATAATAGCAAAGGCCGATAAGCTTGGCATAAAGGCGGAGTTTCCAAAGAAGTTCACCTACAAACAGGGCAGCGGCATAACGGCACTTGACAAGAATGGCAGGAGGATAGTTATCGGGAACAGGGATCTATTCGATAATAAACAGATTGGCAATGTAGAGAAACAACTGCAGAAGCTAGAATCTGAAGGCAAAACCACGCTCATTGTTGGCGTCAGTGGCAAGATTATAGGGCTGATAGCGCTGGCAGACGTCATCAAGGAAGACAGCAAGAAGGCGATAAATGCTTTCAAAAGCTCAGGCTACGAGATATGGCTGATAACCGGCGATAACGAAAGGGTGGCAAATGCCGTAGCAAAGCAGCTAGGCATAAGCAACGTGATCCCACAGGCAAAGCCCAAGGACAAAATGGACAAGATAGTGCAGCTGCAGAAGGAGGGAAAGGTTGTTGCAATGATCGGAGACGGCATAAACGACGCGCCTGCGCTGACAAAGGCCGATGTAGGCATAGCGATTGGAGCAGGCACAGATGTTGCACTTCAGGCCGGCAGCATAGTCCTGATAAAGAATAGTATCTACGATGCATTCATCGCCATACAACTGGGCAAGAGGACAATGGACAAGATAAGGCAGAACCTCTTCTGGGCATTCGCATACAACATAGTCCTGATTCCTGTAGCTGCTGGCGTGCTAATACCGTTCTTCACGGCAAGTGTCTACAGCATTTTACCGCTATTGGCTGCCTTTGCCATGGCCTTTAGCTCTGTGACCGTAGTTTCTAACTCCTTGTTGCTGGCGAGGTTCAAGGTATCGTAACAGCCACGCTCGCCCACCTGTTCGCCCCTTATAATTTAAATAATATACATGAATTTAAACAATATACACTCTTGTAAATTCATTTAAATGAATGTATATCTAGTATACACATTTATATGCGAAAACAGGGTGAAAGTCGACAGTATAAAAATCCTCCTTGTCGGAGATGCGCCTGACGCACATACTGTGCACCTGGCGATGGCATTCTGGCACTGCCGTAATCAATAAGCGGGCTGAAATAAACTGAAGGTATTTAATACCATTAAGCACAAACATTTGTGTGAGACCATGGCAAATATAGAATTTGAGTTCACTAAAGACGGCCCACTGCTTGTTAAGGTTGACGGAAAAGTTGAGTATGCACTGTGCAGATGCGGACATTCGACCAAGAAGCCGTTCTGCAGCGGTGCACATGCGGGCGCGGGATTTAAGGCAGATCCATCAAGGCTTGAATTGAAGAAAGGCTAAATATGCAAATTGTTGTAGGGCGCACGCCAATGGCATCTGGAGATGCGCCTACGTTCCGGTTTAGCATGCCTGATGTGTTTCGCCCATAGATATCATATTTCAGAACCCACCGTCATAGAATATCCATTCATCTAAGGCTCTCCGGATCATTGCTTTAAGGCGCGGAATAGCCAGACGTCCACGAACTCGTATACGCGACCGAGGTTGCCGTACCACTATTCAGGTTCCCAGAGTAGTCATCAGAATTTCCATTGAGAGGCATCCATGCGATCAGGTTCTCAAGATCTATCGGAGCCCCTCCGATGCCTTCATTGTAAAGTGCTTTTATGTCATTTGCAGATAGCGATGCGTTGTACACTTGCAAGTTAGAAAGCTTTCCATTGAAATAGTAGCCCGGATAGGATATGTTATATGGTGTATATGACAGTCCGGTTTCTGCAGTTCCAGAACACTGGGTAAGCGCTTGGCTCACTCCGTTTATGTATATCTGGGAATTGCCCACGTAAGAGCCACCATTGTACATTACCGCAGTAACGAATACCCACTTGTTTGCAAGCGGCAAGGCGTTTACCCCATACAGGTCGCCATGGTTTGTGTTAAAGCCAAAGCAATTGGCATAGCTAGGGAAATACAGTGTGTATCCATCTTCTGTAGACCCGCCTTCCCCATATACGACTTCGCCTCCGGATCCTGTCCAGTACATCCAGAAAGAAACTGTGTCGTACGTGCCTGTAGCTGTTTGCAGCATAGGCATAGAACCATATATATAAGAACCACTGCCGAATACACCAACGTATGTTGGCAGAAGTCCGCATGTGCCCTGTAGTGAAAGGAATTGCAGGCTTCCGGGCCCGTCTGGCCTGTAGACCTGGCAACTACCTGGCTGTGCATGCGGTGCCAGGTTAGTGGCATTGAATACGCCTAAGTAGTAGAGCACACCTAGAACTATTGCAATTATGAGAATAGCCCATCCATATGTCATCAGATATTCCATTGCAGACTGAGCCTTCAGCCTGCTTCTCGAGCTTAAAGATGACGGTACCTTCTCCATGGAAGTGTGCAGGACAAAGTGATGGGAAGGCAATCTTCTATTCTTATATTCCGCTTCCTGCATGCATATCACAACAAACATATCCTAACAAATACGCAAAACATATAAATCAAAGCGGCACTTGCTTCTTCTACAATGGCCTACCCTTCAACATGATCTGGAGCATAAGGGAATAGCTGATCAACATTCTTAAACCTACTAAAACTCGCAGCGTTATCTAAAAAACTCCGAGTTTATCAGCAATGCCCCAACCTGCGCCTATGCGCTTGCTGTCTTCTTACCAAAAATGCCCTCGGCATAGCGTGAGAGAATCGGAACTTGCGCTATTATTGAAATGAACACGACCCCTAACACCATGGCCGTTATCACTGACAATTCGGAACTTGGGAGTATTCCAGTTCCTGCAAGCGTGGCAAGGAGTGCTATTGAAAGGGCCCCCCTGACTCCACTCATGGTGGCAATGTTGCCCCAAGCAGCTGGCATTCCGTTTCCAAGCCTCTTAAATATGGCAAATGTCGGGTATACAGTAACTACACGCGCTATTATAGTTGCAAGGTAGGCAACCAATATAAACAATGACGCATCGAAGAACAGCACCAGGTTTGTCTCAAAACCTATGAGCATGAATGCGACAGCATTTCCTATGAATGCAGCTATCTCCCAAAATGACAGTATGGAAGTCTTTACGCTTTTAGACACTGCGCGTTTCATTGTGCTGTTGCCAAAGTAAAGCCCAACTATGGCAACAGCTATGAGTCCAGATGCGCCTATGCTTGTGGCGAGTACGTACGATCCATAAACAGCTACTATGGTTAGCGTTGTTTCCGCAAGCTTGTCATTCACCCTGGCGTGTATCCATCCTGCAGCAACGGCTATCGCTATGCCTATGGCTATGCCCGCCAGGAAATTATATACGAATATCTCTATACCATTCAATATTGAAAGCGCGTCGATCAGCTTTGCCGAAGAGACAAGTATGCTAAAAAGGACTATGGCACTAGCGTCATTGAAGGCAGCTTCAATTTCCATTAGTGTGGAAAGCCTTGCCGGAACCTTTATGTGCCTGAATACTTGCAATATGGTTATTGTATCTGTCGGGGCTACGATCACTGCAAAGAGCAATGCCGAAAAAAGGGAGATGCCTGCAACCTTCCACACTACTATGCCTGCCACCACTGTCGAGACCACCACCCCCACAGTAGCCAGTGCTAGGGCTGGCCTGAACACCGCTACCAGCTCTCTCCTGCGTATATGTATCATGGCCTCAAAGAGAAGTGGCGGTACGATCAGCCCTACAAATAGACCTGTGCCTACCAGCTGGTTGTATAAAGCGCCTATCTGACTTACTGAGAATTGTATCCACCCTGGGCTGAGGGCAAGAGTAGAGAAAGCCGTTATTCCTATGCCTATGAACACCAGCATCAGAGTATATGGAATCCTTAGCCTTAACGCGATAAGCTGCGCTATTGCTATCAACATGATGAATACGGTAAGTGCTATCTCTATGGTAGAGTCAACCATCTTCTCTATCGGATTCTGGAATATCATGAATAAAATACCATAATACTTATTCCATACGCCCGTTGCTGGCCTTCGCTGTTGTAGAGAATCTATTTATAGATGCAAATTCGATTCATTTCGATTCTTCTGATTTTATGGAGGGCAGGCAGGTCTTGAGGGCTACTGCGGCATTAAACCGGATACAGGCCGCTACCAGTTTAGACGCAAGGATTGCGGTAGAAAGGCTACTCACCAACGATGAGAGAAACGACAATAAGATATTGTATGTAATGGAAAACCTGGCCCGGTCTACTAGCAGGGAGTCATCGGTGATCTCTGCTGCAAGGACCATAGCAGTTTACAGAGGGCTTCCTGGAAGTGAGGAGCAACTGCTTGTGATGTTTGAGCTCGTAACTCCAGACAATTCGGGGAGATGCAGGAAAGACCACGATTGCGCCAGCATCCTCTCAGAATGGATGCTCAATGACATAGTCATGCGCACTCTCAAGTCGTATGCGGACGATAAGGTTGCACTTTCCGGAGCCATAAGCAGCATCGCAAGCGCGGCGTATTTCTACCACACACTTGGTGAGGTACGGGAAAAGCCCTCATTTCTGGGTCTTGTCGAGACACTTGGCAAGGAGTACGGCAGGGACATCTCCAAGTCCCTAGGCCCGCTTAATGATGGTGCCATATTCACACTTTACGCCTCGGTAGAGCAGTATGCAAGCATCTCTGGCGATCCCGGGCTCGTTGACAGGACACTCTCCAGGCTTGCCATATACAAGGGCATGCCTGGGATACTGCTTGACATAACTACTGCACTAGAGCGGCTTGGAGACATGATGGGCATGATAAGGGGCATAGACGAGAATGCCAGGCATACCATACTTGCCTCTCCCACCCTATATCTCCAGCGTGCGACAAGCGATGCTGTTAGCGGAGCAGTGTTCGAATACTCGGAAAGCGAGACGCTTGCAAGGATAATATTCCCCATAATGGTCGGTTATGAGAATCTTGGGGAGGAGATGTCGTTTATGGCATCCAGGCAGGTGCGCAAGGGTTACATGAAGAGGATAATACGCTGCTTTGATGATTATGACATACTTGAGGATCAGGATAATCCTGTGCACCAGGCAATTACAGAATTTATACAAAAGATGATCGAGTCAGAAGCCCAATTCGCGGATTCACGCACCGTGCTCCTGGACCTGCTCGACAGGCATGAGGGAATGCCTGGGGTGCAAATGACCCTCGCTATGGAGTACATGTGTAGGGTAGTAGATGAGACAAGCAGCGACGAGCAGCTTGCATACATGCTTAAGATGATGAAGCACGATTACGTAGAGAGCCTTCTCGAAAGGGCATACATACCCAACTTCTCCGCGCAGTTCATGGTGGGCAAGCGCGTTATGGAACTGGCACACCAGGCAGCTAAGGGAGATATTACCCCTGAAAACTTCAGGGAAAACGTGATTTACCTGCTTGCGCTCTCGCTCAAGGGCCTTTCTGCCGAGATGGAACGCTACCAGATGCTCAGCTACGTGGAGAGCCTCAGGGGCTCGCCATCAATGAACTGAGTTGCAGGTAAATTATTTATAATACAGTATTGCAACCTGATTGAGCTGTGTCATTGCATGGAGGGTAGATACGCTGATAGAAGCGCAACAATTCTGGACAGAATAGGCAGCGTGGCCGGGCCAGGAGCAAAAAATGCAGTTGCAGGAGCATTGACTTGCGATAGTGCTCTCAACGGCATTATACTCAAGGACATGGAGCGAATAGCCCTGAAGTACGGCGCAAGCGCCGTGGCAGAGGCGGCAGGGCTTGTCTCCACATACAAGCGATTCGGCGATTCAGTGACCCAGGTCCTCGGAATGCTTGAAGTTGCGCTCTCGGAAGACTGCGAGGAATGCATGGAACACCATGACTGCATGGAGCTCATCTCCGAGAGGATGCGCGATGGCTATGTACTGGAGACCGCGGAATCCTACTCTGGCAGCGCAGCACTGCATGGCGTTGTCAATGGGATAAGCAATGCTGCATTGGTTTACCACGACAAGGAAGATGACAGCGAGGACATGTTCTTCGGATACATACGCCTGATACGTACGGATCACGGCCGGGAACTAATGGAGCTCTTAAGCGGCATCAATCCAAACCAGCTCTTCGGCGCATACTCTGTCATTGCAAATCACGCAATGGCCATAGAGGACATGGGCATAGTTGACCGTGTTCTAATGCCGATGCTCAAATATAGGTCCATCCCCGAGCTCATAACTGTAATACTTGACGGAATCGAACGATATTGCGGGGCCTTGTATCTGAAGCGCGGAGGAGATGAACTGGCAAGGGAGGACTTTACACTTGTTGTGGGAGAGGCTCCGGTCAAATTCGTTGAAGAATTCTGCAGCGATATAGTCGCAGACACGGTGATGGCCTATTCCGATCACCCCCGCCTGGCCAGGTTCATGCTCTCCCTAATGGGCAGATACATGAACATCGACGAAGATGCGGCCGAGGAAGCTGGCCATCTGTTGCAGAGAGATTTCATGAAAAGAATACTAGAGCCATTTGATGATGGCAGCCTGCTCAAGGGCAACGATACAATAATAACGGACATGCTCGGTGAGTTCATGGACAAGATGCTGTACCATGGCAATGATCTGGTCTATGCAGCTTCGCGCGAATCCCTGCTGGCTACATTATCATCATACGTGGATCTCAAGCCTGTGCAGCAGGTCCTTACTACCGAGTATTTGCGCGGCGCTGCAGGAGGCAATTTCTCCAACACGCAGCTCGCCGAGATCTTCAGGTTGATGCGCAATGTGCATGTGCATGACCTTCTATCCAATAACGATTACCAGATGGGCTCTTCAAGCTACAGGTCCTATGTGGCGCCATACACGGTGTATCTGGCGCAAAGTGTCTCGCTTGGCCAACTCTCCGAAGGGCAATTCGAGCATAGGATAAAGTACCTTTGCATGTTGCCACAGCCGCAGCTTGCCGAGGCCATAGATCCATACATACAATACGTGGAGAGGTTAAGGATCATAGACCGCTCGCCGCCTCCTTCCATGAACTGACCCGTCATGCATAATCTTTGCAATACGAAGAACCCTAAGACTCGGCTGGAAGACGGCAGCATGGAATTGAATCCTGCAAAGGATCCAAGCGCCGCCATCTGATGCGTAATCTCAGGAATGTCACAGCATCGTGGGCAAAAAGCAGCTGTAAGTGAATCACGCGGACAACAAGCTAATAAGCATGCCATGCATATTACTATGCGGTGTTTTTATGGAACTCCCGAGCAAGGCAAAGAAGCTTATGGACGGAAAGAACTTCATTAACATAGCCACGCTTATGCCGGACGGATCTCCGCAAGTGACCGTGACATGGGTCGACAGGGATGGCGATACTGTGCTTATCAATACCACTGAGGACAGGGTTAAAGCGAAGAACGTAAGACGTGATCCCAGAGTGGCACTCAGCATATTCAGCATTGACGATCCCTACGATGCGGTCTTCCTGAGAGGCAAGGTTGTGGAAATGACAAAGGCAGGCGCAGAGGAGCATGTCGACAAGCTCTCACAGAAATACACCGGTGCTAACTACAGGCAGCACGGCGACAGGATATTGCTGAAAATAGAGGTGCACCATGCCCATGTGCAGAAACCCTGACCCATTACCTATAAATTTAAATTCTTCTTGTGGCAATTGTTAGTGATGCAATGAAAAAGATAGCAAGCCGATTACTCTACGGAATAGCCGCTGTGATCGTAGCGGCAATAATACTTGCAGTATACATATCCACTGCAAGCGCCACAGGCACAACGGCAAAGGTCGGCGACAATGTCAGCGTATACTACACCGGGTCATTTACAAACGGCACAATATTCAGCACCAATGTCGGACAGACGCCACTCAGTTTTGTGGTGGGCTCTAATGCCATAATATCCGGGTTCGGGCAGGCCGTTATCGGCATGCATGTCAACCAGACAAAGACGGTTGCCATTCCTGCAAACGAGGCCTATGGCGAAGTGAACCCTTCACTGATACTTGTGGTACCGCGATCCTACTTCGGGAACAATACAGTCACGGCCGGAATGACCGTGGCGAGCAATTCCAGCGGCCATTATGCGCAGGGCAGGATAACCGCTGTGAATGCGACTAATGTAACAATAAACTTCAATCCTCCCCTCGCAGGTTATACGCTGGTATTCAAGATAACACTCGAACGCATAAACTCCTGAAAAGACGGATAATCTTATTAATGTGAAGCGGCGCAATTTATCATTGCTGTGGAGAGGTAATAACATAGGAAAAGTGCTGATAATAGGCGCGGGAGGAGTAGGGCGCGTTGTAGCGCACAAATGCGCGCAGGCCAACGACGTTTTTTCTGAAATAGTCCTTGCAAGCAGGACTCTGTCCAAGTGCGAACAGATAGCCAATGAGATAGAGGGCAGAACCGGGCGTAGGATAAAGACCGCGAGTGTCGATGCAGGCAATGTCAAGGATCTTGCATCGCTAATAAAGGAACACGATCCAGATCTTGTTCTGAATGTCGCGTTACCATACCAGGACCTGGCAATAATGGACGCGTGCCTGCAGACTGGTGTCAATTACCTCGACACTGCCAACTACGAATCCCCAGAGCTGGCCCACTTTGAGTACAAGCAGCAATGGGCTTACAACGAGAGGTTCAAGCAGAAGGGCATTATGGCAGTGTTGGGTTGCGGGTTTGACCCTGGCGTATCCAACGTTTTCTCCGCATACGCCCAGAAGCATCTCTTCGACGAGATAAACTATATAGACATATTGGATTGCAACGCGGGTAGCCACGGCTATGATTTCGCGACGAACTTCAACCCAGAGATCAACATCAGGGAAGTAACACAGGCGGTAAGGCACTGGAGCAACGGCAAGTGGGTGGAGACGCCGCCCATCTTGGATCCTCGGAGCGTGCACTTCAGTTTTGATTATCCTATGGTCGGAAAGAGGGAGAGCTACCTGCTTTACCACGAGGAGCTGGAATCGCTTGCGATGAATATCAAGGGCCTCAAGAGGATAAGGTTCTGGATGACTTTCTCAGAGAACTATCTTACGCACCTGAGGGTCCTGCAGCACGTAGGCATGACCAGGATAGACGAAATTGACTATGAAGGAAAGAAAGTGGTGCCGCTGAGGTTCCTAAAGGCCCTTCTTCCCGACCCTGCCAAGATCGGCACGAATTATACTGGCAAGACAGTAATAGGCAACGTATTCACCGGGATGAAGTCCGGACAAAAGAAATCCGTATACATATACAATGTCTGCGACCACGCGGAGTCGTTCAAGGAAGTCGGAGCACAGGCGATCTCCTATACTACGGGTGTACCGGCTATGATAGGAGCAATGCTCATGCTCAACGGCACCTGGAAAGGCAGTGGCGTATTCAATGTTGAGCAGCTCGACCCTGACAAGTTCATGAACGCGCTGAACAGGTACGGCCTGCCATGGCAGGCAGTTGATTTTAAAGGCGAGCTTCCGGAATGACTATGAAAATGCATCTAGAAGAACAGAAAAGGTTTCCCAAAAGCGTTACTGATAGCGTCGAGACCCCATGCTTTGTAGTGAGCGAAAGCATGCTCAGGAGGAACCTGGAGATACTTGGCCATGTCAAGAAGAAGACCGGAGCCAAGGTGCTACTGGCATTGAAGGCATTTGCCACATACGAGACATTTCCGCTGCTGAGCAAGTATCTTGACGGCATATGTGCGAGCGGACCAATGGAAGCAAGGCTGGGAAGGGAAGAGTTCGGAAAGGAGGTGCATACCTATGCGCCTGCATACTCCGACAAGGACATCATTGAGGCAATAAGGTACTCCGATGTCATAATATTTAACTCAATAGCGCAATGGAAGAAGTATCGCGGACTGGTGAAGGAATCCAAGCGCAAGATAGAGGTGGGGCTGAGAGTGAATCCTGGCAGGTCTACTGTAAAGACCAGGCTATACAACCCGACCCTTCCCGGGTCTAGGCTTGGGATGCTGCCCGAGGACCTTGAAGGGGAAGACCTTGCCGGTGTGGACGGCATACACTTCCATGCTTTATGCGAACAGAACGCAGCAGAGCTGGCCAAGGTGCTGAGGCTCTTCGAGCGCACATACGGCAAGTACATACCGCAAATGAAATGGATCAATTTCGGCGGAGGGCACCACATAACTAGAAAAGATTACGATGTGGAATTGCTGGTCAGGATCGTGAACAGGTTCAAGGAGAAGTACGGGGTGCAGGTGCATCTTGAGCCTGGGGAGGCCGTTGCCCTCTATTCCGGGGTCCTTGTAGCAACAGTGCTAGACATAATCCATAACAAGCTGGACATAGCCATACTGGATACCTCTGCGGAAGCACACATGCCAGATGTCCTTGCGTCGCCGTACCGCCCCGAAATAATCGGTGCCGGAAAGCCGGGGGAGCATAAGTATACGTACCGCCTCGGAGGGATGACGTGCCTGGCCGGCGATGTAATAGGCGACTATTCTTTTGCTACCAAGCTCAAGCCTGGCGATAGGCTTGTATTTCTGGACATGGCGCATTATTCTATTGTCAAGACTACAACATTCAACGGCATACGCCTGCCCAGCATAGCCATATACGGCCTTGACGGAAAGCTCAGGACCGCTAAGAGCTTTGGATACGAGGACTATAAGCGGCGACTGTAAGCGTTCCTGCTGTACACGCTAATTATCGCTTGCGCACAGTGAAGAATAAGATGGCGCAGCACTCCTGTCGAGTACTGCGTCTCAGCACAATTCAGCCCCCTATCTTGAACATCTTCGTTCCGCAGACAGGGCATACTCCCTGTGTTGCTTTCTTACCATTCTTCATGGTAACCTGCTTCGCATCCTTCATTTCTCTCTTTTCTTTGCACTTAACGCAATAGGCTTGTACCATAGTATCGCCAAATACTCTATTAACTGATGACTATAAAAAGGTTGCCCCAACCAATCGCTTTTGATCTGGGGGCAAATGCCGGGCTTGCCTGTCGTCTTCTACATGAAATGAATCGGGCATATTGACTAAGAGGATTCCTGCGTGATAGGAACATTCACCCAATCAATATGGCTCGATAGGTCTCATTCGACGAGGTACTTGTACACTAGTGCAGCTACTATGCCGCCTACTATGGGGCCTATCCAGTAGACATACCAGTTGTTCAGGAATCCCGCAGCTATGGCCGGACCAATTGCCCTGGCAGGGTTCATGGCAGCTCCTGTGAATGATCCGCCTATGAAGACATCAAGCATGACCACAAGCCCGACTCCGAATCCAGCCATCTTCGGCGCCCTCCTGTCTACAATAGTTCCCATAACCATCATTACAAGGAAGAACGTCATAAGCGCCTCGAATAGTATTCCCTGTACTACTGTAACTCCGGATCCCAATGCAGGTGCGCCATAGTGCACGGGCACACCAGCCGATGCAGGATAAAGAGCTACAAGCACCAGTCCTGCAAGGATAGCGCCTATCACCTGCGCTATTATATATACCACTGCCTCCCTGCCGCTTATCAGGCCCTTCACCCATGCCGCTATTGACACCGCAGGGTTTATGTGCCCGCCAGAGATGTTCATGGCAAATGAAATGGCAAGCGCAAGGCCTATTCCGTTGCCAAGGGCTATTACGATCAAGCCTGTGCTTCCCAGCCCTGCATACTGTGCTGCAACAACCGATCCTGCACCCAGGATCACGAATATAAACACTCCAAGAGCCTCAACAAAGGCCCGCTTCCCAAGACTCGGGTTTTTGGTTCTTCCTGCCATAAAGTCACAGCAATACGTGCAATGCAAAACTTAAATAATCGATGTTTCATGACCACAATGCCCATGTCCGGCTACTTTCAGTCAATAAAATAGCAGTGCAACTGCTCGATACTGTTCCGCCAGCATCCAATAAAAATGGCGATGTGGCCTGACTATACGCCTGTTCCAGAGAATGAGAAACCTACAAAAAACCTGCTTTTGCCAAATGCTTTAATAATCAGTCTTCCAGATATATGGTTGTGTTTGAAATGACAAAAGAAGGCAACGCATGGCCGCTGGTGACTCTGATAGCAGTGCTGCTTCTTGGCGCTGTTGCTATAGTATCCATTACCCACTCCAACTCATACGGATCTACCGCGCCACCACAGGGCAATACCATCACAACTAACCATGCTATCACCGTGACTGCGACCGGCTATGCCCGAGGCCAGCCTTCGCAGGCTCAGATGTATATTAATGTAAACGGCACCGGTTCAACGACGCAAAACGCAGTGGCTAATCTCTCATCCACAATGGGGAATCTTAACAATACCATCTATGCGTATGTGGGAGACAATCTCAGCAACATAGAAACCTCGTCTTACAATGTAGAGGCCATATGCAATGGCACGTATTACACGATCTCGTCAACGCTATATCCGAGATTCAAGTGCTCCTATCCAGTTACATATGAAGCCGATGAGCGACTGATTGCGCTTCTGCCTAACCAGACGCAGGCAGGTGCAGCCGTCAATGCACTCTCGGCCATACCAAACGTATACGTAAGCAGCATCTATTCAAAGTTCTCCAACGCCCAGATAGCCGCGCTCAGGCCAATTGCACTCTCAGATGCAATGCAAAACGCGACAGAGCAGGCATCTGCCACGCTTGGGAGTGGATACAACATCTCAGTACTGAATGTATCGGTGAACAGCTATTATTTCAGGCCGTTCCCCCTATATGTTGCAAGTACAGCCTCGTCATCCCCTCCTCCTCCAATAATTTATGGCGGAACCAGTACAATCTCGGAGAGCGTTACCGCGGTCTTTGCATATTCCAAGAGTTGAAGGAAATCACCTGCCTGCCTTACCCTCGGGCTTCACTGCAGGGAACGGTATGACCTCCTTGATGGATATGTTATCTGTCAGTATCATCGCCAGCCTGTCTATCGCAAGGCCCATGCCTGCCGTTGGCGGCATTCCGTATTCTATCGCTTCCAGGAAATCAGAATCGCTCGGAGGCGCTTCGTAATCGCCCTTCTTCCGTTCAAGCTCCTGCGCCTCAAACTTCTTCCTCTGCTCCTGCGGGTCCGTGAGCTCGGAATAGCAGTTCCCCTCCTCCTTGCCGGCTATGAAGAGCTCGAACCTCTCGCTCAGCTTGGGATTA